>DASVDI010000034.1:0-106713 GCA_036381175.1 Gammaproteobacteria bacterium
GAGCAATTCATCGTAAAGGCGTTTCTCGCGCGCAAGCGCACGGTCGCGCGCGGTGAGCACTGTATCCTCGAAACGTTTCAGCTCCGGCAGGGTGTAGCGCTCGACATTCTTCAATGTCTGCCGGCGAATGTAATCGTCCGGTACCTTGTGCGCGTTCGCACGGCTGACTTCGATGTAATAACCGTGCACGCGGTTGTAGGCGACCTTGAGTTTATCGAGACCGGTACGTTCGCGTTCGCGAGTTTCGAGATCAACAAGGAATTGATCGGCGTGTTCGCTCAATCGCCGCAGTTCATCCAGCTCATCATCGTAACCATTTGCAATCACGCCGCCGTCGCGCAGCACCACGGGCGGATTGTCGATCACGGCTTTTTGCAACAGCGCGTGGGTTTCGGTGCGCGTGCCGATTTGCAACTTGAGTTCGCGCAGCCGCGGTGCTTCAAGCGCAGCTAATTGTTCCTGCACGTTCGGCAATTCGCCGAGTGCGTCACGCAAGCCGGCAAGATCGCGCGGTCTCGCTGATTTCAACGCGACGCGCGCGAGCATGCGCTCGATGTCGCCGATGCCGCACAACACCTCATGCAAGCTGTTCGTTGCGCCCGCGTCCAGGAGATTGCTGATCGCATCAAAGCGCGCATCCAGGATTTCACGATCCCGCAACGGCGCATGAATCCAGCGTCGCAACAAGCGCGAACCCATTGCGGTCGCCGTGTGATCCAGCACGCCGGCAAGCGTGTTTTCATCACGGCCGTTCGCGTTCAATGCGTCAGTGAGTTCGAGATTGCGTCGTGTTGCGGCATCCATGATGAGCGTGCGGTCGCGTTGCTCGACGGCGAGTCCGCGAATGTGCGGCAGTGCCGTGCGTTGTGTGTCCTGCACATAAGCGAACAATGCGCCGGCAGCCGCAACGCCATCATCGAGATGTTCTGCGCCAAAACCGGCGAGATCGCGCGTGCCGAATTGTTCCGTCAGCAGGCGTTTCGCGGTGATGGCATCGAAATGCCAGGGCGGACGACGTCGAAAACCGGCGCGCTCGCCGAGCCAGTTCGCCGCAATGAAATCTTCGCTGACGAGAATTTCCGCCGGAGAAAGCCGCGTGATTTCGGCAGCGAGCGCGTCCTCGTCATCCAGTTCCTGCACACTGAAACGTCCGCTGGTGATGTCGAGCGATGCAAGACCGATATGTTTGCCGCGGTGCAACGCGACGAGCAGGTTGTCGCGCCGTTCTTCCAGTAGCGCGTCGTCGGAAACCGTTCCCGGCGTGACGATGCGGATCACTTTCCGTTCGACCGGACCTTTCGATTCTCCGGGAATGCCGATCTGTTCGCAGATCGCAACGGATTCGCCGAGCCGCACCAGGCGACCGAGATAATTCTCCATCGCATGCACCGGCACGCCGCACATCGGGATTGCCTCGCCCGCCGATTGGCCGCGTTTCGTCAGCGTGATGTCGAGCAACCGCGCTGCCTTGCGCGCATCGTCATAAAAGAGTTCGTAGAAATCGCCCATGCGATAGAACACCAGGATGTCCGGGTGTTCCGTTTTCACGCCGAGATACTGGCGCATCATCGGCGTGTGATCGGCGAAGGCATCGGCGACGGGCGTGGCCATATTCTGTTCAATTCTGCGCGGAAAGGCGGCCATGCTAATGAACGATCGCCGCTGGCCGCAAGCCAGTGACTTTGCGTTACCATTCGAACTCATTTTTCGGGGGGTGGCATGAATTCCACGGAACGCGATCTTGCAGTGCAACTGGGAAAATCCCTGTCCGCGCACCGTTGGAGTATTGCAACAGCGGAATCCTGCACCGGTGGCCTGATCGCCGCGATCATCACCGATGTGCCTGCGAGTTCGGGCTGGTTCGAGCGTGGGTTCGTCACCTATTCCAATGAAGCCAAGCAGGAAATGCTCGACGTGCAACGCGCGACGCTCGAAGCGCACGGCGCGGTTTCGGAAGCCATCGCGCGGGAAATGGCGAACGGCGCATTGAAGCATTCGCGCGCGGATGTGACCGTGGCTGTTACCGGCATCGCGGGACCGGACGGCGGCAGCGAGGAAAAACCCGTCGGCACGGTCTGGCTCGCGTGGGCCTGGCCGAATGGCGAGATTACGGCCGAGCGCCGCGTGTTCCCGGGCAATCGCGACGAGGTGCGCCGCCTCACGGCCGAGCATGCATTCAGGACACTTGTAGAACGGATGGAAAATGACTTCTGAGAACGCGACTGGCGACACCGATGACAAGAAGCGCGAAACCGTCAAGAAACCCTCCCAGCGCCTTTTTTTCGCGCTCTGGCCGGATGAGCAAACGCGCGAAGCCATCGATCGTTTCACGCGCACTGCCGTGGAAGAGTGTGGCGGGACAGCCATAGCGCCCGAGAATTTCCACATGACGCTGCGTTTCGTCGGCAACGCCGATGCGGGCGCCATGAGCCGCATGCGCAAGGCCGCCGAACGCGTGCGCACCGAGCCGCTGCGTTTCAAGCTGGATCAGCTCGGTTTCTGGGCGGAACCGGCGGTGTTCTGGCTGGGTTGTCGCAAGGCGCCGGATCCGTTGCTGCGACTCGTCGTGAACCTGAACACCGAGATGGGCAGCGAAGGCTTCCTGGTGGAAACCCGGCCGTTCAAGCCGCACGTCACCTTGGCGCGAAATGCGCATCACGCGCCACAAACCGAGCTGCGCCAGCCGGTGGAGTGGTCGAGTGACAAATTCGTGCTGGTCGGTTCGCGAACCGACGAGCAGGGCGCGACGTACACCGTGCTGGAAGAATGGCCGCTCGCGAAGCAGCGCTGAGCCTTCATAGTTGGCGGAATTTTCACCAGTTCCGCCCTGAAAGCACTTTCAGTCGGAACTGTTTGGATATACAGTACCGCAATCACTCCCCGACGACGGACGGATACCAGAATGGACGATAACCGCAAGAAAGCGCTGTCATCGGCGCTCTCCCAGATCGAGAAACAATTCGGCAAGGGCTCTGTGATGCGCCTGGGCGATCACAGCGCCTCGCGCGACATCGAAGCCATTTCGACCGGCTCGCTGGGTCTCGACATCGCGCTCGGTGTCGGCGGCCTGCCGCGCGGCCGCGTGGTCGAGATCTACGGCCCGGAATCCTCCGGCAAGACCACGCTCACGCTGCAGGTGATTGCCGAATGCCAGAAGCTGGGTGGCACGGCGGCTTTCGTCGATGCCGAGCACGCACTGGATCCGACCTACGCGGAAAAGCTTCACGTCAACGTCGAAGACCTGCTGGTCTCGCAGCCGGATACCGGCGAGCAGGCGCTGGAAATCACCGACATGCTGGTGCGTTCCGGTGCGGTCGATGTCGTCGTGGTCGATTCCGTCGCCGCACTCACGCCCAAGGCGGAAATTGAAGGCGAAATGGGCGATTCGCACATGGGCCTGCATGCGCGCCTGATGTCGCAGGCGCTGCGCAAGCTTACTGCGAACATCAAGCGTTCCAATACGCTGGTGATCTTCATCAACCAGATCCGCATGAAGATTGGCGTCATGTTCGGCAACCCGGAAACCACCACCGGCGGCAACGCGCTCAAGTTCTACAGCTCGGTGCGCCTGGACATTCGCCGCACCGGCGCCATCAAGAAAGGCGACGAGATTCTCGGCAACGAGACGCGCGTGAAAGTGGTCAAGAACAAGGTCGCGCCGCCGTTCAAGCAGGCGAATTTCGAGATTCTTTACGGCCAGGGCATTTCCCGCCCGGGCGAGATCATCGAGCTGGGCGTGCAGGAAAACATCGTCGAGAAATCCGGCGCCTGGTACAGCTACAACGGTGATCGCATAGGCCAGGGCAAGGAAAATGTCCGCCAGTGGCTGCTGGACAATCCGGCCATTGCCGATGACATCGAGCAGAAAGTGCGCGCAGCGCTGCTGCCGAGCCGTAAACCGAAACCGAAACCGGAAGCGGCCGAGGTTGCGGAAGAAGAAGCCTGACAGCGTCGGCGAGACGCCGGAGCAAAAAGCCAGCAGGCTCGCGCTGGGCCTGCTGGCCCGGCGCGAGCATTCCTTTCTTGAACTGTCCCGCAAGCTGACGCAGCGGGATATCCCCGACGACATCATCCAGTCCACGCTCGAATCGCTGCAGGCCGAGAAACTGTTGTCCGAGGAACGTTTCGTCGAGCAGTTCGTGCGCTCGCGCATCGAGCGTGGCGACGGACCGATGAAGATTCGTTCCGAACTCGCCCAGCGCGGCATTGATTCCGCACGAGCCGAGCAGGAAATCGACCAGCAGGATCCCGACTGGCCGGCACTCGCCGAAGCCCAGCGACGCAAGCGCTTCGGCGTCGAAATTCCGGCGGAATTCACTGAACGCGCCCGGCAGGCGAGGTTCCTGCAGGGACGCGGATTCGGGATGAGCGAAATCCAGCGCGCGTTGAAGGGCGATATCGAAGACGCCTGATCCTGTTTGGCCGGTAAAAAGCCCGCAAGATGTCACCTGCCGCTTTCAAGTCTGCCTCCGGCCTGCGAAAATCCCCAGCTTGCTGCCGGCACCACGCTGGTGATCCCGATTTTTCCAATTGCTGACAGACATGAAATCCAACGAGATCCGCGACCGCTTCCTGTCCTTTTTCGAATCGAAAGGCCACACCGCCGTGCCGTCCAGTTCGCTGGTGCCAGCGAACGACCCAACGCTGTTGTTCACCAACGCCGGCATGGTCCAGTTCAAGGATGTTTTCCTCGGCCGTGACCAGCGTCCCTACACGCGCGCGGCATCCAGCCAGCGCTGCGTGCGCGCCGGTGGCAAGCACAACGATCTCGAGAATGTCGGCTACACCGCGCGGCATCACACCTTCTTTGAAATGCTCGGCAATTTTTCCTTCGGCGATTATTTCAAGCGCGATGCGATCCGCTACGCATGGGAACTGCTGACGGACGTTTACGGTTTGCCGGGCGAGAAATTGTGGGTGACGGTTTATCACACGGACGATGAAGCCTTTGACCTTTGGGCGAATGACATTGGCGTGCCCATCGAGCGGATTGTTCGCATCGGCGACAAGGCGGGCGGGAAAAAATACGACTCGGATAATTTCTGGGCGATGGGCGACACCGGGCCTTGCGGGCCGTGCACGGAGATTTTCTACGATCACGGTCCCGACGTTGCCGGCGGTCCGCCGGGATCGCCCGATGAAGATGGCGATCGCTACATCGAAATCTGGAATCTCGTGTTCATGCAGTTCGATCGTGATGCGAGCGGCAACATGCACGATCTGCCGAAGCCTTGCGTCGATACCGGCATGGGGCTCGAACGCATCGCCGCTGTCCTGCAGGGCGTGCATTCGAATTACGAGATTGATCTGTTCCAGAAGCTCATCAAGGCGGCGGCAAAAGCGACTGGCTGCACGGACCTTGAAAACAATTCACTGAAAGTGATTGCGGATCATATTCGCGCCTGTTCATTTTTGATTGTTGACGACGTGCTGCCGTCCAACGAAGGCCGCGGTTACGTTTTACGACGCATCATCCGGCGTGCGGTTCGCCACGGTTACCAGCTCGACCAGGAAGACATTTTCTTCTACAAGCTCGTGGATGCGCTCGACGCGGAAATGGGCGAGGCATACCCGGAGTTGCGCAAGCAGAAGGATGCAGTCAAGCGCGCGCTGAAACTCGAAGAAGAACAGTTCGCGAAGACGCTTGACCAGGGCATGAAGATTCTTGATGCAGCCATCAAGGATCTCGCGGGCGACGAAATCCCCGGCGATGTCGTCTTCAAACTTTACGATACGTATGGTTTTCCGGCAGACCTTACCGCGGACATTGCACGTGAGCGGAATCTTTCCATCGACGATGCCGGTTTCGCGCGCGAAATGCAGGCGCAGCGCCAGCGCGCGCGTGACGCGTCGAAATTCGGGGTGGATTACGGCAAGGACATCCGAAGCGATGCGGTAACCGAATTCACCGGCTACGAAAACCTGCAGGGTCACGGCAAGGTTATCGCGCTGTTTCGCGGCAATGATTCCGTGAAACAGCTTGCCGACGGCGAGGAAGGCGCGGTCGTTCTCGATCGCACGCCGTTCTACGCGGAATCCGGTGGACAAGTAGGCGACAGCGGCGTGCTGGAAACAGGCCAGGTGCGATTCGATGTTGCCGACACGCAGAAGCGCGGCGCCGCGTTCGTGCATTTCGGGAGGTTGTCCGGTGGCGCGCTGACGGTTGGCGATGCGATGGAAGCCGAAGTGAGCCGGGAATCGCGTTCGCCGACGGTTCTGAATCATTCGGCAACGCATTTGCTGCACGCGGCGCTTCGCCACGTGCTCGGTTCGCACGTCACGCAGAAAGGCTCGTTGGTCGCACCCGATCGTTTGCGTTTCGATTTCTCGCATTCGCAACCGCTCTCAGCGGCGGAAATTCGCGAGATCGAAGACCTCGTGAACACGGAAATTCGGCGTAATCATGCCGCGGACGTGAAACTCATGTCGTACGACGACGCGATCAAGGCCGGCGCGATGGCGCTGTTCGGTGAGAAGTACGGCGATGAAGTGCGCGTCATGAAATTCGGCGAGTTCTCGACCGAACTTTGCGGCGGCACGCACGTGACACGCACCGGCGATATCGGCTTCTTCAAGATTCTTTCCGAGTCCGGCATTGCATCGGGTGTGCGCCGCATTGAAGCGGTGACCGGAGACAACGCACTTGAGTACGTGCGCGATCTCGAAAACACATTGGATCGCATCGGCAGCAAGGTGAAAGCTTCGCGCGATGACGTCGATGCCAGGGTGGAGCAGCTCGCCGAACGCTCGCGCAAGCTCGAAAAGGAAATCGACAAGCTGCGCAAACAGCTGGCTTCGGGGCAGGGCATGGACCTGACCGCACAGGCGGTCGAGGTCGGCGGCATGAAGATCGTCGCCGCGCGTGTCGATGGCGCGGATGCTGCGGCATTGCGCGATGCTGTCGATCAACTCAAGAACAAGCTCGGTGCTGCTGCCGTCGTGCTCGCGGCCGTCGATGAAAACAAGGTGCAGCTCGCCGCAGGCGTGACGAAAGCGGAAACCGCGAAACTCAAAGCCGGCGATCTCGTTAATTTTGTCGCACAGCAGGTCGGCGGCAAGGGCGGCGGCCGTCCGGACATGGCGATGGCCGGTGGCAACGCCCCTGAAAACCTCGATGCCGCACTGGCGGCGGTCGAAGGCTGGGTTCGCCAGCAACTCGGTTCATGAGCAACGGCGGCGAACCGTCGCCATAAAATCTTTGGGGGGCCGTTACGGCGGGGGAACGTGACGCTCATCGTACAGAAATTCGGCGGTACGTCCGTCGGCGGCATTGATCGCATCGAAGGCGTCGCGGACAGGATTGCTGCGTCACGCGAGGCGGGCGATGACGTCGTCGTCGTGTTGTCTGCCATGGCCGGTGAAACCGATCGCCTGCTCGGGCTTGCGCGCGCCATCAGCACACATGGCCGTCCGAATCCCCGCGAACTCGACGTACTGCTCTCGACTGGCGAGCAGGTCACCATCGCGCTTCTCTGCATGGCGCTGGAAAAGCGCGGCGTAACGGCGCGGTCGTTCAATGGCTTGCAGGCCGGCATTCGCACCGACAACGGACACACGAAGGCACGCATTCTCGAGATCGACGCGAGCGCGCTGCGTGAACAACTCGGCCACGGCCGTGTTCCCGTGATTGCCGGGTTCCAGGGCGTCGATGAGCACGGTAATGTCACTACTCTTGGTCGCGGTGGCTCCGATACCACGGCGGTGGCGGTTGCTGCGGCACTTGAGGCGGATGAATGCCGGATTTTCACGGACGTGGATGGTGTCTACACGACAGATCCCCGCGTGGTTCCCGAGGCACGGCGCCTTGATCGCATTTCGTTCGCGGAAATGCTTGAAATGGCCGGACAAGGCTCGAAAGTGCTGCAAATCCGTTCCGTTGAGTTCGCGCACAAGTACAATGTGCCGCTTCGCGTGCTCTCGACCTTCGATGAAGGCGGGGGCACATTGATCGTCGAGAGACTGGATCCGGTGGAAAGCGCCCGTATCGCAGGAATCGCGTGCAGCAGCCAGGAATCGGAAATCCGCATCAGCGGCGTGCCGGCCGCGACGGACGCTGCATGGCAATTGCTCGCACCGTTGGCAGACAGCCGCATCGACATCGACATGATCGTTCAGAACATGGCGACGGACGGGCGGATGAACTTCGCGTTCACCGTCAACCGGCAGGATTACGAGCAGGCCCGGGAAATTCTCGCGCTGCAATTTGCCGGAACGAATGTGCAAATCGACGGCGACAGCCGCGTCGCGAAAGTCGGGCTCATCGGTGCTGGCGTGCGATCACAGGCGGATGTTGCGGCAAGAATGTTTGCCGCATTGGCGCGTGCCGGCGTTGCGGTGCGGCAGATCGCGACCTCCGAATTGCGGATTTCGGTGGTCGTGGATGAAATTCAGATGGAAAATGCGGTACGCGCATTGCATCATGAGTTCCGCCTTGGCGAGCCCGAGAAGGCCGTGAAGGCAGGATAGCGGCAGTTGACGCCGCCGTTCGGAAAAAAAACCGGCCGGAGAGCTGGAAAAATAACAACGGACCGGGTGGTCCGAGTGATTGAGTCAAGGAGAAACAGGAGGACGACATGCTTATCCTTACAAGGCGAGTAGGAGAAACGGTAATGATTGGTGACAACGTCACCGTTACCGTGTTGGGGGTGAAGGGCAACCAGGTCAGGTTGGGTGTGAACGCGCCCAAGGACGTTGCGGTTCATCGCGAAGAGATTTACGAGCGCATCAAGCGGGAGCAGGACGGCGGTAGTGCTGCCGGCGGCGGGGAAGATCAGCCGGACTGAGCCTTGTCCCTCGCGGAACGCGCCGGTATGATTGCCGACTTCGCGGCCGGGCTTGAAGCCCGGCCGGAAAGTTTCCGGAGAGATGGCCGAGTGGTCGAAGGCGCTCCCCTGCTAAGGGAGTAAGGGGTTTATAGCCTCTTCGAGGGTTCGAATCCCTCTCTCTCCGCCAAGAGTTGGGGGACCAGCGCCGATATTTGTGAAGTGGTGCTGGAGTCGGCAGGATTCGAACCCTCGAACATGAAAGAAAGGGTTCGACAACGGGTACTCCCGTTGAACCGCGCGGCAGCGCGGGCCCGGAGGGCGAGCGAAGCGAGTAATCCCTCTCTCTCCGCCAGGAAACCCGAGAGGGCGAGCGAAGAAGTATCCTCTCTCCGCCAGGACTTTTGAGGCATTCAGCCTCGACCAATCCTGGATCGGCCGGTATAATGCCGCGCCTTCGGACGGGAAACCGTCAAATGCGCCCGTAGCTCAGCTGGATAGAGCGTCTGGCTACGAACCAGAAGGTCGGAGGTTCGACTCCTTCCGGGCGCGCCATACGAGAAAAGCCCCGCAGTTTGCTGCGGGGCTTTTTCTTTGTCCGGCACTCTCCTGATCGGTAGCCCGGATGGAGCTGCGCGATGGAATTCGGGAGTAGCAGAGCGTCCCCGGATTTCGGCTCGCGCAGCTCGCCTTTACCCGGGCTACGTAGTTCGCAATGAATTGGCTTCAGCGGGATTTCGGTTCCGGCGCCGCCGTTCGCGCTGCCATCACCGGCTTCTCGCGGCCGGCCACCAGCAGGTTTTCCTCCAGCAACTGATCTGTAGAAACCATGCCGACGAGCTGGTTCTCGTCATTGACGATCAGGGCGTGCGAGCGCGATGACTCCAGCAGCGCGCCCGCGATTTCACTCAGCGGGCTTGTCGCCGCCGCAGTCAGTGGCCGCGCGTCGCAGATTTCCCAGGCGTGCGAAGCGCGCGGGTTGTTCAAGGGCCGGCGATAGAACTGGATGAGGTTCTGCGGCGTCAACACACCGAACAGCGTGCGGTCCGGGTTCAGGACGGGTAATGCTGTGAGTCCATTCTGTTCGAAGCATTCCTCCGCTTCGGCGACCGTGACGTCGCAATCCACGAAGGGAAAATCCGTGTGCATGATATCTGCTGCTGTCCTCGCCATATCCTTACTCCTACCAAAAGGGTCGCGTGTCCCATATAGAGGAATTTCAGGATAAAGAAGGTGACGAAATCACAAAATCGGATTTTTCCTACAGGGTTGTAAGAAATCCCATAATCGGATTGAAAGCTGTCCGAAGTTTCTCAAGTTGCTGTTTTCGGTCAGAAAGCGGATAGGGGCGGGGCGGCTGGCGACCCCAGACAGGCGCCGGCCAGGCGGAATCGGTCCTGAAACGGGCGATGATGTGAATGTGAAGCTGGGATACCTGGTTGCCGAGGGCGGCGACATTCATCTTGTCGGCCGCGAATGCGGTTTCCATGGCGGCGGAAACTCCGGAAATCTCGCGGATCAACTTTAGCTGGTCATCATCGGGCAAGGCGTGGATTTCGCGGATATTGTTGCGCTGGGGCACGAGCACGCACCACGGGAATTGCATGTCGTTCATGAGCAGCACCCGGCAGAGCGGCAGCGTGCCAACAGGCACAGTATCTGCCGCCAGCCGGGGATGCAGTTCGAAGGTCACGTCTTGAGCTTGAATCACAGTTTCCCGTAGGGCGGGCTTTGCCCGCCATTGCTGGACGGCGGGGGCCCGCCCTACTCACGATTCGGACAGTAGACGGATCAGGAAATCTTCCGAATCTCCTGCAAGGCCACCGACGCCGTCGCGAAATCCAGGCTGCCGGCCGTGCGCATGTCGGCCAGCACGCGTTGGGCATGCTGCACGCGCTGCTCGCGCTCGGCCAGCCAGGCGTTGACGATCTCCATCGGCGCCGCGCCTTTCTTCGGCTGGCGCAAGGCCAGTGCGGTGATGCGGCGCTGCTGTGAATAGAGATTGTCACGCAGCGTGCCGCGCGCAATCGCCTGCCAGTGACCTTCGACGGTGAGCTTGTCGATCTCCTCGCGCAGCCAGCCGAGGTCAAGCCGCGATTCGATGTGGAAATAACCGGCCGCGACGTTGCGCACGTCCATGGATTGCTTTTCCGCGATGTCCGCAATGTCGAGCGCCGCGTACAAGGGCTTCAACGCAGCGATACGGCGGGCGAGCATCGCAGGCACGCCAAGATCGATGTACTGCTGCACCACGTCGGAGAACGCATTGGTTTCGACGGGGCCCAGCACCTGCTCAAGAATGTCGATCAACGAGGCAATGCCCGGTCCGAAACGCGCAACGGCTTTCGCGATGTCGGTGGAGTTTTCCGGCCGGTCCAGCAGCCAGTGCGTCGCGTGTTTCAGAAGACGCGCGATCTGTACGTTCATGGCGGTCTGCAGGGATGCAGGAACCTGGTTGTCCAACGCCTCGATCTCCGCCCACAACGAGCGCACGTCGTAGGCTTCGCGCGCAATGGCATACGCGCGCGCAATCGCTTCCATTGACGCGCCGGTTTCGTCCTTCATGCGGTGCGCGAACGTCGAACCCATGCGGTGAACGATGCTGTTGGTGATGGCCGTCGCGATGATTTCACGCTTCAGCCGATGCTGCGGCATCAGTTCGCTGTATTTTTTCTGCAGGGGTTTCGGAAAATAATTTTCCAGTTCGCTGCCGAGGTAGGAATCTTCCGGCACGTCGGAGTCCAGCAGCGACTCGTACACGTCCATCTTCGCGTAAGCGAACAGCACCGCAAGTTCCGGGCGCATCAGGCCGCGATTCGCAGCGCGCCGATCGTTCAGCGTTTCCTCGCTCGGCAGGAACTCGAGCGCGCGGTTCAGACGCCCATCGCGTTCCAGCGCGCGCATCAGGTAGGCGTGTTCGTTGAGTCGCACCGGCGCTTGCGCTTCAGCCGTGGTAATGGCCTGCGTCTGCAGGTAGTTGTCACGCAGGACAAGATCCGCGACTTCCTCCGTCATGCCGGCCAGCAGCTTGTTGCGCTGTTTCAGGGTGAGATTTTCTTCCGTCTGCGCGAGGTTCAGCAGGATCTTGATGTTGACCTCGTGATCGGAGCAATCCACGCCGCCGGAGTTGTCGATGAAATCCGTATTCACGCGGCCGCCCTTCAAGGCGTACTCAATACGGCCGAGCTGCGTGAAGCCGAGGTTGCCACCTTCGCCGACGACGCGGCAGCGCAGCTCCTCGCCGTTGATGCGCACGGCATCGTTGGCGCGATCACCGACCATGGAGTTTGTTTCGGATTTCGCTTTCACGTAGGTGCCGATGCCGCCGTTCCACAGCAGATCGACCGGCGCTTTCAGAATCGCGCGGATGAGTTCGCTCGGTGTCAGCGATGTCTCCTCGATACCGAGCGCCTCGCGCGCTTCCTCGGAAAGCTTGATGCTCTTCGCGGAGCGCGGATACACGCCGCCGCCTTTCGAGATCAGGTCGGTGTTGTAGTCCGCCCAGGTCGAGCGCGGCAGGTTGAAGAGCCTTTGCCGTTCCTGGAACGAGCTTTCCGGTTCCGGGAACGGATCGATGAAGATGTGCATGTGGTTGAAGGCGGCCTTCAGCTTGATATGCCGTGAAAGCAGCATGCCGTTGCCGAACACGTCGCCGGCCATGTCGCCGATGCCGACGGCGGAGAAATTCGTCGTCTGCGTATCAATGCCGATTTCGCGGAAATGCCGCTTGACCGATTCCCAGCCACCGCGCGCGGTGATGCCCATCTTCTTGTGGTCGTAGCCGACGGAACCGCCGGATGCGAATGCATCACCCAGCCAGAAACCGAACTCCGCGGCGACACCGTTCGCGATATCGGAAAATGTTGCGGTGCCCTTGTCGGCCGCGACGACGAGATACGGATCGTCGTCGTCATGACGGACAACATTTTCGGGCGGCTGTATCTCGCCGTTCACGATATTGTCGGTGAGATCGAGCATGCCGCGCAGGAAGGTGCGATAGCATTCCACGCCTTCTTTCATCACGGCTTCACGTTCGCCGCTCGCGGGCGGCTGCTTCACGACGAAACCGCCTTTCGAGCCGACCGGCACGATCAGCGTGTTCTTCACCTGCTGCGCCTTCATCAGGCCGAGAACTTCCGTGCGGAAATCCTCGCGCCGATCCGACCAGCGCAAGCCGCCGCGCGCGACCTTGCCGCCGCGCAAATGCACGCCTTCGATGCGTGGCGAATACACCCAGATTTCAAACACCGGTTTCGGCAGCGGCAGTTCGGGAATGCGCTGCGGATCGAACTTGAAGGAAATGTAATCCTTGAACTCGCCATCTTCCGCCGGTGGTTGATAATAATTCGTGCGCAGCGTCGCCTTGATGAGATTCAGGAAGGCGCGCAGGATGCGATCGTCGTCCAGGCTGGTGACACCTTCCAGCGCTTCACGAATGCCGGCGATGATCTTTTCCGCATTCGCATCGCGGCTCTTGTTCTGCTTCGGATCGAAACGGATACCGAACAGTTCGACCAGTTGCTGCGTGATCGGTGCATTGCTGACCAGCGCGCGCTCCATGTACGCCTGCGAAAACGGAATGCCCGTTTGCAGCAGGTATTTGCAATACGCGCGCACCAGCGACACCTGCCGCCAGTTCATTCCCGCGGCCAGCACCAGCCGGTTGAAGCCGTCATTCTCGGCGAGATTCGACCAGACGCTTGCAAATGCTTCCTGGAAAATATCCTTCACATCTTCCGGCTGGATCTGCCGCGTCGTGCTGTAGATGATGTCGAAGTCCTGTATCCAGACAATCGAGCCGTCATTGAGATCGACTTCATAAGGACGTTCGGAAATCACCTTCAGGCCCATGTTCTCCAGCATCGGCAGAACATCGGAGATCGGCAGCGGCTGCTCGCCGTGGAAAATCTTGAAGCGCCACAGGCCTTTTGGATTGTGCTGTGGCCGGTAAAGACTCATGTGCAGCGACTGCTCGCTGTCGAGCCCGTCCATCTTGCCCAGGTCAAAAGCGGCGGCCTTCGGTTTCACGTCCTCGCGGTACGCGGCGGGCAGGTATTCGCCGTAACGGTGCCAGAGCTTCAGTCCGCGCTCCTCGCCGTACATCTCGACGGCGGCGTCCTGCAACTTGTCCTGCCAGGAGCGCACGATTTCCTCCAGCTCGGCCTCGATCGCTGCGACGTCGTATTCCGGGAATTGCCACGGCGTGGTGCGCACAATCATGTGCACGCGCGCGAGCACCGATTCGGAAATCTGCGCGGAGGATTCCACGTCTGTGCCGCTAAGGCGTTCCTTCAGCAGGCACTGGATTTTTTCGCGCACCTGCGTGTTGTAGCGGTCACGCGGCACGTAGATGAGGCAGGAAAAATACCGTCCGAAACCGTCGCGGCGAATGAACACCTTGACCCGCTGGCGTTCCTGCAACTGCTGCACGCCGGTAGCGACGTGGAACAGTTCTTCGGTCGAAGCCTGGAACAGTTCGTCGCGCGGGAATGTTTCGAGAATATGCAAAAGTGCCTTGCCGGCATGTGAATTGAACGGCAGGCGCGAGCGTAGCATCACCTGCTCGACTTTCTGGCGCAGCAGCGGAATGTCGCGCGGCGAGCGTGAATAGGCGCTTGAGGTGAACAGGCCGAGGAAGCGGCGTTCACCGATCACTTCGCCCTTTTCATTGAAACGCTTGATGCCGATGTAATCGAGATAGCTCGGACGATGCACCGTGGAAACGGAATTCGCCTTGGTAATGATCAGCAGTTCCTTCGCACGCGCGCGCTGGCGAATGTCTTTCGGCAGCACCATGAAGCTCTGCGATTTCTCCGCGCTGTTGCGCAGGATTCCCAGGCCCGATTCCGCGACGGCGCGCAGCACGTCTTCGCCGTTTTCGCTCACGAGATCGTATTCACGGTAACCGAGGAAGGTGAAATGATTGTTCACCAGCCAGTCGAGGAACTTGATGCCTTCCGTGACTTCGCTCGCGGCAAGCGCCGGCGGCTGCTTGCTGAGCAGGTTGATGATTTCCGACGCCTTGCCGCGCATGGTCGCCCAGTCGGTGACGGCAGCGCTGACATCGTGCATGTGATTGTGCAGTTCGGCTTCTAGTGCGGCCAGATCGGATTTTTCCGTTTCCCGGTCGATCTCGAAACGGATCAGCGATTCCTGTTGCGCACCGATCAAATCTTCATGCGGCGCCACGATTTCCTCGAGGCGGCCGCGCTTGTCGCGCAAGCTCTTGAAGATCGGATGTACGGTGAGGTGGATCGAATAGCCGTGCTTGTTCAGCGCCATGCTGGCGGAATCCACCAGGAACGGCATGTCGTCGTTCACCATCTCGACGACGGTGTGCGTTGATTTGTAACCGTCCGTGCGCGCAACGGGATTGTAAATGCGAATCGACGGCTTGCCGGCCGTGCGCTTGCGCGCGAACTCGAAGTGGGCGACAGCAGCGCCGTAAAGTTCTGCCGGTGCGCGCGCGATCAGATCTTCGGCGGCCACCGCGCTGTAGTAGTGCCGGATGAAGTTGTCCAGCAGCGGAGCATCCTCCTTGCCGGCCTTTTTCTTTGCGTGAGTGATGACCTTTTCGATATGCCGTTCTTTCGCGTCGCTGAGCTGCGCAGACATTTTCTTCTGACCGCCTTTTCAGGAGTTCGGGGAATGCCCCGGGGGGTGGCTTGGAGGGCGCCAATTCTAGCCGGTTTGATTGGTAAATGCAGGGTGTCCGGGTCACGAAACCGGGTTACGTCTTATCGTTATCCGGGAGCGATTATGGCGAGCAGTTTTTACATCCGATGGGTCGAAGCAGCTGAAAAAAAAGGCCCTCGAACGAGGGCCTCTTGTCGGTGTTTTTCCCGCGCTTTTTCGACCGGCGCGGTGAAAACATGCGTCAGAACGGCTTTTCCAGGTCCTTGATCACGGCGGCCAGCCAGCGGCAGGCTTCACCGCCGGTGAGGCAGCGATGATCGAAGGTGATCGAGAGCGGAATCCGCCGGTGCGTTTCGACGCCGCCCATGACGGCGACAACGTCGTGGCGCAGCCCCCCGGTGCCGAGGATCGCGACCTGCGGCGGCACGACGACGGGCGTCGCGTAACGGCCGGCCATCATGCCGAAGTTCGACAGGGTGATCGTCGGGTTCTTCATTTCCTCGGGCGCGACGGTGCGGCTGCGGGTCTTTTCCTTGATGGAATTCAACTCCTCGCGCAGCTGCTGGCCGTTCTTCGTGTCGGCTTTTCGAATCACCGGCACGATCAAACCGTCCGGCGTATCCACCGCCATGGCGAGATCCACGTGGCTGTGAATCGTGCGTTCCATTTTCTCGCCGTTGTACCAGGCGTTCATCTGCGGAACGGTGCGGCAGCCGACGACCACGGCGCGAATGATGCGCGCGGTGATGTCCTGCCCCCGCATCCAGTGGTGAATGTCCGCGTCATCGAACAGCGTGCATTCGGCGACCTGGCTACGTGACGCCGTCATGGAGTTGTGCATGGCGCGGCGCGGGCCTTTGAGCGGTTGCGGTTTGTCGTATTCGACATCCTTGCTTGCTGCTGGAACATTCCACGAGCCTGTGGTGGCGAACGACGCCGGAGCGGCAGCCTGCTGTTGCGGACGCGCACCCGACTGCATGAACGCATCGACGTCCGACTTCGTGATCTGGCCTTTCGAGCCGGTTCCTTCGATCAGACCCAGATCGCAGCCGATTTCCTTCGCGTAAACGCGCGTCGCGGGGGAGGCTTTTGGTTTGCCCGTGCCGCTCACCGGACGCGCGGCTCGAGGTGCAGGCGCTTTTGCCGACGGCTTGCCGCGTTCCCGGCGCCCGCCTTTCTTGCGAATGACGGAATTGTCTTCCAGTTCTTCATCGCTGGTCGCCATCTTGCCGACCACGGTGCCGGAGTCGTCTCCCTTGCCTTCCTTTTCCGCGCCTTTTTCGCGCGTGTCGGTGCTGCCTTCCGCAACGTCGGATTCGCCTTCGACGGCAAAGTCGACCAATGCCGAATGCGTCGGCACGATGTCACCATTTTTCCAGTGCAGCTTTTGAATCGTGCCGGCGTAAGGCGAGGGCACGTCGACAACGGCCTTGTCGGTTTCCACCGCGACGAGCGGATCATCGACGGCGACGGTGTCGCCTTCTTTCACTTTCCACTCGACGATTTCCGCTTCCTGCAGACCTTCGCCGAGATCGGGAAGGTTGAAGGTCTTGCCACCGCCGGTTTTTGCCGGTGCGGCTTTTGGCTTCGCCGCCGGTTTCGATTCCTGCGGTGCGGGCTTCGCCGTGGCCGGCGCGGCTTCTTCACCGTCGATGTCAAAATCGACGAGTGCCGAATGCGTCGGCACGATGTCGCCGTTCTTCCAGTGCAGTTTCGAAATCTTTCCGGCGTAAGGCGAGGGCACGTCGACCACGGCCTTGTCGGTTTCCACCGCGAGGAGCGGGTCGTCAACGGCGACAATATCGCCGACCGATACTTTCCACTCGACGATTTCCGCTTCCTGCAGGCCTTCGCCCAGGTCAGGGAGATTGAAAGTTGTCGTCATTCGATTTCCCCTTAGTCTTCCAGCACGCGGCGAATGCCTTTCAGCACGCGGCCGACGCTCGGCATGTAATCGTGTTCGAGCTTGAACAGCGGCATCGGCGTGTCGTAGCCGGTCACGCGCACGATCGGCGCTTCCAGCGAGAACAATGCCTGGTCGGCAACTTCCGCGGCGATTTCCGCACCCAGGCCCGCGGTCTTCGGCGCTTCGTGAATGATCACGAGGCGGCCGGTTTTCTCGACGGAGTCAAGAATGGTTTCGTAGTCGATCGGGCTGACGGTCGCGACATCGATCACTTCGCAGGAAATCCCTTCGGCTTCCATTTCCTTCGCGGCGAGCAATGTCTCGTGGATCATCGCACCCCAGGAGACCAGCGTGACATCCGTGCCTTCCTTCAAAACGAAACAGGTATCGAGCGGCAAGGCTTCGCCGTTGTCTTCCACATCCTGCTTGTTCATGCGATACAAACGCGTCGGTTCCAGGAACACGACCGGATCCGGATCGCGAATCGATGCCAGCAGCAATCCGTACGCGCGCCGCGGCGAGCTTGGCATCACAACGCGAATACCCGGCATGTGCGCGAACATCGCCTCGTTGGATTCCGAATGATGCTCGGGCGCGTGAATGCCGCCGCCGCTCGGTGCGCGCAGCACCATCGGCACGTGCAAACGGCCGCGCGTGCGTGTACGCAGGCGTCCGGCGTGATTCACCATCTGGTCAACGGCGGGGTAAATGAATCCGGAGAACTGGATTTCCGCGATCGGCTTCATGCCCTGCGTTGCCATGCCAATCGAAATACCCGCGATCAGCGCTTCGGCGAGCGGCGTGTCGATGACGCGCTCCTTGCCGAACTGCTCCTGCAGGCCGGCGGTGGCGCGGAACACGCCGCCATTCACGCCGACGTCTTCACCGAGCACGACAACGCTGTTGTCGTTCTTCATTTCGTGCGCCATGGCCATCGTCAGCGCTTCAATCAATGTCACCTTAGCCATGGTGCTTCGCCTCCTCGAGTGCTTCTTCCCTTTGCGCCTGCAGGTCTTCCGGCAGGTTGGCGAACATGTGGTCGAACATGCTCTCGATCGGCGGCTTGCCCGCGGCCTTGTAGATTTTCACTTCTTCATCAACGCGCTTCGCGCATTCGGCCTTCCAGGCGGTTTCCTTCTTCTCGTCCCACGCACCCAGGCTTTCGAGGTATTTGCGCATGCGGATCAACGGTTCCTTGCCGCGGTTTTCTTCAACTTCTTCTTCCTTGCGGTAGCGGCGCGCGTCGTCTGCCGTGGTGTGATCGGACAAGCGATACGTCATCGCCTCAATCAGCGTCGGGCCGCCGCCGTCGCGCGCTTTCTTCAACGCGGTTTCCATCGCATCGCGCATGGCGATGATGTCGTTGCCGTCCACCTGCAGGGATTCCATGCCGCCCGCGATACCTTTCTGCGCCAGCGTTTCGCAGGCCGTCTGGATTTCCAGCGGCACGGAAATCGCCCACTTGTTGTTGGCAACCACGAAAACGCTCGGCAGCTTCCAGGCGCCCGCACAGTTCAGCGATTCGTAGAAATCGCCCTGCGAGGTGCCGCCGTCGCCGATCACGGAAACGGAAGCCGCTTTCTTTTTCTGATATTTCAGCGCGAAGGCCGCACCCGTGGCGTGATGATTCTGCGTGGCGATCGGAACCGCCCACGGGAAATCATGCTTCGGACCGGAGAAATTGTTGCCCCGCTCATCGCCGCCCCAGAACAAAAGCACTTCGTGCGGATGCACGCCGCGCTCGAACTGCGCGCCGTACTCGCGGTACATCGGGCAGAAAACGTCCTCGGGAATCATCGCCAGCCCAATGCCGACGTGGGTCGCTTCGTGGCCGAGGGAGGATGCGTAGGTGCCGAGCTGGCCGGTGCGCTGCAAGGCAATCGCCTTGGTGTCGAACACGCGCACGAACACCATTTTTTTATACATTTCGACGAGTTCGTTCTGATCCTGCGCGAATTTCGGCAGGTTCTTCTGGGTCGGTTTGCCGTCCGGATCAAGATATTGGAGATACTTGATCTCGAACTTTGCCACGGTCTTCAAGGGAAAACTCCTTATAACCGCGTCGCCCGCGTGTGCGGGCGACGGTGATTGATTCATTATTAACCGCCATTTCCCGGCGCCAAGCGCTTGCCCGATCTTTATCCAACGGGTGCGGATTCGCGTCCGGAAGGCTCCGGGCTGGTAAAATGACGGTCCGGCCAGGCCGGCGAGGGCGCAAGTTTAGCAAAACGCCCGCGCGGGCAGGAACCTGTGGATCAGTCTGGGAACTATAGATAATGAACAAGCGCGATCTGGAAGCGGGAATTCGCACCGATTTGAGCGGCAGCCTGACCTACGGCGGCTACCTTCGCCTCGACCGGATTCTCACCGCACAGGAGCCGCTTTCCGCCCCGCCGCACCATGATGAAATGCTGTTCATCATCCAGCACCAGACCTCGGAGCTGTGGATCAAGCTGCTTTTGCACGAGCTGGACGCGGCTATCAAATTTGTCCGGGAGGACCGGCTGGAGCCGTGTTTCAAGATCCTCGCGCGCATAAAAGCCGTGCAGAACCAGCTTTTCAACCAATGGGCGGTGCTGGAAACGCTCACGCCGGCGGAATATTCCGAGTTTCGCGACGTGCTTGGCCATGCGTCCGGCTTCCAGTCGCCGCAATACCGCGCGCTGGAATTCATGCTGGGAAACAAGCATCCCGAACTGGTGAAAGTGTTCGCGCACGACGCGCCCGTGCGCGACTGGCTGGAAGGACTATTGCGCCAGCCGAGTCTTTATGACGAATTCCTGCGCCACCTGGCCCGCAAGGGATTGCCCGTGCCGAAAGACAAGGTCGAGCGCGACTGGGCGCAGCCGTACGAGGCCGATGATCGCGTCGTGGCCGTGTTCAAGACCGTGTACGAAGACCGCGCGCAGTACTGGGATGCGTATGAAATGGCGGAAAAGCTCATCGACGTGGAAGAGAATTTCCAGCTCTGGCGCTTCCGGCACATGAAGACCGTCGAGCGCATTATCGGCTTCAAGCCGGGCACCGGCGGCTCTTCGGGCGTCGGGTTTCTGAGGAAAGCGCTCGATCTCACCTTTTTCCCGGAGCTTTTCCAGGTGCGGACGGTTCTTGCGTAGGGCGGGCTTTGCCCGCCGACAAGCCATGGCGGACAAAGCCCGCCCCGCTAACCCTCTGATTTGCAGCGCAATATCGAACGACGCTTCCCTCTAAGTGCTTGAAAAAACGGCTTTTCCCCTTGGCCTGATCCTTTCTTCGGGTGTCAGTCAGTCCCTGAAAACCTTATAATTCGCGATTCCTTGGCGGTCGTTTGCCGCTGACCCTATTTGTGAAACAGCGAGGTGCGAAATGGCAGATCTTTTCGAGAATCCGATGGGCGTCGATGGTTTTGAATTCGTGGAATACACAGCGCCGGACGGAAAAATGCTGCATGACCTTTTCCGCAATCTCGGTTTCACGGCGGTCGCGAAGCACAAGACGAAGAACATCACGCTGTATCGCCAGAACGATTCAAACTTTCTCGTCAACGAAGAGCCCAACAGCTTCGCGGCCGATTTCGCGACCAAGCACGGCCCGAGCGCGACCGGTTTCGCGATCCGCGTGAAGGACGCCGCGAAGGCGGAAAAACTCGCGAAGGAAAAAGGCGCCGAGTTCGTGTCGGAGAAAGCGAACACGCTGCCGATCACGGTGCCGACCATTTCCGGCATTGGCGGTTCCGCGCTGTATCTTGTCGAGGAATACGGCGACAAGGGCGACGTCTACGCGAAGGACTTCGATTACACCGTCGCTGATCGCAATCCGAAAGGCGCGGGCCTGACCTTCATCGATCACCTCACGCACAACGTCGAATACGGAAACATGAAAACCTGGGCGGATTTCTACGAGCGCCTGTTCAACTTCCGTGAAATTCGCTACTTCGACATCAAGGGCGCGCAGACCGGCCTCGTCTCCAAGGCGATGACCGCGCCGGACGGCATGGTGCGCATTCCGCTGAACGAATCCGCCGACGAGAAATCGCAGATCAACGAATACCTGCGCGAGTACAAAGGCGAAGGCATCCAGCACATCGCGCTGTTCACCGACAACATCTACGAAACCGTCGAAACCTTGCGCGCGAACAGCATCCAGTTCCTGGATACGCCGGATACCTACTACGAAGTGATCGAGGAAAAAATTCCGAATCACAACGAAGATCTCGTGCGCATGCAGAAGAACAAGATCCTCATGGATGCGGACCAGGAAACGAAAACGCAGAAACTCCTGCAGATCTTCACGCAGAACTGCATCGGCCCGATTTTTTTCGAGATCATTCAGCGCAAGGGTAATGAAGGGTTTGGCGAAGGGAATTTCACTGCTCTTTTCGAAAGTATCGAACGAGACCAGATGAAAAGAGGTGTGCTTTAAACAGGAGATGCAGAGGCATTTCAACCCGATATGGCGAAATGTCGATCAGCAAAGAAAAAGCATGGACAGGATTTACAGGATTTGGAAAAGCAATTAACAGGATTTTTCTTTAATTCTGTTAGTTCTGAAAAATCTTGTTAATCCTGTCCATTCTTCAAAAGCAGTTCGTAGGTTGGGGTGAGCGCAGCGAACCCCAACAATGACGCGTAGCTCGAACAGAGCGCACAAGGTCCCTGTATTCAGGGAGCGAAATCCGGGATTTCTCGATAAGGGAATCGCATGTCGGTTAACAACAAAAATTACATGTCCGGCTTCGGCAATGAATTTGCCACCGAGGCGCTGGAAGGCGTGCTGCCGGAAGGCCGCAATTCGCCGCAACGCGTTGCGCACGGTTTGTATGCCGAGCAGTTGAGCGGCACGGCATTCACCGCGCCGCGACACGCGAACCAGCGAAGCTGGCTGTATCGCATCCGTCCCGCAGTCCTGCACGACACCTTTCAACTTCTGAATGAAGGTGCGTTCCACAATCGCTTCGATGACAAACCCGCAACGCCGAACCAGCTTCGCTGGAATCCTTTCGCCTTGCCATCGAAGCCAACAGATTTCATCGACGGACTTTTCACGGTGGCGGGAAACGGCGGTCCTGCCGCACAAGCCGGTTGCGGCGTGCACGTGTACATGGCGAACAAATCCATGGAAGGGCGCTTCTTTTATAACGCCGACGGTGAGCTGCTCATCGTTCCACAACTTGGGCGCTTGCGGCTTGCGACAGAACTCGGCGTTGTTGAAATCGAGCCGCAGGAAATCGCCGTCATTCCGCGTGGCGTTCGTTTCCGCGTCGAATTGCTCGACAAGGAAGCACGCGGTTACATCGCGGAAAATTTCGGCGCGATATTGAAATTGCCGGACCTCGGGCCGATCGGCTCGAACGCGCTCGCCAATCCGCGCGATTTTCTTGCGCCGGTTGCAGCGTATGAAGACGTCGACGGCGATTTCGAACTGATCGGGAAGTTCCAGGGCCGGTTGTGGGCAGCAGCCATCAATCATTCGCCGCTGGATGTTGTCGGCTGGCATGGCAATCTCGCGCCGTACAAATATGATCTGCGCCGTTTCAACACCATCGGCTCGATCAGCTACGATCATCCCGATCCGTCGATCTTCACTGTGCTCACTTCGCAATCCGACACGCCGGGAACAGCGAACATGGATTTCGTGATCTTCCCGCCGCGCTGGCTGGTGATGGAAAACACCTTCCGTCCGCCGTGGTATCACCGCAATGTCATGAGCGAGTTCATGGGCTTGATCCATGGTGAATACGACGCGAAGGAAGCGGGCAAGGGTGGCGGTTTCGTGCCGGGCGGATCAAGCATTCACAATTGCATGAGCGGGCATGGACCGGATGCAGGCAGTTTCGAGAAAGCCGTGAACGCCGACACTTTGAGCCCGCAAAAGGTTTCGGACACGATGGCGTTCATGTTCGAAACGCGTTTTGCATTTCATGTCGCGAAACAGGCGATGGAGTCATCCGCGTTGCAGGCGGATTACCAGGACTGCTGGCAGGGTTTGAAGAAGCATTTCACGGCGTAGGGCCGCCTTTTATGCGGCGCCCACCCCTGACAGACAGATTGGCGAAGAAAAAGCATAGACAGGATTTACAGGATTTGGAAAAGCGATCAACAGGATTTTTTAATCCTGTGAATTCTGAAAAATCCCGTTAATCCTGTCCATTCTTCAAAAGAGGATTACATGAAACTCGGAAGTCTCAAAAAAGGCCGTGACGGCGAACTGATCGTTGTCAGCCGTGATCTTAAAAAAGCTGCGAAGGCAGAAGGCATTGCACTGACGATGCAGCAGGCGCTGGAAAACTGGAGCGAAGCTGCACCGAAACTCGACGCCGTGTATCGCGACCTGAACGACGGCAAGGCGAAAAATTCCTTCGACGTGAAGTTCGAAGACCTCGCCGCACCGCTGCCGCGCGCTTACGAATTTCTTGATGGCTCCGCCTACCTGCCGCACGTCGAGCGCGTTCGCAAGGCGCGCAATGCCGAAGTGCCGGAGAGTTTTTACGAAGACCCATTGATGTACCAGGCGACTAGCGCGGGATTTTACGGTCCGCGCGATCCTGTGAAAGTGCCGAGTGAGGAATACGGCATTGATCTTGAATCGGAAATCGTTGTTATCACAAGCGATGTGGAGATGGACGCGAAGCCGGAAGAAGCCGGCAAGCAGATTGTTCTCATCGGCCTGGTGAATGACGTTTCACTGCGCAATCTCATTCCCGGCGAGCTCGCGAAAGGTTTCGGTTTCCTGCAATCCAAGCCGCGCTCGGCGCTGTCGCCGGTGTTCGTCACGCCGGACGAACTGGGCGACGCGTGGAAAGATTACAAACTGCATTTGCCACTGCGCTCGTGGATCAACGGCGAGTGGTTTGGCGCGCCTGAAGCGGGCGATGACATGCAATTCAGTTTCGCCCAGCTTGTCGCGCACGCCGCGAAAACACGTCCGCTCGGTGCCGGCACGATTGTCGGCTCCGGCACGATCGCGAACCAGGACGAATCAAAGGGCGCGTCCTGTCTTGCCGAGAAACGCATGCTGGAAATCATTCGCAGTGGCAAGCCCGAAACCGCTTTCATGAAATTTGGCGACACGGTGAAGATCGACATGACCGACAAGTCGGGTGCCTCGATCTTTGGCAGCATCGAACAAACCATTGAGAGGGCGTAATGGAGCTCTACACTTACTTTCGCAGTTCCGCGGCTTATCGTGTTCGTATCGCGCTGAACATCAAGCAACTCGAGGCCGAGCACCGTTTCGTGCATCTCGTGCGCGATGGCGGTGAGCAGCATCATCATGGTTTTCACAAACTGAATCCGCAGGAACGCGTACCGGTGTTCGTTGATGGCGGAAAGCCGATCGCACAATCGATGGCGATTATCGAGTACCTCGAAGAGATTCATCCGAACCCGCCCTTGCTACCGGGCGACACCGCAGACCGTGCGTGGGTGCGTTCGCTGGCGAACCTTGTCGCCTGCGATATTCACCCGCTGAACAATCTTGCGGTTATCCAGTACCTGCAGCGCGAATTCGACATCGATGATGCGGCAAAAACAAAGTGGTTCCATCACTGGATGAACGAAGGGTTCAAGGCGCTGGAAGCCATTCTCGCGAAAGACCCGCGCGTGAAAACCTACTGCTACGGCAACAAGGTTTCGATGGCGGATCTTTTCGTCGTGCCGCAGGTTTACAACGCAAAGCGTTTCGATCTCGACATGAGCGCGTATCCGACGATCAGCCGTATCAATGAGGCGTGCTTGCAACTGGATGTCTTCAAGCGCGCGGCGCCGGAAAACCAGCGCGACGCGGAATGAGGTTTGCGTAGGTTGGGGTGAGGCGCAGCCGAACCCCAACGTGGAATGGTGTTGGGGTTCGCTCGCGCTCACCCCAACCTACAGCGCCCGCACCAGCGGGCGTTCTCGTGAAAGAGGAAGAAACATGATCGCTGCGTGGCTTGCCTGGGTGCTGCTTATCGTCGTCGTGCTTACGGTGCTTTACGCGCGTCCCGGCCGTGAAACCGGTTTTGCAATCATGGGCGCAGCCATAGTTGGCTTCCTGTTGCTCGCCGATGCAGGCCTTGTCTGCAAGTTCATCGTCGCAGCCGTTTTCCTCGCGACAGCCGCGATCTTCAACATCCCGCAACTGCGCCGCCAACTTATCAGCGCGCCGATGCTGAAATTCTATCGTTCGTCCATGCCGGAAATTTCCGAGACTGAACGCGACGCGCTGGAAGCCGGCACGACGTGGTGGGACGCCGAACTTTTCACCGGGAAACCCGATTGGCAGAAGCTGCTCGATTTTCCGCAGGCCGAACTGAGCGCGGAAGAACAGGCGTTTCTCGACGGTCCCGTCGAAACTTTGTGCGCAATGCTGAACGATTACGAAATTGACAACGTCACGCGCGACCTGCCACCAGAAGCCTGGAACCTCATCAAGCGTGAAGGTTTCTTCGGCATGGTCATACCGAAGGAATATGGCGGCAAGGCGTTCTCGCAGTACGGCCACGCCGCCGTCGTGATGAAGATCGCGACGCGCTCCATCAGTGCCGCACTGACTGTGATGATTCCGAATTCCGTTGGTCCGGGAAAACTGCTGCTGAAATACGGCACGGAAGAACAGAAACAGCACCATCTGCCACGCCTCGCGCGTGGTGAAGAAATTCCGTGTTTCGCGTTGACCGCGCCGGAGGCCGGCTCTGATGCCGGCGCGATTCCGGATACCGGCATCGTCTGCATGGGTGAATTCGAAGGCCGCGAAGTGCTCGGCATTCGCGTGAACTTCGACAAGCGCTACATCACGCTCGGCCCGGTCGCGACCTTGCTGGGTGTTGCGTTCAAATTGCGCGATCCCGACGGCCTGCTTGGGGAGAAGGAAAATCTCGGCATCACGCTCGCATTGATTCCCGCAAGCACAACCGGTGTTGAAAGCGGCGAGCGCCACGATCCCATGCATATGTCGTTCATGAACGGTCCCGTGCGCGGCAAGGATGTGTTCGTGCCGATGGACTGGGTGATCGGCGGACAGGAAAAATGCGGAACCGGCTGGCGCATGCTGATGGAAAGCCTCACCGATGGCCGCGCGATTTCATTACCCGCACTTTCAACGGCCGCGGCAAAAGTCAGCGCGCGTGTTTCAGGCGCGTATTCGGAAGTGCGCCGGCAGTTCAAAACGCCCATCGGCAAGTTCGAAGGCATCGAGGAATCGCTCGCGCGCATCGCCGGCAATACCTACGCAATGGATGCGGCACGCCTTGTCACGCTCGCCGCACTCGATCAGGGCCACAAGCCGTCCGTGATTTCTGCAATCGTGAAATACAACCTCACCGAGCGCGCGCGACAGGTCGTCAACGATGCGATCGAAATTCACGGTGGCGCGGGAATCTGTCTTGGTCCGCGCAATCCGCTCGGGCAGTTGCATTCCTTTCCGCCGATCGCGATTACCGTGGAAGGCCACAACATCCTCACGCGAAATCTCATCACCTTCGGGCAGGGCGCGATTCGCTGTCATCCCTACCTGCTGGATGAACTCACGGCTGCGCAGATGCAGGACGATCGCGAAGCGTTGCGCGCATTCGACAACGCGCTGACCGGACACATCGGTTTTGCCGCCAGCAATGCGGTTCGCAGCCTGCTGCTGGGTTTGACGGGTGGGGCACTCGCGAAAGTGCCCAACGATCATCGCAAGGTCAGCCGTT
The DNA here is from genome assembly GCA_036381175.1 of Gammaproteobacteria bacterium. Lineage (GTDB taxonomy): Bacteria > Pseudomonadota > Gammaproteobacteria > Natronospirales > JAJUFS01 > JAJUFS01. The sequence goes on from DASVDI010000034.1 coordinate 26,954, forward strand.
ACCTCAAGAAGCTCACGCGCATGAGCGCGGCATTTTCGATCACCACAGACATCCTGTTGCTGACCTATCGCGGCAGCATCAAGCGCCGTGAACGCTTGTCTGCGCGCATGGCGGATGTCATCAGCCAGCTTTACCTCGCATCCGCCGCCATCAAGCACTTCCGCAACCAGGGAAGCCGCGAGGAAGACCTGCCGTTGCTCGCCTGGGCCGTGGAAGATTCGCTGTATCGCATGCAGCAGGCGTTCGACGTGTTGTTGAAGAATGTCGAGCCGAAATGGCTTGCAGCCGTGCTACGCGTGTTCGTGTTTCCGCTCGGCCGCCGGTTTTCGCCGCCGTCCGATGCGCTGGATCACGATGCAGCGGCAGTACTTCGCCGGCTCGATGACGCACGCAATCGCCTGACGGCCGGCATGTATTTTCCGAAACAGGCCGGCGATCGCGTTGCCGATCTGGATGATGCTTTCGCACGGCTCGTCGCCGCAGCACCCCTTGAGAAGAAACTCAATGCCGCACGTCGCGCCGGAACCATTCCGTTCGGTTCAATGACAGACATGCTTGCGGCCGCCATCCAGGCAGATGTGCTCACCGAGACGGAAGCAACGCAATTGCAGGAAGCGGAATCCGCGCGCCGGTCGGCAATCGGTGTTGATTCGTTTCCTGAATTGCCTTGACGGCAGTAACGAAGGGTAATGGATAAGATGACCAGGATTTTTCAGAATTAACAGGATCGGAAAGGAAGTCTTGGGTAGCTATCTGCCGTTTAAAATGTTGATCCTGTGAATTTGCTTTGAAAATCCTGTCAATCCTGTCCGTTGCCTTTGTTTTTTTCGACTGATCTGATGTCGACCGGGCGGGAGGAAGTCTCCGTCTTGCGACAGCGCCGAACGAAGTAAGCCCCTTTGTAAAAAGGGGGCCGGTGCGCGCAGCACACCGGGGGGATTTTTACTGAGTTACTTTGTCGCCTGTCCTCTCTGCACTCGCCACATCACAAGAAACATTCCTCTATGCTTCCGGTTCATTTCGGTGACACCTGAATCCTTTCATTGATATTTCCTGAAGAAACAACTGAACGCGTCACGGTTTCGTTCTCCACGTAAAACCGTGTTGTGCAAATCCGGCCAAAACAGAATCTTTTTCGGGGTTTTCCTTAGGTACCCTCCCAAACCCCTTTGCTAGCCTCCAACGCGTTTGACCAGAGCCGCTAACGGCTCTGGCACGAAGGAATCAACCGCCGCCCGGTGGTTGACGTTTGGTCTTTCGACACGCCATGAGAGGGAAAATCCATGAAAAGAATACGCATGAATGCGCGTACGGGAAGGGCGTATTCGTCTTTCCAAGCCGTTCTATGTTTTGTTAAAGGTCTGAAGCAGAGCGCGCTCGCGACCGCTCTGGGCATGTGTTTCGTTGGCGCGGCCCTAGCCGCCGAAACCGGCGGTCTGCGCATCACTATCACCGGAAATGACGGCCAGCCGCTCGAAGGCGCGACGGTTAGCGTCAGTTCGCCCGACAGCCTTATATCCAAGAGTGGCGTGACCGAGGCCGACGGCACCGTCCGGCTGATCGGTCTGGACCCGGCGACGAACTACACCGTTGAGGTGCAGGCGTCCGACTATGCCAACTTCGTCAGCGCTCCCAACGTCGCGGTGGTCAGCGGCAAGAACCTTAGCGTGGGCTATGCGCTAGGTGACGCCACAAGCCTGGGCGCGGTAACCGTGACGGGTGTTGCGCTGGCAGCCGTGGACACCACCTCGGCCCAGGTCGGCACCACGCTGAATCTGGACATCGTGGAGGCATTGCCGACAGGCCGCAGCTACCAGAGCTACCTGCAGCTGGTTCCGGGCGTGAAGCCGAGCCCCACCGGCAACCCGTCGTCCAAGTCGGGCGTGAACTATGTCGACGTCGGCGGTGTCGTTGGCGGATCGAGCGACAACCTCTATTACCTCGACGGCGTCGACGTTACTGACCCGTTGAGCGGTACCTTTGGTGCCAACTTCAACTCTGAGATCATTCAGGAGCAGCAGGTGATTACCGGCGGCGTCCCCGCTGAATACGCCGGTGGCTCGGGCCTGATCTCGAAGGTCGTCACCAAGTCCGGTAGTGACGAGTTTCACGGCTCGGTCAATTACTATCTGCAGAACGACAGCCTCGTCGCCGAAGACGAGAATGGCGAGTCCGCGGGTTTCTCCACGTTCGACACCGCCGTCACACTGGGCGGTCCGATCGTCAAGGAGAAGCTGTGGTTCTTCGGTTCCTATCAGATCAAGGGCCGCGAGGACGAGGTCGTCAATCCGCTTACCGGTGACGCGTTGCGCACCGTCAACACCGACCAGAGTCTGGCGTTCTTCAAGGCCACTTGGCAGATGACCTACAATGACCGCCTGACGGCGACCTTCTTCAATGACCCGTTCGAGCGCGACGGGTCTCTTACCGCGACCACGCTGAACCACCGTGACTTCGCGCGCGACCAAGGTGGCGGCAACTACAAGATCGAGTACAGCCGCGACTGGAACAACCTGCGCCTGAACGCGTACGGCTTCAGCCACGAGGGCGAGGTCAGCAACATTGCCGCCAATCCTGATGTGCGCAATGACGTGGCCTTTCTGGGCGGCAACCCGACCAACGCCGACCTGCAGCTCGGCGGCAGCGGCAGCAATATCGAAACCTTCCGCAATCGTGACGAGTTGGGTCTGACCCTGGAATACTGGCTGGACACCTCGTGGGGTAGCCACGCCTTCAAGGCTGGCTTTGCGCAGAGCAAAAACACCTACAAGGAAAACATGGTCTACACTGGCGACGGCGCTCAGTACACCTCTATCGCGCTGGCGAACCAGGGTGTGACCTTCGAAGATCTCACCACTGAAGACTGGACAGGCTTCGTCGACTTGGTTGTCGCCGACATTGGTCGTATCCAGGACGTCGCGATTGGCACCCCGATGGACGCCAACAACGACGGCACGGTCACGGTGGATGAGGTCAACGCCTACCAGTTCAACAGCACCGCTGGAAACCCCGACGGGCACGTTAATGCCTACCGCATCGTGCAGTCAGTTGTTGCGCCGTACGAGGTGACTTCGGAGGGCACGACTTTCTACCTGCAGGATACCTGGACGCTGGACCAGTGGACGGTCAATGCCGGTTTCCGCGCCGAGGAGTGGGCGCATTTCGCCTCGGACGGCACCGAAGCGCACACCTTCGACTGGGAATTCGCTCCACGCCTGAGTGTGGTGTATGACCTGATGGGTGATGGTCGCAGCAAGGTCTGGGGATTCTATGGTCGTTACTACGACCCGATCCGAAACAACATGACCGACTTCGCGGGCAACTTAACCGGTTCAGTGCTCGACGAGCAGATTTTCCTCGGCGACGAATGGGTGACCTTCCGCACGCGCGGTGGTCCGAAGACGCCCGACGCGCTGTTCGCTCCGTCGACCAAGACCCCCTACACAGACGAGCTGCTGTTCGGTTACTCCACCACCTTCGGCCAGGACATGAGCCTGACGGTGACCTACACCAATCGCAAGACCCGTGATGTCCTTGAAGACTACGACTTGGCTCTGTACGCCGACCCGAATGGTGATACCACCACCGGTCACGCCGACGAGAACTCGTTTTTCTACCTGCCGCTTTCGTACTTCGGCTACGACGTTGCGCCAAATTCGAACTACGTGATCGCTACACTGGCCGGCGGCAAGCGTGACTACCAGGGTCTTGAGGTTACCCTCCACAAGCAGTGGAGCGACAACTGGCAGGGCATGGTGTCGTACACTCACAACGACGCCGAGGGCAACACCAACTCGGATAGCAACGCGGACTTCCAGGGCGACTGGATCGCGCTCGATCCGCGTGCTCCGAACGCCTACGGCACGCAGCCGGGTAACATCGACCACCAGCTCAAGGCGTGGGGTTCGTACTCCTTCGACTTTGGCCTGGATTTGAGCGGCGTGTTCAATTGGAACAGCGGCGTTGCCTACAGCCGTACCCAGCTGATCTCAGCACGCCACCTGCCGGTGATGGACGATCCGTACGAGTTTGGCGGCGTGACTGACTCGTGGTTCGAAGAGGGCGCAATTGGCGCCGAAACCGCTCCGGCGTACTACACGCTGGATGTGCGTGCCAAGTACACCCGTGAACTGCCCGTCGGCGAAATCGAGGTATTCCTCGATATCTTCAACATCCTCGACAACCAGGCGACTATCGCTGAGCAGGATTTGGTCGGCGGCGACGGCGTGTACAACTTCGGTGAAGCCAACGACTGGGTGGTACCGCGCCAATTTTACCTGGGCGCACGCTACTCGTTCTGATCCACTCAGTTCGAAGAAGCAACTTGATGCCGGCGCGCAAGCGCCGGCGTTTTTTTTGCTCGTAGTCTCGCTCCTGTTTAGGGTCGATGCGGAAGTGCCAGGTAATTCCGACTCTGCATTTCCTGCAGCCGGCTGAGTGTGCGCTGAAATTCGAAAGTCAGGCGTTCGCCGGCGTAAAGGCGTTCCATTGGCACGTCGGCGGAGAGGATGAGCTTCACTTGCCGGTCGTAGAACTCATCGACAAGAGTAATGAACCGTCTCGCATCATTTTCCCGGCTCCAGTCCATTGCGGGAACGTTGGATAAAAGCACGGTGTGAAATTCACGGGCAATTTCGATGTAATCGATGGCGGAGCGCGGCCCTTCGCAAAGCGCCGAAAAATCGAACCAGGCGACGCCTTCGCCGAGTTCACGGACCGGGACCACGCGTCCGTTGATGTTCAGGCTTTCCTGCCGCGATTCATCTTCCGGGTTGATCTCATTGAAATACTTTTCCATTGCTGCATCGGCGGCGTCATCCAGCGGCCAGTGATAAATCTCGACGGTCTCAAGCGTCCGCAGGCGGTAATCCGTTCCGCCGTCCACATTCGATATCTCGCAATGCCGCTTGATGAGTTCAATTGCCGGCAGGAAGCGCGCGCGCTGCAAGCCACCGGCGTAGAGCCGGTCCGGCGGAATGTTGGAAGTCGCGATCAGCGTAACGCCGCAAGCGAAGAGAGTTTCGAACAATCGTCCAAGGATCATCGCATCCGCAATATCCGAGACGAAGAATTCGTCGAAACAAATGACGCGTGTTTTTCGGGCAAGACGCTCCGCGACGGTTCGCAGCGGATCTTTCGCGTGTTGCAACGTTCTCAGTTCGCCGTGCACTTGTTGCATGAAGCGGTGAAAGTGCAGCCGAAGTTTTCGCTCGAAGGGAAGCGCATGGAAGAACTGGTCCATCAGGAAAGTCTTTCCACGCCCGACGCCGCCCCACAGGTAAAGACCGCGCACTGGGTGATGTTCTGGTGGCCTTCCTGTCAACCGGGATTGAATGCGTTCCAGTAAGCCCGGCGGTTCCTGTTCTTGCAGTTCCCGCCAGACGCGATCGAGGCTTGCAATTGCTTGTTCCTGCGCCGGATCGGCGGTGTAGCCGTGCGCGTTCAATGCGGCACGATAGCGTCGGCTTGGTGATTCGATTATCACGACGGGGAACGTGACCGTAGGTTGGGGTGAGGTATTTCCGAACCCCAACTTTTCGATGATGTTGGGGTTCGCCTGCGCTCACCCCAACCTACGGAAGCTGTTTTCATTATTCAGTCTTCCTGCAATTCCGGAATACCGCGGTACTGATCCAGCGCCTGTGGATTTGCAAGCGCGTCAGTATTCTTCACGGGCCGGCCGTGCACGGCATTCTGAACGGCGAGCTCGACAATCTTGCCGCTGATGGTGCGCGGGATGTCGGAAATCTGCGCGATCTTCGCGGGAACGTGACGCGGCGTAGTGTTGGCGCGGATGATCTTGCGAATACGATCTCGCAAGGTGTCGTCCAACTGCAAGCCTTCACGAAGGCGCACGAACAACACTACGCGCTCGTCTCCTTTCCATTGTTGCCCGATGGCGAGTGATTCAAGAATCTCATCGAGCTTCTCAACCTGCCGATAAATCTCGGCCGTGCCGATACGCACACCGCCAGGATTCAGTGTCGCGTCGGAACGGCCATAGATGACAACGCCGCCGTGTTCGGTGATCTCTGCAAAGTCGCCATGGCACCACACGTTTTCGAAGCGATCGAAGTACGCTTTCCGGTATTTCTCACCGTCAGGATCGTTCCAGAATCCGACGGGCATCGCCGGAAAAGGTCTTGTGCAGACCAGCTCGCCTTTTCCATTGCGCAAAGGCGTTCCGTGCTCGTCGAAAACTTCGACGGCCATGCCAAGGCCGCGGCACTGCAACTCGCCTTCGTAAACAGGCAACATCGGATTGCCAAGCGCGAAGCAGGAAACGATATCCGTTCCGCCGGAAATTGATGAAAGCTGCACATCTTTCTTGATATCGCGATACACGAAATCAAACGATTCCGGCAGGAGCGGCGAGCCTGTAGAGAGAATCGCGCGCAATGCCGAAAGATCGAATTTCTCGCGCGGCTTGAGACCGGTCTTTTCGACAGCAGCAATATACTTCGCGCTGGTTCCGAAAACGGAAATGCCTTCTTCCTCGGTCATTTTCCACAACGCCTCCGCACCGCGATAAAACGGCGAGCCATCATAAAGAATCACCGTCGCGCCGACAGCGAGACTGGAAACCAGCCAGTTCCACATCATCCAGCCGCAGGTTGTGAAATAGAAAATATTGTCATCGCGGCCGAGATCCGTGTGCAGCACCAGTTCCTTGAGGTGCTGGATCAGCGTTCCGCCCGCGCCGTGCACGATGCATTTCGGTACGCCGGTCGTACCGGAGGAATACATGATGTAGATCGGATGATCGAACGGCAGTTGTTCGAATTCGATTTCGGTTTCACTCGAAAGAAAATCATTCCACAGCACGGCATTTTCAAGATCGCCAGTCGTCGCCGGGCTTTTTACGAAAGGTACAATGACAACCTTTTCAATGCTGTCCAGTTTCTCAAGCACACCGCCGATGCGCTCCAGCGAATCGATCGTCTTGCCGTTGTAGTAATAGCCGTCGGTTGTGAACAGCACTTTCGGTTCGATCTGCCCGAAACGGTCCAGCACGCCGTTGATGCCGAAGTCCGGTGAGCAGGATGACCAGATTGCGCCGATGCTGGTTGTTGCGAGCATGGCAATAATCGTTTCGGGGCGATTCGGCATGAAGCCCGCAACGCAATCGTTCTTCTTCACACCCATCGCGCGCATCGCCCCCGCGAGCTTCGCGACTTCGCCATACAGTTCCGCGTAACTCAGCTCAATGCGTCCGCCGTGTTCATCACGAAAGACAATCGCGGGCTTGTCATCGCGGAAGCGCAACAGGTTTTCGGCGAAGTTCAGCCGCGTGTCCGTGAACCATTTCGCACCCGGCATCTTGTCGGCATCCACCAGCACCTCGTCCCAGGTGCGCTCGGCCTTGATCCCGCAGAACGCCCATACTTCCGGCCAGAACACCTCAGGCCGATCGATCGACCACTGGTGCAATCCCGCGTAGTCGCGCACATGCGGCGCGTATTCGGCCTGGATGTGCGCGAGAAATTTCGCGATACGCGATTCGGCGATGCGTTCAGGGCTGGGTGTCCAGAGCGGTGCTTTTGCCGTCATCAAACCTCCGAAAAAAATCGAGCCGGATTGGCGGCTCGTACAACAAAAACCGTTTAATCCTGGGTACTGCTTTTCTTCGTCGGCCGTTTGGTTGCGTCCAATGCGTTATCGATATCCAACTTCGCAAGCTTCGACGTCGGAACGCGACCGATTTCTGCGTTGATCCACTTTGCCGTTTCCAGCAGCTTCCTGAGATCGATGCCCGTATCAATCTCCATGCCGTGCAGCATGTAAACGACGTCTTCCGTCGCAACGTTTCCCGCCGCGCCATCGGCATACGGGCAGCCGCCGAGTCCTGATACAGAAGAATCGACAGTCGCGATGCCCATGTCGATGCAGGCAAGAATATTCGCGAGCGCCTGGTTGCGCGTGTCGTGAAAGTGAATGGCGAGACGTTCCATCGGTACGCGGCGCGCGCAGGCGTAAACCATCTGGCGCGCGCGTCGTGGCGTGCCGACGCCGATCGTATCGCCAAGGGAAATTTCATAACAACCCATTGCGTACAGGTCTTCCGCAACTGCGGCGACTTGCGTCGGATCGATATCGCCTTCATAAGGACAACCGATCACGCAAGAGACGTAGCCGCGCACCTTGATGCCGTGTTCGCGCGCCATGTCCATCACGGGCGCGAAACGTTCGAGCGATTCCTTGATGGAGGCGTTGATGTTCTTCTGGTTGAACGTTTCCGATGCGGCGGTGAAGATCGAGACTTCCGCAGCACCCGCGTCGATTGCCCGTTGCATGCCTTTTTCGTTCGGCACCAGCACCGGGTAATGCACGCCGGATTTCTTGTGGATGCCATTGAACACTTCCGTGGCATCGGCCAGTTGCGGTATCCACTTCGGTGAAACGAAACTTGTCGTCTCGATGGTTTCAAGGCCGGTATCCGTCAGGCGGTCGATGAAGGCGATCTTTGTCGCCGTCGAAACCTCGGACGACTCGTTCTGCAAGCCGTCGCGCGGACCAACTTCCACCAGCTTCACCTTGTCGGGATACATCAGCATGTCGCGCCCTCAATCGGTTTTGATATTTACCAGCGGCGCGTCGGCGTCCACCGTGTCGCCTTCGGCATACAGCACTTTCTCGATGACGCCCGTAACGCCGGCTTTCACAGTGACTTCCATCTTCATGCCTTCCATGACCAGCAGCGGCTGGCCCTGCTCGACGCGATCACCGGCTTTCACATGAACCGCGACAATACGCCCCGGCATGGGCGCGCCGGGATGCGCTTCGTCGCTTGCCGCCGTTGCTTCTGCAGCAAAAGGATGAACGCGCGTCAGTTGCCAGGCGTTGCCTTCGTGAGAAACCTGGATCGCATCGTCGCGCCGAAGAACCAGGAAATTGCCCGTGCGTGAACCGGATGCGACGCGAATCGTGAAAGCGTCGAGTTGCGTGGCACTGACTTCGCGTTGCACGTCGCCTTCGCGCACGATGAAGTGCTTCGATTCGTTGCGCACGTTGCGCGTGGTTTCGTTTCCGGATTCATCACGGAATACGAAACGGCGACCGCCAAGTGCATTTACCTGGAAGCTGTCGGCGAGATCGAAACCGGAGGCGTCTTCGTTCTCCAGCAAATAATCCAGCGCGGCGGCATCAAGTACGCCTTCCGGCACAGGTTCTGCGCGATTGAGTTCTTCGAGATGTGTATCGATGTAACGTGTGTCGATATCGCCGGCCGCGAAGACGGGATCGTGTGCGATCCGGCGCAGCAGTGGCAAATTGGTGGTGAGCCCGAATACTGCGGTCTCGCTCAGTGCCTGGTTCAAGGCACGGATCGCGCTGTCGCGATCTTCATGCCAGACAACCAGTTTCGCGATCATCGGATCGTAATGGATCGTGATTTCATCGCCGGTCTCGACGCCCGTGTCGAGACGGAAATGCATGTCCTCTTCCGGGGTGATGAAAGCGTCGAGCCTGCCGACGGAAGGAAGAAATTCCTTGCGCGGATTCTCGGCGTACAACCGTACCTCTATGGCGTGGCCGTCACGGTCGATTTCGTCCTGTTCCAGTGGCATGGCTTCACCGGCGGCAACGCGCAATTGCCATTCGACGAGATCGATGTTCGCGGTCATCTCCGTGACGGGATGCTCCACCTGCAAGCGCGTGTTCATTTCCATGAAATAAAAATTGCGATCCTCACCGACAATGAACTCGACGGTCCCGGCGTTCACGTAATTCACAGCCTTCGCTGCAGCGACGGCAGCCGCACCCATTTCCTGGCGCATCTTCGCTGTGAGGAATGGCGAGGGCGTTTCCTCGATGATTTTCTGGTAGCGGCGCTGAATGGAACATTCGCGCTCGAACAGGTGCACGACATTACCGTGCGAGTCGCCGAAGACCTGGAATTCGATATGCCGCGGCCCGGTGACGAATTTTTCCAGCAGCACCTTGTCGTCGCCAAACGCGGATTTCGATTCGCGCTTCGCGGATTTCAATGCATCCGCGAATTCCTTTTCCTCACGAACAATCCGCATTCCCTTGCCGCCACCGCCGGCTGCGGCCTTGATCATCAACGGGTAGCCAATTTCCTTTGCCTTGCCGACAAGGAAATTCTCGTCCTGTTCATCACCGTGATAACCCGGCACGACAGGCACGCCGGCCTTTTCCATGAGCGCTTTCGCCGTGTCCTTCGCGCCCATCATGTCCATGGTTTCCGGAGAAGGGCCGATGAACACGAGCCCGGCATTCTCGGCGGCCTTCACAAACGCGGGACGTTCCGAAAGAAATCCAAACCCCGGATGCACGGCTTCTGCGCCTGTCGCCTTCGCCGCTTCGACAATACGCTCGATGTTCAGGTACGAATCCGCTGGCGCGCTGCCGCCGATGTGCACGGCTTCATCCGCGAGACGCACATGGCGTGCGGACGCATCGGCGTCGGAATACACCGCGACGGTACGAACGCCGAGGCGTTGGCAGGTCGCGATGACGCGGCAGGCGATTTCGCCGCGATTGGCGATGAGTATCTTCTTGAACATGTTATCCCTTGATCCAGCGCGGCTTGCGTTTCTCCAGGAACGCCGCTAACCCTTCCTGGCCTTCATCGGATACGCGAATTTGCGCGATGATTTCCGCCGTTGTCTGGCGGAGGTGTTTCTCTGTATCGGTATCTGCGTGGCAGACCTGGCGCACGAGATGCTTGGCGGCGGCTTGTGCTGCCGGACCTCCGGCGAGCAGCAACTGAATTTCACGCTCGACCGCCGCATCCAGTGCTTCCGGCGCAACGACTTCATGCACCAGCCCGATGTTTGTCGCGGTCGCGGTGTCCATGGCTTCCGCCGTCAGGAAGAACCGCCGTGCATGACGTTCGCCGATTGCGGCGATAACGTAAGGTGAAATGACGGCAGGCACGAGTCCGAGCTTCACTTCGCTCAATGCGAAGCGCGAGGCCTCCACCGCAATCGCGATATCGCAGCACGCGACGAGTCCAACGCCACCGCCGAACGCGTGACCATTCACACGCGCGATCGTCGGTTTCTCCAGGTTGTCGAGCACCTGCATCAGTTCGGCGAGCTTGAGCGAATCGTCGAGGTTTTCATCTTCGGAATAACCTGCCATGGATTTCATCCAGTTGAGATCCGCACCCGCCGTGAATGATTTGCCTGCTCCGGTAAGAACAACGATGCGAACGCCGGGATCGCGACCTGCTTTCTGCAGTGCGGCTGTCAGTTCCGCGATCATCTCGGCATTGAAGGCGTTGTGCTTGTCCGATCGATTCAGCGTTACGGTCGCCACGCCACGACGGTCGGTTTCGATGAGAACCAATGCCTGTTCGTTCATTGCGCGATCTCCTGGACTGTTGTTGTTATCGCTGTTGTTTTGGCCGGAGCCTGCGGCGAGAAGACGGGAGCAAAGCCGCCTCCCGGCGTACGGAAATTCGTGGTCTGTCCCTGGTAGAGCCGTGCGGCGACGAGCTGCATTTCCCCGTCATACACGTAACTGCGGAAATCCGCCTTCAGCGCGATGGGCGCGCCGGGATCGCCGGTGACGCGTTCGCTCGGCGGCATGTAGGCCTGTGCGATGTAATCGCCGGCAAGGATGTCTTCCCAGGCGCGCTTCGTGAGTTTGTCGCCGCGATACGCGCCACGGCTGCCGAAACCGCGCATTGGCTTGAAGAACAGTTTCTTTCGTTCCGACCAGAGACGCGCCGCATTTTCCTTCACAACGATTTCGGTGCGCGGGATCCCGGCGGAAAGAATGGCAATGGAATTTTCGTCAACGCCGAGTTCGCGCAGCACATCGCTGTCACTCAGCAGCGCGAGATTGCGCTTGTCGGCATACAGTGCGTGCGCGCGCGGATGCGGCGTAACGACAACAGCATTATCGAGATACGCCGCGCGCAGCGCGGAAGATGCCGGCGTGGCGAGATCGAAATCGGTGAGGCGGTTGTAAACGAGATCAACGGGCAGATTATCTGCGAACAGTTTCTTGTCGCGGTATTCGAGCGCACCGGGACTGACAATAACGGCTCGATAACCCGCGCGATTGAACAGGTCCTGGAACAACAGGAACTCCGGGTACAGGTATTGCGTTTCGGGAGACTCATCGACAATGACGATGGTTTGCAGCGCCTCGTCTCCACGCTGCAGCCGCCATTCCGCTTCGAACATGCGAATGAATTCGCGTCCCAGCCCTTCCACGGAATCCGTAGCCGGTGTGAGCGCCTGGACTTCCACGCAGCAGGCGCGAGCCGCGCGCAACAACGCGGCGTTCAGCATCGCGCCGCCAGCGTTGGTATTGATTTCGATCAGCTGCGGACCAAGTGGTGCGAGATGAAAGTCGTAGCCGAGGAAAACGCCGCGCGCGCGTGGATCGTGGCGTGCAATTTCCGGTGCCCAAGCGAGCACGGTTTCACGATACGCGGGCAACGCGACAACGGTTTCGATGGCCGCGATCAGCGCCTGCATCTTTGCGACTTGCGAACGCGCGAGGAACACCGGCGGTGCTGCAAACAAATGCGGACGGTCGTGCAAGAGGTCAATGCCGGGAGCGCCACTCGCGCAATCGTCTGACACCGCCTTGCGAAGATCATCCATATCCACGCTGACGCAATGGCAGCGCTTGTTCAGTGTTTCCGCAATTTCCGGTGTCAGCAGTTCGGTCGTGTTCATGGTCACATCCGGAACACGCCGTAACCTGTTTTCTCGCCTTCGGGGTTGTTCATTGCGGCGGCGAGCGCGAGGCCGAGTACGCGGCGCGTATCGGCGGGATCGATTACGCCGTCATCCCACAGGCGTGCGGTTGCGTAATACGGATGGCCCTGGTGTTCGTATTGTTCGCGGATCGGCTGCTTGAAGGATTCTTCTTCTTTCCCGGTCCATTTGCCGCCGCGCGCTTCGATGCCATCGCGCTTCACTGTTGCGAGCACCGACGCCGCCTGTTCGCCGCCCATGACGGAGATGCGCGCGTTCGGCCACATCCAGAGGAATCGTGCACCGTATGCGCGGCCACACATCGCGTAATTGCCCGCACCGAACGAACCGCCAATGATGACAGTGAACTTTGGTACGGAGCAGGTTGCGACCGCGTTCACCATTTTCGCGCCATCGCGTGCGATGCCGCCGTGTTCGTATTTCTTTCCGACCATAAAACCGGTGATGTTCTGCAGGAACACGAGTGGCACGCGGCGCTGTTCGCACAGCTGGATGAAGTGCGTGCCTTTCAGAGCGGATTCGGAAAAGAGAATGCCGTTGTTGGCGATGATGCCGACGGGATAACCGTCGATACGCGCAAAGCCGCAGACAAGCGTCTTGCCGTACAAGGCCTTGAACTCGTGGAACTCGGAGTCGTCAACAATACGCGCGATAACTTCGCGAATGTCGTAGGGATAACGCGTGTCCTGCGGCACCACGCCGTAGATTTCGTCGATGGCGTATTTCGGTGCAAGGGTTTCGCCGCGCTCGAACGGCAGGCCGGGACGCGAGAAATGCAGGTTTTCGACAATTTCGCGTGCGATTGCGAGAGCGTGCTGGTCGTTGTCGGCGAGATGATCGGCAACGCCCGATGTGCGCGTGTGCACATCGCCGCCGCCCAGCGATTCCGCATCGACTTCCTCGCCGGTCGCGGCTTTCACCAGCGGCGGTCCGCCGAGAAAGATCGTGCCCTGGTTCTTCACGATGACGGTTTCATCCGACATCGCTGGCACGTACGCGCCGCCCGCGGTGCAGGAACCCATCACGACCGCGATCTGCGGAATGCCGCGCGCGGAGAGCTGTGCCTGGTTATAAAAAATTCGCCCGAAGTGTTCCTTGTCAGGGAAAACTTCATCCTGCAACGGCAGGAACGCGCCGCCGGAATCGACGAGATAAACACAGGGCAGGCGGTTTTCCAGCGCAACTTCCTGTGCGCGCAAATGTTTCTTTACGGTGATCGGGTAGTACGTTCCGCCTTTCACGGTCGCGTCGTTTGCGACGATCACGCACTCGCGTCCGGAAATTCTTCCGACGCCGGTAATCACGCCCGCCGCGGGAGCGTCATCGTTGTACATGCCGAAGGCGGCAAGTGGGGAGAGTTCGAGGAAGGGACTGCCGTCATCAAGCAGCGCTTCGATGCGTTCACGCGGCAGCAGCTTGCCGCGGCCAACGTGTTTCTCACGCGCTTTTTCAGAACCGCCGAGCGCGGCTTGCGCAACTTTTTCACGCAGGTCCGCAACAACACTTTCCATGTGACGGGCGTTGCCCTGAAATTCTTCGGACTTGGTATCGATGTTCGATTTCAGGACACCCATTCACGCGCTCCTCGGGTTGAGAGAAAAGCATGGACAGGATTAACAGGATTTTTGTAGGAGCGCCTTCAGGCGCGAAATGCGTGTATTTTCCTGTTCGCGCCTGAAGGCGCTCCTGCGCGATCGCATTTCAAATCCTGTTGATCCTGTCCATTGTTCCTTTTGTTCTTACAACATTTCAACGGCAATCGCCGTTGCTTCACCGCCGCCAATGCAAAGTGACGCGACGCCTTTTTTCAGGTTGCGTGCTTTCAATGCATGCAGCAGCGTCACAATCAACCGCGCGCCACTCGCACCAATGGGATGACCCAGCGCGCAGGCGCCACCATTCACGTTCACTTTTTCGTGCGGCAGATTGTGTTCTTTCATCGCAGCCATCGCGACGACGGCGAAGGCTTCGTTGATCTCGTAGAGATCGACGTCTTCGGCTTTCCAGCCGACGCGTTTCAGCACATTCGTGATCGCACCGACCGGCGCGGTCGTGAACCACTCCGGTTCCTGCGCGTGGCCCGAATGGCCGACGATTTTCGCGAGCGGTTTCAGGCCGCGTTTTTTCGCGCCGCTCTCGCGCATCAGCACGAGCGCGGCGGCGCCGTCGGAAATGGAAGAAGAAGAAGCGGCTGTCACGGTGCCTTCTTTCGAGAATGCGGCACGCAGCGTCGGAATTTTTTCGATGTTGCAGCGACCCGGTTCTTCGTCCTGGTCCACGACCGTTTCGCCCTTGCGATGCTTCACCGCCACGGGAACAATTTCTTCCGCGAAACGACCATCCGCAACGGCGGCCTGCGCGCGCTTCACGGATTCGATGGAAAAGTTGTCCTGGTCTTCGCGCGTGAAGTTGAATTTCGTCGCGCACTGGTCGCCGAAAGCGCCCATCATCTGCTTGTCGTAGGGATTCTGCAGACCGTCGAAGAACATGTGATCGAGCACCGTGCCGTGTCCCATGCGCATGCCGCCGCGGGCATTAGGCAGCAGGTACGGTGCGTTCGTCATCGATTCCATGCCGCCCGCGACGATGACATCTGCTGAACCGGCGGCAATGAGATCGCCCGCCATCATCACGGTCTTCATGCCCGAACCGCACACCTTGTTTATGGTCACGCAACCGACCGATTTCGGCAGGCCCGCACCGATGGATGCCTGGCGCGCTGGCGCCTGGCCAAGACCGGCCGGCAGCACGCAACCCATGAAGACTTCGTTCACGTCATCGCCGTTGATGCCGGCGGCCTCAACGGCGGCCTTGATCGCGGCTGCGCCAAGTTCCGGCGACTGCGCACCGCTCAGTGCTCCTTGAAACGCGCCGATGGGTGTGCGCTTTGCGGAAACGATGACGATGGGGTCGTTGCTCATTTCAAACTCCTGACAATATCGATTTTACAGGAGCGCCTTCAGGCGCGAACGGTTCGCGCCTGAAGGCGCTCCTACGTTTGCAAATTCATTCGCCCGCGGTTGCATTGAACAGCTCGCGGCCGATCAGCATGCGGCGGATTTCATTCGTGCCTGCGCCGATGTCGTAAAGTTTCGCATCGCGCAGCAGGCGTCCGACCGGGTATTCGTTGATGTAGCCGTTGCCGCCGAGCGCCTGGATGGCTTCGAGCGACACCTGCACGGCGTTTTCAGAGGCGAGCAGCAGACAGGCGGCGGCATCCATGCGCACGGGTTCGCCGCGATCGAACTGTTCGGCGACGCGATACGCGAACGCGCGGGCGCTTTGCAGCTTCGTGTACATGTCCGCCATCTTCGCCTGCATGAGTTCAAAGCAGCCGATCGGCTGGTCGAACTGCTTGCGCTCATGCATGTACGGCAGCACGGCATCCAGTGCTGCCTGCATGATGCCGAGCGGTCCACCCGAGAGCACGAGACGCTCCGAATCGAGACCGCGCATCAGGATGTAGACCGCGTGGTTCACTTCACCGAGAACATTTTCATCCGGGATTTCGCAATCCTCGAACACGAGTTCACAGGTGTTCGAGCCGCGCATGCCGAGCTTGTCGAGCTTCTGCGCCGTGCGGAAACCCTTCATCCCCTTTTCGACGATGAAGGCGGTCATGCACTTCGAACCGCAATCCTTGCCGGCCGTGCGCATATATACAATGAGTACGTCGGCTTCCGGACCGTTGGTGATCCACATCTTGTTGCCGTTGGCGATCCACTTGCCGTCTCTTTTTTCCGCGCGGCAGCTCATGGAGCCCACGACATCGGAACCGGCGCCCGGCTCGGACATCGCGAGCGCGCCTTTCCACTCGCCCGAACACAGCTTCGGCAGGTATTTCTTCCGCTGCGCATCATTGCCGTTCAGGTAAAGATTGTTCAGGCAGAGATTGGAATGCGCGCCGTAGGAAAGGCCGACCGAGGCCGATGCGCGCGAGATTTCTTCCATGGCGACGATATGCGCGAGGTAGCCCATGTCCGCGCCGCCGAATTCCTCGGGGATGGTCATGCCAAGCAGGCCCATGTCGCCGAGTTTCGGCCATAGCGCCTGCGGGAATTCATTCTTGCGGTCGAGCTCCTCCGCGAGCGGCGCAATCTCGGTCTCGGCAAAACGTCGCACGCTGTCGCGCAGCATGTCGAGGTCTTCGTTGATGTTCGTCCTGATGACGCTCACAGCGGTCTCCCTTCGGATTCAACAACACTCCAGGCCACGCATTGTATAAGGAGTCGGGGAGGCTGTCCGGTGGCCCGGAAAAGCGGAACCGCCGCGCGGAGAATCCGGGCGGCGGTTTCGGGAGGGTCTAGCGGCCGCGGCCGCTGTAACGGTCGTTCTGCTGCTTGATGTGCGGCAGCTTGACCTTGCCCATGCGGGCGATGCGCTCTTCGGCCATGCGATCAGCCGCCTTGTAGGTCGGGATGCTGTCGCGGTCGGCAACCTTGTAGATGTTCTCGATGATGTCGTACACGCCGCTGACCATGCGGTAGGCCCGCTCCTGGTCGTAGCCTTGCAGTTCGACGTAGACATTCATCAGGCCACCGGCGTTGATTGCGTAATCCGGCGCATACAGGATGCCTTTCTTCTGCAGTTCATCACCGCACTCGTCGGTCGCGAGCTGGTTGTTGGCGGATCCCGCCACGATGTCGAACTTGAACTGCGGAATGGTCTTCTCGTTGACCGTCGCACCCAGCGCGCAGGGCACATAGACCCTGGCGTCGGTCGAGTAGATATCGTCGCCCTTGACGGCCTCGGCGCCCATGTCCACGCACTGCTGCACGCGGTCCTGGTTGAGATCGGTCACGAACACCTTGGCGCCGGCTTCCGTCAGCGTCTTCACGATGTGAATGCCGACATGGCCCACGCCCTGCACGGCGTAGCTCGCCTTCGACAGATCCGTGTGACCGTATTTTTTCTGCAGCGACGCCTTGATGCCCTGCACCGTGCCGTAGGCCGTGAACGGGGAAGGATCGCCGCCGCCGCCATGGACTGGATGCACGCCGACGACGTGATCGGTTTCCATGTGGATGTAATCCATGATCTCGACGCTGGTGTTGACGTCTTCAGCCGTGATGTAGCGGCCGTTCAGCGACTCGATGAAGCGGCCGAAGGAGCGGAAGAACGCTTCCGCTTCCGTCTTGTCCTTGAGCGGATCGCCGATGATGACGGACTTGCCGCCGCCCAGGTTCAGGCCGGAAACCGCAGCCTTGTACGTCATTCCGCGCGAAAGGCGCAGCACGTCGTTGAGCGCCTCGGCTTCGGATTTGTAGGGCCACATGCGGCAGCCGCCCAGCGCGGGGCCGAGCACAGTGTTGTGAATGGCCACGATGGCCTTCAGTCCGGTGTCCTTGCTGTGGAAAAAGACGACCTCTTCGTGCCCCACTTTATCCAGGGTGGCGAAAAGCTCCATAAATCCTCCTCGACGGATTGGTGTTCGGCCCCCGCGGATTTGTTGAAAAAGCGGGGTTGTGCGCGGACCGGACGGCGAATTTGAAGCGGTCCGGTGCGCATCGGGGGGCGAATTATAGACGTATCGCCGTCGCGGAGCACAGAAATTTGCCCCTGCGCGGCAGCCTACCGTGGCGCCGGGATGACGGCGGGCTTGCCGCAGGCGGTATAATTGACCGCTTTCGCATTGATATTCAGAGGTAACTCATGCCGACCGCCGCCAGGAACATGCAGCCCGACGCGAATCGCGCCGTTGACCGGCCGCTGCGTTTCATCACCGCTGCCTCGCTGTTCGACGGCCACGATGCCGCGATCAATCTCATCCGCCGCCTGCTCCAGCAGCATGGCGCGGAGGTGATTCATCTGGGCCACAACCGCTCCGTGCGCGAGATCGTGCGTGCGGCGTTGCAGGAAGATGCCGATGCGATCGCCGTGAGTTCCTACCAGGGCGGGCACAACGAATATTTCGCCTACATGGTCGACATGCTGAAAGAGGAAGGCGCCGAGCACATTCGCGTCATCGTCGGCGGCGGCGGCACGATCGCGCCGCACGAGATCGAGGTGCTGGAAAAACACGGTGTCGAGAAGATCTACACGCCGCATGACGGCATGGAAATGGGCTTGAACGGCATGATCGAGGACGTGTTCAAGCGTGTTCGCGCCTGGAAAAAGCCGGAAATTGACGGCAAGGGCGCGCGGCCCGGCGATCATCAGGCCATCGGCCAGACCATCTCGAACCTGGAACTGGCGGATGAAGACGACGAGCGCATCGAGAAACTCCGCAAGACCTGGAAAGCGACGACGAACCAGCCGCCGGTTGTCGGCCTGACCGGCACGGGCGGCGCCGGCAAGTCCAGCCTCACCGACGAACTGCTGAACCGGTTCCGCCGGCATTATCCGGACCTCAAGATCGCCGTATTGGCTGTTGACCCGACGCGCCGGCGCACCGGTGGCGCCTTGCTCGGCGATCGCATTCGCATGAATTCACTGGATGATGACGCCATCTACATGCGCTCGATCGCCACGCGCCGCCAGCATCTGGCGACCAGCGTCGTGCTCGCCGACACCATTCAATATCTCCGGTATTGCGGCTTCGGCCTGATCCTGGTCGAGACGGCGGGCATCGGTCAGTCGGATACCGAAGTCGTCGATCTCGTCGAGTTCTCCTGTTACGTGATGACCTCGGATTATGGTGCGGCCAGTCAGCTCGAGAAGATCGACATGCTGGATTTTGCCGATCTCGTCGTTATCAACAAGTTCGAAAAGCGCGGCGCGAAGGACGCGCTGCGCGACGTGAAGAAACAGTGGAAGCGTAATCGACTGAAGTTCGATCTGCCGGACGACAAGGTGCCGGTGTATCCGACCATCGCGAGCCAGTTCAACGATCCAGGCGTGAATCGCATGTTCAAGGGCCTGGTCGACGCGATGACCGCAAAGCTCGAATTGCCGGTGGACGCATGGAAGCTGGACGACGACTTCCCGGAAGTGGCGCTGGAAAAACACGCGCTGATACCCGGCAATCGTGAGCGTTACCTTGCAGAAATCGCCGAGCAGGGCCGGCGCCAGCACGGTCGCATTCGCGAGCAGGCGGAAGCGGCGTCGCTCGCGCATTCCTGCTACCAGGCATTGAACGCCTTGAACGATGCGTCGCTGCCCGAACCGTTGCAGCCGTATCCGCAGTCCGCGCTCACCGAAGGCGATGATAATTCCCTGCGCACCTTGCGCCAGCGTTACAACGCGGCGCTCGATGACGTTTCAGCCGAAGGCCTGCAGCAGTTGCGCGACTGGCCGGAGGTCGCGAACGGCGCGCGCAGCGAGCAATATTCGTACACGGTGCGCGGGAAGGAAATCACCGGCGACAACTACAGCGAATCATTGTCGCACCTGCAGGTTCCGAAACTCGGCATTCCGCGATTCAGTGACTGGGGCGACATTCTTCGCTGGCGCATGGAAGAAAACCTGCCGGGACATTATCCGTACACGGCCGGCGTCTATCCGTATCGTCGTGCGGGTGAAGATCCGGCGCGCATGTTTGCGGGCGAAGGCACGCCGGAGCGCACGAATCGTCGCTTTCATTACGTCTCGCACGGCTTGCCGGCGGCACGTCTTTCAACGGCGTTCGATTCCGTCACGCTGTACGGCGAAGATCCTGATCCGCGTCCGGATATTTACGGTCGCATCGGCAATTCCGGCGTCTCGATCGCCTCTGTCGATGACATGAAGAAGCTGTATTCCGGGTTTGATCTCAGTGCACCGACGACCTCCGTATCCATGACCATCAACGGTCCGGCGCCGATGATTCTCGCGATGTTCATGAACGCCGCGATTGACCAGAAGGTCGAGGCGCACTTGCGTGAAACCGGCAAGTGGGAAGCCGCGGAGGAAAAGATTCGCGAGATGTACGGCGACGGATTGCGACCCCAATACAACCGCGATCTGCCGGAAGGGCATGACGGTCTCGGATTGGGACTGCTCGGTGTTTCCGGCGACAAGGTTGTCGATTCGGAAACCTACGCGAAGATCAAGGCAGAAGTGCTCTCGACAGTGCGCGGTACTGTGCAGGCGGACATTCTCAAGGAAGACCAGGCGCAGAACACCTGCATCTTCTCGACGGACTTTGCGCTTCGCATGATGGGCGACGTGCAGCAGTACTTCATCGATAACACCGTGCGGAATTTCTATTCCGTGTCGATCTCGGGTTATCACATTGCCGAAGCCGGTGCGAATCCGATCTCGCAACTTGCATTCACGCTCGCCAACGGCTTCACGCTGCTTGAGTATTATCTTGCGCGCGGTATGAACGTCGATGAGTTCGCGCCGAACTTCTCGTTCTTCTTCTCGAATGGCATGGATCCCGAGTACGCGGTGATCGGTCGCGTCGCGCGCCGCATCTGGGCGCGTGCCTTGCGCGATCTCTACGATGCGGGACCGCGAGCGCAGATGCTGAAATACCACATTCAGACGTCGGGACGTTCATTGCACGCGCAGGAGATCCAGTTCAACGACATTCGCACGACGCTGCAGGCGCTCTATGCGCTGTACGACAACTGCAACAGCCTGCATACGAACGCCTACGACGAGGCGATCACCACACCGACGGAAGAATCGGTACGACGTGCGCTCGCGATCCAGCTCATCATCAACAAGGAGCTCGGCCTCAACAAGAACGAGAATCCGATCCAGGGCTCGTTCATCATCGAGGAGCTGACTGATCTCGTCGAAGAAGCCGTATATAAAGAGTTCGAACGCATCAGCGAACGCGGCGGCGTGCTCGGTGCGAT
This sequence comes from Gammaproteobacteria bacterium, assembly GCA_036381175.1. Taxonomy (GTDB): domain Bacteria; phylum Pseudomonadota; class Gammaproteobacteria; order Natronospirales; family JAJUFS01; genus JAJUFS01. The sequence continues at coordinate 48,381 of DASVDI010000034.1, forward strand.
GGAAACCATGTACCAGCGCGGCAAGATCCAGGAAGAGTCGCTGTATTACGAGGCGAAGAAGCACGATGGCTCGCTGCCGATCGTTGGCGTGAATACCTTCCGCGGCCGCGAGGAAGACACCGAAGAGCCGGAACTCATTCGCTCCACGGAAGAAGAAAAACAGGCGCAGATCGATGGTGTCGATCATTTGCGGCGACACAATGCCGCCGCCGCAGAACAGGCGCTCACGAAATTGCAGTCGGTTGCATCAGGCGGCGGAAATCTTTTTGCCGAATTGATGGAGGCGGTCAAGGTGTGTTCACTCGGACAGATTTCGCAGGCGCTGTACGAAGTCGGCGGGCGCTATCGTCGGAATATGTAAAGCATTCGATGCACGAAGAACCCGCCGTAAGGCGGGTTTTTTACAGATATTTCCCGGCTATTCGTATCATCTGGGCGCAGGAGACAAACAGGAACAAAATTGATGGCATCGAGTCCAAAATGCTGATATGAAAGGAAATAACTCACACCGGCCTCGCTTTTCTTTTGACATTTTCTTTGCTAGATTCGGTCCCTTCGCTGTGCACGCACAGTGGCACGCTTTTGCTGAATCCTTACAGTAACCACGAAGATTTCAAGGTAACGACATGCCCAAGCTACTCAACAAGAAGCTGATCGTGGCCGCGTCCTGGTTCTCCCTCCTGGGTGCCGGCGCCATGGTCCACGCGGCTCAGCAAGCAGCTCCCGCGGATGTCCTGAAAACCACCATGCAAACGCAGCAGACGACGCAAAACGCGTCGGCACGTTCGCAGGACCAGGTGAACAGGATCAGCGAGGAGACTCAAGCGCTTCTGACGGAATACCTCACAGTCACGCAGCAGACGGATCGTCTCAGTGTTTACAACCAGCAGATCGAAAAGCTGATTCGTGACCAGGAAGAAGAAAAGATTTCCATCCGCCAACAGTTGCAGGATGTGGAAGTGGTGGAGAAGGAAATTCTGCCGTTCATGATCCGGATGGTCGACAACCTCGCGACCTTTGTGAAGCTGGACATGCCATTCCTTCCCGAAGAGCGTCGCAATCGTGTGCTTGACCTCCAGTCGATGATGGATCAGTCCAATGTGACGGTGTCGGAAAAATACCGCCGCGTCATGGAGGCTTACCAGATCGAAACCGAATACGGACGCACGATCGAGGCATATCGCGGCGAACTGGGTGAGGGCGAGAATGTTCGCACCGTCGATTTCCTCCGCGTCGGCCGCGTGCTGCTGGCTTACCAGACCATCGATCGCCAGGAAACCGGTTTCTGGAACAAGGCAACCGGACAATGGGAAATCCTGCCGGACAGCTACCGCAGTTCGATCGAAGATGGTCTGCGCATCGCCCGCAAGCAGATGGCGCCTGATCTCATGAAGCTTCCCGTTTCCGCACCGGAGCTCGCGCAATGAAGAAGATTATCTACAGCGCCCTGATCGCGGCGCTCATCGGAACCGGTTCCGTCCACGCGGGCGAGCAGCCGGCAGCCACTCAGCCAAGCGATCTTGACCAGTTGCTTGAACAGGTTCGCCGCGCCAGCCGCGAGGCAAGTGCTCTCAATCAACGGCGCGAACAGGAGTTCCGCCAGGCACGGGATCAGCAGCGTCAGTTGCTGGAGCAGGCCAAGGCCGAACTCGCCGCAGAAGAGCAGCGCAGCGACCGTTTGCGCCAGACCTTCGATGCGAACGAACAGGAACTCACCCAGTTGACGGAAACCTTGCGCACGCGCATGGGCAACCTCGGTGAAGTCTTCGGCGTCGTTCGCCAGATGGCGGGCAACGCCAAGACCATCGTCGATAATTCACTGGTTTCCGCGCAGATCGAAAACCGCGGTGAAATTCTTTCCAAGCTCGCCCAATCAAAGGCGCTGCCGACGATCGACGAACTCGAAGCGCTGACCAACGTCTATCTCGAAGAGATGGTCAAGGGAGGCAAGGTCGTGCGTTTCACCGATACGGTCGTCAACGAAGACGGCACGCCGGTGGAACAAGACGTGGTTCGTGTTGGCGTATTCAACGCGATCAATAATGAAGGTTTCCTGCGCTACCTCCCGGAAACCCATTCGCTGGTCGAACTGGCGCGCCAGCCGGCGGGCCGCTTCCTCGATATGGCTGAAGAACTGTTCGCGGCGGAACCGGGTACTGGCCCGGTCGCAATGGCAATCGATCCGACGCAAGGCCAGTTGCTCGGTGCGTTGGTGATGGCGCCGTCCTTCATGGAACGCGTCGACCAGGGCGGTCTCATCGGCTACATCACGCTGGCGCTGGGCGCCTTCGGCCTGCTGATCGCCCTGCAGCGCCTGATCTACCTGTTCAACGTAAATCGCAAGGTGAAGGCGCAGCTCGAATCCGGCAAGCCCAATCCGGACAACGCGCTCGGCCGGGTTCTCAGCGTTTACAACGAGAACAAGGGCGACGACATCGAGACGCTGGAGCTGAAACTCGACGAGGCGATCCTCAAGGAAACGCCGCAGCTCGAGAAATGGCAGAGCGCTTTGAAGATTCTTGCTGCCGTTGCCCCGCTGATGGGCCTGCTCGGTACCGTGACGGGCATGATCGTGACCTTCCAGTCGATCACGCTGTTCGGTACCGGCGATCCGAAGCTGATGGCCGGCGGTATTTCGCAGGCGCTGGTCACCACCGTTCAAGGCCTCGTTGTCGCCATCCCGATGGTGTTGTTGCACGCTGTCGTCTCGTCGCGCAGCCGTGAAATCGTGCAGATCATCGAGGAGCAGAGTGCGGGCATCATCGCCGCGCACGCGGAAAAGCAGAAATGATCTGGCTTGTTGAAACTTTCAACGGCATCCGCGAGTTCTTCGAGGCCGGGGGACCGATCCTCTATTGGGTGTTGGTCATCACCATCCTGATGTGGACCTTCATCATCGAACGGCTTTGGTACTTCAAAGCCGTTCACCCCCGTCACGTGCAGAAAGCCCTTGACACGTGGAACAGTCGCAGCGACCAGGAAAGCTGGTATGCCAAGCGGGTGCGCGAAAAGCTGATCTCGGAGATTTCCGTGGAAGCCAATCGCTACATCTTCCTGACCAAGTCGTTGATCGCGGTGCTGCCGTTGGTCGGCCTGCTTGGCACGGTCACCGGCATGGTCCTGGTGTTCGACGTCATGGCTGTGCTTGGCACGGGTAATGCCAGGGAGATGGCGGGCGGTGTATCCGCCGCCACCCTGCCAACGATGGCTGGCATGGTTGCTGCGCTGTCAGGACTGTATTTCGGTAGCGCACTGGACAACCGGGCCAAGGTCGAAGTCGAAAAGGTGGAAGACGCATTGCGTCATTTCTGAACGGTGACTCATGAGACGTAAGCACAGACACTCGGCGGACGAAGCCGATATCGACATGACTCCGATGCTGGACATTGTGTTCATCATGCTGATCTTCTTCATTGTGACGACATCATTCGTGAAGGAAATCGGCATTGACGTGAACCGGCCGACGAACGCGCCACCGCAGACCAAGCAGGAAAGCCAGGTCGTTCTGATCGAGGTTCTGGAAAACGGCACTGTCCGGATGGATGGACGAACGATCGACGTGCGGGCGGTGCAGGCGAACGTCGAACGCGCGCGCGCAGAAAAGCCTGACGCAACGGTGGTTGTTGCGGCGCATGGCGCATCAAACGCAGGCATCCTGGTAAGGGTGATCGACCAGGCGCGTCTCGCGGGCGCAACAAACGTTTCCATCGCATCGACTGTAGAATAGACATTGCGTTCGGCACTCATGTGCCGGATTGCTGTCCAAAGAGACAGGTATGGCCAGAAAACACGCAAGACAGAGTGAAGATGCCGCGATCGACATGACGCCCATGCTCGACATCGTGTTCATCATGTTGATCTTCTTCATTGTCACGACCTCGTTCGTCAAAGAGGCAGGTCTCGAAGTTGATCGCCCACCAGCGCATACGGCTCTTGAGCAAGTGCATGGCAACGTGATGATCGCAATCGCCGAGAATGGCGACATCTGGATGTCGAAGCGCCAGGTTGAAGTCGAGCAGGTACGTTTGCTGGTTCAACAGGCGCAGGCAGAGAATCCGGAAGGTACGGTCGTAATCATTGCCGACGAGCTGGCGCCAACAGGTGTGGTGGTCCAGGTGATGGATCAGGCACGCCTTGCCGGAGCCGAGGAGGTGGCGATCGCGACAGAGGAGGCAGCTACATCATGAGATATTTTATTTCATTGGCTTTGGGCTTTGTCGTCGCCATTTCCCTTTTCGGTTTGATGAAACTGCTGGTTTCTGGAAACGACGAAGCACAGGTAAGGCCCGACGATGTTCAGTTCGTGGACTTCGTTCGCGTCAAGCGTGACGAGTCGGTTCGCACCAAGGACCGCCAAGTGCCGGAGAAGCCGCAGCCACCGGACAAGCCGCCGCCGCCCCAGATGGCCGCGCAGCAGCAGGATGTGCGACCAAATGCGCCCGAGCTCGATATCGACATGCCGGATATCGGCGCATCGTTTGCTGGCAGCGGGCCTTATCTGGGAAATCCGTTCAGTGGCGCGAACATGGGTGACGGCGATCTTATTCCAATTGTGCAAATCCGGCCGCAGTACCCCCGTGAGGCTCTTATGAAGTGCATAGGTGGCGTGGTCGAGCTGCGTTTCACCGTACTTGAAGACGGATCAGTGACGGACGCCAGCGTGATTTCCGCTGATCCGCCGCGCATGTTCGATCGCGAGGCGCTGCGCGCGATCGTACGCTGGAAGTTCAAACCGCGAATTGTCGATGGTCGCCCTGTTCAGCGCGAAGCTACGCTGCCGCTGCATTTCGAGAAGCCGCAAGGCTGCTGATTGCGACGGGGCACGAGGAGAAAATCTGATGTCCTTTTCATTCAAGACCCTGGCGATCTCTTTCGTCGGCATTGCCTTGGTGTTCGTTCCCGTCGCCGAGAGTGCCGCCCAGGACAATAACAATAACGAGGAGAACACCTCGACCTTCATGTCGCCGCAGACTTATCGCCGCATTACCCAGGCGACGGAAGACATGAATGCAGGGAAATATGACGAGGCGCTTGCCGAGCTGCGGGACCTGGCTGGGGATGTTGCGGACAGTCCTTACGAACTGGCCGTAACCTTGCAAACAACGGCGTATGTTTTTATCAATCAGGAAAACTACGAGCAGGCCGCGGTTTACCTCAAGCGAGCGCTGGATCAGGACGCCTTGCCGGCGGAACCGGAACAGGGCGTGATTTACGCGTTAGCGCAAATTTACGGCGTCCTGGGTCAACCCGAAAAGACGATCGAGCTGATGACTGGCTGGCTGAAGACGGCCGAAGATCCGCCGCCCGACGCGTACATCACCTTGGCGAACGCCTATTACACGATGGAAAGATATCGTGAAGCGTATCCGGCCGTGAAGAAAGCGCTATCGCTGATGGATGAGCCACAGGAGCAGTGGTTGAAGCTCGCGCTGGGCATTCAGTATGAGCTTGAGAAGTATCGCGAGGCGGCGAATACACTGGAGATTCTCGTCGCAAACTGGCCGGATGAAAAGCAGTACTGGCGGCAGTTGTCGGGTATTTATATTGAGCTCGGAGAAGACCAGAAAGCCCTGGCAACCATGGCATTGGCATACGAGCACAATGCGCTCAAGGATGAAGAAGAGTTCCTGAACCTGGCCAGGCTGTACATGCTGAACGAAGTGCCGTACCCGGGGGCAAGTTTGCTGGAAGACATGCTTGCGCAGGAAAAAGTAGAGCGTAGCCAGGAGAATTACGAGTTGCTGGCGCAGGCTTGGGTCCAGGCGCGCGAATACGAAAAGGCCATCGAGGCATTGAAGAAGGCCGCGGAATACGCCGAGGACGGATCGCTTTATATCCGTGCAGCGCAACTCGAGATGTCATTGGCGAATTGGGAAGGTGCTACGACGGCAGTTCAAAAGGCGCTGGAGAAAGGCGGGCTGGATTCGGAGGAGACCGGTAACGCGTGGTTGTTGCTGGGTACTGCCGCGGCAGAACAGGACGACTTCGAGACTGCCATCAAGGCATTTGAGGAAGCACGCGGTTACCCGGAGACGCGCGAGAATGCGACGCAATGGCTGGCGTTCGTTCAGACCGAACAGGAAGTTTCGACCCTGAACTGAATGAAGTTGGCACTTGTTCGATAAAAAAGGCGTCGTTCGACGCCTTTTTTTATAGTATTTACCCCAAGGATTGATATTTTTTACATAATAGCTTGTGATCCAGTTCACGGCGTATGCAGGGAAAACCGGGGAGACTTCGGGCCACGATACCGGCAGTATTGGGACATATCCACCCAGAAACGCGGCACTGCAACAGGTTTCGACACCGCGTGTTTTTCCCGCAAGTCAGAGGACACCACGATGGCAGGCAATTACAAGGCTCAGGATTCGGCTCCCGTAACCGGCAGGCAAGTCCCCGGCGTAACCGGCAAGGTAGGCGGTGACATCGAACGGTTCCTGGATGCCATGTGGATGGAACGGGGCCTGTCGGAAAATACACTCGCCGCTTATCGCGCCGATCTCCAAAGCCTGAAGGCCTGGCTCGAAGACCATTCCATCGATCTGCGGGAAGCGCGGCGTGACCATCTCCTGAACTTTGTCGCATGGCGAGTCGAATCAGGTGCGCGACCACGTTCAACGGCGCGGCAACTGTCGAGCGTTCGGCGTTTTTATCGTTACATCCAGCGCGAGGGGCTCATCAACCACGATCCCTCCGACAATATCGAGATGCCCCGGTTGAGCCGCCCGCTGCCAAAATCGCTGACGGAAGAAGAAGTCGAATCCCTGCTTGCCGTTCCCGATGTCGAGGATCCGTTGGGTCAGCGGGATCGCGCCATGCTCGAAGTGCTGTATGCCACAGGCTTGCGCGTTTCCGAACTCGTCAAACTGAAGCTTAACCAGGTGAATTTACGCCAGGGTGTGGTCCGGATTACCGGCAAGGGTAGTCGTGAACGTTTGGTGCCGTTGGGCGAGGAAGCGCAACGCTGGCTGGAACGTTACCTTGCGAGCGGCCGGCCCGAGATATTGCGTGAACGGCAGACGGAATTTCTTTTCCCGACGCGCCGAAGCGACAGCATGACCCGCCAAGCCTTCTGGCACATCATCAAGCGTTATGCGTCAAAGGCGAGCATTCGCAAACCACTTTCCCCGCATACGCTCCGCCACGCGTTTGCCACGCATTTACTGAATCATGGCGCGGACCTGCGTGTGGTGCAGATGCTCCTGGGACACAGCGACGTTTCGACCACGCAGATTTATACGCATGTCGCCCGCGAACGCCTCAAGGACGTTCACTCGCAACATCATCCGCGCGGCTAGCTCCCGCAAATTCCACCGAGTAAACTCGCAGCGCCGTGCCTGAACGCCGGCGCTGTTTTGCTGTCCAATGCCGCGACTTTTCATCGGCCCTTCCATTCAACAACGAGCTTCCCATGATTCGAGCACTTTCCTTTCTGTTATTGATCCTGTTTGCACCTGTCGCGCTCGCGGGATCCGAAAGCAACACGGAAAACGAACAGGCGACCCGGGCGCGAATCGCCGAACGCTTTCCGGGCGTTTCGGCAGATGATGTCAGCCCTTCCCCGATTCCGGGCCTTTATGAAGTCATCATGGGACCGATCGTGCTGTATGCCTCCGCCGATGGCAGGTATCTCGTCAAGGGAGATATCTACGATCTGGAAACGGACCGGAACCTGACGGAGCTGCGCGTCAACGCGGCGCGCGCCCGCTCGCTGGAACAGATTCCGGACAACGAGCTCATCGTTTTCGACAGCGCGGATGCAACGCACACGATTACCGTTTTCACGGACGTCACGTGCAGCTATTGCCGTCTTTTCCACAGCAAGATCAATGAATATATCGAACGCGGAATTCGCGTCCGTTACGCCGCGTATCCGCGTAACGGCCTGGCATCGGATGCGTGGCAGACAATGGAGCGGGTCTGGTGCGCGCCCGACAAGCGCGAGGCGCTGACAGCGGCAAAGCTGGATAAAGAGTTCGAGGCCAAGGACTGCAACTCCGATCAGGTCATGCAGCAATGGCAGCTCGGCCGGATGCTGGGCGTCCGCGGAACGCCGGCAATATTCACGCAGTCCGGTGAGATGATTCCCGGTTACGTGCCGCCCGATCAGTTGCTGAAACACCTGGAGTCAAAGCGCGTCGGCCAGTAAGGCGTTCGGATGTAGCACTGATCGTCTCGAATCAATATAAACATCGGTTCGGACGAGCGCGAAAGGATCAAATCCGCAACAAAGAAAAGGCCGCGTGAGCGGCCTTTTTTCATTCTGCAATTCGACCTTTCATCGTTCGAGTTGATCCAGCTTCCCCGGTTTGTCTTCCCATTCCTCGGCGTCCGGCGGCGCATCCTTCTTTTCGGTAATGACTGGCCAGTCGCGCGACAGCTCCGCGTTCAGCTCAAGGAAATGCTGTTGCTCATTCGGGAGATCGTCTTCCGAAAAGATGGCGTTGATCGGGCATTCAGGTTCGCACAAGGAACAGTCGATGCATTCGTCCGGATCGATGACCAGGAAATTCGGTCCTTCGTGAAAGCAGTCCACGGGACAGACTTCCACGCAGTCCGTGTATTTGCACTTGATGCAGTTTTCGGTGACGACGAATGTCATGTGCAGTTCTCACTTGTCACGTTGTCAATGAAAAATTCGCGGGAATTCTGCCATATCCCGGCAGCCATTTCAGGCTAGGTGCGCCGATCAAATTTGTGGCTGTGCAAGCCGAAACCTCCTGCAGCGAGGTCTTCACGGAAGCGTTCCAGTGTGAATCGCACGCTCGGGAATGCGAGCTCGCTCCACGGAATGTCCGTGACGGAAACCAGTGCGGTCTCGATACTTTCCGGTCCGGCTTCGTGATAACCACCTTTCAGCCGGCCGCGGTACATCATGTGCACCTGCCCGACGTGGATGACATCGACGATGGCATAAAGCGCGTCGAGTTCCACATCCGCACAGGCCTCTTCCATTGCCTCACGCGCTGCAGCTTCGGCGATGGTTTCGCCGTGCTCCATGAATCCGGCCGGCAAGGTCCAGAAACCCTTGCGCGGTTCGATGGCGCGGCGGCAGATCAGGATTTTTTCCTCGCGCGTGACAACGCAGCCAGCGACGATGCGTGGATTGTCATAGTGAATTGTCGAGCAGGAATCGCAGACATGCCGGGGCAAATTGTCGCCTTCGGGAATGCGCAATACCACGGGCGCTCCGCACTGGCTGCAAAATCGCATGGCAGGTTCCGCAAGAATCAAGAGGGCGTTATCGACGCGCCGCAAAACTGGTGCCCGGGGTCGGAATCGAACCGACACTTCCTCGCGGAAACGAGATTTTGAGTCTCGCGCGTCTACCAGTTTCGCCACCCGGGCAGGGGACGCCAAGTATAGGGAAATCCTGCTGACGGGCAAGCCGGATTTGATTCGGGCCATGGCCTTCCCAGCACTTCGCATCGGTTTCATGCAGGTTTTCAGGTTGTTCTGAATGGCGCGCGCTGCCCGTAAGCCTCACATACGGTAAACTTCGCGGCCCATGCAGCGCCGCGATTTTCATTTCGAACTCCCTGACGAGTTGATCGCCCGTTATCCCTTGCCGGATCGCGGCGCTTCGCGCCTGTTGTATCTCGATGGCGAGGACGGCGAACTTCGCGACCGGCAATTTCGCGATCTCCCGGAACTGCTTCGAGCCGGCGATCTGCTGGTATTCAACGACACGCGCGTGATGCCCGCGCGGCTGCTGGGTCGAAAATCCACCGGTGGGCGAATCGAAGTGCTTGTCGAACGCGTGCTGGATTCGCGCGAAGTGCTGGCGCATGTTCGCGCGAGCAAGACGCCGAAACCCGGAATGACGCTCGAGATGGAAGGCGGTATGCAACTGGAAGTGCTGGGTCGTGAAGGCGCGCTGTTTCATTTGCGCTTTCCCGAAGACGATGTTCCCGCCCAACTCGAATGTCACGGCCACATGCCGCTGCCGCCGTACATCGACCGGCCCGATGAAAATTCCGACCGCGAGCGCTACCAGACGGTTTATGCGCGCGAACCTGGCGCGGTAGCGGCGCCGACGGCCGGCCTGCATTTCGATGCGAGCATGCTCGAGAGCCTGGATGATCTCGGCGTTGAATCGACCTTCGTCACGCTGCATGTCGGCGCCGGCACATTCCAGCCCGTGCGCGAGGACGATCTTTCACGGCACAAGATGCACGCGGAATTCGCCATGGTTTCCAAGGAAACGGTTGATGCCGTATCACGCACGCGAGAACGTGGCGGGCGAGTCGTTGCGGTGGGAACCACCAGCGTGCGCAGCCTTGAATCCGCAAGCGCCGACGGTGAATTGAAATCCTTTGCCAACGACACGCGATTGTTCATCACGCCCGGTTACCGGTTCAGGACAGTTGACGCCATGATCACGAATTTTCACTTGCCGGAGTCGACGCTGCTGATGCTCGTGTCCGCGTTCGCCGGTCACGACAGTGTCATGCGCGCTTACCGTCACGCGGTGGCGGAGCGTTATCGCTTCTTCAGTTACGGAGACGCCATGTTCGTCACCCCGGAAAATCCGCGATGAAATTCGAACGACTTGCCAGTGATGGCGCCGCGCGTCGCGGCCGCCTGGTTTTCGATCGCGGTGTCGTAAACACACCCGCCTTCATGCCTGTGGGAACGTACGGCACTGTGAAGGCGATGACGCCGGAAGAACTCGAAGGCATGGGCGCCGAAATCATTCTCGGCAACACCTTTCATCTCATGCTGCGGCCTGGCACGGACATCATTCGCGCGCACGGCGACCTGCACGATTTCATGCATTGGCAAAAACCGATCCTCACCGATTCCGGCGGCTTCCAGGTGTTCAGTCTCGCCGAGCAGCGAAAGATCACCGAGAAGGGTGTGACGTTCAACTCACCGGTGAACGGCGACAAGGTTTTTCTCGGTCCCGAAGAAGCCATCGGCGTGCAGCACGCGCTGGGCTCCGACATTGTGATGATCTTCGATGAATGCACGCCGTATCCGGCGACGGAAGAGGAAGCGGAAACCTCGATGGAGTTGTCGTTGCGTTGGGCACGGCGCTCGAAGGACGCGCACGGCGACAATCCGAACGCGTTGTTCGGCATTGTGCAGGGCGGGATGTATCCGGACTTGCGCACGCGTTCACTGGATGGATTGCGGGAAATCGGATTCGATGGCTACGCCGTCGGCGGCTTGTCGGTGGGTGAACCCGAGGCCGAACGATTGAAGGTGCTGGACGGCTTGCAGCCGCTGCTGCCGGAAGACCGGCCGCGGTATTTGATGGGTGTCGGCACGCCGGAAGACATCGTCAATGCGGTGCAGCGTGGGATCGACATGTTCGATTGCGTGCTGCCCACGCGTAACGCGCGAACCGGATTTCTTTACACCAGCGAAGGCTTGATTCGCATCCGCAACGCACGGTACCGCGACGACACGCGCCCGCTGGATCCGGCCTGCGGCTGCTACACCTGCCGGAATTACAGCCGCGCGTACTTGCGCCATCTCGACAAGTGCGGCGAGATCCTCTCCTCGCGCCTGAACACCGTACATAATCTTTTTTATTACCAGGCCTTGATGCGCGGCATCAGGGACGCCATAGAAGCGGGGGAGCTGGACGCCTTCGTCGCCCGGTTCCACGCAGGCCGGGAGAAATCGGCGTCGGCTGTGCCATAATACGGCCCTTTGCGCCGCTCCCGGCGCCGAATTCCGCGAGGCGGCCACCCTGATCTTCGTGGGGGCCGCCACGTTTTTTTGTCACCAAAGGGGAGACAGCATGAATTTCTTCATCAATGACGCCATGGCCGCAGCGCCTGGCGCCGCCCAGCAAGGCAACCCGCTGATGAGCCTCCTGCCGCTCGTCATCATTTTTGTCATCTTCTATTTCCTGCTGATTCGTCCGCAGACCAAGCGCGCCAAGGAGCATCGCAAGATGGTCGAAGCGATTGCGGCGGGTGATGAGGTTGTTACCAACGGCGGCATCGCCGGCAAGGTCACGAAGGTCGGCGAGCAGTTTGTCGGCATCGAAGCCGCCGAGGGCGTCGAATTCAAGGTGCAGAAGCACGCCATCGCCACGGTACTGCCGAAAGGCACTCTCAAGACGCTCTGATCGGAACTCGCGATGAATCATTACCCTCTCTGGAAGAACGCGCTGGTCGTGTTCGTTGCGATCGCGAGTCTCGTGATTGCGCTGCCCAACTTCTACGGTGAAGACCCGGCCGTGCAGGTTTCGCACGAAAATACCCTGGAAATTCCGCCGGAGCTGGTCGAGCGCGTGGCATCGCTGCTGGATGCGGCTGAACTGCCGGTCAAATCCGTTGCCGTCGAGGAAGGCATTCTGCTTGCGCGCTTTCCCGGCACCGAAGCGCAGTTGCGCGCTGTCGATGTCCTGCAGGCCGAGCTCGGCGAGGATTACACGGTCGCGCTGAATCTTGCGCCGCGCACGCCTGACTGGTTGCGCGCGCTGGGACTGCAGCCGATGAACCTGGGTCTGGACCTTCGCGGCGGCGTGCACTTCCTGCTGGAAGTCGACATGGACGCGGCGATCACGCAGGCGCTGGAACGCTATGAGACGGGCATTCGCACATTGCTGCGCGAGGAGAACATCCGGTACGCCTCCGCGGAACTCGTCGGCCAGCAGTTTCGCGTGACCTTGCGCGAGGCGGCGGACCTGGAACGCGCCGCAAGCCAGATGCGCGAGATGTTTCCGCGCCTTGAGATCAGCATTGACGAGGACGCCGTCGAACCCGTGCTGCTCGTCACTGTCACTGAGCAGCGCATTCGCGAAATCCGCGATTCCGCGATCGAGCAGAACACCACGACCCTTCGTACGCGTGTGAACGAGCTGGGCGTATCCGAGCCGCTCGTGCAGCGCCAGGGTGCAGACAGCATCGTCGTGCAGTTGCCGGGCGTGCAGGACACGGCGCGCGCGAAGAAGATCATCGGCGCGACGGCGACGGTCGAGTTTCGCCTCGTGGCGAAACCGGGCGAACTCGGCGCCGAGGAGTACCCGCGCCGCGATACCGGCCGCATGGTCGAGCTGAGCCGCGACATCATTGTCACCGGCGATCAGCTCACCGATGCGTCCGCTGCTTTCGACCAGAACAATCAGCCCGCCGTCGCCGTGAACCTGGATTCGCAGGGCGCACAGAACATGCTGGACGTCACGCGCGTCAATGTCGGCGAACCGATGGCGGTGCTGTTCATCGAGAACGAGCCGTACACCGTCATGATTGACGGTGAAGCCGAGACACGGTTTCGCACGGTGAAGGAAGTGATTTCAGTTGCAACCATCCAGGGCGTGCTGTCGAACCGTTTCCAGATCACCGGTCTCGAGTCCGGCGAAGCGCACAGCCTGGCGCTGCTGTTGCGCGCCGGTTCGCTGGCAGCACCTGTCAACATCGTCGAAGAACGCACCATTGGTCCCAGCCTCGGCCAAGACAACATCGAGCAGGGCATGACCGCAGTTGTGATCGGCTCGCTGCTGGTGTTCATATTCATGACGGTGTATTACCGCGCATTCGGCCTGATCGCGAACATCGGGCTGATCTTCAACGTCGTGCAGATGATCGCCGTGATGTCGCTGTTGCAGGCAACGCTCACCCTGCCGGGTATCGCCGGCATCGTGCTCACCATCGGCATGGCCGTTGACGCCAATGTGCTGATCTTCGAGCGCATGCGCGAGGAATTGCGCGCCGGCTCCTCGCCACAGGTGGCGATCAGCTCCGGTTACGACAAGGCACTGTCGAGTATTCTTGATGGCAACATCACGACCCTGATCGCCGCACTGGTGCTGTTCGTTTTCGGTACCGGTCCGATCAAGGGTTTCGCGGTCACCTTGTCCATCGGCATTATCACCTCGATGTTCACGGCCATCATCGGCACGCGCGCCATTGTCAACGCGACGTGCGGCAACCGGCGCCTGAACACGCTCTGGATCTGACACCATGGAATTTTTCAAGAAAACACCGAACTTCGATTTCATGCGGCTGCGCTATATCGCGATGACGATTTCGCTGCTGCTGGTCATCGTCTCCATCGGCATCATTGCCGTACGCGGCTTCAACTTCAGCATCGATTTCACCGGCGGTGTGCTGCTCGAAGTCACTTACCCGGAGGCCGTGGAGCTTGAGCCGATTCGCGACGTGCTCACGGAAGAAGGTTTTCCGGAAGCGATCGTGCAGCATTTCGGCGCGACCACGGACGTGATGATTCGCCTGCAACCCGAAGCGGACATGTCCAACGACGCGCTGAGTCACGAGGTGATGGATGCGCTGCAGGCGAACAATCCGGGTGCAACCGAACGGCGCGTGGAATTCGTCGGGCCGCAAGTGGGTGAGCAGTTGACCAACCAGGGAATCCAGGCAGCGATATTCGCGCTGTTGGGCATCCTGATCTACGTGACCATGCGCTTCCAGTGGAAGCTCGCGGTCGGCGCCATCGTCGGAGTTGCACACGACTGTCTTGTCGTGCTCGGCATGATTTCCCTGTTCCAGATGCCATTCGATCTTACGGTTTTGGCCGCAATTCTCACGCTGGTGGGCTATTCGCTGAACGACACCGTCGTCGTGTATGACCGCTTGCGCGAGGACTTCCGCTTGCAACGAACAGGCAGTGTGCTGGACGTCACCAACACCGCGATCAATCACACGCTGTCGCGTACCGTCATGACCGGCGTCACCACGCTGCTGGTGCTGACCGCGTTGTTCTATTTCGGCGGATCGAGTTTCTACACGTTCACGCTGTCGCTGATCTTCGGCATCGTGTTCGGCACCTATTCGTCGGTTTACGTCGCAACGGTTACTTCATTGCTTTGCGGCCTGAAGCGCGAAGACCTTCTTCCCTTGAAGGAAAAGCAGCCGATCGACGATATGCCCTGAGGCGATTTCAAATTTCGAAACGAAAAAAGCCGCTGCGATTGCAGCGGCTTTTTCAATTGTGCAGGTTTTTCGCTTAGACGAGCGGCCGCAACACCTTCGCCATCTCCGCGAACAGTTTCGGATTCGCGGCGAGAATGTTTCCTGTTTCAAGGTGCGTGGTGCCGCCATCCAGCGAACCAACAAGACCACCGGCTTCCTGCACCATCAGCGTGCCGGCGGCGATATCCCAGAGCTGCAAGTTCATTTCCCAGAAGCCGTCGAGCCGTCCGGCGGCGACATAGGCAAGATCGAGTGCGGCAGCACCCGCACGGCGAATGCCGCGCGAACGCTCCGTCATGGCGCGGAACGTTTTCATGTAGGCGTCGATGTCATCGCCTTCGCGATACGGAAAGCCCGTCCCGAGCAGCGCGGTGGAAAGTTCCCGCCGCTGGCCGACGCGCAAGCGCCGACCGTCGAGTTGCACGCCGCCGCCGCGCGATGCGGTGAACAGCTCCTGGCGCAGCGGATCGTAGATCACGCCGTGCTCGATGCGTCCGCGGATGCGAAGCGCAATCGAAACGGCAAAGACGGGAAAGCCGTGCAGGAAATTCGTGGTGCCGTCGAGCGGATCGATGATCCATTCGAATTCCGAATCACCCGCACGCCCGGACTCTTCCGCGATGAACGCATGATCGGGATACGAACGGCGAATCGTTTCGATGATCGCGTATTCGGCGTCGCGATCGACTTCGGAAACGAAATCGTTGCCGGCCTTCGTCTCTACCTTGATGTCGGAGAGCCGGGCGGCGTGACGCACGATGATGTCGCCGGCGCGGCGCGCGGCGCGCACGCCAATATTGAGCATCGGATGCATTGGGCACCTGGAATTTTGAAAGAACGGGTGAGAAGCCTGAGCTCCCAAGGCCGCGTAGAATACCGGAAACCCCGATCCTGTTGAACCGCGCGCCGTCAAATTGCGCATCCCTGGGAGGCTTCATGCTCGATCGACTCGACCGCATTCGCATCGTGCTCGTGGAAACCACGCACCCGGGCAATATCGGCGCCGCCGCGCGCGCGATGAAAACCATGGGTCTTGCCGATCTGCGGCTGGTGAATCCAAAACATTTTCCCGATCCGGAGGCCGAGGCCCGCGCGTCGGGCGCGGAAGATATTCTTGCCGCGGCGCGCGTGGAGTCGACGCTGGACGACGCGGTGGCGGATTGCGTGCGCGTCATCGCGACCTCCGCGCGGCCGCGAAAACTCGCCTGGCCGGAACTCGATCCGCGCGAATGCGGCGAGGCGATGCTTGGCGCGACGACGAACGGTCCCGTCGCGCTGGTGTTCGGCCGCGAGCGCACGGGATTGACCAACAGTGAACTGGATCGCTGCTCGGACGTGGTCACCATTCCCGCCAACCCGGAGTATTCCTCGCTGAATCTTGGCGCGGCGGTGCAGGTGCTGAGCTACGAAATCCGCATGGCCGCGCTCGCCGGCCAGGTCCAAGACGCCCGTGAACCCGAAGCGCCGCCGGCAACCCACGGGGAGCTGGAGCGGCTGTATTCGCATCTCGAAGCCGTGCTGGATTCCCGGGAATTCCTCGACCGGCACAATCCCGAGCACCTGATGCGCCGGTTGCGCCGCCTGTATTCGCGCGCACGGCTGGATCAGAACGAGGTGCAGATCCTGCGCGGCATGCTGACGGCGCTGGCGCCGGACGCGCCGAGGGGGAAGTCAGGGGGAACTGCAGAGAAGCCGCGCTGAATACCTGACCGGATTCCTCGGTTATAATGAAATTCCGGTTTCGCATCCTCAGGCCGCAATGAAACTCACCACCAAGGGTCGCTACGCCGTCACCGCCATGCTGGACCTCGCCATCCACGGCGCCAAAGGTCCCGTGTGCCTCGGCGATATCGCCGCGCGGCAGGACATTTCGCTGGCCTACCTGGAGCAGTTGTTCACCCGGCTGAGGAAGCAGGGGCTGGTCGGCAGCACCCGCGGTCCGGGAGGCGGCTATCGGCTGGGTCGCGAGGCAGACGGAATTTCCATTGCAGATATTGTTGCCGCGGTTGACGAACCGCTCGACAGCACGCGCTGCAGCGGGGACCGCAATTGCCAGCGCGGCGAACGCTGCCTGACGCACCAGCTCTGGGAAGACCTGAGCAAGCATATTTTCGGGTTTCTTGACGGCCTGAGCCTCGCGGATCTGGCCGCGCGCAACGACGTGCTCGCCGTCGCGGCCCGGCAGCATGAAGTCGAAATTTCCCCGGAGATTCCGCTGCGGCGCGCCGTAACGAAGTGAACGAACAATGATCTATCTCGATCACAACGCCACCTCGCCGATTGCGCCGGAAGTGCGTGCGGCGATGCTGCCGGCGCTCGAGTCATTGTTCGGCAATCCTTCCAGCATTCACGAAGCCGGCCGGCTGGCACAGAACGCGCTTGATGAGGCGCGCCGACAGGTGGCGGCGCTCGTCAACGTGCATGCGCGGCAGGTGATCTTCACCGGCGGCGGCACCGAGGCGAACAATCTTGCGCTGAAGGGTGTGGCCCAGAGAGAGGGCAAAGGCCGGATTCTCGTCAGCAGTATCGAGCACAGTTCAATAAAAGGTCCGGCGCGCGATCTTGCGGCAGCAGGCTTTACCGTCGAGGAAATTCCGGTGAACCCCAAGGGCAGGATCCTGCCGGGTGCGGTCAAGGCGCGCCTCGGAGCCGACGTGATTCTCGTCTCCGTGATGCTCGCCAACAACGAAACCGGTGTCCTGCAGGATGTTGCCGAGATCTCCCGTTACGTCCGTGAGGCCGGCGCCGTGATGCACACCGACGCGGCGCAGGCGGCGGGGCGGATTCCGCTCGATTTCCGTGCGACCGGCGCGCAGCTGATGACGCTGTCCGCGCACAAGATGTACGGCCCGAAAGGCGTCGGCGCGCTGATTACCGATGGCTCGGTCGATCTCGTTCCGCAGATCAGCGGTGGCGGCCAGGAAGCGGACCGGCGCGCAGGCACGGAGAATCTCGCCGGCATTCTCGGCTTCGGCGCCGCCGCGGCGCTCGCGAATGCAAACCAGCCGCAGCGCGCGGGTCACGTGTGCGCCTTGCGCGACCGGCTGGAAGAAAGCCTCGTGATCCGTCCTGGCATCACCATTTTTGGCCGCGAAGCGGAGCGTTTGCCGAACACCTGCCAGTTCGCCATCGCGGGCATGGACGGCGAGACCGTGCAGATGGGCCTCGACCGGCAAGGCATCGCGGTTTCAACCGGCTCCGCCTGCCATTCGAAATCGACAGAACCCAGCCACGTCCTGCTCGCGATGGGCGTCGAGCCGTCGATCGCACACGGCGCTGTGCGCGTGAGTTTTGGCGCCAGCAACACGCAGGCGGACGTCGACGCCTTGCTCGCCGCGCTCGATGGCTTGTCCCGAACGTTGCCGACGGGAGCTGTCGGCTGGTGAAGGCAGGCAACAACAATTTCCGATTGGTTTACATGGACTACGCCGCGACTACGCCGGTTGATCCGCGCGTGGTCGAAACCATGGTGGCGTATCTCGGGCCGGACGGTTTGTTTGCGAATCCGTCATCAAGCCACGTGCAAGGCCGCGCCGCGCGCGAAGCCGTGGAAACCGCGCGCGTGGAAATTGCGACGGTCTTGAATGTTGCGCCGGAAACTATTGTTTTTACCTCGGGCGCAACCGAAGCGGACAATCTCGCCATCAAGGGCGCGGCGCGGGCGCGAATCAAGCATGGGCGCCACATCGTCACGGAGAAAACCGCGCACAAGGCCGTGCTGGATGCCTGCAAGGCGCTGGAGCGCGAGGGTTTCGAGGTCACGTATCTCGTGCCGGATCGAGAGGGAATCATTTCGCCCGATTCACTGGCCGACGCGCTCCGCGATGACACCGTGCTGGTCAGCCTGCTGCATGCCAACAACGAAACCGGCGTGGTGCAGGATGTCGAATCGCTCGCGCGCGAAGTGCGCAAATCGAAGGCGCTGTTTCATCTCGATGCCGCGCAATCCGCCGTCAAGCTGCCGCTCGATCTTGCGGTACTCGATGTCGATCTCGCCGCGTTCTCCGCCCACAAGTTCTACGGCCCGAAAGGCGCAGGCGCGCTGTATGTCCGCAAAGGACTGCGCCTCGAGCCGCTGCTGCACGGCGGAGGTCACGAACGCGGCCTTCGCGCGGGAACGCTCGCGACGCACCAGCTCGCCGGGCTCGGCCGCGCTTTCGCGCTGGCCGCCGCAGACAGGAACGAGGAAATGGCGCGGCTCACCGGCTTGCGCGAGCGGCTGTGGCAAGGGCTTTCCGCCGCCGGCGGGGTTTTCCTGAATGGCCATCCTGCGCGGCGCCTTGCGAACATTCTCAATGTGAGTGTCGGCGGCGTGGACGGCGAAGCCTTGCAGCTCGCTCTTCGCGATATCGCCTGTTCGGCGGGTGCTGCATGCAACGCCGCAAACCGTGAGCCGTCCTACGTCTTGCGCGCGCTTGGCCGTGACGACCAGCTTGCGGGCGCAAGCCTGCGCTTCAGCCTTGGCCGCTGGAGCACGGCGGAAGACGTGGACTATGTGATGCAGCGCTTCGGGCGGGAAGTCGCGCGCCTGCGTGAACTCGCCGGTGCCGCGTAGAAAAATATTCTGATAAAATAAACACTTATGGAATATCTGGCGGATACGGCAGCCTACGGCAGGCGGGTCATGGAATTGTTCGATTCCCCGGCTCACGCAGGTCCGCCAGACGGCGTAAATCTGGTGGGCGAGGCCGAATCAAGAACTCGCTTGAGCCGCATCCGCCTGCACCTGCGCGTCTCGGATGACGTGGTGGAAGCGGCGGGTTTCGAGGCGCTGGGATGCCCGCACACCATCGCTGCTGCGGAGCTAGCCTGCGAAGACCTGGAAGGTCGCAAGCGCGATGAACTGGCCGGTTACGACGCGCGCTTCCTGGAAGCTGCGCTGCCGCTGCCAGCCGAGAAGCTGGATATTCGAATCCTGGTTGAAGATGCCGTCCGCAATGCGGCGGCGGGAGTTGCATGACATGTCGATTTCACTGACACCGAACGCCGCAAGCCACGTGCGCCAGATGCTGGAAAAGCGGGGCGGTGGGCTCGGATTGAAGCTGGGCGTGAAGAAAACCGGCTGCTCGGGTTTTGCGTATGCGCTGGATTACGCGGACCAGGTGGGCGAGGACGACGTGGTTTTCGACAGCCAGTCGCTCAAGATCGTGGTGCCGCGCGAGGCGCTGGCGCTGATCGACGGCACCGAGGTCGATTACATCAACGAGGGCCTGAACCGGATGTTCCGTTTCTCGAACCCGAACGTGCAGGATGAGTGCGGCTGCGGCGAGAGTTTTACCGTTTGACGCGGTTCGCAGTGCGAGAAGTTTCCACATTCTGCAAGTGTCTGATAATTGCTTGATTTCTGGCCACAAAGTACACTTCCCTGCTTGAATTCCTTGCAAACCCGCGGTTTTCGCGGGTTTGCGTCATTTGCACTTTCATCCTCGGAGAAACACCAGAATGTCATTTGAACGGACCCTTTCCATCATCAAGCCGGATGGCGTCGCCAAGAACATCATCGGCGAGGTTTACAGCCGTTTTGAGAAGGCTGGCCTGAAAATTATCGCGGCAAAGATGCAGCAACTCTCCGAAGCGCAAGCACAGGAATTCTACGCCGTGCATAAGGAGCGTCCGTTCTACAGCGATCTCGTGACGTTCATGATTTCGGGTCCCGTGATGGTGCAGGTGCTGGAAGGCGAGAACGCGATCGCGAAGCACCGCGACGTGATGGGCGCGACCAATCCGAAGGACGCGGCTCCTGGCACGATTCGTGCGGACTTCGCCGAAACCGTGGACGAAAATGTGGTGCACGGTTCGGACGCTGCCGACACGGCGAAGAATGAAATTGCGTTCTTCTTCAAAGACAACGAGATTTGCCCGCGCAAGCGCTGAGCGAATCGGGATAGTGATGTGACCGACACGAACGTAAAAGTAAATCTGCTGGGCATGCCACGTGAGGAGATGGAAACGTATTTCGTTTCCATCGGCGAAAAGCCGTTCCGCGCGCGGCAGGTCATGAAGTGGATTTACGGCGCGGGCGTGTCGGATTTCACGCAGATGACGGACATCGCGAAAAGCCTGCGCGAAAAGCTTATCGAACTCGCCGAAGTGCGTGCGCCGGATGTGATCGTCGACAAGGCGTCCACTGACGGCACACATAAATGGCTGCTTCGGATGGACATGAACAACGGCATTGAGACCGTGTTCATTCCCGAACGCGAGCGCGGCACGCTGTGCATTTCCTCGCAGGTCGGCTGTGCGCTCGATTGCACCTTCTGCTCGACGGCGCAGCAGGGTTTCAATCGCAATCTGAGCTCGGCAGAAATCATCGGCCAGGTGTGGCTCGCCAACAACCAGCTCGGTTACGTCAAAGGCGAGCGCATCATCACCAACATCGTTTTCATGGGCATGGGCGAGCCGCTGGCGAATTACACGAACGTTGTGAAAGCGCTCAAGGTCCTGATGGATGATTTCGGCTACGGTCTGTCGAAGCGACGCGTGACGGTGAGCACATCGGGAATCGTTCCCGCGATGCATCGCCTGAACGATGAAATCGATTTCGCGCTTGCCGTATCGCTGCATGCGCCGAACGACGAGTTGCGCGACGTGCTCGTGCCGATCAACCGCAAGTATCCGATCGCCGAGCTGATGGGCGCGTGCTGGGCGTACGTGAAGAAGAAAGCGCACCGGCACATTTACGTCGAGTACGTGATGCTTGATGGCGTGAACGACAAGGACGAACACGCGCGCCAGTTGGCGAAGTTGTTGAATGGCTTGCCGTGCAAGGTGAACCTGATTCCGTTCAATCCGTTTCCGGGCACGCCGTACACGCGCTCGCCGGAAGAACGCATCAACGCGTTCCGCGACATACTGATTCGCAAGGGACTGGTGACCGTCACGCGCCGCACGCGCGGGGAAGACATCGATGCCGCCTGCGGGCAGCTCGCAGGGCAGGTGCTGGACAAGAGTCGTCGCGCGGAGCGCATGGCAGACCATCTCACACGGGTGCCGACACGATGAAAAGAATTCTTGCGACCTTGCTCTTTCTGCCGTTGACGGCGGCCCTCGCCGGCTGCGTCTCGACCGGCGGGATGAGCAATGACGAGCAAACCGATGCAGCGCGCTACAACACGCGCCTCGCGGCGGAGTACCTGAAGCGCGGCGACGTGCAGACGGCGATGCTGAAAATCGACAAGGCGCTGGAGCAGGATGATGACCTCGCCGAAGCGCACCTCGTGAAGGGCATGATCTATTCGCGCGCCGAAGAGTTCGACGAAGCGGACGATTATTATTTACGTGCAGCAAGCCTGGGTGAAGACGATCCGGCGATTCTCAACAACGTTGCCGCGTATCTTTGCCGTCGCGGTCACAATGAAGATGGCGAAGAAATTTTCCTGAGCGTTGCGAAGATGGCGACCTTCGGACGTCCCGCGGTCGCACTGACAAATGCCGGCATGTGTGCACGCCGTATCCCGGAACCCGCGCGCGCCGAGGCGCATTTCCGCCGTGCACTGGAACTCGAATCGTCATACGCACCGGCGCTGTGGCACATGGCCGAGATCTCCCTGGAGCAAGGCGATCACCTTTCCGCGCGCGGCTTCCTGCAGCGCATGGAATCGGTGCAGCGCCTGGGTCCTGATGCACTCTGGCTGGGCGTGCGTATCGAGCGACAGCTCGAAGACGAAGCCGCGGCGACCCGCTACGCGGACATCCTGCTGCGCGACTTCCCGGAGTCGAAACAGGCGCGCGAACTGCTTGAAAACCAGCAATCCTCAACGACTCATTGAAGGTATCCCGGATGACCGGTGAAACAGCGGAAAATCCATCATCGCCGGAGATGCCCGGCAGCCGTCTGCGCAAGCAGCGCGAGCGCCAGGGACTGTCGCTGGCCCAGGCAGGCCACGAGCTCCACGTCGATCAGCGCCTGCTGGGGGCGCTGGAAGCCGACGATTACGCCACCCTCGGCGCGCCGATCTTCGTGAAGGGCCATTTGCGCAATTACGCGCGCCTGCTCGGACTGGATCCGGCGGAACTGGTTGCCGAATACGAAGCCGCGCAGAAGCCCGCCGATCCGACACTGGTCGCACACCGGCCGGACGGCCCGATCATGGACACGCATCGCGAACACCCATGGGTGAGCTGGATCGGTTGGATTTTCCTGCTTCTGCTCGGCGTGCTGCTCGCCGGCTGGTGGTATTACCAGCAGGAAGGCGGTGCCGATTTTACGCTGTCGAACATGCCCGATCCCGTCCTTCTGCCTGATGAGCCGCCGGCGGATACCACCTCGTCGCAGGCCGAATCCGCGCGCGACGAAGCGCCGGTTTCGACGCCCGTCTTTGATCCCAGCCAGGAACAGAACCTGCCGGTTGAAGACAGCGACACAACAGCCGGACAGGATGAAAACGCGCTGGCCACGACACCGCGAACGCAAGTGCCGACCGAGAACGCTCAGACAAACACGGCGCGCGAAACCGCTTCGCGTCCGGCGGTCGAAACCGCGCCGCCCGCAAACACAGCGCCGCCACGCACCGGCCTCGTGCTGGAATTGGCCGAAGAATCCTGGGTGGAAATCTACGATGCCGAAGGCCGACCGATTCTTTACGATCTCCTCGGCCGCGGCGTGCGTCGCGAGATCAACGCGAGCGGCGAGTTGCGGCTGTTTCTCGGCAACGCCGAGGGCGTCAAGGTCTACGTGAACGGCGAGCCGTTCAATATCGGGCCTTATGTGCGTTCCGACAGCACCGCGCGTTTCACCGTCAATGTTCCGGCCAACTGAGCCGCCGGCAAGCTGCAACAGGAAAGCACGTTGAGCAAGGCGATCCGTTCCATTCGGGGCTTCAATGACATCCTGCCGGCCCAGGCGGCGGCGTGGCAGCACGTCGAAGCCGCAGCACAGCGCGTTTTCGATGCCTACGGCTACTCGGAAATCCGCTTGCCGATTGTTGAAGCCACGCCGCTGTTCGCGCGCTCCATCGGCGAGGTCACTGACATCGTCGAAAAGGAGATGTACAGCTTCTCCGACCGCAACGACGAAAGCCTGACGCTGCGCCCGGAAGGCACCGCCGGCTGCGTGCGCGCCGCGATCGAAAACGGACTGTTGCACAACCAGACGCAGAAACTCTGGTATCGCGGGCCGATGTTCCGCTACGAGCGGCCGCAGAAAGGACGCTACCGGCAGTTTCACCAGTTCGGCGTGGAAGCCTTCGGCCTGCCTGGCCCTGACATCGACGCGGAAGTGATTTTCGTGAGCGCGGCTCTCTGGCGCGAACTCGGTGTCGAGAACCTGCAACTCGAACTGAACACGCTCGGATCGAATGAATCGCGCGACCGTTACCGCGCGGCGCTGGTGGACTATTTCTCGAAATACAAGAACGAACTCGACGATGACGGCCGCCGCCGTCTGCAAAGCAATCCACTGCGTTTGCTGGACAGCAAGCATGACGGCACGCGCAAATTGCTGCCCGCCGCGCCGAAGTTCGCCGAGTATCTCGATGATGAATCGCGCGCGCATTTCGATGCGCTATGCGATCTGCTCAGCAACGCGGGGCTCGCCGTCACGCTGAATCCGCTGCTGGTGCGCGGACTCGATTATTACAACCGCACGGTGTTCGAATGGACCACGGACCAGCTCGGCGCGCAGGCGGCGGTGTGTTCCGGCGGCCGATACGATGGCCTGGTGGAGTTGCTGGGTGGCAAGCCCGTTCCGGCCATCGGCTGGGGCCTGGGCATCGAGCGGCTGATCGCGCTCCTGGAAGCGCAAGGGCAACTTCCCGGCGAGCGCACACCGCACGCCTATTTCGTGCTGGCGGGAGCGGCGGCCGAGGAGCGCGGCTTGTTGCTTGCCGAGCAGTGGCGGGCTAAGGTGCCCGGCTTGCGAATGCAGGCGAATCTCGGTGGTGGCGGTATCAAGGCGCAATTCAGGCGCGCCGACAAAAGCGGCGCCGCGGTGGCGCTGGTGCTGGGCGAGGACGAACTCGCAGCCAATGAAATCACCGTGAAATTTCTCCGCGAGGAGCGCGAGCAGCAACGCTGCGCTATTGCGGATATTGGCGGGCTGCTCGCGCAGCTCGTTCAAGAAGAATCACCAACCTATTAATCACACAAATCGGTCGCAACCGATGGAGAACGGACGTGGACGCGCACGAGCAGGAACAGATTGAAGGCATCAAGGCGTGGTGGCGGGAAAACCGCTGGTACATTCTCGGCGGGCTGGTCATCAGCGCTGTCGCCGTGGGCGGCTGGCGGATGTGGCTGCAACAGCAGCAGGAGCTCGCCGAGGCCGCGTCGCTGAAATACGAGAACGTGATCACCCAGTCGAATCTCGCGGATCTCGATGCGCTGGAAAGCAGCATCGAGGAATTGCAGGCGGAGTATTCGGATACGCCGTACGCCTCGCTCGGCACGCTCAAGCTCGCCGCCGCCCAGGTTGACGCGGACGACTTCGCTGCCGCCGCTGATTCGCTGCGCTGGGTGGTCGAGAACACCGACGATCCGCAACTCGCGCTGGTCGCGCGCTTGCGTCTCGCACGCGTGCTGCTGCAGCAAGGTGATTTCGCTGCTGTCCACAAGGCGCTGGATGTCGCGGACGCCGGCGAATTCACCGCGCTTTACGAAGAACTGCGTGGCGATGCGTTCCTTGCTGTCAATGATCGCGACAACGCGCGCAAATCTTACGAGGCCGCGCTCGCGGCAATGGATTCCGCAGCGCCGGGCGATCGCAGCCTGGTGCAGATGAAGCTGGATAATCTCGCCATGCCGATCGATTCGCTGCTGGCGAATACCGAACCCGCCGCGCCCGTGGAATCCGAAGCAGCGGTTCCGCCGGAAGACGGCTCTGTCGAAGCGCCGGCTGACGATGCGGACGACGCCCAATGAAACGCCTGCTGATTCCCGTTGCTGCCGTGCTGTTGCCGGCCTGCGCCACCACCAATCTCGAGCCGCCCGCGGAGCTCGTGGAATTCGCCGAAACGGCGTCATTCACGGAAGTGTGGTCGGAGGATATCGGCGACCTGAAAGCCAGGCTGCGCCTCGGCCTGGTACCGGCCACCGACGGCGAGAATATTTACGTGGCGGATCACGAAGGCGGCGTGCACGCCTTTCGGCTTGCCGATGGCGAGAAGCTCTGGGAATACGACACGAGCGAGTTCAGCCTCTTCGGCGATTCGACCGCCATTCGATTTTCTGCGGGACCGGCAGTTGCCGACGGCCGCGTTGCCGTCGGTTCGCTGAACGGTATCGTCGTGATGCTGGACGCCGCGACCGGCGAAAAGCTCTGGCAGGAAAGCGTGGAGGGCGAGTTGCTCGCGCAGCCGCTGATGCGGGCAGGACTCATAGTCCTGCGGACCACGGACGGACGCATCATCGCGCTGGATGCCGCGACCGGCGAGCGGCGCTGGGACACGGTGCGCGAAGTGCCGTCGTTGACCATCCGCGGTCATGCCGCATCGGTAGGCGACAGCCGCCGCGTTTTCATCGGCCTGGACAACGGCAAGGTGATTGCGCTGTCGAGCGAAGACGGCAGCATGCTCTGGGAAGCGACGATCGTCGTTGCGGCCGGCGTATCCGCACTTGAGGAAATCGGCGACGTCGATGGCAACCTCGCGTGGTTCGGCAGCGAGATTTACGCGACCAGTTACAACGGCAACATTGCCGCACTCGCCGTCGAATCCGGTGACGTGTTGTGGCGCCAGCCGCTTTCCTCCGTGAAGGCGCCTGTCGTCGGCTTCGGCGATGTGTTCGCGACCGATATCAACAGCGTCGTGCACGGTTACGAGCGTCTTTCGGGCGCCGAGACCTGGACGCAGGACGCCTTGCGTGCGCGCTATCTCACCGCGCCGGCGCTGTTCGGCGACCTTTTGGTCGTCGGCGACTTCGAAGGCTACCTGCACTTTCTCGACATTACAGACGGCCACCTGGTGGCGCGCGTCGAGCATGACGGAGAACCGATCACTGCCCAGCCGCTGGTCGTTGACGACAAGCTCGTCGTGCTGAGCGATGACGGTGAACTGGCGGTTTATAGTCGAGTGAATCGTGACGATACGGCGAACGACGCCGACTAGACGTTTTTCCATTCTTGCGGGAGCGCCCAGGCGCGCTCCGGCCAGGAACACATCGCATGTTGCCGGTAATTGCACTCCTGGGCCGTCCCAATGTCGGCAAATCGACGCTGTTCAACCAGCTCACGCGCAGCCGTGACGCGCTGGTCGCCGATGAGCCCGGTCTCACGCGCGATCGCCAGTACGGTTTTGGCAAGGTCGGACCGCGCGCGTACATCGTCATCGACACCGGCGGCATCAGCGGCGAGGCGCAAGGCATCGATGCCCTGATGCTCAAGCAGAGCATGAAGGCGCTGGCCGAGGCTGACGCTGCACTCTTTATCGTCGATGGTCGCGCGGGTATTTCTGCCGACGATGAACGCATCGCAGCGGAACTGCGCAAATCCGGCAAGCCCGTCTGGCTCGCCGTGAACAAGACCGAAGGCATGCCGGGCGATATTGTCGCGGCGGAATTCCATGCGCTCGGACTCAGCTCACCGCGCGCGATTTCCTCCGCGCACGGCCAGGGCGTCGCCGCACTCATGGACGATATTCTCGCGCCGTTTCCCGAAGACGAACTTCCCGAAGAAGAGATCGACGATCGCATTCGCGTCGCCGTCATCGGCCGCCCCAATGTCGGCAAATCCACGCTCATCAACCGGTTGATCGGCGAAGAACGGCTGGTCGCCTTCGACAAGCCCGGTACCACGCGCGACGCCGTCGCCGTGCCGTTCGAACGCGACGGCACGCGCTACACGCTGGTCGACACGGCCGGCGTGCGCCGCAAGAGCCGCGTGTCCGCGGCCATCGAAAAATTCAGCATCGTCAAGACCTTGCAGGCGATCGAGGAAGCGCACACGGTCATCATTGTTTTCGACGCGCGCGAAGGCATTACCGACCAGGACGCATCATTGGCAGGGCTCGCGCTGGATCGCGGCCGCGCCATCGTGCTCGCCGTCAACAAATGGGACAATCTCCCGCCGGAACAACGCGAGCGGATCAAGGTCGAACTGGATATTCGCCTGCCGTTCCTGTCGTTCGCGCGGCTGCATTTCATCTCGGCATTGCATGGCACCGGCGTCGGCGATTTGCTGGGATCCGTCAGGGAAGCGCATGCGGCGGCGATGAGCGAGATACCGACGTCCGCATTGACGCAGCTTCTTGAAGACGCGGTGCGCGTACACCAGCCGCCGCTCGTTCGCGGCCGTCGCATCAAGCTTCGTTACGCGCACCAGGGCGGCAAGCGGCCGCCGGTGATCGTGATTCACGGCAACCAGACGGAACGTGTGCCGGACGCGTACCGGCGTTATCTTGAAAACCGGTTTCGCGAACGGTTCAATCTTTTTGGCACGCCGGTGCGCATCGAATTCCGTACCGGCGACAATCCGTTCAAGGGCAGGCGGAACACGCTCACGCCCCGGCAGGTGCAGAAAAAGAAACGCATGCTGCAGCATTTCAAACGCAAGAAAAAATGAAGGAGCACGTCATGAAAGGGTGGGTCACGACAGTAATGCTTTTCTTCCTGGCGACGGTGTTTTCCGCGTCAGCCGCCGAACCGATCGAAATTCCCTACACGAAATACGTTCTCGATAATGGCCTGACGCTGATCGTGCACGAAGATCACAAGGCGCCGGTTGTGGCTGTCAATGTCTGGTACCACGTCGGCTCGAAGGACGAGGAATTCGGCAAGACCGGTTTCGCGCATTTGTTCGAGCACCTGATGTTCAACGGCTCGGAACATTACAACGACGATTTCTTCAAGGCGCTGGATGATTTCGGTGCGACCGGCACGAACGGCACCACCAATTTCGATCGCACCAATTATTTCGAAGTCGTGCCGAAGAACGCGCTCGACGCGGTGCTGTGGCTGGAATCCGATCGCATGGGGCACATGCTCGGCGCGGTTGACCAGGCGAAGCTCGACGAGCAGCGTGGCGTGGTGCAGAACGAAAAGCGCCAGGGCGAAAACCAGCCCTACGGTCGCGCGTTCATCACCATTTTCGAAAACACTTATCCCGATGGCCATCCGTATGACCATTCCATCATCGGTTCGATGGATGATCTGAACGCCGCGTCGCTCGAAGACGTGCAGGAATGGTTCAAGACGTATTACGGCGCCGCGAACGCGGTGATCGCTGTTGCAGGCGATGTCGAAGCTGAGGACGTGAAGGCGCGCGTGGATAAATATTTCGGCCATATTCCCGCCGGCCCCGCGCTGGTGGCACCGGCCGCGGCGCCCGCGCCGCGTGATTCCGAATCCCGGTTTGTCATGCAGGACCGCGTGCCGCAAGCGCGTCTCTACAAGGTGTGGAACGTGCCGCCGCTCACGGCCGAAGACGCCGACTACCTGCAGCTCGCGACGCACGTGCTGAGCGACGGCAAGACCTCGCGCCTGTTCCAGCGGCTGGTCTATGAAGAGCAGATCGCGACTGACGTGAACGCCTTCATGTTCGGCCGTGAACTCGGCAGCATGTTCTTCATCATCGCGACGGCTGCACCCGGCCAGGATCTCGCCGAGATCGAGCGCGTTATCGATGCGGAAATGGCGAAATTCTTCCGTGAAGGCCCGGATGACGACGAGCTTGCGCGCGCGAAGACTGCCGAGCGCGCGCAGTTCCTGCGCGGCATCGAACGCATCGGTGGCTTTGGCGGCAAGTCCGACATTCTTGCCAGCAGCGAGGTTTATTACGGCTCGCCGGACGGCTGGAAGACCTGGTTTGACAACATGATGAGCGCGGATGCCGACGACCTGCAAAGCGCCGCGCGCGAGTGGCTTGCCGATGGCGCGTTCGTGCTCGAAGTGCATCCCTTCCCCGATTATTCGACCACGCCGGGAACGGTCGATCGCAGCAAGGGCTTGCCGCCTGTCGGCGAGTTCCCGGAAGGCGAATTCCCCGCTGTGCAGAGCGCGACGCTGGACAACGGCCTGACGGTGCTGCTCGCCGAGCGCGAGGCTGTGCCACTGGTGGAAATGACCTTGCTCGTGGATGCGGGTTTCGCTGCCGATCCGGAGCAGGCGCCCGGCACTGGCAGTCTCACCATGGACATGCTCGATGAAGGCACGGAGAACCGCAGCGCGCTGGAAATTTCCGACGAGCTCGGCCGCCTGGGCGCGAACATTGTTTCAGGCGCGTCGCTCGACACTTCGGAAGTCAGCCTCGAGGCGCTGCGTTCCAGGCTCGAGGATTCTGTCGAGCTGTTCGCGGACGTGGTGCTGAATCCGTCATTCCCGGCGGACGAATTCGCGCGCCAGAAAAAGCAGCAGCTCGCTGCCATCGAGCGAGAAAAAGTGCAGCCGGTTTCGATGGCGCTGCGTGTCATGCCGAAACTGTTGTACGGGGAAAACCACGCCTATTCCAGTCCGCTGACGGGCTCCGGCACGACCGCGAGCGTGGAATCGATGAGCGTTGATCAGTTGCGGGATTTCCACGCGACATGGTTCCGCCCGAACAACGCAACGCTGGTGGTTGCCGGCGACGTGAGCATGGACGAGCTGCTGCCGCTGGTGCGCGAACAGTTCGGCGAGTGGCAGCGCGGCGAGGTGCCGGAAAAGAACCTCGCGAAAGTCGAGCAGCAGCCGGAACCGGTGGTCTACATTCTCGATCGTCCGGCGGCGCAACAGTCAATCATTTTCGCGGGCCATCTTGTGCCGTCGAAAAACAATCCGGACGAATTCGCGATTGCCGCGATGGCGGATGTTTATGGCGGTAGTTTCACGTCGCGCATCAATATGAATCTGCGTGAAGACAAGCACTGGGCCTACGGCGCGCGCGGTCTCATGCCTGATGCAAAGGGCCAGCGGCCGTTCATTTCCTACGCGCCAGTGCAGACGGACAAGACCGCCGAATCCATGCGCGAAATTCTCATGGAGCTTGAAGGCATCAGCGGCAAGGAACCGGTAACGAAAGCGGAGCTCGCGAAGGTCGTGCGCCAGAGCGTGCTGACCCTGCCAGGCCGCTGGGAAACGAATGCAGCCGTGCTGAATGATCTCGCCACGCGCGTGCGTTTCGATCTCGCCGAAAACTACTGGGACACTTACGCGAGCTCGGTGCGCGGGCTGTCGCTGGATGCAGTGCGTGCCGCCGCTGATGAATACGTTCATCCCGGACGATTGGTGTGGGTGGTCGTGGGCGATCGCGATGTCATTGAAGACGAAGTGCGTGCACTTGGCATCGGCGAGATTCGTTTCATCGATGCCGACGGCAATCCGGTCGCGCAGTGAACCCTGAAGCGGTAATCGATTTCTGGTTTGACGGTGTCGTCCCCGATGGGGACGACACCGCCGGACTGGAAAACGCGTTCAAGCGATGGTTCGGCGGTGGCGAGGCGTTCGATGAAGAAATCCGCGAGCGCTTCGGCGCGCTGATTGAAACCGCACTCGACGGCGGACTCGTCGACTGGGAAAACGACATCCGTTCGCGTCTCGCCCTGATCCTTCTGATCGATCAATTTCCGCGCAATGTGTTTCGCCGTACGGCGCGCGCATTCGCCGGCGACGAACGCGCGCTGCAACTTTCCGAGCGCACGGTTGTAGATGGCGAAGACAGGAAGCTCGCGCTCGTGGAACGGTTCTTCCTGCTGATGCCGTATCAGCACGCCGAGGATCGCGCCACGCAGAAGGAAGGCGTGCGCCTGTTCGAGGAACTGGCGACACAACCCGCATCCGAACCGCTGGAGAAATTGCTGAACTCCGGCCTCGGGTACGCGCGCAAGCATTGCGATATCATTGCGCGTTTCGGGCGCTTTCCGTACCGGAACGCGGTGTTGAACCGAGAGACGACGACCGAAGAAGAACAATGGCTGGCCGAATCCGGCGAGCGTTTCGGCCAGTAATAATTGCTCATTGCGGCAGTTCGCGCCTGAAGGCGCTCCTACAGACATTTTCGGGGATCGATGAGCACAGCAAGAAAAATCATCAAGCTGCCTCAGCCGCTGGAAATGTATCGCGGCGGCGTGCTGGAATCCGTCGAGCTCGCGTACGAAACCTGGGGCGAGCGGAGAGAAGACAATCACGTCGTGATTTTCACCGGTCTCTCGCCGGACGCGCACGCGGCGTCCTCGCCGGAAAATCCCGAGGCAGGCTGGTGGGAAGCGATGGTCGGCCCAGGCAAGCCGATCGATTCGAACCGCTTCCATGTCATCTGTTTCAACAACATCGGCAGTTGTTTCGGCAGCACCGGCCCCGCGTCGATCAATCCCGCGACAGGCGAGCGCTGGAGCGTTGATTTCCCGCTGCTCAGCATCGAAGACACCGCGCGCGCCGCGGCAATGGCACTGGATGCGATGGGCATCAAACGCATGAAAGCGGTCATTGGTCCGTCGATGGGCGGCATGACGGCACTGGCGTTCGCGCTTCAGTATCCCGAGCGCGTCGAAAATCTCATCAGCATGTCATCGGCGATTGCCGCGGAACCCTGGGCGATCGCGGTTCGGTCATTGCAGCGCGAACTGATCCGCTCTGACGCTGCCTGGCAGGACGGCCGTTACGCGCACGATGCGCAGCCGGTCGAAGGCATGCGGCTTGCCAGAAAACTTGGCATGACGACGTATCGTTCCGCGGAGGAATGGCGCGAACGTTTCGCGCGCGAGCGGATCGACGTTCCCGCGGGCGAAGAAAAGCCGGGTCATCCGGCATTCCCGCAGGAATTCGCGGTGGAAAGTTATTTGCAGGCAGCGGCTGACCGCTTCGTTGGCGATTTCGACGCGAACTGCTACCAGTATCTTTCGCATGCCATGGATCTGTTCGATGCGGCGGAGCATGGTTCGGGCAATATCACGCGCGCATTTGCGCGCCTGCGTTTGCGTTCCGCGCTGGTTATGGGCGTCGAGACAGACGCGTTGTTTCCGGTGCACCAGCAGCTCGAACTCGCCGCCGCGCTCAGGAAGGCGGGCGCGAATGTACGTTTCGAGCGCCTGCCGTCAATCCAGGGACACGATGCCTTTCTCGTCGACATGGAGCGTTTCGCGCCGCTGGTTGCGGAGTATCTTGCTACCCTTGACGGTTGAAGTTCGCATCGAGCGCGCATAAAACTGAGACAATAATCTTGAGACAATACCGCGCAGGTGCATCGTTTTGCGCAGCGCAAGCAGGTGAAAAATGCAGTTCCAGGAATTCAAGGGCGCGGATGAACTGATCCGAATTGTCGATGCCGCCATGGCCGCGGAAACGGAGACCGAGCTCACCGCGCACATCAAGCAGGGTCTTTGCACGCTCGTGAAAAGCGGCGCACTCGAAATGCCGGATTGCGTTCGCACGCCCGCGACGGATCATTACGCACGGCGGTTGCTTTATCGCAGTGAAGCGCACGGTTACTCGATGGTTGCGATGACCTGGGGGCCGGGGCAGGGCACGCCGCTGCATGATCACGCCGGGCTGTGGTGCGTGGAAGCGGTCTGCATGGGAACGATTCGCGTAGAACAGTATGAACTTGCGGAACGCGACGATGATCGTTTCCGTTTCACGCATGAAGATGGCGTTCGCGCCAGCGTCGGCACTGCCGGCTGCCTGATTCCGCCGCATGAATATCACACCATCCGCAATGTTTCCGATGACGACTGCGCCGTGACACTGCATATCTACGGCGGCGACATGGAATGCTGCAACGCCTTTGAACCGGAAGGCCCGGGTAACGGCGACGGCTGGTTCAGGAAGGTGAAGAAGAATCTAGTCTTCGACGCCGCGTAAAAATCCTTTCTGACCTGCTCCCGGAGTACCGGGACTTCGTGCGCTTGCTGATACTGCGTTAAACGTCGCTTCGCAGTTGTCATTTACTGCTTGTAAAATCCGCCTGCTCAGCGACGTTTGCCTTGTCTCAGCCGCGCTCGCGACGGTCAGAGAAGGATTTTTATCCAGCCCGAGCTGCTGTCTATTCCGCTTCCCCCAGCGTTGCGATCCGCAATGCCTCCGGCATGAACAGCCATGGATTCACGCGCACGTCGTTCAGCGATACGCCCCAGTGAAGATGCGGGCCGGTGACGCGTCCGGTTGCGCCCACCTTGCCGATAGCTTCGCCCTGTTCGACGACGTCACCAGGTTCGACGCTGATTTCGCTCATGTGGCAATACATCGTCACCAGTCCCTGGCCGTGATCCAGGAACACGGTGTTGCCGTTGAAAAAGAAATTTCCTGTATCAAGCACGATGGCGCGCGCCGGCGAGAGGATCGGCGTGCCCGCACCTGCGGCGAGATCAATGCCGGAATGCGGTGAACGCGGCTGCTCATTGAAAAAGCGACGCAGTCCGAACGAACTCGATTGCGGCGCATCGACCGGCAGGATGAATTGCGTCGCGGGATCGGCAATGGGGCTGAAGCTTGCGAGCGACTTGTCCTGCCGCACGCGCTCGGCGCGAATGCGATCAAGATCGTCCGCGTAGGGATTCACCATGCGCTCGTTGTCGAGTGTGATGTACTGGCTTTCGTATTCGTGCGGCTCGACGAGCAGCATGTAATGCCGCGCTTCATCTTCGAATGTCGCGGTCAGTCCGTACTTGCCGGGCTCCATGCCAAGCGACAAGCCAACAACCGCGTACCAGCGCCCATCCTGTTTCGCGACCATGACGCGTCGCTCGTCGAAGCGTGCTTCGGGACGCGGCTCGGTGGCGGGGCTGAGTTCGATGACGGCAACGCCGCCCGGCACCGGCTGGTGGCGCGGCAGGTCGGCGGCCGTGGCGAGGCCAGCAAAAATTGCCAGCAGGGTGAACAAAGTCATCCGAATCATCAGTCTTTCTCCTTCACGGCAAGCACGCGCGCGGTGAACTCACCGTCCCGCAGAAGTGTTGCAACGGTGTCGTTGGCGCGAACATCGGCAATGCGCGTCCGCACGCGGCCGGTTTGTGCGTCTTTCACGATCGCGTAACCGCGCCCGAGTGTGGCTAGCGGGCTCACGGCATTGAGTGCGCGACCAAGTTCCGCGAGGCGCTGGCGCCGTTGCGCGAGATTTTCGGCTCCCGCGCGCTGCAGACGGCGCGCGATCGAAACCTGGCGTTCCCGCAAGCGTTCGACCCGGTGGAGCGGCGAGCGTTCCCACAATCGTCTGCTGCTGCGATCAAGCTCGTGATGGCGTTGCCGCAGCTCGGTGCACAAACCGCGCGCCAGTCGCAATTCCAGTTCATCCAGCCGCTGTGCCTGTTGTCGCAGCTTCTGGCCGGGATGCTGCTGCGTGAGCCGCCCGGTGAGCCAGGACTGGCGCTCGGTTTCGCGGCCAAGACGCCGGCTCGCAGCCACGGCAAGCCGTTGCTGCGTTTGCCGCAAACCGCGCAGCCAGTCGGAAATATCGGGCGCGACGAGTTCCGCGGCGCCTGTCGGCGTGGGTGCGCGAACATCGGCGATGAAATCCGCGATGGAGAAATCCACCTCGTGGCCGACGCCCGAGATCACCGGGATGGGCGACGCCGCGACCGCACGGGCGACGCGCTCGTCATTGAAGGCCGCGAGATCCTCCAGCGAGCCGCCGCCACGCGCGAGAATCAGCACGTGGCACTCCGCGCGCCGCGTGGCCGTCTCAAGCGCCCGGACAAGTTGCGCGGGCGCGTCGTTTCCTTGCACTTGCGAGGGATAAAGGATGGCGCGCGCCAACGGAAAGCGGCGGCGCAGAGTGGTCAGGATGTCGCGAACAGCCGCGCCGGTCGGCGAGGTAATAATTCCGATTGTCTGAGGAAGCGCTGGCAGCGGGCGCTTTCGCGCCGCGTCAAACAGGCCTTCGGCCTGCAATTTCGCCTTCAGCGCTTCGAAGGCTCGCTGCAGCGCACCGTCGCCCGCTTCCTCCATGTGCTCGATGAGCAACTGGTACTCGCCGCGCGGCTCGTACACGCTGATCCGCGCACGCGCCACCACGTGTGCGCCGTTTGCAGGCGCAAAACGGAGCAGCATGTTGCGGTTGCGGAACATCGCGCAGCGAATCTGCGATTGCGCGTCCTTGAGAGAAAAGTACAGGTGACCGGAACCGGGCCGCGCGAGGTTGGAAATCTCGCCCTCCACCCACAGCGCCGGGAATCCGCGTTCCAGCGCGTGGCGGATTTCACTGTTCAGCTGCGAGGGCGTGAGAATGACGCGTTCGTCGTTCGGCGGGAGCGGTTTCATGGAGGCAGTGTAGCGACGGCGTGATTGCGGGGAAACCCGGCACTTGCCGCGCACCCCGGGATTTTCGCGGGTAATCACGTTTACGCGAAAAGCCCGCGTCCGTATAATTGACCGATTAACTCAAATTTACAGGTCCGAGCCTATGCGCATCATCCAGGAAGCCCTCACCTTCGATGACGTCCTGCTGCAGCCCGCCTTCTCGGACATCCTGCCGCGCGACGTCGAACTCCGCACGCACCTGACCCGCGAAATCGAGCTCAGCATTCCGCTGCTTTCCGCGGCGATGGATACCGTCACCGAATCGCGCCTCGCGATTGCCATGGCGCAGGAAGGCGGCATCGGCATCATTCACAAGAACATGACTGGCGCCGAGCAGGCGAAACACGTGCGCGGCGTGAAGAAATTCGAGTCCGGCGTCATCAAGGATCCGATCTGCGTGAATCCCGAGATGACGATCCGCGACGTGCTGCTCATCATGCGCGACAACAATATCTCCGGTGTGCCTGTCGTTGACGGTGAATCGCTGGTCGGCATCGTGACCAGTCGCGATCTTCGCTTTGAAACGCAATTCGACGCGCCGGTGTCGCACATCATGACGCCGAAGGACAAGCTGGTCACCGTGCCCGAAGGCGCGAGCCGCGACGAGATTCTCGGCAAGCTGCACACGCATCGCATCGAGAAAGTGCTGGTCACCAACGGCAAGTTCCAGTTGCGCGGCATGATCACGGTGAAGGACATCCAGAAGGCGAAGGATTTCCCCAGCTCCTGCAAGGACGAGGATGGGCGGCTGCGCGTCGGCGCTGCGGTCGGCACCGGCAAGGACACCGACGAGCGCGTTGATCTGCTGGTGGAAGCCGGTGTCGATGTGGTCGTTGTTGATACCTCGCACGGCCATTCGATCGGCGTGCTCGACACCGTCAAGCGTCTCAAGCAGCGGCATCGTGATCTGCAGATCATCGGCGGCAACATTGTTACTGCTGAAGCCGCGCGCGCGCTGGTGGAAGCCGGTGCGGATGGCGTGAAAGTCGGCATCGGTCCCGGTTCCATCTGCACCACACGCATCATCGCCGGCGTCGGCGTGCCGCAGATCTCCGCGATTGCGAATGTTGCAGCGGAACTGAAGAAAGACGGCATTCCGTTGATTGCAGATGGCGGTATCCGTTTCTCGGGCGATCTTGCGAAAGCGATTGCTGCCGGCGGTTATTCGGTCATGATCGGCGGGCTGTTCGCGGGCACGGAAGAAGCGCCGGGCGAAGTCGAGCTTTACGGCGGACGTTCCTACAAGAGTTATCGCGGCATGGGTTCGCTGGGCGCGATGTCGCAGAAGCAGGGCTCCGCGGATCGCTACTTCCAGGACGCGACTGACGAAGTCGAGAAACTCGTGCCGGAAGGCATTGAAGGCCGCGTGCCATACAAGGGCCCGCTTGGCCCGATCGTGCACCAACTGATGGGCGGATTGCGTTCCGCGATGGGTTACACCGGCTGCCGCAACATCGACGAAATGCGGACGAAGCCGCTGTTCTCGAGAATCACGGGCGCCGGCGTGCGGGAGTCGCACGTTCACGACGTGCAGATCGTGAAGGAAGCGCCGAATTACCGCATGGAATGATCGAACCAAAGGGCCGCGCGAGACGCGGCCCGCTTCGTTAGGGCTTCTGAAAAGGCAAGAGAACAACGCATGACGCAAGACATTCACCAGCATCGCATCCTCATCATCGATTTCGGTTCGCAATGGACACAGCTGATCGCGCGCCGCGTGCGCGAGATCGGCGTGTATTGCGAACTGCGCGGCCCGGACATCAGCGCCGAGGACATTCGCGCGTTCGCGCCGCGCGGCGTGATCCTTTCCGGTGGACCGGAATCCGTAGCGGGCGAGGGCACACCGAAAGCGTGTCCTGCAATCTATGAACTTGGCGTGCCGGTGCTCGGCATCTGTTACGGCATGCACGACATGGCCAACCAACTGGGCGGGAAGGTCGAGCCCGGCACACATCGCGAGTTCGGCATCGAGCGCATGAAAGTCGTCGCGCCATCGCGTTTGCTGGACGGTATTGAAGATGCGGTGGATGACAGCGGCCAACCGCTGCTCGAAGTGATGATGAATCACGGCGATTCGGTCACCGCACTGCCGGCAGGGTTCGTTCGCATCGGTGTTTCGCGCGAGGAATCCTGCGCGGCGATGGCGGATGACAAGCGCGGTTTCTACGCGGTGCAGTTTCATCCCGAAGTCACGCAAACGAAACAGGGCGCGCGATTGCTGTCGCGTTTTGTACTCGATATCTGTGAATGCGAAGCGCTGTGGGATTCGGCGAATATTATCGATGACGCTGTTGCGGCTGTGCGCGCACGCGTCGGCGACGGCAAGGTGCTGCTCGGCCTGTCCGGTGGCGTTGATTCCTCGGTTGTTGCCGCACTGTTGCACAAGGCGATTGGCGATCAGTTGACGTGCGTGTTCGTGGATACCGGGCTGCTTCGCCTGCATGAAGGCGACCAGGTGATGGCGACATTCGCGCAACACATGGGCGTTAAAGTGATTCGCGTCAATGCCGAAGACCGTTTCATGAACGCGCTCAAGGGCGAGCAGGATCCGGAAAAGAAACGCAAGATCATTGGAAACCTGTTCATCGAAATTTTCGATGAAGAAGCGACGAAAATCGAAGACGTGGATTACCTGGCGCAGGGAACAATCTATCCCGACGTGATCGAATCCGCAGGCGCTTCCGGCAAGGCGCATGTCATCAAGTCGCACCACAATGTCGGCGGCCTTCCGGAGCACATGAAACTGAAGCTAGTTGAGCCGCTGCGCGAACTGTTCAAGGACGAAGTGCGCAAGGTCGGTGTGGAGCTCGGTCTTCCGGCGGAAATGGTTTACCGGCATCCGTTCCCAGGTCCGGGGCTTGGCGTGCGCATTCTCGGTGAAGTGAAAAAGGAATATGCAGATCTTCTGCGCCGTGCGGACGATATTTTTATTGCAGAGCTTCGCAAGCACGACCTCTACGACAAGGTGAGCCAGGCCTTCGCCGTGTTCCTGCCCGTGAAATCCGTTGGTGTGCAGGGCGACGGGCGTCGCTATGAATACGTCGTCGCGCTGCGTGCCGTCGAGACCATCGATTTCATGTCGGCGCGCTGGGCGCATTTGCCGTATGAATTTCTGGATGTGTGTTCGCGGCGAATCATCAACGAAATCGATGGGATTTCGAGGGTTGTTTACGATATTTCGGGAAAGCCTCCTGCCACTATCGAATGGGAATAAGTCTCTCGCCGCATCTTTTCGCCGCATGCTTTGTTGCGGCACTCCTGCGCCTCGTCACGCTTCCCGGCGCGTCTTTTCGCGACATACTTTGTTGCAGCACTTTTTCCGGCTCGTCACGTACTGAAGTACGCTCCTCGCCGTCAAAAGCACTGCGCCGCGTCTGTCACGAAAATCCACTGCCGGGAAGGCGACTGTCGAACCCTTTCCGGATGTCGACTTTCAAAAAGAAAAAGAATCCTGTAAATCCTGAGAAATCCTGTTAATCCTGTCCATCGCCGTTATGAATGAACAAGACGAAAAATTCATGCAGCGCGCGCTGGAACTTGCCCGCAAGGGCGAGCAGGCCGGCGAGGTGCCGGTCGGCTGCGTGATCGTGAAGGACGGGGAGATCATCGGTGAAGGTTTCAATCATCCGATCAGCGCGCACGACCCGACGGCGCACGCGGAGATCGGTGCGATGCGCGAAGCCGCCGCACGGCTGAACAATTACCGCCTTGTCGATACCACGCTGTACGTCACGCTCGAGCCTTGCACGATGTGTGCGGGCGCGATGGTGCATGCGCGTGTGAAACGCTTGGTGTTCGGGGCGAGCGAGCCGCGCACGGGCGCTGTGGGGAGCGTGTACGACATTGTTCGCGATGAACGGCTGAATCATCGCCTGGAAGTGGAAAGCGGCGTGCTGGCGGATGAAAGCAGCAGGATGTTGCGGGAGTTCTTTCGGTCAAGGCGGTGAGTAGGTTGGGGTGAGGCGTTAGCCGAACCCCAACGATTCGGTGATGTTGGGGTTCGCGGTGCTCACCCCAACCTGCAGCCTCACAAGGACGACGCGCTCTCCGCTTCGTCCTGCGTCGTCATCCACACCAGGATGTCGTAGTAGCTGCGAATATTTTCCACGTAGATCACCGGCTCGTGCCCGCGCGCGTAGCCGTATTTCGTCTGCTTGTACCATTTCTTCTGCGTCAAAAGCGGCAGCCGTTCGCGCACGTCGATCCAGCGGTCCGGATCGCCGCCCTGGGTTTCGGTGATGATGCGCGCGTCTTCGAGATGCCCGAACCCCACGTTGTACGCGGCGAGCGCCATCCAGGTCCTGTCCGGTTCCTGGATGCGTTCCGGCACCTGGTCTTTCACCATCTGGAAATACCGCGCCCCGCCGAGGATGCTTTTTTCCGGATCCAGCCGGTTGTCGATACCGACGTAATGCGCCG
Source organism: Gammaproteobacteria bacterium (assembly GCA_036381175.1). GTDB lineage: Bacteria > Pseudomonadota > Gammaproteobacteria > Natronospirales > JAJUFS01 > JAJUFS01. Next base: position 88,829 of record DASVDI010000034.1, read on the forward strand.
TCGCGCGGGTGAGCATCATGATGCCGCGCACGCCGGTGGGCGAAACGGCTTCGGGGTCCCAGTGCGATTCCTGGTAGCCCATCGCGGCGAGCAGTTGCCATTCCGCGCCGGTCAACTCGGCCGCTTCCTTGAACGTCTCGCGGTAGGCCGGCAGGCGGGTGTCGATGTGGCGCATGAAAATGCGCGTGCCGACATAATCGAACTTGTCGGTGTGGCCGAAATGCCGCTCAACGATCTGTTCCAGCCCGCCATTGCGGCGGAGTTCCTCCAGGAATGCGACGGCGGCGCGGTAGAGGCTGTCGTCATCAGATCGCCGGAACGCCCACGCCAGCGGCTCGGGCTCGCCGAGATCGAAGGCGACCCGGATTTCCGGGTAATAGCGCTGGTTCAGCGCTACATCGGTGGAATCAGCGACGGTGTAATCGATTTCGCGCTGTGAAACGCGGTAGAGCAACTCTTCCGCCTCGATTTCCTGCTGCGCGACGAAGTCCAGCTTTTCGTACTCCTCCGCCAGCGCCTGCAAAGCTTCCGCGTGGCTGGAGCCCGCGACCACCTTGATGACGCCGCCCGCCAGGTCCGCGGGCTCGCGCGGCCGCTCCTCGCCATAGCGGTAAACCACTTGCGGGGTGATCTCCATGTACGGCGGTCCGAACCAGAAATCGGTTTTTCGAATCGGTGTGATCGACAGTCCGGCGGCGGCGAGATCGGCTGCTCCGGTTCGAAGCGTGGGGAGAATCTGGCTGAAGCTGTCGGCGGCGAACATCTTGAGTTCGACGCCGAGCCTTTCAGCGAACAGGCTGGCGAGATCGTATTCAAAACCCGCGTAGCCGTCGGCGCCAAGATAGAAGGTGCTGGGACTGTTGCGCGTCACCACGCGAAGCTCGCCGCGCTGCTGGATCTGCTCCAGCAGCGAGGGTTCGTTCTCGCACGTGCTGAGCAGCAGGGCGAGCGTGATGATGAGGAGGACTCGCAAACCGCGTTCAACCTCGTGACATAGTCACTGAGTGGAATTCGTCCCTATCTTAACCTAATGAGGTTGTGTAGAATTCCGGCCCTTACCTGACAGCCGCTGCACGCATTCCGGAGTCTTCTGGCGCTGAGAATGTCCACTTGGGTTGACGCATGTATTGACAGTTGCGCCCGGCGTCCCTTTTTGGACACACGCGGTTTTGATGTCGGGCAGGACCAGGAGAGGTGCCGGAGTGGTCGAACGGGCCTGACTCGAAATCAGGTGTACGCGCGAGCGTACCGTGGGTTCGAATCCCACCCTCTCCGCCAAATGGAAATGAAAAAGGGGACCCGGTTGAGGGTCCCCTTTTTCGTTTCCTGGTTGCCGAACGAGAGGGTGGGCTTCGAACCTACGGTAATGGACAACTCGGGTTCGAACCGAGGCGTTCATTTTGGCCTGCAATGATCCGCGGAGCGGCGGTCATTCAGCCGAAACGAACCCGAGCTGACCGCGGTTTCAGCGCGCCCTTCATCGCCCGAAGCGCTATTCTCGTTCCGCGCTGAAGAAGTGGTCATCGCCGCGTATTTCGCGGCAAACCGCGCAGCGGGCACGAAGGGCGAGGGCGTAGCCCGAGTAATCCCACCCGGAAATCTTGAGATCAAACGGTCTTTCGTTTTTATTTCCGAAATCGTGATTTCGAGCGTCCTTGCCATGGCAGCGTCGTTTTCCACCCTCCCCAACTCTTTTTTCCGATTTTCGCGAATTTTGCTGGTGTATCGCTTCCAGCCGGTGGATAATCGGCGGCGAGCAGTTGCGTCCCGCACCTCAAACGAAGTTTCAGGTCACGGGTCGGCTCTGCGGAGAGAGGTGGGTTTTCCGTAACGCCGCCCCGTTTGTCAAAAATGCAAGTAAGGTTAGATGAGTACTATGTCAGATATGGTTACCGGAACCGTCAAATGGTTCAACGATGAAAAGGGTTATGGCTTTATCGCTCGCGAGGGCGGTTCGGACGTGTTCGTTCACTTCCGTGCCATTAACGGTGAAGGCCGCAAGACGCTGCGCGAAGGCCAGCAGGTCACCTTCCAGGTGACGCAGGGCCAGAAGGGCCCGCAGGCCGAGAACGTAACGCCTGAGTAATTGCGAAAGCGCAAGCTGAAGCGATAGGAAAAGGCCCCGCAAGGGGCCTTTTCTTTTGGCAAGCCGGCCCCGCGAGGCGGGGCTACCGGCCCTGTGCTATCCTCTGCCGCCGTTCATCCCGCCATCTGTATGCCAATGCCGAACAAACCGCTCTACCGCATCCAGTTCGTCAACCAGGGCCGCATCTACGAGCTTTATGCGCGCCACGTGAATCATGGCGCGATGCTGGGCTTTCTCGAGATCGGCGATTTCGTGTTCGGCAAGCGGACCGAGGTCGTGGTCGATCCCTCCGAAGAAAAGCTCAAGGATGAATTTGACGGCGTGAAACGCAGCTTCATCCCCGTGCACGCGGTGATCCGCGTCGATGAGGTCGCGAAAAGCGGGGTGGCGAAGATTTCGAAGGCGGACGGCAACGTCACGCCCTTTCCCATGTCTTATTTTTCTCCTGATAAAAAATAATGGAATTCGCGGTTCTCGGCAGCGGCAGCGGCGGCAACGCCAGCCTGGTCAGACATAGCGGCACCTGCGTGATGGTCGACAACGGCTTCTCGGTGAACGAGACCGTGAAACGGCTTGCGCGTCTTGAAACCGCGCCCGAATCCATCACCGCCATCCTCGTTACCCACGAGCACGGCGATCACATCAGCGGCGTCGCGCGGTTTGCCGCGAAATTCGATATTCCCGTCTGGATGACCGCAGGGTCGCACCAGTTTGCGCAGCACAAGGGTCTGGCGGATTCAGGGCTGCTGATCCTGGAAGAGCCGCTGGTCATCGGCGATCTCGAAGTCCTGCCCGTGCACGTACCGCACGATGCGCGCGAACCCGCGCAATACGTTTTCACCGACGGTGCGCGGCGCTTCGGAATCCTGACCGATCTCGGCTGCGTCACACCGCACGTGCTGGAATGTTATTCCGGCCTCGACGCATTCCTGCTGGAAGGCAATCACGACACCGAGATGCTGGCCAACGGGCCGTATCACCATCGCCTCAAGCGCCGCGTCGCCGGCAACTACGGGCATCTGTCGAACGCGCAGGCTGCAGGCTTGCTGGCCGCTGTCGATACCTCGAAACTGCAGCACATCGTCGCGGCGCATCTTTCCGAGCACAACAACACCCAGGCGCTGGCGAAAGCGGCGTTTGCGGCGGCGCTGAATTGCGAGGAAGACTGGATCGGAATTGCGCACCAACAACAGGGACTTTCCTGGCGCGAGATTGCCTGACCGGTGGAGGCGGGGAGCCCGAATCCTGTAAAATTCGCGCTCCTTTCCACGCACCCCGGGAATCACCGCATGCTCATTCTTCGCGGCAGCCGCGCCCTTTCCGACTTCCGCATCGACAAGCTCCTCGAACGCGCCCGCGAGTCGGTTCCCGGTCTCGCCGGCATCGAAACCCGCTTCATTCATCTTGCCGACACCGATGGCGAACTTCCCGCCACACAACGTGACGTGCTGGAAAAGCTTCTTACCTACGGTGAGACGGGTCCGAACGCTGGCGAGCCATCCGGCGTATTCCTGCTGGTTGTGCCGCGCTTCGGCACGATCTCGCCGTGGTCGTCGAAGGCGACGGACATCGCGAGAATCTGCGGGCTCGATCAATTGCTGCGCGTGGAGCGGGGCATCGGCTATTGGTTTCGGTTTGGGTTCGATGGCGCGAGCGAAGCCGACATCGCGAAGATCATTCCGTTCATCCACGATCGCATGACGGAAACCGTTGTCGATTCCTTCGACGCGGCAGCGCCCTTGTTCCGCCACGAAAAACCGCGACCGCTTTCCACTGTCGACATTCTTTCCGGCGGTCGTGATGCGCTCGTGAAAGCGAACGTCGAACTCGGTCTTGCATTGTCCGACGACGAGATCGATTACCTGGTCGAGAATTTCATCAAGCTTGATCGCAATCCGACCGACGTCGAACTGATGATGTTCGCGCAGGCGAATTCCGAGCATTGCCGGCACAAGATTTTCAAGGGCGACTGGATCATTGATGGCGAGGCGCAGGACCGTTCGCTGTTCGCGATGATCCAGGCAACGTACGCCGCGAATTCCGACGGCGTATTGTCCGCGTACAAGGACAATTCATCGGTCATTGAAGGCTCGCATGCCGAACGTTTTTTTCCGGATCCGGATGACAAGGAATACGGCTACACGGAAGAAGACATCCACATTCTCATGAAAGTGGAAACGCACAATCACCCGACGGCCATCTCGCCGAACCCGGGTGCTGCCACGGGTTCCGGTGGCGAGATTCGCGACGAAGGCGCGACAGGCCGCGGCGCGAAACCGAAAGCAGGCCTTGCAGGATTTTCCGTTTCCAATCTGAAAATTCCAGGTTTTGAACAACCCTGGGAAGAAGACAACGGCAAGCCGGATCGTATCGTCTCCGCGCTCGACATCATGCTCGAAGGCCCGATCGGTGCGGCTGCATTCAACAACGAATTCGGCCGGCCGAACATTTTCGGTTATTTCAGAAGCTACGAACAAAAAGATCCGGACGGCGAAATTCGCGGCTATCACAAGCCGATCATGATTGCGGGCGGTGTTGGCAACATCCGCGCGCAGCATGTTGAAAAAAATGCCGTGAAACCCGGCGCGAAAGTCATCGTGCTCGGCGGTCCCGCGATGCTGATCGGTCTCGGTGGCGGTGCGGCCTCGTCAATGGCCTCAGGGCAGTCCGCGGAAGATCTCGATTTTGCGTCCGTGCAGCGTGGCAATCCGGAAATCGAGCGGCGTGCGCAGGAAGTCATCGATCGCTGCTGGCAGCTCGGCGAGCGCAATCCGATTCAATCGATTCACGATGTCGGTGCGGGTGGTCTTTCGAACGCGATTCCGGAAATTCTTTCCGATGCCGGTCGTGGCGGCGTGATTGATCTTCGCGAAATTCCGAACGATGAACCCGGCATGACGCCGATGGAAATCTGGAGCAACGAAGCGCAGGAACGTTATGTGCTTGTCGTGGATCCCGATGACTTGCCGCGTTTCGAAGCCATCTGCGCGCGCGAGCGCGCACCGTTTGCGGTCGTCGGCGAGGCGACCGAGCAGCAGCAATTGCGCGTCGAAGATCCGGTGTTCCGAAACTACGCCGTCGACATGCCGATGCAGGTATTGCTTGGCAAGCCGCCGAAGATGTTGCGCGATGTGAAACGCGTGAAGAAGGAAGGCCGCACGCTTGCCACGAAAAACATCGACGCGCAGGACGCGGCGATGCGCTTGCTGAAACTGCCAACGATCGCGGACAAGGGATTTCTCATCAGCATTGGCGATCGCTCCGTCGGTGGCATGATCACGCGTGATCAATATGTTGGCCCGTGGCAGGTGCCGGTGAGCGACGTTGCCGTCACGGCGGCGGGTTACACGACGTACACGGGCGAGGCGATGTCCATGGGCGAACGCACACCGGTCGCGGTGCTGAATGCGCCGGCATCCGGAAGGCTGGCTGTCGCCGAAGCCGTGACGAACATTCTTGCCGCGGACATCGATGACATCCGGAAGATTCGTCTTTCCGCCAATTGGATGGCGGCCGCGGGACATGACGGCGAAGACGCAAACCTGTTCGATACCGTGAAGGCTGTCGGCGAAGAACTCTGCACCGCGCTCGGCATCACCATTCCCGTCGGCAAGGATTCGCTGTCGATGAAAACGGCGTGGGAAGAGGGCGGTGAGAAGAAAGCGGTTGTCGCACCGCTGTCGCTGATCGTCTCATCCTTCGCGCCTGTTCACGATGTACGCAACACGCTCACGCCGGAATTGGTGAATGACGCGGACACGCGATTGATGCTGATCGATCTCGGCCGCGGCCAGGATCGTCTTGGCGGATCGTGTCTCGCGCAGGTCTTCAAGGAAACCGGCGATGTCACGCCGGATCTTGATTCGCCGGAGCTGCTGAAGGATTTCTTCAAGGGGATCACCCGGCTCAAGCGCGACGGAAAAATACTCGCGTACCACGATCGTTCCGACGGCGGCGCATTCGTCACGCTGGCGGAAATGGCATTCGCGGGGAATGTCGGCGTGAATGTGAAATTGCCAGGCGAGGGCGTTGCCGCTCTCTATAGTGAAGAGCTCGGTGCAGTCATCCAGGTGAAAGCGGGCGACGTGAAAACCGTGCGCGAGGTGTTCGATGATCTCGGTATCGCGCATTGCGTGCACGACATTGGAAAAATCACCAAAGAAAAAGCACTGGATGTCCGCGCGGGGGATGCGCGCGTGCACGGCGCACTGGCAGAATTCCGCGCGGCATGGTCGGAAACGAGTTACCGCATGCAGGCGCTGCGCGATAACCCGGCTGTCGCGAAAGAGGAATACGACACCAAGCTGGATGAAAACAATCCAGGCCTGAACGCAAAGCTCGCGTTCGATCCTGCCGATGATCTCGGTGCACCAGCGATCTCAACGACGCGTCCGAAAGTCGCGATCCTGCGCGAGCAGGGCGTGAACAGCCAGGTGGAAATGGCGGCGGCGTTCAAGCGCGCCGGATTCGCGTCATACGATGTGCATATGACGGATATTTTCGAAGGCCGTGTGAAGCTCTCCGATTTCCAGGGCGTGGTTGTTTGTGGCGGCTTTTCGTACGGCGATGTGCTTGGCGCTGGCGAGGGTTGGGCGAAATCGATCCTGTTCAACGAAAAGGCGCGCGATGCGTTCCAGCAATATTTCCAGCGTTCCGATTCGTTCACGCTCGGCATCTGCAACGGCTGCCAGATGCTCTCATCGATGCAGGAACTCATTCCGGGTGCGGAAAACTGGCCGAAATTCCTGCGCAACCGCTCCGAGCAATTCGAAGGGCGCACGGGACTCGTCGAGATCATCAAATCACCATCGCTGTTCTTCACGGGCATGGAAGGCTCGGTGATGCCGATCGCGATCGCGCACGGTGAAGGGCGCGCGTCGTTCGCGCAGCCGTCGGACAAGGACGCGCTGGTGAAATCCGGACGTGTCGCGATGCGTTACGTTGATAATTATCATCGTCCCGCCGAAACCTATCCTGCGAATCCCGGCGGTTCGCCGGACGGCATCACCGGTCTCACTACCTTGGATGGTCGCGTGACGATCACGATGCCGCACCCCGAGCGCGTGTTCCGTTCCGTGCTGATGTCGTGGCACGACAAACGCTGGGGCGAAGATAGCCCGTGGATGAGAATGTTCTACAACGCCCGCAAATCTATTGGTTAACGACAGGAACAAGCATGTCACGTTTTCGCGATATCGAACTGCACGCGCCAACGGGCGAGAAACTCACGTGCAAAGGCTGGGTGCAGGAAGCCGCATTGCGCATGCTGCACAATAATCTTGATCCCGCGGTTGCCGAAAATCCGAAGGAACTCGTTGTCTACGGTGGCATTGGCCGCGCCGCACGTGACTGGGAAAGTTTCGATGCGATTGTCGAAACGCTGCAGCGGCTTGAAAACGACGAAACGCTGCTGGTGCAGTCTGGCAAGCCCGTCGGCGTTTTCAGGACGCATGAGATGGCGCCGCGCGTGCTGATCGCGAATTCCAATCTTGTCGGTGAATGGGCGAACTGGGATCACTTCTTCGAACTCGATAAAAAGGGTTTGATGATGTACGGCCAGATGACGGCGGGTTCATGGATCTACATCGGCTCGCAAGGCATCGTGCAGGGAACGTATGAAACCTTCGCCGAAGCCGTGCGCCAGCATTATGACGGCGATGCGAAAGGAAAATGGCTGCTGACCGGTGGGCTTGGCGGCATGGGCGGCGCGCAACCGCTCGCGGCCGTGTTCGCGGGAATGTCCTGTCTCGCGGTTGAAGTGGATGAATCGCGCATCGACAAGCGCCTCGAAACGAAATACCTGGACAAGAAAGCGAAAACGCTCGCCGAAGCGATGCACATGCTCGAAGATGCTGCGGCGAAAGGCGAGGCGATTTCCGTCGGGCTGCTGGGCAACGCAGCCGTTGTGTTCGACGAGATTCTGCAGAGTACGAATCATCCGCACATGGTCACCGACCAGACTTCCGCTCACGATCCGCTGAATGGTTACATTCCCGTCGGATATTCGCTCGAAGAAGCCGCGAAGCTTCGCGAAAGCGATCCGGAAAAATACGTCGAACTTTCCAAGCAGTCGATGGCGCGACAGGTGCGCGCGATGCTCGGCTTTCACGCCAAGGGCATTCCGACCTTCGATTACGGCAACAACATTCGTGCAATGGCACGCGATGCAGGCGTTCGGAACGCGTTCGACTTCAAGGGCTTCGTGCCGCTCTACATTCGCCCGCTGTTCTGCGAAGGCGTCGGTCCGTTTCGTTGGGCAGCATTGTCCGGTGATCCGGATGACATCGCGAAGACGGATGCGAAAGCGCGCGAGTTGTTTCCGGACAACAGGAAACTGCACACCTGGCTCGACAAGGCGCAGGAACGCATTGCCTTCCAGGGTTTGCCGGCGCGCATCTGCTGGCTCGGTTACAAGGAACGCCATTTGCTCGGTCTTGCGTTCAACGAGATGGTGAAAAACGGCGAACTGAAAGCGCCGATCGTCATCGGCCGTGATCACCTCGATTCCGGTTCCGTCGCGTCACCGAATCGTGAAACCGAAGCGATGAAGGATGGTTCCGATGCCGTTGCCGACTGGCCGATCCTGAACGCGCTGCTGAACACCGCGTCCGGTGCATCGTGGGTGAGCTTTCATCACGGTGGCGGCGTCGGCATGGGTTATTCATTGCATTCGGGCGTCGTGATTGTTGCCGACGGAACCGGGCGCGCGCAGAAGCAACTGGAAACTGTGCTCATCAATGACCCCGGTACCGGCGTGATGCGTCACGTAGATGCCGGTTATGAACACGCCATCGAGATCGCGAAGAGACGCGGCCTCGATGTTCCCATGCTCAAATAGACGCGCCAGAACTGCTGCGCTCGGCAATACTGCGTTGAAAATCGGCTCGGAATACTCATGTACTGGCGTGTACATTCCGCTTCCTCACCGATTTCCGCCTTGTCTTGCCGTCGCTCGCGACGTTCTGGCACGCCTATTTGGATACCTTGCACTCCGTTGATCGGGAGAAAAAGTATGGCAGGTGGCTGGGCAAAAGACGATGCGGTAAGCGAGCAGATCGACGCCACGGTCAACGATGCTGTCGATCGCGTGCGCCGCAACTTGCCGCAAGGCGAAAGCCTGGAGCACTGCGAGGAATGCGGGGCTGCGATTCCTGCCGCGCGCCGCAAGGCGATTCCGGGTGTGCGTCTTTGCATTGAATGCCAGGCAGCACGGGATGAAGAGCAGAAAGCTTCCGGTCTTTATAACCGGCGCGGCAGCAAGGACAGCCAGCTGCGCTGATTGCAGCGTTCCCGTTCACTTCTCCTGCAACGCAAACGCGACGACGTAATCACCCCGCGTTGTATCCGCACCGCCGTGACCGCCCGCAGCGATGACAACGTATTGCCGTCCATTCATTCGATATGTCATCGGTGTTGCCTGTCCACCCGCAGGCAGGCGGCCTTTCCACAGTTCTTCGCCGGTGTCGATGTCGAACGCGCGCAGGTAATCATCCACCGCCGCGCCGATGAAGACGAGGCCGGGCGTTACCAATGAACCACCGATGCTCGGCACGCCTTCGATGTCATCGAATGGCCAGGGCGCGATGTCTTCCGTTGTCCCGAGCGGTACTTGCCATTGGATCTTTCCGGTGTGCAGGTTCATCGCGGTGAGCGTGCCCCACGGCGGTGCGTTGCATGGAATTTCAAGCGGAGACTCCAGTACCTTGCGGCGCATGCCGTACGGCGTGCGGCTCTGCTCTGCGAATTCGGAATCGGGATAGATATCGGCGTCATAGGTTTCCTGAAGTTCGTCGCGCGCGATGAGTTGCACGACGAACGGCAGTTGCAGGGTATTGGCGATCACGAACTGGCGTTTCGGATCGAACGACACGCTGCCCCAGTTCGATCCGCCGGCATAACCCGGCCAGATGATGCTGCCGCGCAAGCTCGGCGGTGTGTAGATGCCTTCGGAGCGGTATCGCGTGATCAGTTCGCGGCACACGCCGCGATCCCAGAACGTGATTCCCCACGCGTCGTCCGGCGTCAATGCGTCGTGCGGGACCAGCGGTGGCAATGTGGAGAACGGTTGCGTCGGTGAGAGTTTTTCGCCGGGCACATCACTCGCCGGCACGGGCCGTTCTTCGATGTCGAAAAGCGGCTCGCCGGTTTCGCGATGGAACACGAACAGCATGCCCATCTTCGTCGCCTGCACGACGGCAGGAATTTTCTTGCCGTCGCGTTCGAGATCGATCAGCACGGGTTGCGAAGCGACGTCGTAATCCCACACATCATGATGCACGAGCTGTTGAGCCCAGATGACTTCGCCAGTTGCCGCAACGAGCGCGACCAGCGAATTTGCGTGACGATTATCGCCCGGCCGTTCGCCGCCGTAGAAATCCGGGCTCGCCGAACCCGTCGGCACGAACACGATGCCGCGTTCAATATCCACCGACAGCACGGTCCAGGCGTTCGCCGCACCGGTCCATTCCGCTGCCTTCTCGGTCCATTCGTCGTACACGGGATTCTCCGCGCTGCGCGGGATCGGATCCCAGCTCCAGGCGAGCTCGCCGGTGCGTGCATCGAAGGCGCGCACGATGCCAAGCTCGACATCCACGGCACGATTGTCGCCGACGGCGGACCCGGTGATGACGAGATCGCGCCAGGTAACGGGCGGCGAGGTGACAAGATAATCACCGTCATCGCGTGGGCGCGTTCCTTCATCGAGATCAACGCTGCCCGCCGTGCCGAAGTCCTCGCAGGGTTTTCCCGTCGCGCCATCGAGCGCGATCAGCCGCGCGTCCAGCGTGCCAATGAAAATTCTCAATGCGCAGGACGCATTCGGTTTCGCAGTCGGATCGCGCCACGCGGAAACGCCGCGCGAGGTGTTCTCGCTGTAATGCTGTTTTTCAATTTGCGGATCGAACATCCAGCGTCGCTCGCCGGTGGCGGGATCGATGGCGTGCACTTGTCCATAGGGCGTGCTGAGGTAAAGCGTTCCGTCGACAAGAATGGGCGTGGCTTCGAACGCCGAATCTTCACGGTCCGGAAACCCTTCACCGTTCGCGCCCGTGCGATACGTCCAGGCGATATCGAGTTGCGCGACATTTTCGGCCGTGATCTGCGTGAGCGGCGCGTAGCGCGAACCGCCCGGATCGTTGCCGTAGCTTGGCCATTCCGTATTGGGCAACGTCGACGACGCGGGCGTGACGGCGAGCAGCAGGAGGAGCAGATGCATGGACGGACTCCGCGATGAACGATGTCCAGAAGGTAGTTGAAATTACCGGAGAAAGCCGCGCCGCTGGTCCCGGCGGCGCAAGCGCGGGACGAACGGCGCGCGGATGTGACGAGCGGCGGAAATCTCAGGCTGAAACGCGCTGGCGTACCTGGTCGCGATAGCGGCGCGACAAATTCAACACGGTGCCATCGTGCAGCAGCAGGCGCTGGTCGCCATGAAACCACGGCTGGATTTCCTTCACCGCATCCAGATTCACGATGTGCGAGCGGTGCGTGCGCGCGAACCGGGCGGGATCAAGCTGGCGTTCCATGTTGTCCATGGTTTCGCGCAATTTCATCTCACCAAGGCGGGTGTGCAGGATCACGTAATTGCCGGCGGCCTCGGCGTAGTCGATATCCGCGGCGTTGACGACGACTTCACGGTGATTGCGGCGCGCGAGAAAGCGTTGCGCAGGTGCCGGGTGTGTCGCGGTGCTTTGGGCTGTTTCCGCTTCGGGCATGTCCAGCAGGCGGCGCAACAGCACGTAATGCCGGAAGGCGTACAACGACAGCACGACGAGAATGTAGCCGCGCAGGATTTTCCGGTATTCGTACAGCAGCTCGAAACCGATGTCGCCGAATTCGTAATTCCCACCGAACAGCGGATACAAAAGTTCGCGCATCAGCACGAAACCCGCGGTGTGCGCGAGCGCGAACGGAATCGAGAACGCAAGGTGCGCGGGCAGCGCGTATTGCCAGGTGTCACGACGGAATCTGTAACGCGCATCGAACCAGGCAATCAACGGAATCAGCAGCCATAGCATGGCAACGCCGGAGAACTCGTTGATGATCGGCCGCCACAGCGGAATATCGATGCTGTCGCGGACGTTCTCCATGATCTCGCTGGTCGCGCTGATAAGGCCGATCACGAACAGGAAAATCGCCCAGCCGGCGTAGAAACGCCGCCACCAGTAACGCTCGATGCGCAACTGATCGAGCATCAGGCGTTCGCGAGCCGGTTCTCGCGCAGCACGTGCGCCATCGCCGCGATGTCGCGGTCAAGACGCCGGTCGCCCTGGTGCGGCGGGATGTGCTTGCGGATGATCGCATGCGCGGCTTCGAGTTTCGGCGTGGTTTTCAGCGGACGCATCTGATCGATGGCAATGGCCGCAGCAAGCATTTCAACGGCGAGAATGTTCGTGACGTTCTCGCAGATTCTCAAGAGTTTCAATCCCGCCCATGGGGCCATGGAAACATGATCTTCCTGGCCGGCGGAGGTCGGTACGGAATCGACGGATGCGGGATGCGCGAGTGTCTTGTTCTCGGATACGAGTGCGGCGGCGGTGACATGCGCCATCATGTAGCCGGATTCTAGACCCGGCGTCGCGGTCAGGAACATCTCCAGGTGCGGATTCACTTTTCGCAACAACAAATCCGTGCGGCGTTCCGACATGCTGCCGAGCTCCGCAACCGCAATGGCCATGAAGTCGGAAAGGAACGCGAGTGGTTCGGCGTGAAAGTTACCGCCGGAAATCACGGCGTCATCGAATACCAGCGGATTGTCGGAAACGCTGTTGAGTTCGAGTTCGAGCAGCTTGCGTGCGTGTGCGAGCGTGTCGCGCACGCCGCCGAATACCTGCGGCATGCAGCGCAGCGCGTAGGGATCCTGCACGCGATCGCAACCCGCGTGCGAATCGTTGATTTCGCTTTGCGTGAGAATCTCGCGGAACTGTTTCGCGACTTCGATCTGACCCGGCATGCGGCGAATTTCATGTACGCGCGCATCGAACGGACTGAAGCTTCCGGCAAGACCTTCAACCGTCATGCTGCCCGCGAGAATCGCATCGCGCAGCAAGGCTTCGCCGCGGAACAACCCTTCGATGGCGAGCGCTGACGACAATTGTGTGCCGTTCAGAAGCGCAAGACCTTCCTTCGCCGCGAGTTCGACGGGCTCGCACCCGGCGGCACGCAATACGTCCGCGCCTTCAAGACGCGCGCCGTTATGCATCGCTTCACCTTCGCCGATGAGCGCGAGCGCGAGATGCGCAAGCGGCGCGAGATCGCCGGACGCGCCAACCGAACCGCGCTCGGGAATCAGCGGAATGACATCGCTGTTCAGCAATGCGAGCAAGGTGCCCACAACTTCCGGGCGAATGCCGGAATGCCCGACCGCGAGACTGTTGGCTTTCAGCAGCATCATTCGCCGCGTGAGTTCGCGCGACAACGGCTCGCCGACACCGCAGCAATGCGAGCGCACAAGGTTGTACTGCAGTTCAATAACTTTGTCGGCGGAAATGCGCTGTTTCGCGAACGCGCCGAAACCGGTGTTGATGCCGTAGCTCGTGCGGCCGTCGTCGATGACTTTCTGAACAAGCTGCTGGTTCGCACGCATGCGTTCACGTGCCGCGTCCTCCAGCACGACATCGGCCGGCGCGTGTTCCCAGGCGGCGAGCGCATCCAGGGTGAGAGAATTTCCGTCGATCAAAAGCGTGTCTTTCATTGTTCCATTCCGTGAATGAAAACGGTGTCGGGACGAACGCCGCCAAGTTGGTAAACCAGGAATTCCGGCGCGGGAATGTCCCACAGCGTGAAATCCGCGCGCTTGTCAATGGCCAGTACGCCGCGGTCTGCAAGACCGAGTGCGCGCGCGCCGTTTGCGGTCGCGCCGTGCAAGGCTTCTTCCGCCGTCAGGCCGAAGAAAATGCAGCTCATGTGCATGGCCGCGAGAATGCTGGCAACCGGCGATGAACCGGGATTGAGATCGGTCGCAACGGCAATGGGCACACCATGCTTGCGCAGCAATTCTACCGGTGGCTTTTTTGTTTCGCGGATGAAATAGAACGCGCCGGGCAACAACACGCCGACGGTTCCGTTCGCGGCCATTGCACGGATGTCATCTTCATTCGAATGTTCGAGATGATCGCAGGACAGTGCGCCGTATTCGGCGGCGATTTTCGTCGCGCCCATATTGGAGAGTTGATCCGTGTGCGCTTTCAGTTTCAGGCCGAGGTCGCGCGCGCGGTCGAACAGGCGGCGCATGTCATTAACGTCGAAAGCGATCTTCTCGACAAAAATATCCACGGCGTCGGCGAGACGTTCCCCGGCGACGACGGGCAGCATCTCGTTGATCACCTCATCGAGGTACTCATCTTTATTGCGGTCTTTCGGAACCGTGTGCGCGCCGAGAAAGGTGCCGACGAGATCGACGTTGGTTTTCTCGCGCAGGGCCGCGACGGCGCGCAACATGCGCAGTTCAAGTTCGGTGGAAAGCCCATAACCGCTCTTGATTTCCAGCGTGGTGACGCCTTCAGCCGCGAGTGCGTTCAGGCGGGGCTGCGACTGGCGCACGAGTTCATCCACGCTGGCTTCACGGATGGCCGCGACGGTGGATACAATGCCGCCGCCGGCGCGCGCGATTTCCTCGTAGCTCGCACCGCTGAGTTTCAGCGCGTGTTCGGCCATGCGCTCGCCCGCGAAAACGGTGTGTGTGTGGCAATCGACGAACCCGGGCATCAGCACGCGGCCTTCTGCATCGACGCGCCGGGCGGCAGGTTCGCCGGCGGGCGGATCGATGGCGGCGATGCGTCCGTCCTGGATGCCGAGACTGTGCGCGTCCTGCGTGATGCCATCGCGAAAGCTGTGCACGCGCGCGTTGTGAATGACGAGATCGAACACGCCGACTCCTTTTAATCGTGCGCGAAAGAAGACACCATGACAGCGATGAACCGAATACTACGCTTTCGCCACCTGCTCGCGCCGGACGGCATGTTACACGACCAGCAGCTCGTTGTCGGCGCAGACGGCCGGATCGAACGGCTCGAGCCGGCGTCGCCGGACAACCGCGACTGGGACGGCTGGCTGGCGCTGCCCGGCATGCCGAACGCGCACAGCCATGTTTTCCAGCGCGCGCTCGCGGGTTACGGCGAGGCGCGGAAATCTGACGAGGATTCGTTCTGGTCATGGCGCGAGGCGATGTACCGGCTGGCGGGGCAGATCGCACCTGACGATCTGCATGTCATCGCGCGCCAGGGTTTCATCGACATGCTGCGCGCCGGTTTCACCAGCGTCGCGGAGTTTCATTACCTGCATCATCTGCCCGACGGCACGCGAACGCGCGCGATGGCGGACGCGGTGATTGCCGCTGCCGGGGAAACCGGCATTCGCCTGCGCCTGCTGCCGGTCGCGTATTTTCACGCGGGTTTTGGCGGCAAGGCGCCAACGGCGGGGCAGGTGCGATTCGCGCACCGGAACCTCGATGAGTATCTTGAATTGCTGCAAAGCCTCCTGCCACAGCAGCCAGGCATCGCGCCACATTCCTTGCGGGCTGTGCCTGTTGATTGGCTGAACGATCTCGTCAACGGCGCCGAGTCTCTGCTGGGCAACGATTTTCCGATACATATTCATATTGCAGAGCAGCGGCGCGAAATTGACGATTGCGTGCAAGCGCATTCGCGCACCCCGATTCGCCTGCTGGCGGATTCGGTGAATCTCAATCCGCGCTGGCAACTCGTGCATGCAACGCACGCGGACGCGGAAGAAATCGATCGCGTTGCAGAAAGTGGTGCTGGCGTGGTGATCTGCCCGATCACCGAGGCGTATCTTGGCGACGGATTGTTCGATGCCGTGCATTTTTGTGAGCAAGGCGGCGATCTTTCGATCGGTTCGGACAGCAACTGCCGCATCGATGTTTTCGAGGAACTGCGCCTGCTGGAATACGGGCAGCGACTGCGCGCCGAGCGCCGCGCGCGCCTTTCGGATGAAAAGGGTCTTGGCGAAAGCCTGTATGCGCGTTGCGCGAGCACGGGCGGAAATGCGCTGCGCATGTCTGTCGGCGCGATTGCGCCGGGTGCGTTCGCGGATTTGGTGGTTGTCGATGAAAGCGCCGATGCGCTGGCAGGTCATGACGCGAGTACGGCGCTGGACGCACTGGTCATCAATGGCAGCCGCGCGGATGTTGCGGATGTTTATGTCGGCGGCAAGCGCGTGATTGAAAATGGATCGCACGCATCGGCCCACGTTGCCCGCGATTCTTTCCACTGTGTTACCAAAAGACTATTGAAGAGCAATGGACAGGGTTAAGAGGATTTTTCAGGATTCGCAGGATTAATGAAATCTGTTTTCAAACCCTGTCAATCCATCTTCAATCCTGTAAATCCTGTCCATTGCTCTTCGTTAATGGAGCTTGATATGGAACCCTTCGTCGTTCGTCCCGCCACCGCCGATCGCGTCCCGCTTGTCGTGAGCATTCCGCATACTGGAACGTATATCCCGGAAGATGTCCGCGCGCGGCTCGCATCCGATCACATGCGCGCGCTGCCGATGACGGACTGGCATCTGCATCCGCTGTATGACTTCCTGCCGGAGCTTGGCGTCACCACGATCCATGCGACCTGGAGCCGTTTTGTTGCGGATCTCAATCGTCCACCCGATGGCGAAGCGTTGTACCCGGGACGTTTCGAGACGGGAATCGTGGCGCGCGAAACCTTCTGGGGCGATGTCATCTGGAACGAGCCGCCGGCGGATGAAGAGATTGCGCAATGGAAAACCGACGTGCACGCGCCGTACCACGCGAAACTCCTGGACCTGCTCGATGAAACGCGACAGCGTTTCGGCCGCGCGGTGCTGATCGACGCGCACAGCGTCGCATCTCGCGCGAATCGCTTGCACGGCGAACTTGAAGACGACATTTATCTCGGTAACCGTGACGAGACGACGTGCGGACCGTGGTTGATCGACAGCGTGCAGGCGGCAATGGAGGAAGCCGGCCTGCGCGTGGTGCGCAATTTCCCGTACAAGGGCGGTTACATCACGGCGCATTACGGGTCGCTTGAGAACGTCGAGTCATTGCAGATCGAGATGGCGCAGCGTGTGTACATGGACGAGAACGATCCAGGTGCGGCGGTGGGATCGGAGCGGTTCCTGCACGCGAAGGAAATGCTGGCGCGCGTGTTCGAGAAAATCGTCGCGAGCGAACCGTTTCACTCAGGATAATTGCGGATTGCGTTTGCAGGGCAGCGGAATAGGATTGCCGCTGGCAATATTGCCGTGAAAATACCGAGGAGAGCAGGGATGCTGGGAAAGTTGAAGGAAGGCGTGAGCGGCAAGGCAATGGCGAGCATCGAACCCTTGATTGCGGGGCAGCTTGAAAAACTTGCCGCGTTGCCGCCGGAAACGGTGCGTGACGATGACAGTTTCCGCGCGAAATTCGTTACACCGGCAATGCTGGCCATCACTGCAATATCCGGCGGAGCGACAGCACTGATTCCCCGTTTCAATGCGCGCATGGAAAAGACCTTTTTCCACCTTCGCGATGAACTGGTGATCGAGAAGGAAGGCAGGATCCAGCTTGTGGATGACCACCGCGAGAAACTTCCCGGCGTGTTGCGTGCCGGTTTCAAGGAATAGCCGAAATCGCATTCGCAAAAAAAGCCCGCTCATGGAGCGGGCTTTTTTTTCAGACGTTGAGAACGTTGGATCAGAACTGGAATGTCAGGCCGATGGCGGCAACGGGGTAGGTGTCGAAGTCGCTGTTGATCTCGGCTTCCACTTCTTCCTCTTCCGCTTCAAGGTTGGCCGCGAAGTTCGGATCGAGCGTGGTGATCGGACC
>DASVDI010000035.1:0-25454 GCA_036381175.1 Gammaproteobacteria bacterium
GGCGTTCATTGACAAGCATGCGGCGAAACACCTGCTCGAGCAGTACGCGAACCTCATGACAGGCATGGCGCGCGAACCGTGGAGGCAAGCACGCGATGTGCCGTATCTTGGCGATGACGAACGTGCGCCGCTTCAGTGGCAGGGTCCGCGGGAACAGCTTCCAAGCCATCTCACGAAAACCCTGCATGCGCGTTTCGAGACGCGCGCCGCCGCCACGCCACATGCCATTGCCATTCGCTGCGGCGATCAAAGCATGACGTACGCACAGCTGAACACAGCGGCGAACCGGCTTGCGCACCGGCTGCGCGCCGAGGGCGCGAAGCCGGACACGCTGGTTGGGCTTTGCGTCGAACGTTCGCTGCAACAGATCACCGGTATTCTCGGTATTCTGAAATCCGGTGCAGCGTATCTGCCCCTCGATCCGGATTATCCCGTGGAGCGCTTGCGATTCCAGGTGGAGGATGCGGGCGTCAAACTCGTTGTCGCGTCCACGCCGGGGCGTAACCGGCTTGATGGCTGTGCTCTTGATTTCATCGAACCGGATTTGCACGAGGGCGACAATTCAAATCCGCAATCGCTGACCAATCCCGCGCACCTCGCCTATGTCATCTACACGTCGGGTTCGACCGGCCAGCCGAAAGGCGTCATGGTCACGCACCACAACGTTATCCGCTTGTTCGACACGAACGCGAGCTGGCTGAATGCGGGCAGTAATGACGTGTGGAGCCTTTTTCATTCCTTCGCGTTTGATTTTTCCGTCTGGGAGATATGGGGCGCGTTGTTGCACGGCGGTTGCCTGGAAGTCATTCCGCGCGAGATCGCGCGTTCACCGGAAGCGTTTCACGACTTGCTCATCGAGCGCGGCGTCACCGTCCTGAACCAGACGCCGTCGGCATTCCGCCAGTTGATGCAGGTGGATGCAGAACGCGAGGAAGCACTGCCTGCCTTGCGCATGATCGTGTTCGGCGGCGAGAAACTGGATTTCGCGAGTCTCGGCGACTGGGTGCAGCGTCACGGCACGGACAGCCCGCAGCTCATCAACATGTATGGCATTACCGAAACCACTGTGCACGTCACCTGGCGTCCGCTCCGCCGTTCGGATGTCGAGACACCACCCGCAGGATCGATGATCGGCTGGCCGCTGCCGGATCTTTACGTGCGCCTGCTGGATGCGAAAGGGCGACCGGTTCCGCCGGGTGTGCGCGGCGAAATCTGTGTCGGCGGCGCCGGTGTTGCACGCGGTTACTTGAATCGTCCGAAACTGAGCGCCGAGAGATTCGTCCGTGATCCGTATTCCGGCGATGACGATGCGCGGCTCTACCGTTCAGGAGATTTTGCGCGGCGCATGCCGAACGGCGAGTTGTGCTATCTCGGCCGTGAAGACGACCAGGTGAAGATTCGCGGTTTCCGGATTGATCTTGGCGAGATTGTTGCGGCACTGCGCGGCATTGATGGCATCGCTGACGCCGTTGTCGTGCCGCGAAAATCCTCGCATGGCGAGGCGCGGCTGTTCGCGTATTACACATCAGCAACAGCGCGCGGTCGAAAATCCGAAAGCGAATTGCGGATGCAGCTGGCGAAACAATTGCCGGAACACATGCTGCCTGCACAGTTGATCAACCTTCCGGAAATTCCCGTGAACGCGAACAACAAGGTCGATTTCAAGGCCTTGCCGGATCCGGCCGAGATAACCAAGGAAGAAACACAGAGCGCCGGCGCGCCGCGGACGCCGGGTGAAGAATTGTTCGTGCAACTGTGGCAGCAGGTTCTCGAACGCCGCGATGTCGGGCGTGATGATGATTTCTTCGGACTCGGCGGCGATTCGATTCTCGCACTGCAACTGGTGTCGCGCGCGCGCGCCGCAGGCGTTGATCTTGTGCCGCGCGATGTATTCAACCATCCGGTGCTTGCAGACATGGCAGGCAATGTAAAAACCGTTTCAAGCCGCGATCTGGGCGAGGAGGCCGATGTGGAGGTGGAAGGATCATGGACGCTGACACCCGTGCAGCACTGGTTCTTTGAACAGGCCTTCGACAATCCGGACCACTGGAACGAAGCCTTCATGTTTCGCGTGCCGCCGGACACGGATGTCGACCTGCTCGAACGCGCCATGCTGGAAGTGGTGCGTCATCACGACGCGTTGCATGTGCGGTTCGTGCATGGCGACGGCGGCCAGTGGCACGCGGAGTCCGTCGAGCCGGGCGAGGCGCTGGAATTCTCCCGTATCGAACTGGATCATCTTGATGAAGACGAACGCCGCGAGGCTGCCGATCTCATCACCGGCGACATACAGGGTTCGCTCAGCCTCTCGGGGGGACTGCTGGTGCGCGCCGCGCATTTCACCGGCGGTCTTGAAGACGGTGCGCGCCTGCTCATCGTCGTGCACCAGCTCGCCATCGACGCGGCGTCGTGGAGCATTCTTCTCCAGGATCTTGATACCGCCTATCGTGCACTGAAAGCGGGTGCGCTGAAAGCGGGTGCACTGAAAGCCGGCAAGGAGGTGGTTCTGCCGTCGCGAACCTGCTCGTACGGACGCTGGGCACAACAGTTGCGCCGCCAGGCATCATCCGCATCCGTCGCCGGTGAATATGCGTACTGGCAGCGCGTGATGCAGGCGGGCAGCGAGAGTCCCTTGCAGGACGCAGTGCGCGAGCCAGGCAGGGAAGCGGACGCACGCGAATATCGTGTCGCGATCGATGCGCCGGAAACCTCGGCATTGCTCGGGGACATTCATCATGCCTATGGCACGGATGTCCACGAGTTGCTTATCGCTGCATTGTCACGCGCCGTCGCCGACCAGTGGCCGCAAAATGCACAACTTCGCCTTGATCTTCAAAGGCACGGGCGTGACGACGAGTTCGATAACCTCGATGTCTCGCGCACCGTCGGCTGGTTCAGCGTTCTGCATCCGCTCGCGCTGGACCAGGCAGTCACGCGCAATCCTGGCCGCCTTATCTGTGATGTGAAAACGCGCGTGCGCAGCGCGCCGCATCACGGCGCTGGCTTCGGATTGCTGCGCTACCTGCGTCCTTCGGGTGCGACGGGTTTCGGAAAAGGCGCAGCGCTGCGCGCACCGATTCTTTTCAATTATCTCGGCCACTTCGAACGCGTGCTCGACAACGGCATGTTCCAGCATGTCATCGACAACGCGGGTCCGGTGCATGGCCGTGAAAACCATCTGACGCATCCGCTGACGATCACCGCGTTGATTCACGACGACCGCATGGAGTTCGAGTTCCGCTACAGTCCCGCGGCCATTGCCGATGCGGTTATCGAATCGCTCGCCGCACGCTTCACGCATTCCGTAAAGGATCTGATTCGTCATTGCCGGACACTCGACGGCATCACGCGCACGCCGGTGGATTTCCCGCTCGCGCATTTGACGCAGGACGAATTGGACCGGTTTCCTGTTGCGCTGGAAAACGCGGAAGATATTCTGCCGTTGTCGCCATTGCAGCGGCTTTATCACGCCTTGTCGGGAACGGACAAGGATGTCGGTTTCGATCAGTGGGTGTTCCACCTGCAAGGCCGGATCGACGAGACTGCTTTCGAAGCCGCGTGGCAGGAACTGCTTCGCCGGCACGATGCCTTGCGAACTGTTTTTGTCGACGAAGGTTTGTCCGAGGCGCACCAGGTTGTGCTTCGCGAGGTGCCGTTTCGCCTGCAACGCACCGACTGGCGGTTGCTCGATGAAACCGCACAACAGCAGCGGCTGGAAGAATTTCTTGCCGCCGACCGGCGCCAGGGTTTCGAGACCAGCGTTGCACCACTGACGCGCGCAACATTGATTCGCAGCGGCGATCGCCACTGGATACTTGTGTGGAGCCATCACCAGGCGCTGGTCGATGGCTGGTCATGGCCGGTCATGGCGAAAGAGCTCGGCGAGTTGCATGACGCGATACTCGCGAAACGCAAGCCGGATCTTGCTGCAGCGGGTTCTTATCGCAGTTACATCGCGTGGTGGATGGATCGCGACCGTTCCGATTACGCGCGTTTCTGGCGCGAGCAGCTTGGTGCCGGCGGCGCCGCACGGTCACTCATTACGCGCAGCCGCCGCAAGGATGACGGCAATCCCGGACCGCGCGATCGCCGCAGGACGGAATTTCACCTGTCGGAAAATTCAAGCCGCGCGGTCACGCAGCTTGCTCGCCAGTTGCGCCTCACGCCGAGCGTGGTGTTCCAGGCGGCCTGGGCCTTGCTGCTTTCCGCACTCACAAGACGCTTCGATGTCACCATGGGCGTGGCGTTCTCGGGACGCACCGCGGGCATTCCCGTGCCTGCGCACACGGTCGGACCGTTCGTGAACGACCTGCCGGTGCGCGTGCGCATTGGGCCGACTGAACGCCTCGATAACTGGCTTGCCAATCTTCGCAGCATGCAGGCGGATCTCAACCATTACCAGAACGTGTCACCGCTCGAAGTGCATGAATGGTCGGGTACGCCCGCGAGCATGCGGCTGTTCGACACGCTGATCGTTTTCCAGAACTACGCAACCGGCGATGCGACGCGCCGCTGGGGCGAGAACATCCAGCTGGAACGTTTCTCCGCGGGCGTGCGTACGAACTACCCGCTGACTATCGCGGTGACACCGGGAAAACGTTATCGCATTGAATTCCATTACGACAAAAACGCGATCGATGCGGATGCCGTCGACGCGCTTGCCAGTGACCTGCAAACCATCCTGGACGCCATGACACGAACACCGGATGTGCATATCGCGACGATCATCAATCACCTTTCACCGGATTCAAAGCCGGATGAAGAAAACGGATCATCGCGGCGATCCCGCAAAGGCCGATGGATGCGGCGCGCCGGTGACACGGAGCAAAGCGTCGACAACACGCATGAATCCGATGCGCAGCCTGCAGCGGTCAGTGATCTGCAACGGCAAGTTGCGGCGGTATGCCGCGAGGTGATCGGCGTGGGCGATCTCGACGTCGAGCGGAATTTCTTCGATATCGGCGCGCAGTCGGTAGCGCTGCTCGAAATTCACGGCCGCTTGCAGAAACGCCTCAAGCGCCGGTTCCCCATCGTGAAACTTTTCCAGCATCCGACCATCGCGGCGCTTTCCCGTTATCTCGAATCGGGTGAGCACGAAGCACGCTTGCACGACACGGCGAGTCGTGCGGCGGAACAACGGGCGGCGTTGCGGCGCCGGCGTGCGACCTGGCAGACAGGGGGATTCGACAGATGACGACAACAGGACATGAAGATTTCGAAAGCATCGCCATCATTGGTATGGACGGCCGTTTTCCGGGCGCCGATACGGTCGATGACTATTGGAAGAACCTGGTCGAGGGACGCGAGTGCATCGAGCGTTTCGATGCCGACGCGCTGGACGCTTCCGTACCCGAATCGCTGCGCAAGCAAGCGGAGTACGTTTCCGCGCGCGGTGTGATGCGCGACGCCGACAAGTTCGATGCCGCCTTCTTCGACATCTCGCCGCGTGAAGCGGAAGTGCTTGATCCGCAGCAGCGCGTGTTTCTCGAAATGTGCTGGCGCGCGCTGGAGGATTCGGGTTACACACCCGGCACCCACAAGGCATTGACCGGCGTCTTCGCCGGGATGAGTTACAACACGTATTTCAATGCGCACGTCGCGAAACATCCGGAAATTCTTGCGAGCTTTGGCGACATTCCGGCATTGGTTGCGAACGAAAAGGATTACCTCGCCACGCGCGTTGGCTACAAGTTCGATCTGCGCGGGCCGTGCATCAATATTTCCACCGCGTGCTCGACCTCGCTGGTCGCGGTGTGCCACGCCTTCAACAGCCTGCTCGACTACCAGTGCGATATCGCGCTGGCCGGCGGCGTTTCCGTGCTTTGCCCACAGGAGCGCGGCTATCTTTACCAGGAGGGCGGCATCTATTCGCCGGACGGACATTGCCGGCCGTTTGATGCCAACGCGCAAGGCACGGTGTTCGGCAATGGCGGTGGTGTTGTCGTGCTCAAACGTCTTTCCGACGCGGTTGCTGACGGTGACACGATCCACGCGGTCATTCGTGGTGTGGCGATGAACAACGATGGCGCCGGCAAGGTGAGTTTTACCGCGCCGAGCGTGGAAGGCCAGGCAGATGTTGTTCGCATGGCGCAGGAGCTGGCCGGCGTGCGCGCGGATGATATTACCTATGTCGAAGCGCACGGCACAGGCACGTCACTTGGTGATCCGATCGAGATCGCCGCGTTGACGAAGGCCTTTCAAAGACACACTGATGCGCGCGGCTACTGCGGTATCGGTTCCGCGAAGGGCAACATCGGTCATCTCGATGCGGCATCCGGTATTGCCGGTCTCATCAAGGCAGCACTCGCGCTGCGCGAACGCAAGCTTCCTGCGACCTTGCACTACACGCGTGCGAATCCCGCGCTGGGTCTTGAGCAAAGCCCGTTCCACGTGATTGACGAAACGCGTGACTGGCCGGCGGACGGCAAGCCACGCCTTGCGGCGGTAAGTTCCTTTGGCCTTGGCGGCACCAATGCGCACGTCGTGCTGGAAGAAGCACCGGTGCGAGAAACATCAGCGGCGACGACAAATCCACAACTGCTGGTCCTGTCCGCGAAGACGGAAGCGGCATTGGATCGCGCCTGCGACGCAGTGGCGCACTATCTCAACGAGAATGAACAGACCAATTTCGCAGACATCGCATTCACGCTGCAGCTGGGCCGGCAGGCATTCGAACACCGCCTTGCGGTTGCGGCGAATGATCGCACCGAAGCGGCGAATATTCTGAACGGAAAATCCGGCGCGCGGGTTCGTCGTGGCAAGGCGGGTAATGTGCCTCGCACCGTATTCATGTTTCCGGGCCAGGGTTCGCAATACGCCGGGATGTGCGAGCGGATTTATCATGCCGAGCCGGTAGTTCGCGACCTTATCGATCGTTGCGCGGATGCCTTGCGCGACGTGCTTGAGTTTGATCTGCGCGATGTGATGTTCGATCGCATCGACAATGCGAGCGAACTGCTCGATGAAACCGCTTATACGCAGCCGGCGTTGTTCGCCACAGAATACGCGCTGGCACGATTGTGGATGGAGTGGGGTGTTGCGCCGGACGCATTGACCGGTCACAGCATCGGTGAATTTGTAGCCGCTGCGCTTGCGGAGGTGTTTCGGCCCGAAGACGCCATTCGCGCGGTTGCCGAACGCGCGCGCCTGATGCAGGCGCAGGATTCCGGTTCCATGCTGTCGCTGCGTATGAGCGAGGCTGCAGCGCGAGAACTTCTCGAACCAGGCATTGAACTTGCCGCGGTGAACGCGCCTGAATTGTGCGTCGTGTCGGGAAGCGATGCGAACATCCAGCGTTTCCGGAAGCGGCTCGAAGCGAAGGATATCGCCTGCCGCGTGCTGCGGACATCGCACGCGTTCCATTCGGCCATGATGGATCCGGTCGTCGAACCGTTTCGCGATGTCATGCAAGGCATGCAACTGAATCCGCCGACCCGCACGGTCATCTCCACGGTGACCGGCCGCGAACTGTCGCCCGAGGAGGCCACCGACCCCGTTTACTGGGCGCGCCAGTTGCGCGAACCGGTACGCTTTGTCGATGCCTTGCGCACGGCGCGCGGTGAAGGCGACGCGTCCTGTCTTTTCCTGGAAGTCGGCCCGGGAATCGCTGCGGCGACATTTGTGACGCAGGCATTCGGTGATGATTCAAACGTGCAAATCGCGGGCTCGCTGGGGCGAAACGCAAGCAACGAATCGGAACTCTCATCCTTGCTCGATACGGCAGGGCGGTTGTGGACGCAGGGAATGCCACTCAACTGGAAAGCGATGCACGCCGGTGCGAAACGCCGGCGTGTGCCCCTGCCGACGTATCGTTTCGAACGCACGCGTTACTGGCTGGAAAGCACTGGCCCTGGCAACAGCAATAGAAACACGCCGATGCAAGCGGGAACCATCCAGGCACGGACCCCTGTGGAAGACGGCCCGGTTATCGATCGCGTTGCCGCGCTGCTCGCCGATGTATCCGGCGTCGCGGTTGACGAGGGCCGGTACGAAACACGGTTTACCGAACTCGGATTGGATTCCTTGTTCCTGACGCAGTTCGGCCAGTCGCTGAAAAAACATTTCGGCGTGAACCTGCGTTTCCGCGAGTTGCTGGTGGAGCACGACACGGTCGCCGCCGTTGCAACGTTGATCGAACAGCAGGCGCCGCCCGAAAAAACAGCAACAAAACCTGTCGTTTCGAAGACCGCGAAACGTGAAGCGGTACCAGCAGCGAAGCAGGAACTGACGAAATCCCAGCGCGCATACATTGCCGAGTTGACGAAGCGCTACACCTGGCGCACGTCGGGTTCGAAGGCGTTCGTTCGCACGCATCGAAGCCATCTCGCCGATCCGCGCACGGTTGCAGGATTCGATCCCGCCTTGAAGGAAATGGTTTACCCCATCGTCACGCAGTCGTCATCCGGCTCGCATTTGCAGGATGTCGATGGCAATGCGTGGATCGATCTCGTCAACGGTTTCGGTTCGAACCTGCTGGGTCATTCCGCGCCGTTCATCACCGATGCCATTCGCCAGCAACTCAAGCGCGGTTACGACGTCGGGCCGCAAACCGCGCTGGCTGGCCGTGTTGCACGGCAGTTGCAGGCGATGACCGGATTCTCGCGCGTGAGTTTCTGCAGCACGGGATCGGAAGCTGTGCAGGCTGCTGTGCGCGTTGCGCGCACGGTGACTGCGCGCGACAAGATCGTGATGTTCGCCGACGACTACCACGGCATTTTCGATGAAGTGCTCGCGCGGCGCGGCAACGATGGACGCACGCGTCCCGCATCGCCGGGCGTTCCCGAAAGTGTGCTCGCCGACATCGAAGTGCTGGAATACGGCAGCGATGCATCGCTTCAACGCATTCGCGAACTTGGCGACACGCTCGCCGCCGTGCTCGTTGAGCCTGTGCAGGGTCTTCATCCGGAACGTTACTCGCCGACGTTCCTGCGTGAGCTTCGTGCGGAAACGAAACGCAGCGACGCCGCGCTGATCTTCGATGAAATCATTACCGGCTTTCGCGTCCACCCCGGCGGCGTCCAGGGAATGCTTGATGTCCGCGCGGATCTGACGACATACGGCAACGTCTGCGGCGGCGGCATGCCGATCGGCGTACTCGCCGGAGAGCCGCGCTTCATGGACGCGCTTGATGGCGGCGACTGGCAGTACAACGACGATTCCGCGCCGCACGAGGGCGTGACATTCTTCGCCGGCACCTTCATGCGCCATCCGCTCGCACTGGCGGCGGCGGAAGCCGCGCTCACGCACTTGCTGGAAGCCGGGCCCGCGTTGCAGAAAACGCTGAACGAACGCACGGAACGCTTCGTCAGGGAACTCGAACAGGTGTGCGAGGAAACCGGCGCGCCGATTCGTTTCCGCCGATTCTCGTCGTGGTTCCTGATCGACATCGACAAGCGCGTGCCGTGCGGGCGTCTGCTGTACTACCGGCTGCGTGCTGGCGGCGTGCACGCCTGGGAAGACCGCTTGTGCTTTTTGACCGCCGCGCACACGGACCTCGATCTCGCGCAGATTCGCCGCGTCTTTCGTGAAAGCGTTGAAGAAATGCGCGACGCCGGATTCTTCGAAAAAATTCCTGCCTCGAAGGAGCGGATTCCGGAAGCCGCGGAAAAAACCATGCCCTCACGGGTCGCTGTTGGCGCAAGCGCGCCGCCAGTGCCGAACGCCAGGCTTGGCCGCCGGCCCGATGGCCAGCCGGGCTGGTTCGTGCCGGATCCTGAGCGGCCGGGACGGTATCGCGAGCTGACCAACGATTTGAAGAATGAATTACGGGCTTGAATGAACATGAATACGAATGTCGAGACGAGAGGGATGCCGAGCATGACCGGAACCGCGGACAGCGCGACGCGGGACGGAAACACGCCTATATATAATGAGTCGGGTTCAACGCCCGTGGATTTCGATCCGTTTGCTGCGGCCGATCTCGAAGTCACGGCGCCCGCGACCGAATCCCAGCGCGAAATCTGGGCCGCCGCGTCGCTCGGCGCCGAGGCCTCCTGCGCGTACAACGAAAACATCTGCCTGCAACTGGAAGGCGAGCTCGATACCGGGCGCCTCGCCAACGCGCTCGCGGAACTCGCGCGCCGGCATGAATCGCTGCGCGCTGCGTTCGGCCCGGACGGCGAAGCGCTGTGCGTTACCCGTGAAATCCCGCTGGATCTTGCAACCGTCGATCTTCGCGCGGCGGACCAGGATCTCGAAGCGCTGCGGAAACAGGAAGTCGAGACGCCGTTCGATCTCGTCAACGGCCCGCTGTTTCGCTGCCGCATCGTGCAGCTTTCCGAACGGCAGCACGCGGTATTGATTACCGCGCACCACACCATTTGCGATGGCTGGTCGTTCGGCGTGTTGCTCGATGAGCTTGCGCGCCTTTACAACGGAGAGACCTTGCCGCCCGCCCCGCGGTTCAGCGAGCACGCCGAGCGACAAGCCGCTATCGACGCAAAAACGCGCGAGCGCCAGGAAGCGTACTGGAAACGCCGGCTCACCGACGCGCCCGCGCGCCTGCAGTTGCCGACGGATCATCCGCGTCCTGGCCGCCGCCAGTTTCACGCCGGCTTTCACCGGCACCGCATTCCGGCATCGAGCATGAAGACCTTGTACGCGCGCGGCGCGAAACGTGGCTGCACGGGTTTCACCGTGCTTGCCGCCGCGGTCAGCGCCTACCTTCACCGTCTTTGTGGCCAGGATGATCTCGTCATCGGCGTACCGGCGGCGGGGCAGGCCGAGGAAGGTCTGCAAGGCCTTGTCGGGCATTGCGTCAGTCTGCTGCCGGTTCGAAGCGAACTCGATGCGAATGCAGATTTCGACGCGCATCTTGATCGTTTCAGTGAAAGCCTTTCGGATGCCTGGGAGCATCGCGAGTGTTCCATGGGGCGCATCGTGCGCGCGCTCGGTCTCAAGCGCGATCCTGCTGTTGTGCCACTGGTGCAGTTGATCCTCAACATCGACCGGCGCATCAACGCGCCCGCGCTTGAAGGTTTGCAATCGCGTTTCGAGGGCACGCCGCGCGCATACGAAAATTTCGAGATGTTTCTCAACGCGATCAATGATGAAGAAGGATTGCTGCTGGAGTGCACTTACGATGCGAGCCTGTTCTCATCGGAATCGATCGTGCAACGCTTGCGGGAGCTGGAAGAATTCATTGCGCGCCTGTGCGAATCCGAGGCGCCGATAAAGAACCTGTCACTGATTGACGACACGGAGCGCGAACAACTCGCGCGCTGGAGCAAGGGGCCTGCGCGTGACTGGCTGGCAAGCACGATCAGTGAACTGGTGCGCGCGCAATGCGCGCGAACGCCGGATTCCATCGCTGTCGTGGATGACAAGGCAGAACACGACTACCGCGCGCTTGATGCACAGGCGACGCAGATTGCGAATGCCTTGCGCGATCGCGGCATCGGGCGCGGCGATATCGTCGGCGTGTTGCTTGCGCGCGATGTGCATCTGCCCGCAGTCCTGCTCGGCATTCTCGAAACAGGCGCCGCGTACCTTCCGCTGGATGCCGATGCACCGGCCGATCGCACGCGATGGATGCTTGAAGACGCCAACGCCGCGCTTGTCATTCACGATAGTGGCGCAGGGGACAACACCGAAATCAACCGCAACGACGCGTTGACCGCTTTCGGCGGGCGGGTCGTCGATCTCGCAGCGATGCAAGGGGAGACCGTGTTGGCGACCCACGAGTCAGCCATCGCGATTTCGACGGCGCGTTCGCCGAACCATTCTCGTCCAACACCTGATGATCCCGCCTACGTGATCTACACCTCCGGTTCGACCGGAAAACCGAAAGGCGTCGTCGTGCCGCATCGTACCGTCGCGAATTTCCTGAACGCGATGCGTGACGTGTTGCAGCCGAATGACGACGATCGCTTCCTCGCGCTGACGACCTTGAGTTTCGATATCGCCGTACTCGAGTTGTGGCTTCCTCTCGTTTGCGGTGCGCGTACGCTCATCGCGCCGCGCGAAGTGTCGCGTGATGGCGTACGCCTGTGCGAATGGATTGCACGGTTCGATCCCACGGTCATGCAGGCGACGCCCGCAACCTGGCAACTGTTGCTCGGCGCGGGTTGGGAAGGCGGACGGCAGGTGAGATTGCTGAGCGGTGGTGAAGCCTTGCCGATACCGCTGGCGCGCGCGTTGTTGTCGCGCAGCCGCGAGGTCTGGAACGTGTACGGTCCGACGGAAACCACCGTGTGGTCAACGCTGCATCGCGTGAGTGCGAACGATGATCCAGTGCCGATCGGCCGGCCGCTCGCGAACACGCAGGTTCACGTGCTGGATGCATCCGGCCAGCCGACACCGCCCGGCGTGCCGGGCGAGTTGTACATCGGCGGGGATGGCGTTGCGACCGGTTATCTCAATCGCCCCGAACTCACGCGCGAGCGCTTCATAGATGATCCGTTCAGCGAGAAGGAAAATGCGCAGCTCTATCGCACCGGTGATCGTGTGCGCTTCGATGCCGAAGGCCGGCTTGAATATCTGGGCCGGCTGGATTTCCAGGTGAAGCTGCGCGGCTACCGAATCGAGCCCGGTGAAATCGAAGCGGCCTTGATTGCGCATCCTTCTGTTGAACGCGCCGTCGTCGCCGTGCGCGATTTCGGCACTGGCAAAACTGCTGGCGACCAGCGACTGGTCGCCTGGGTCGTGATGAATGTGAATGAACGTGTTCGTGCTGATGAACTGCGCGAACACCTTTCGCGACGGTTGCCCACGTACATGATCCCGCAGCATGTTGTCGAGCTTGATGCGTTGCCGCTGACCGCGAGCGGCAAGGTAGATCGCAAGCAATTGCCATCGCCTGTCGCATCAACGCGAAACGCGCACGTACCGCCGGCCACGGCGACCGAACGGCGCGTTGCCGCCATCTGGCAGGACATTCTCGGCGTCGATGAGGTCGGGCGGAACGATGACTTCTTCGATCTCGGTGGACATTCGCTGCTCGCCGCAAGACTGGTCATGAGACTGCGCGAACAGTTTGACTGCGAGCTGGCAATCGGCGCGATTTTCGATCAGCCGGTGCTGGATGGTTTTGCAAAACATCTGACCCAGCTGAAGAAACAACAACAAAACGAACAGGAGCTGTTCGAGATATGAGCACCGCCGGAAACATGAACCCATCCGCTGAACCCAGCGGCGAGGAGCGCGCACGCGCACTCATTCACGAACTGCGCCGGCGCGGCGTGGATCTGCGGCAGGAAAACGGCCGGCTGCTTCTGACAGGGCCGCGCGGCTTGATCGATGAGCGCCTGCAGGCGGAACTGCGCGCACGCAAGCACGACATCCTCGCCAGCCTTGAAACGGGTGATGAAACCGATACGGTGCCTCACTTGCCGAACGGCATGCATCCGCTGTCCAGCATGCAACAAGCCATGTGGTACCTCGAAAGCGAGCAGCCGGAGCTCGGCATCTTCAACCTGTTTCTTGCGTTCGATATTCGCGGTTCGCTTGATGTGGATGCCTTGCAGGAATCCCTGCAGCAACTGCTGGAACGCCATGACGCGTTGCGTATCACCATCGCCGAGCATGATGGCAAACCGGTGCAGCGCATTCATCCGGCGCCAGAAGTCGTGCTCGCGCCGGAACCGTTGGACGGCACGGATGAAGACGAGCTCAACGCGCGCCTGTCGCGCGAAACAACGCGTCCCTTTGATGTCATGGAAGGACCGTTGTATCGCTGGCGGTTATTTCGTGCGGACACGCAACGCCATGTGCTGTTGCTCGTGCTGGATCACCTGGTTGCCGATGGCACCTCGCTTGTCATCCTCAAGCGTGAACTTGTCGAGATGTACGCGGCGCGACTGGAATCGCGCGAGCCGCGACTGGAAACACCGCGCTTGCGCTACGTCGAAGCCGCAAGCGAAGAACAACGCTGGCTGAACAGCCAGGCGGCCGAACGGCAGCTCGCCTACTGGAAACAGCAGTTGTCCGGTGAATTGCCGGTGCTTGATTTGCCGGGAGACTATCAGCGCCCGGCATTGCCGAGTGGCCGCGGTGAGTGCGTGAGCCTGGAGTTGTCGCGCAATACCGTGACGGCTATCGAGAGCGCTGCACGCGCCGCCGGCGCTTCCAGTTTCATGCTGATGTCCGCGACGATTGCCGCGTTGCTGTCGGGCCTGGGCGGGCAGAAGGAAGTCCTGATTGGAACGCCGATGGCGAACCGGCGGCACCCGCACAGCGACAATGTCGTCGGACTGTTCATCAATCCCGTTGCCTTGCGCATTGGCATTGATCGCGGCGCGCCGTTCACGGAACTGCTCCGCACCGTGCGTGATCGCAGCCTCGAAGCACTGGAAAACCAGTTCATACCGTTCGAGAAAGTTGTCGAAGCCTTGCAGCTTCCGCGTGATCCGAGCCGCGCGCCGGTTTTCCAGGCGCTGGTCATTTTCCTTCCGGGCGTTGATCGAAAAGCGACTGTCGGTTGGGTGGCATTCGAGCCGATCAACGTTCGGCGTGGTACGGCACAAACAGATGTGACTTTCCTGTGCTACGAGCGTGACGACGGCATGTGCGTGGAAATGGAATACAGCGCCGATCTGTTCTCACCGCAAACCGCGCAATCGATGCTCGACACGTTCGAGAACATGCTTGCGGCGGTCATCAATGATCCTTCGCAACCCGTTGCCTCTTTGCCGTTGCTGTCCGACACGGATCGCGAGCAACTGGCGAGCTGGGGTTCGGGGGCCGAGCGCGACTGGTCCGCGACAACGGTGAATACATTGGTTCGTGAACAATGCGCGCGCACGCCGAACGAGATTGCGATCAGCAGCGGCGAGCAGCAACGCGATTACGCGACGCTCGCACGCGAAGCGTCTTGCGTTACGAGCCTGTTGCGTGAACGCGGCATCGGCCGTGGCGACATTGTCGGTGTATTGCTGGAACGCGACGCACGCCTGCCGGCAATCCTGCTTGGCGTGCTCGACGCAGGCGCTGCATACCTGCCGATCGATCCTGAGACACCGCAGGCGCGCGTGCAATGGATGCTTGAAGACGCAGCCGCGAAGCTTGTGATCTCGACAGTTTCATCAAGCGCTGCATTGAAGGAATTTGGTGGAGAGGTCATCGATCTTTCACTGTCCGATCTGAACGAACAATCCGGCGTGCATGAACAAGAGATTACGCCGGCAACGCCGGATGATCCCGCTTACGTGATCTACACCTCCGGTTCCACCGGCAAGCCGAAGGGCGTTGTCGTGCCGCACCGCGCGGTCGCGAATTTCCTGCGCGCGATGCAGGAGCTGTTGCGCGTCGATGATCGCGATCACGTCATGGCGTTGACCACGCTGAGCTTCGATATCGCCGTACTCGAACTGTGGCTGCCGTTGATGAGTGGCGCGCGCATCGGCATCGTGTCGCGCGAAATTGCGCGTGAAGGCGACGCCTTGCTCGAATGGGTGACGCGGGAGAAACCGACGGTCATGCAGGCGACACCGGCAACATGGCAACTGTTGCTGGGTGCCGGCTGGAAAGGCAACGCGAATGCACGATTGCTGAGCGGCGGAGAAGCCTTGCCGACGCCGCTGGCGCGCGAACTTTTTTCACGAAGCCGTGAACTGTGGAACGTCTACGGGCCAACCGAAACCACCGTGTGGTCGACAGCGGAACGCGTGAGCGAGGGGGACGATCCGATCTCCATCGGCAGGCCGATCGCGAATACACAAGTGTTCGTGCTTGATCCCTCTGGCCAGCCGACACCACCGGGCGTGCCTGGCGAACTCTGCATCGGCGGAGAGGGCGTTACGCTCGGTTATCTCAACCGCCCTGAACTCACGCGCGAACGTTTCATACCGGATACTGTCAGCAGACCCGTTCCTGGAAAAAACGCGTCCGGTGCAATGCTTTATCGCACCGGCGATCGCGTGCGTTTTGATCTCAAGGGCCGGCTTGAATATCTCGGGCGGGTTGATTTCCAGATCAAGTTGCGTGGCCACCGGATCGAGCCAGGTGAAATCGAAGCCGCGCTGGAAGCGCTGCCCGCGGTCGAGCGCGCCGTCGTCATCGTGCGGCAATTCGATGCCGATGGAACAGACCAGCGGCTGGTTGCTTACGTGACCTTGCAACCCGGCGTGCGCACCAGCGTCGATGAACTGCGCGAGCCGTTGCGTCAACAATTGCCTGCGTACATGTTGCCGCAGCATTTCGTCGCACTCGATGTCATGCCGCTGACACCGGCCGGCAAGATCAACCGCAAGGCATTGCCCGCACCGACCGCCGTGCGGCGCCGCGCACACACGCCACCGGTCACCAGCACGGAACAAAGCATCGCGCGTGTCTGGCAGGAGATGCTTGGCGTCAATGAAGTTGGCCGCGACGACAACTTCTTCGATCTCGGCGGACATTCGCTTTCATCAATGGAAACCGTCGCGCGCATCCGGAAGGAACTCGGCTGCCGCATTCGCCCGAGATTGCTGGTGCTCAACACGCTCGCCGAAATCGCCGCCGCCTGCGACAAGCTGGCGGGCGAGCAGCAGGAAAAAATCGACGCCAAACCACATGCAGCCGCACGCAGCAACGGCGGCTGGAGAATGGTGATGAACATGCTGCTGGGAAAAGCCTGAGGCACGGGTAACGTCCGTACGCGAGTGCTCGTTACCTGATATCTGCAGGGATGTTTCTTTTCGGCGTCGGTTATTTACGCCGACTCATCCAAGTCCCCATACCTGCTTCCTTTGGTATTCGCCGCCCTTGTCTTGGCTCATGGAATTGGGTACTTTCCCTCATAGAATTATGTCTCATTCCGCACAGCGGAAACTAGGAACGCGTTCTAGGCCGGGTCCACCCACGCGCTGCGTACTGATCCTGTCTTCGAGACCAGTCAAATAATACGAAGTCGACGACAACGCCGACGATTAAAAAGAATAAAGCCAGCCACACGGTCGGCTTCGGATGGGGATTCCAGATGTTTGCGCCTTTCTCACGGATTGTTTCCGTTCTCGCTTGCCTGCTTTTCTTCCCGGCGTCGTTTGCGGCCGAATCAGCTGGGTCGGATGATCCTGATCTGCTCTGGATCGGGCAGCCCGGCCAGCTCACCGCCTGGTCGCTCAAAACCGGAGAGATGCGAGTCCAGGTTGAAGTCAGTGGCGACATTGAATCCATCGCGATCGATTCGAGCAACGGCAATGTCTGGCTGCTGTCGGGCCACGGCATATCAATCCTCGATGCGACGGGTGAGCGGATTGCGGGTCCGGCCGCCTTGGCGAGTTCCGAAGATGCCAGTCAACTTCTCGTCGACGGCAAGCACCGGATTGCCTGGCTGGTGAGCGGTGATCGCGTAACACGTTGGAATGCCAACACGCTCGCGCCGTTCGATGTGTTTGTCGCCGCCGCAACGATTACCGATGCCGCGATCGACGAGAAATCCGGTTCGCTGTATGTGCTCGCCGGTGGCGTGATTTACCGAAGCGGACTCTTCGGCAACTTCAGCGTTATCCGTATCCCCTCGATCAAACATCCGTCCCTGATCGCATGGGACGCGATCCGCCAGCAGTTGTGGGTTAGCGACGGGTCCGACATTGTCGTGATGGACTCGGCCGGGGCCGCGTCAGGACCTTTCAAAACCGGTCTGCACAAGCTGCGACAGCTGGAGCCGGACAGCCAGGGCGGTGTGTGGGTGGCCGACAATCACGACCTCCTGCATCTTGATTCCAACGGCATCATGACCACGCGGGTTTCGCCATTCGCGGGGCTCAAGGGCAAGGGCAAGGGCAGCCGGCTTCGCGGTCTCGTACCGTATGGGGGTGGCAGCGTGCCGCTCGCGTGGGTTTATCACAACAAGCTGATCCGCAGTGTCGATATCAGTGGCTGGATGAGTGAACCGTTTTCCGTGCCGGGCAGCAAGGCGGCATTGGGGCCGACTGCGGCGCACGTCGATGCGACGCCGCCGGAAATCCTGATCACTCAGCCCCAAGCGGAGACCTATACCAATAACAAGCGCCGGCCGGTTGATCTCGTGTACACGGACTACGGCTCTTCCGTTGCAACCGACTCGCTTGATCTTGAGCTCGATGCCGCGCCACTCGCCGTGCAATGCGATGCCGATGAGCATTCGGCCAGCTGCACGCCGGAAGTGGATATCGCGGATGGATATCACACGATCACCGCGACGATTGCCGATCTCGCCGGAAACGTTTCCGATCCGGCGGAAGTGCGTTTTTCCGTGGATACCGTTGCGCCGGAAATCGCCATTGACGCGCCCGAAGATCATCTTGCAACCCGTCGTTTCATTGTCACGACAAGCGGCGCCCTGAACGAATGGGCCGAGCTTTTCATCAACGATGAGAATGTCACGCTGGATGCCGGCTACGGATTCGAACAGGCCATCCCGCTGGATGAGGGCGAGAACGTCATCGTGTATCGAGCGACCGATCGCGCCGCGAACGCTGCCAACGCCGAGATAACGGTTGTCCGCGATACCGTGCCGCCCGAGATTCTCATCAACTCGCCGGCCACCGGAATTTCGATAAATGCATTGGATATTCGTGTAAGTGGCTCGCTCAGCGAGCTGGCCGAGCTCTCGCTGAATGGAAATGCGATCGAGGTTTCATCCGGACCGGATTTCGCATTCGATATTGGCCTGCCGTTGGAAGAAGGCGAGAACCGCCTTGTTCTGAAGGCCGTGGACGCGGCCGGAAATGCCGCAACAACGGTTCTGTCCGTCACGCGTGACACCACGCCGCCACCTGCGATCAACCCCGCCGCGATCGGCGTATCCGAGGTCGATGAAAACGGCTACATCACCATTTGGGGCGGACCAGGCGCCGCCGAACCCGGCAGCGTGATCAATATCCATGAGATCGCTTCCGCCCTCGGTCTTGTTACAACGACATCCGCGGACGGCCCGAACTTTACGGTCATCGTCAACGCTGATGGCTCCTTCCGGATCAGGCTGCAACTGCCGCCGGAACTGTCGCGTGTCAGTTTCGTTCTGCAAGATGCTGCAGGAAATCTGAGCGAACCGGTGGAGATCGACGTCACGCACGCCGTGTCTCCAGTCAGAATCGTCGGCAACACGTCGGGTTCACTGGCGATCTCGAATTCCGGCAATGCCATCTACCGGGTTCCCTTGAACTTCCCGGCGGGAACGGCAGGCATGGAACCGGACGTAAGTCTTGTTTACAGCAGCGGCTCCGGCGACGGTCTTGCAGGCTGGGGGTGGACGCTGGGCGGCTTCTCGCGCATCGCGCGGTGCAATGCGACCTACGCGCAGAACGGTGATATCGGTTCAATCCGCTATGATAACTCCGACCGATTGTGCCTTGACGGCAATCAACTGATGCTCGATTCCGGATCATACTTTCAGGACGGTGCCGTATACCGACCCGAAATCGATGACTTCACGCGAATCACGCAGTTCGGAAGTGGTTCGGACAGTTACTTCAAGGCCGAGATGCGCAACGGGCGAATCGCCTACTACGGGAAGCATTTCAACGGAGGCGACAACCACAGCCGCGTGGCTCGTGATGGCGGCAACGAAACCCGCCTCTGGGCGCTCAGCCGCATCGAAGACCGCTCGGAAAACAGGAATTACATCGACTATCAATACGTCCTGGACCCGTTGGGCCGACTGTTGCCTGAAAGCATTGCCTACACCGGTTCCACCAAGAACAGACCGTACTACTCGATCGACTTCCACTACGGCAACCGGCCATCCGAAGAGATTCGGTCGCACTACCGCGACGGTAACGCTGCAGGCTTTCGAAAGCGCCTGAATCGTGTCGATCTGAAATTCGGCAACATGCTCGTCAAGCGTTACCAGCTCAGTTATGAACCAGCGCTTTCGCCGGTAACGCGCCGCAGCCGGCTTGCGGCCATCACCGAATGCGGAAAGGACGGCGTGGGCTGCCGTGATCCGCTGCGCCTTGAATGGTTCGATGCAGCCACCGACATCGTGCAAGGGGGCGCGAGGTCGAACGCCCTGTGGATGGATATCAATGGCGATGGCCTCGACGATCTTGTCTTTCATGGCGCACCTGTCAACGATGGCAGCGAGGGGCCGTTCGATCCGACACAGGGATATCGCTACACGAAACTGTCCTATCGATTGTCCAACGATAATGGCGGATTCGAGCAAACGGTGGACTCGGATATCGACTGGCCGGAATTCACGTTCCAGACCGCGCTGTCAATGGATTACAACGGTGACGGAAAGCTCGATGTCGCTTTCAGGAAAGGTGGCGTTCTTGCGATCGCTGTTTGGAACGATGGATACCATGCCGATGATGTCGTTGAAACAGACATTCCGAACGGCGTGGATGAAGAAGTCATGGCGCTGGATTTCAACGGCGACGGCTTCACGGATCTTGCCCGCAACCTGGGCAGCACCATCGCGATTCACCTGAACCGCTACAAATTCGAGGGTGCGGCATTCAGCAAGGACGATTACGACCCGCTTGATTTCGATTCGACGGAGTACGACCCGACGAGCAGATCCTTCATTCGGAGAAGTTCCGTCGTCTCGAATGAAAGCATCGGAAAAGTATCTGATTTCGATGGCGACGGCCGGCAAGACCTGCTCGTGCCGACCTTCCTGCGAGAGACACTCTGTGCGCGGGAAAATGCGTGCATGCGGGTAGATCGCTTTTATTACCAGGCCGTGTATTCACGTGCTTCCGGCGACACTTTTGCGATGAAGACCGTCAACCTGGGCGGAGACATCACGGAGCCCATGCTTGGTGACGTGAACGGCGATGGCCTGACAGACATCGTTTATCGAAATTCCAGTCGCGTGATGGTCCGGCTCAGCAAGGGCTTCGCCGGGGACAACGCGGCGGAGTCGTTTACGCCCGCAAAGCCGGCCGCCATCGACCTTGATGACCAGAACATCATGCAGGTGGTGCTCGCGGACGTGAATTTCGACGGCATGCAGGACCTGGTCTTTTCCGTCCAGGCCGGTTGGGACTCGAGCGAGCGTCGTCTTTACAAGTGGCAGGCAGCGATGTCGACAGGCACGACTTTTGCGTCGCCGGGCGACATTTCGTATGACATACGCAAGGAAAATGGCCAGCCTGTTCATCATTTCGCGATCGCCGATCATAACGGCGATGGCCTGCAGGACATCGTCATTGGCGTCTTTCTGTATACGAACACCGCGGCGGGGGACATGCTTGAATCCGTCACCGACTCGTTCGGACTCGAAACGCGATTCACCTACGAACCCCTGCACGAAGTGCACGAGTGGGAGCAACAGGACGCCGTCGAGGACGCCGTTCGGTTCCGGCCGCGTACACACGTAGTTGCTTCCTACACCTCGAATGATGGCGCGGGTGGCGCGTTCACGGTTGACTACGCGTATCGCGGCGGCCTGCGCGATCGAGAGGGGCGCGGTTTTCTCGGTTTCAGTTCACGCGAAGTCCAGGATTCCCGGCTACCTGTTGAGGTCATCACGGAATACAACCAGACTTTTCCGTTGACGGGCACGACGGCGCGGGAAACAACAGTCGACAGTTCTACGGGGAAGCCGATTCAACGTATCGAGTACAAGCGCGAAAAGGGCGAGGTCGTTGCGGGAGAGGCGCGCTTCCAGCCACGCCTGCTGACAACGACAGAGCAGACCTATGCGGTGAATCCTGCGAGTGGTGCCTTGATCAAGACCGTGCGCAGCGAAAACAGCAACTTCGATACGTACGGCAATCCGCGTAAACGAACCGTTGTCTATTCGGCCGCTGATCCGCTTGCGGGGCCGGACATCACCGTGGTCACCGAAACCGAATACAAGAATGTTACCGAGGGCCGCTGGTGTCTCGGCCTTCCGACGAAAACGACTGTGAAGTCCGGCGGCCTGAGGCGGATAGAAGAGACGGAATACGAAAACTGCCGCGTCGACCACAGGACGGTGGGCGTGCAGTCCGCCAAGAAGCTCGAGATCGACTACGAATACGACGGCTGGGGCAACATCCGGAAGGAGATTCGGACAGGAAGCGGCGAGACGCGCGAAACCGAATGGCGCTGGTCGCAGGATAACGGACGCTTCAGGACGCACGTCATCAATGCGTTGGGCCATACCGTGACGACGCACTGGGATGCCATTCTTGGCGTGCCGGAGTTCACGCTTGACGCCAACAACCTGAAGACGGCGTGGGAATACGACACGCTCAGCACCCGGATTCGCGAACGGCGCGCGGACGGAACCGAAACCGTCTGGAACTACGCCTTCTGTGGTGCGAGCGGGTGTGGCGTCAATGGCGGCTTGTATTCGGTTGTCGAGATTCACCAGCGCATCGGGGCAGGCGTGTCAGGCAAGTCCGTTGCCGTTCTCGATGCCCTGGGCCGCGTGATCGAAAAACGGCAGCCGAACCTGAACGCGACATCCGCCGACTGGAGCGCGGGCTGGGCCGCCGTGCGTACAGACTACGACGCGCTGGGTCGTGTCGAACGGCAGAGCATGCCGTTTGCCTATGGCGATGCAGCCATTTACTGGAACGAGAGCGAATACGACATTCGCGGGCGTCTTCTCGAGCAGAAACTCGCGGACGGCAGTATCCGCAAGTATGCATACAACGGCCTGGAAACGGTCGTGACGGATCCACTCGGCAACAAATCCGGAAAGCGCGTTGACGCGAAGGGCCGCATCCGTAGCGTTACCGACGCCATGTCGAACGAGACGTCCTACCACTACGATGGCTTCGACAACCTCACCGACACCTTCGCGCCGGGTGGCTCACACATTCATGTCGACTACGACCTGCGCGGTTTCAAGAAAGCGGTTAGCGATCCGGACATGGGCGACTGGAGCTATGAATACAACGCGTTCGGCGAGCTGGTTATGCAGACGGATGCCAAAGGCCAGGTAACGAGCCTGGATTACGACGCGCTCGGCCGCCTGACGAACCGTGATGAAGCGGCGGGCGCGGTAACGTGGCGATATGACGACCCGAACGGTGATGGCATACCGGATGCTCCTTACATCGGGCAGTTGTATCGTGTCAGCCAGGAGAATGACGAAGGCATCCGGACTTACGCGGAAACCTACCAGCGCGATCAGTTCGGCCGCACGATCAACACCACGACGGGCATCGACGGCACGCGTTATGAAACCGGTTTCGGGTACGACGACTTCGGCCGTCTTGTCAGCGTGCACTATCCCGAGAGCGTCGCGGCAATCGAGAATGATCCGCCGCAGGCGATTGCCGTGGTGCGCGCGGGTTCGTCCGGAAGCGTCCTGCTGGATGGTTCACCCAGCACCGATGACGGCGTACCCGGATCGCTGACTTACCACTGGACCCAGACCGCCGGTCCTGAGGTCGTTATCAGCGATGCAGACAGCGCCACGGCGCGCTTTACGCCTGAAACCCCTGCCGATTACGCGTTCAAGCTTGTTATAAGCGACAGCCTGTTGTCGGATGTGGCCGAGGTGGGCATCACCGTGCAGCCGGGACCGCCGCGCCTGCATGCATTGAATGACGAAACGCCCTCGACTTCCTACAC
Organism: Gammaproteobacteria bacterium; assembly: GCA_036381175.1. Classification (GTDB taxonomy): domain Bacteria; phylum Pseudomonadota; class Gammaproteobacteria; order Natronospirales; family JAJUFS01; genus JAJUFS01. The sequence goes on from DASVDI010000035.1 coordinate 23,419, forward strand.
GCTCAGCTGGGACGCGCCGACGTTCGGCGCGACCGCCAATACCCGTTACGAGCTTCATGAATCGACCGATCCGAAGTTCAACGTGTTCACGCCCTACGACATGACCGCAACGTCGCAACCGATCGGCAATCGGAAGGACGGCCAGACCTATTACTACCGGGTGCGCGCGTGCGAAGGCACGATCTGCGGCACGTGGAGCAAGACATCGACGACCGTGCGCCTCGCGCCGGGCGCGCCTGTCTCGTTCAGCGCAACGCCGGCCAGCACGGACATCGGCGATATTCAGTTGAGCTGGAGCCGGCCTTCGGGTCTGATCTCGCGTTACGTCATCGAAGAAGCGCGCGACGGCGACTGGAGTCGCATCAATCAACGCTGGGAAGTGTATCCGGGCGAGCCGCTCCGTCTGTCTTTCTCGCGGACAACACCGGACAGATGGACGTATCGCGTACGGGCATACAACAGCCGTACGCCGAGCACGAACAGCCACGCCACCGTCAACGTGACTCGTCCTGCGACGTTGCCCGCGCCTGTGCTCGAGCAGAAAGTCGACAAGCTTGGTTTGATCAGCATCAGCTGGGCCAATGCCGGCGAGGGAACCCTGCGTTACGAATTGCGTCGCCGCGCAGGGGTTCTTTTGGAAACACTCGATGTTGGAACCGAAACGAGTTACATCGAGAGGGACGCCGAGGGCGGCCGTTACGAATTCCAGGTTCGCGCCTGCAAAGTGACGGGCTGCGGCAATTTCAGCTATCCACTCAGCTTTTTCATCAACAGGGCAGACGACCCGCGCGAACCGCTGGGAATCACCGATACGGCGGAAGTAGAACCGGCACCGCTTGCGGCTGTCGGTTCCAGTCTGCCTGTCATCGCCACTGACCCGGAGATCGATCCCGAGATCGTGAGTCGCGTCGTTACGGAACCGGAACGCTTCTCCTACACGGACTACGACGTTGCACGGGCGCCGCTGCGAAGCGTTCTGCTCCCAGTCGACTACGCACCGCTGTCGCTGGATAGCCTGCCGGCCATGCCTGTGCCCGTACTTCTCGAAAAGGATTCGGTTGACGAAGCGCTCACCATCCGCTGGCAGCCGCCCTCGGGCGATTTCACGTTCCAGGTGCTGAAGAAGACGCAGCGGGGCGCGGCACGAAAGGCCGTATGGCAGAGATTCGAATACGAAGCCGGAACTTTCACCCACACGGAAGAAGACATTTCCGGCAAGCACTTTGTCTTCCGCATACGCGCCTGCAATGCGACGGGCTGTGGTGAGTACAGTCCGGAGCTTCGTTTTCCAGCGGATGCGCGGCAGCGCGCGCACGTCGACGATGCGCTTTCGCCTGTCATCGTGACTGTGCCTCGCATCCGTACCGCGAAACCAACGGCGGATGACGTTGCAGGAACACCCGTGATGACAGCGATGAGCCCTGTCCGGAAATTCCTGAAAACCGCAACAGCCGATACAACAGAGACAATGATTGCACGCGTCTCCGGTATCAGTGAAGCGAAGCAGGGCACACGTAACAGTAAGTCCGACAGCAAGACGCAGACGACACCGGATGGTTTGAGTTTCACGTGGCGGGTGCTTGGTGGCAGTACGTTCTTCGCAACCGGCGCCGGCGCTGAAACCGCGGACAACCGATTCAAGATCCGTTATGAGTACAGCACGTTCAGTCATCTCACACATGTGCGCGAAGATGCCGCCGATGGCACGGTTTACTGGCAGGCGACGAAGTCCGACGCGGCCGGGCACATCCAGCGCGAGGTCTTCGGCAACGGCGTCGCGACCGTCCGCGTGTACAGCCCGGCAACGGGCCTGCTGGAGGATATCGTCAGCATTGATCGCAATACCCGGATCCTGCAGGACCTCCATTACACCTGGGATGCCAATGCGAACCTGATATCGCGCGAGGACTGGCTGCACAACCTGGTCGAACGATTCGAATACGACGACCTCAACCGGCTGGATTCCAGCACACTGGAGATGCCGGGGCTGGTCGCTGAGTTCACGAACCTCGACCTCGCGTATGACGAGGCCGGCA
>DASVDI010000036.1:0-48657 GCA_036381175.1 Gammaproteobacteria bacterium
CGATTCCATGCCCGCCGATGCCGCGGTGGCCCTGCCCGCGCTCGAGGTCGAGCCGCTCGAGGGCCTGCCCCAAGCGGAGGGCGGCTTCATCCCGGTGGACAAGCACGGCCGGGTGGAGGGCACAGACGACGTGTACGCAGCGGGCGACGTGACCGCCTTCCCGGTCAAGCAGGGTGGGGTGTCGGTGCGCCAGGCCCAGGCGGTGGCCTTCGTGTTCCTGTTCACCATCGGCGGTTTCTCGGGCCTGATGCTCGCGGTCGTGCCGGCGGATTTCCAGTATCACGACACGTATTTCGTTGTCGCGCACTTCCATTACGTGCTCGTGCCGGGCGCGGTGTTCGCGCTGATGTCCGCTGTGTATTACTGGATTCCGAAATGGACCGGCAATATGTACAACGAGACGTACGGCAAGATTCATTTCTGGTGGTCGGCAATCTCCGTGAACCTGCTGTTCTTCCCGCAGCATTTCCTCGGTCTCGCCGGCATGCCACGACGGATTCCGGATTACTCCACGCAGTTCGCGGACTTCAACATGTGGTCGTCGGTCGGCGGTTTCGCTTTCGGTCTCGCGCAGCTGTTCTTCGTCTTCGTGGTCTGGCACACGATCAAGCGCGGTGCGGGCCCGGCGACGGATCGCGTGTGGGAAGGCTCGCATGGTCTCGAATGGCGCGTGGCGTCACCGGCGCCGCACCACACCTGGGAGACGCCGCCGGTCATCCGTGAAGATGACGAGAACGTGCATTCGTGATGGACGACGACGAGCTCAAGCGCAGGCGCGCAAAAGCGGTCCGCACGGCACTCGTGCTGACCGCGATTGTGCTCGCGTTTTTCTTCGGTTCATTCCATTTCCTGACGGACTGAAATGAGCAGGCCTGAAGACAGCAATTCCGAAGGCAAGGGCGCCGGCAACGCGAACCGGCGAACCATCGTCCAGCTGATGCTGGTGGCGGTGGCCGCGTTCGGTTTTGCGTTCCTGCTCGTGCCGCTTTACGACGTGCTCTGCGACATCACGGGTCTGAACGGGCGGACGAATTCCGAGCCGGTTGACGTTGCCATGGAAGTCCAGGAAAACCGCAGCGTGCAGGTCGAGTTCATGCTGTCGACGCGCGGCAAGTGGGAGTTCACCGCGCCGGTGATGCGCATGGATGTAAAGCCCGGCAAGATGTACGCGGCGGATTTTTTTGCGACGAACCTGACGGGCCACGCGCAGATCGCGCAGGCGATTCCGAGCGTTTCGCCGGGTATCGCGGCAAAGTATTTCATCAAGACAGAGTGCTTCTGTTTCAACCAGCAGCATTTCGCGGCGAACGAGCGCAAGGAAATGCCCGTGCGTTTCGTCGTTGATCCCGACCTGCCGGCGGACGTCGAAACGATCACGCTGTCCTACACCTTCTACAGCATCGACAGGACCGCCAGCCTGAACTGATGTCGTGAAAAAAACCGGAATTCTGAAAGAGGAAAGGAAATGGCACACGCGCAAGACAAGTACTACGTTCCGCACGGCAGCCACTGGCCGATCGTCGGCACCGTCGGCCTGTTCCTTACCGCGTACAGCGTGTCTTCCTGGCTGAACGGCTCCGACATCGGCGAAGTCCTCTTTTACGTGGGCCTTGCCGTGGTGCTGTTCATGATCGTCGGCTGGTTCCACACGGTCATCAAGGAAAACGAAGCGGGCCTTTACAACGAGAAGGTCGGTCAGTCATTCCGCTGGGGAATGATCTGGTTCATTTTCTCCGAGGTCATGTTCTTCGCCGCGTTCTTCGGTGCATTGTTCTACGCGCGCCAGTATTCGATTCCCTGGCTGTCCGGTGAAGGCAACGAATTCTTCACCAACATTCTCCTGTGGGCGGATTACGAAGGCACGTGGCCGACATCAGGTCCGGAACAGATCGGCGGCGAATACGAGCCGATGGCAGCACTCGGCCTGCCGGCCTGGAACACCGCGATCCTGCTCACCTCCGGCATGACGCTGACCATCGCGCACCACGCGCTGCTTGAAGGCAACCGCAGGATCCTGAATCTTGGTCTCGCCGCGACGTTCCTGCTCGGCTTCCTGTTCGTCGGCCTGCAGGTTTACGAATACATGCACGCCTACACGGAAATGAACCTTACGCTCGAGACCGGCATCTACGGTTCGACGTTCTTCATGCTGACCGGATTCCACGGCCTGCACGTAACGCTCGGCGCGATCATGCTACTCGTCATTTTCGGTCGCACCATGGCCGGTCACTTCGATGAAGAAAGGCATTTCGGTTTCGAGGCGGTGGCGTGGTATTGGCATTTTGTCGACGTTGTGTGGCTTGGCCTCTACATTTTTGTCTACTGGCTGTGACGCGGCATCTTTTGCCGCCATGCTGCGTTGCTGGCGCGAGCTGCGGTGCTCAATGACAACCGGTCAGTTCCGCTCCTCGCTCGCGCCGCGCCTTGCCTGACGACAAAATCTGCGCGCGTCACCCTTCGATAAGCATTGCGAAGAAAAGCACAGCGAGCGTAGGTTGGGGTGAGCGCAGCGAACCCCAACAATGGGGCCGGGATAAAGGGAATAAAAAAAGGCGTTGCGAGTGCAACGCCTTTTGTTTCTGCGAGGTGGTTTACTGTTGGATGTTGTGCGGTTCGATCCAGCCGAACTGGTAGGCAAGCAGCAGGAAAACGAACAGGACGATGGAAAGTCCGATGCGCCAGGTCAGTGCTTTTGCCATGCTTTTCTGTTCCGCACGATCCGGCTTCAGCAAGTGCAGCAGCGCGGAACCGAGCGAGAAAAGGATGCCGATGAAAACGAGCGCGACCAGCAGTTTCATGATGATTTCCCGCAATCGTTGATTGCGCAAAGTATAACGCACCCGGCATGACAGTCAGAAAGCAGTGGAGATTTTCGTTCTGGCCCGTACTCGCGTTTGTCTGCGTGTTGCCGGCCTTGCTGTGGCTGGGTGTGTGGCAAGTGCAGCGCGGCATCGAGAAGCAGGCGTTGCACGATGCCTTCCGGACAAGCGCAGCCGGGGTTGTTGATGCAACGGTGCTGTCGTTGCAGGCGAAAAACGCATTGCCGGCGTATTCCGAAATCCAGTTGCGGGGCCGTTACCTCAACGAGCGAACGTTCCTGCTCGATAATATGTCGAGCGCCGGAAGACCGGGTCATCATGTGCTCACACCATTTCAGCCTGCTGGCGTGGATCACGTGGTGATTGTGGATCGCGGCTGGCGGCCAGGCATCACGAGCAGGCGCGATCTCGCCGCCGTTTTGCCTGCGGCGGCGCACACGGTTCAAGGCAAGCTCGCGCCATTCCCGCAACCAGGCCTGGAGCTGGGCGGCAAACCGGTTCCGGAGGGTGACTGGCCGCGCGTTGTCCAGTTTCCGGATGCGGCGGAGTTGTCCGCGCAGCTTGGCGTTCCCGTCGTTGATCAACGCCTGCTGCTTGACGCGGATGCGACGGATGGCTTTGTGCGCGAATGGGAGCCGCCGGGCATTCCGCCCGCGCGGCATTACGCGTATGCCTTCCAGTGGTTCGGATTGGCCGTTGCGCTGATCATTATTTTTATCGTTGTGGCGCGACCCCGCCGCGACCGCGAGAGGAAACCGGACGAATGAACAAACGCACGCAACTTTACGTTCTTCTCGGGCTTTTCTTCGGCCCGCTGCTGGTAGCCTGGATATGGTTCTTCCAGTTCGAGAGTGTCCGTCCGGGTACGGTCAACAACGGTGACCTGGTCGAGCCGCTGGTTCCCGTAGGCGACCTCGAACTCTATCCGCGCGGAACGGGTGAAGCGGTGAAACCTTTTGCCGATGACTGGTTCATCGTGCTGCTCGCGCCCGAGGCATGCGATGCGGAGTGCGAACGCGCGTTGTACCTGACGCGCCAGGTGTGGATACGGTTGAACCGGGAAGCGGACCGCGTGCAACGCGTGTTGATCGTGGGCCCGGATGTTTCCTTCCCGGCAAACGAGCACCGCGACATGGAAGTTTATGATGCCGATGCAAACGCGCTCGCGCGTTTCAGCGATCCGCAACGCGCAGCCTTGCAGGGCGCGGCGCGCATATACCTCGTTGACCCGCGCGGCAATCTCATGATGAGTTACCCGCCGGATTTCACGCCCGAGATGTTGTATGACGATCTGAAACGCCTGTTGAGATATTCCGATGCCGGTTGAGAATGGAACGTGGTTCACGCGGCTCGCGCTGCTGGGCGCGGTGCTGGGTTTGTGCCTCATCATGCTCGGCGCGTTCGTGCGTCTTTCGGATGCAGGTCTGGGTTGCCCCGACTGGCCGGTTTGCTACGGGCATCTCGCCTGGCCGACGGAAGAAGCGCATATCGAACAGGCGAACGAAATGTTCCCGGAGCGTCCCGTTGAAATCGAGAAGGCGTGGAAGGAACAGGTGCACCGGTTCCTGGCGGCGGCGCTTGGCTGGATTGTATTCGCGCTGGCGCTGATGGCGAACTGGCGCGCGCCATTGCAACGGAATCTCCTGTTGCTTGCCGCTGGAGCAGCCGCGGCGGGCATCGTCACTTACGTGAAGGGCTGGATTCCTGTTGCATCGATATTGTCGCTGTTGTCCATCCTGCTGCCGTTGTACGGCATGTTCGCGTGGCGACGCACCGGATGGCGCGGACGTTATACGGCGGGCTTGCTCGCATTGATCATCGTGCAGGCGATGCTGGGCATGTGGACCGTAACGCTGTTGGTGAAACCGATCATTGTCACGGCGCACCTGCTTGGTGGCATGGCGACCTTTGCGTTGACGTGGTTGCTGTGGCTGCGCGATCGCGGCGCGCCGAAGGTCAATGACGATGATCGCTATGGTAGTTTGCGAAAACTCGCGTACGCCGCACTCGGCGTTCTTGTGTTGCAGATTTTTCTCGGCGGATGGACGAGCACGAATTACGCCGCACTTGCCTGTCCGGATTTCCCGACCTGCCAGACGCAATGGGTTCCGCCGATGAACTTCGCGGAAGGTTTTGATCTGTGGCGCGGCCTTGGCGTGGATTACGAAGGCGGCGTGTTGGGCAACGACGCGCGCGTGGCCGTGCATTACACGCACCGGCTCGGCGCGATGCTCGTGCTGCTCGTCGTCGGTTCGCTGGTGTTCGCCATCCGTCGCCGCACGCGGCAGTCGCCTCGTCAAGACGACGCAACGCTTCGCGTGCTGGGTGCGGCGGCCGGCGTATTCCTGATCCTGCAGATACTTCTTGGCATCAGCGTGGTGAAGTTCGGCCTGCCGTTGTGGCTCGCCGTCGCGCATAACGGCGGCGCCGCGTTGCTGCTCGCATCGCTCACGACACTCGGTTACGCTCTCCAGCCATCAAGAGACTGAAGCCGTGCCCGTGAAAAGCCGCCTGCAGGATTACTTCGAGCTGACGAAACCACGTGTCGTTTCGCTGATCGCGTTCACGGCGATTGTCGGCATGCTGCTCGCCGTTCCGGGCATGGTGCCGCTGGACAAGTTCTTTTTCGGACTCGCCGGCATCTGGCTGGCCGCCGCATCAGCCGCGGCACTGAATCATCTCATCGATCGCCGCGCGGACGCGGAAATGCATCGCACCCGCAACCGGCCCTTGCCGACGGGGCACGTCAAGGAAAGGGAAGTGCTTGTTTTCGCGCTCGGCCTCGGCGCGATTTCCATGTTGATGCTGTGGTTCCTGGTGAACCCGCTCACCGCTGTACTGACGTTCTTCTCGCTCATCGGCTATGCCGTCATTTACACGGTGTTTCTCAAGCGCGCGACGCCGCAGAACATCGTCATCGGCGGCGCGGCGGGTGCTGCTCCACCGGTGCTCGGCTGGACGGCGATCACTGGCGAGGTGTCAGCTGAGCCGCTGCTGTTGTTTCTCATCGTGTTCGTCTGGACGCCGCCGCATTTCTGGGCGCTGGCGATTCATCGTCGCGACGATTACGCACGCGTGAACATTCCGATGCTGCCTGTCACGCACGGCATTCCTTTCACGCGCGTGCAGATTATTCTCTACACCATCCTGCTTGTCGTCGTGAGCATCCTGCCGTACCTGATCGGCATGAGCGGCCTGCTGTACCTCGCCGGCGCATTGGTGCTCGGTGGCATATTTCTTTATTACGCGGTTGCGATGCGTTTTCGGGATGATGAGCGCCTGCCAATGAAGACGTTTGCCTACTCGATTACCTACCTGACAGGAATTTTCCTGTTTCTGCTTGCAGATCATTACGTTTCGCTGATAATTGCATAGAAATTATCCGATCAAATTCCTGTGGCCAGGATTGCAACGAACCGGGGGGTTCCATGTCACGAATTGCAACACTTCTCGTTTGTGCGTTTTTCCTCTCTTCCGCCGCTGCAAGCGATGTTGTTCCTGTCGAAGCCTTCGCCCGATTGCCAGCGCTGAAGAGCCCCACTATTTCGCCGGACGGCAAGACAATTGCCGTGCTCCTTGCGAACCAGGACGGCTACTATGATGTCGCGGTTACCGAATTCGGCAGCAGCGAATTCCGGATCGTAGCGAAGATGAAAAGCCCGCTTGACAGGATTTTCAGTGTTACGTGGGGGAGCAACCAGCGGTTGCTGATTTCCGCCGCGTCGCCCGAGAATCGCCGGTCGCTTACGTTCTACGTCAGCAAGCTGTACTCCGTTGACATCGAGAGCAACGAGGTGATCGAGCTTCGACCAAAACACTTCGATCTGGACTGGCGCGATCGCTATAGCAGTAACGGCAGAGTAATTTCGGAGATGCTCGGCGATCCGGAGCATGTCCTCGTTCAATGGCGCGGAGAGAAGGATGAGCACGCGTCCGTGTACAAGGTGAACATTGTCAACGGCGATTACGAAAAGCTTTTCTTCAACGACTACGGCGTTGACTCCTGGTACGCGGACTCGTCCGGCAACGTCAGCCTCGGATTCGAGTACGGTGAAGAAGAAGAGATCGATGACGAGATGGGAATCTGGGTGCCCGATCCTGTCAGCGATGGCTGGAAGAAGATCAAGACTCTGAGGTACACGCGCGACGCGATGTTCAGCCCGTTGGCGCTGTCAAAGGACGGGAAGTATCTGTATGTGCTCAGCACGCACGAATACGATACCGCATCGCTTTACAAGTTCGATATCGCGAAAGGGGAGTTCGCGGAGGAGCTGTGGCATGTCGATGGTTACGACATAACCGGTTTTGTCATGCGGGGCGGCGAGCTGATGGGTGTCAGCTGGGGAGAAGATTACGAGAAGCAGCATTTTCTCGATGAAAGCGATCAAAACCTCGATTACCTGGTAGAGCAGACATTCCGCGGGGCGGAAGTCAGCATTGCAAGCACAGATGCCAACAGCGATCGAATTATTGTTTCCGTCATTCGTGATGATCTTCCGCGCGCCTATTACCTGTTCGACGTGAAGGCCGGCAAGGTATATCCGTGGTTCAGCCAGTACCCCGAACTTTTGGGGGTCAAGTTGGCGAAGCACGAGCCTATCCAGTACAAATCCCGCGACGGCCTGACCATTCACGGCTACTTCACGCGGCCCTTGAATGGCGACGTGAAACCGCCGCTTGTTGTCTTACCTCACGGTGGCCCATGGGCGCGGGATTACCGGTACTTCGATTTCCTTTCGCAATTCATTGCGAGTCGCGGGTACGCGGTCATCCAGATGAACTTCCGCGGCTCGTCAGGCTACGGCGCGACGTTTGAACGAATGGGTGACAAGCAGTGGGGGCAATCGATGCAGAACGATGTCCTGGATGCCGTTGCATGGGTCAAGGAGGAGGGCCTCGCGGACACTGATCGTATGTGCGTCGTTGGTGCCAGTTACGGCGGTTATGTGGCGCTTACTGCCGCAGTACAGACGCCGGAATTGTTTGATTGCGTTGTCAGTATTTCAGGTGTCACCGATCTCATTGAGCACATTGAAGGGGTAACCATCTTGTTTGGCGGAACCCAAGCCTATAATGAATGGATTGGCGACCCGAATGATCCCGAGGAGCGGCAGATGCTGGAGAAATACTCTCCCATCAATCATGTCGCCAATCTTTCTACGCCGGTCCTGCTTTTCCACGGAACGCGCGATTCCCGCGTTTCGTATGAGCAGTCTGATGAGTTCCATGAAATGGCCAGAAGACTGCGCAAGGATGTCGAGTACATCAAGGTAAAGGGAGCGACGCACTTCCTGGATGACGGCTTGACCCGGCTGAAAGCGTTGCAGGCAATCGAGGAGTTCCTCGGCGAGCATTTGTAGCACGCGACTCGCAAGCAAAAAAAGGCCCGGCGCAATCGCCGGGCTTTTTTTCAAGTTCTGGAAGCGGCTCAAGCCGCCAGCATGTTCTGCAGTTTCTTCATACCGTTGTTTTCTATCTGGCGGATTCGTTCGGCCGACACGCCGTATTTGTCCGCAAGTTCCTGCAGGGTCACTTTTGGTTCGTTGAGCCAGCGTTGCTGGAGGATGTCGCGGCTCCGTTCATCCAGTACGCGCATCGCCGCGAACAAGCGCTCCTCGCCTTTGATTTCCCAGTCTTCTGCCTCGGCGTATTCGGCCGGGTCGGGCGCCTTGTCCATCAGGTAGCCGGAAGGCGCGAACGTGCGGTCCTCGTCGGATTCATCCTGCGGGCCGTCGAACGCCATGTCCTGTCCGGACAGGCGCGATTCCATTTCCATCACTTCCTTCGTCGTGACGCCGAGCTCCCGCGCGACGGTTTCGACTTCCTCGTGATTGAACCAGCCAAGACGTTTCTTCGCCTTGCGCAGGTTGAAGAACAGTTTGCGTTGCGCCTTGGTCGTCGCAACTTTTACGACGCGCCAGTTGCGCAGGATGTATTCGTGAATTTCGGCCTTGATCCAGTGCACCGCGAACGACACAAGCCGCACGCCGACTTCCGGATCGAAACGCTTCACGGCCTTCATCAGTCCGACGTTGCCTTCCTGGACGAGATCCGCGAGCGGCAGGCCGTAACCCTGGTAGCCGCGCGCGACGTGAACGACAAAGCGCAGGTGCGCAAGAATCAATGAGCGTGCCGCGTCGAGGTTATCGTGCTCGCGCAACTCCACGGCTAATGCGCGCTCCTCGTCTGCCTGGAGCATTGGAATGCTGTAAACCGCCCTCATGTAAGCATCAAGGCTGCCGATCGGACCGGCGAGGGCAATATCGCGCGTCTGCGCGCTAATCGGCTCAGTGCTCATCGGGAGCTCCTTTGCGGGATTTGTCATAACTGGCACTCTTCTCGTGTGAGTGCCAATTTAGCGCAAAGTTCCCGTGAGGTAAAGTGCGGCGAATACATAACACACTGTATTTGTTGCCGTTTTTCTGCGGGAATCTACTTGGGCTCGATCTCGCCCAGATGCCGGCCGACCGCAACCAATGACCCCAGCCAGCCAAGCAGCGCGCCCGCCGTGAGCACGGTGAGCACGCCGTCCGCCCCAAGGCCGCGCAGAGTGAAGCCGCTGCCGTAAAGCCCCGCCAGGCGCCCCACGGGCGCTTCCATGACCAGCAGCGCGATCCCCGTCAGCAACCACGCCATCACGCCGCCCGCGATGCCATACCAGAAGCCGGTGTAAAGGAATGGACGGCGGATGAAGGCGTCGGTGCCGCCTATGAGCTTGGTCACCACGATCTCGTCGCGGCGGTTCTGGATGTCGAGGCGAATGGTGTTGCCGACAATGATGATGACGGCCAGCGCGAACATGCCGGCGATCACCACCACGCCGCGATTGATGATCTCGAGAATCGCTGCCAGCCGTTTCAGCCACTCGGTGTCGAGCTGCACCACGTCCGTTTCCGGCAGCGCTTCGAGTTCACGTACAAGGTCCGCGAGCGCGGCTTCCGTGGCGATGGATTCGAGCGGCGTCACGACCAGCACCGGCGGCAGCGGGTTTTCTTCCAGCGCTTCGATCGCGCCGCCGAAGCCGGAGAGTTCCTTGAATTCCGCGAGCGCCTGCTCGGCGGAAATCACGCGCACCTCGGCAATATCCTCTCGCCGCCGCAATACATCGGCCAGCGCGTCACGCTGGTTCTCGCTCACCTCGTGCCCTAGAAACACCGAAATGCGCGCGGCGCCCTCAAGGGAGCCGGAGATCGCGCGCGTGTTGTTCACCAGCACGTGCAGCCCCGCCGGCAGCGCGAGCGCAATGCCGATCACCATCACGGACAGCAGCGTGGACAAGGGCGCGCGATAAAGGCGGCCCAGCGTGTAGAACAGCACCTGCACATGGCGTGTCGCCCAGCTCATTGCGCACCGCCCGTCGTTGCGAGATGTGGTGCGACCAGCCGGCCCTGCTTCAGGCTGATGACGCGATGACCCATCACGCGAATCAGCTCGTGATCGTGGCTTGCGATCATCACGGTTACGCCAACCTGGTTGAAGCGCTCGAACAGCCGCATGATTTCCATCGACAGTTCCGGATCGAGATTGCCCGTCGGCTCGTCCGCGATCAGAAGCGGCGGCTTGTTCACGACCGCGCGCGCGATGCCGACGCGCTGTTGCTCGCCGCCGGACAAGGTCACCGGCATGGCGCGCTCCCGGTTCAAAAGGCCAACCTGGTCGAGTGCGGCGCGCACGCGGCGGCCGACTTCACGATGCCCATGACCGCTGATGACCAGCGGCAGCGCGACGTTGTCGAACACCGTGCGATCGGCGAGCAGCTTGTGATCCTGGAAGATGATGCCGACCTGGCGGCGGTAGTGCGGAATGCGACGGCGTTTCATGGGGCCGAGATTGCGACCGTTGATGACAACGTGACCGCGCGTCGGCCGCTCGATCAGCGCGATCAATTTCAGCAAGGTGCTTTTGCCGGCGCCCGAGTGTCCCGTGAGGAAAACAATTTCGCCGTTGTCCACGCGAAAACTGAGATCGCTCAGGGCCTGGTTACCGCCGGGATAGGATTTGCTGACGTGATCAAAATGGATCATCCGTGTGGGAGTCCTGTTGTTATTGCTTTATTCGCCGTCGCTTTCCGCCAGAAGAGCGTCCACGAAAGCTTCGGCGTTGAAGGGCGCGAGATCGTCGACGTTCTCGCCGATGCCGATGTAGCGTATGGGAATGCGCATCTGCTCGGCAAGCGCGAACAAAATGCCACCTTTCGCGCTGCCATCGAGCTTGGTGATGACAAGACCGGATACGTTTGCGGCGGCATGAAACTGCTTCGCCTGGTTGAGCGCGTTCTGGCCGGTCGTGGCATCAAGCACCAGCAAGGTTTCGTGTGGCGCGCCCGGCATCAGACGTTCGATTACGCGGCGGATTTTCTTCAGCTCTTCCATCAGGCCCGCCTGCGTGTGCAAACGGCCCGCCGTATCGATAATCAGTACATCGCTTTCGCGTGACTTCGCCGTCTGCACAGCGTCGTGAACGACGGCGGCGGGGTCAGCGCCATGCTTTTGCGCGATCACCGGAACATCATTTCGTTCACCCCAGACTTGCAACTGCTCGATCGCGGCGGCGCGAAACGTGTCGCCGGCAGCAAGCATCACGGTGCGGCCGGAATCCTTCAATTGCCGCGCAAGTTTTCCGATGGTCGTGGTCTTGCCGACGCCGTTGACGCCGGTCATCAGCAGAATGAAAGGCTTTTCCCTGGATTCGAATTCGAGCGGCTGCTGCACGGGTTGCAGGATGTCGAGCAGGATCGCTCGCAAGGCACGGCGCAACGCCGCGACGTCGTCCACTTCGCGGCGTGAAACTTTCTTCTCAAGCGCCTTGATGACGCGCGTCGTCGCTTCCACGCCGACATCGGCCTGGAGCAGACGCGTCTCGAGATCTTCCAGCGTGTCGTCGTCGATCTTCTTGCCGGCAACGAGTTCGCCGATGTCTTTCGTGAGCCACGAGTCGCCGCGATTCATCCGCGCGCGCAGGCGGGCAAGGAGTCCGGGAGATTTTGTCTTGTCGTTCATGTCGGATCGGGATTTGAAGGCGGGGAATCGTAACACGTGGAAATCCCCCCGGTGGGCTCGCGCCCACCGACCCCCTTTTTCAAAGGGGGTCGCCTTATTCTCGCGCTTTTCAGAGGGTCACCGTCGGAAATTCCGCATAAATCACCGTCGGAAATTCCGCAAAAAAAAGGGCGGCCGAAGCCGCCCTGTAATTATTGTTATTGCCCCCTCTCCGAGGGATCGGAGGTCACGCCCGAGGACGCTTGTTGTTGTTTTATTACGGTGAATCGATCACCTGCGGCTGTCCACCGACCGCCGATACGCCGACCGCGAGCTGTGTGCCTTGCGATCCGATGAAAGAGGCCGCTTCGACCTGCATTTCAGTGGTGACTTCCAACGAGGCCGACGGATCAAGCAACGAGCTGTGGTTTCCCGCGACGAATTTCACCACTCCGGAAACGCCCGCGGTGTCGTTGTAAAAGGCCGGTCCAAGCTGATCAAGTCCCATTGCGTCGACGAGCGCGTCGGTCGCGAAGTTCGGAATGACCTGGTCGGCTGCGCTCGACGCACCGCCAATGACTTCCTGGACAACGATCGGATGGGCGAGTGCTGCATCCGCGGCATAATTGATCGGGTCACCCGAGTCAACCACGGTCTGCGCGTTGCGCAAGAACTCTGCGAACATCCGCGTACCCGCAATAATGCCGTTCTCCGCGAGGCCTTCCTCAACGACCGGCCCGAAGGTCGGCGATTGCGCCAGCAGCGCAGCGACTGTGCCACCTGGTACGGACAGGAGTGCCGGACAGCCGACCGTGGCGCCGCAGGTGTCATTGTCGTTCACCGCGAGATACGGCACGCCGGTCATCGAGCCCAGCGACTGGCCGACAAAGCTGATCGGCAAGCCGCCGAAATCAGCGCCCGCGAGCGCGGGACTCAGCGCAATGTTGTAGTCGAATTCCGGGATCGACTTGGTCAGGTAGATCAGGTTCGACGACGCCTGGCGGAGGTTGTCTCGCGCCGTCGGCAGGCTTTCCAGGTTGATGAAATACTCACCTGATGGATCGTTGCCCGCCTCGCCATCGACGTCCAGGTCGAACGTGGCCTCGGTGATATCCGTCATGCCGGTTGCGCCGTACAGCGGACTGGCATCTGACGCGTACAGCGGATTGGTGTTATCCGTGAGGCCGTGCAGCGGCAAGTCAATGGCGACTACCGCCTGGCCGGCGTCTGCCAGCGCGTCGGCGATGCCGAGCATGTTGGTGCGGTCGCCCGTAATGCCATGCTGGAAGATGGTCACGCCTGCGATGGCGCCACCGGAAGCGCTGGCCGCATTCGGAACGGTCAACAGGACAGGAACCTTGATCGTTGCGTTCACAGCCGGCGTCGGACAAGCGCCGGTGGTGGATTCCGGCTGTTCGGTCAAGGCATCAACGGCATCTACAACCGCCTGGCAAGGAGCTGCCGCGGGCGTCCAGTAGCCGGTGAGGGGCGACTCCACGCTGCTGTAGTACGGCATTTCGATCACGCCGACGTAAACATCGGCATGCCCTGCCAGCCGCGCGTCCATATCTGCGGTGGTGGCGATACCGTCGTCGTAATTGACGCCATTCTTCGGAACGGGCACAAAACCCGCGGATTGGGCCGTGGCGCCGGCTTCGATGGCGGCCAGTGACGCACCGATGGTCTGCGTCTTGAACGACCATGCCACGGCAATGTTCGATGAACCGATTCCAGCGCCGTCGGCGAGTTGCAGCAATGGCGCGATCGCGCCATAAAGCGCTGTCGTTGTGGCATCACCCAGATCCGTGTCGAACGGTGTTTCGTCGGCATAAAGATCAACGAGAGCCTGGAAATCGGCGTCAGTCGAAAGGTTGTCACCCGTTGTGGAAACAATGTTCTTCGTCAGGAAAGCCGCGTAGGTGGTCCCTGCATCGAGCGGCGCCAGCGGCTGAATCTCAATGACCGTCGAACCGTTCTGGTAGTCCGCCACGCTGGCTTGCGCTGCGACAGGGGCCAGGGGATTCGTTGTGTTGACAAGGAACACGGTCGCGCCGTAGATCACGCTTTCTTCCGCAATGACGTCAGTCGTTTCGGCGTAGATGGCCGCGTTGGTGGAATACCCGTCCAGGAGGTTGAGAGCGGCCAGCGACGCGTCGCCAGTTGCCGGAATATTCAGCGTTCCGTCTGCGGTGCCGCTGAAGAAAATGTCGTTCGGAAACGGCACCTGTGCGGATGCCGGCTGGAAGGTGGCGACAAAGCCGGGAGATGGATCGGTAACCGGTTCGACCGATTCATCGTCGTCCGTGGTGCACGCTCCCAGGAAAAGGGCGAGCGGCAGGAGCGCGTATAAGGGATTCAAACGCCTGATCATCGGGTTTCCTCCTAAAAAGAGCGGTGCCGGGAACGCCCGGCCGTGTCCAAACGCAACTGTTATTATCCTCGTCCGGCTCCGCGGTCTCGGGTAAAACCCGGGTTCGCGAATTCAAACGTTCGATTGACGCCCAACTATAGAAGAGTGAAAGCCCCTCGGCAAAATACTTTCCGCATTATCGGTGGCACGCACCGCGGACGACGCCTCGAATTCCCGGGCGACCAGTCCGTGCGGCCATCGCCCGACCGCGTGCGCGAGACGCTCTTCAACTGGCTCCAGCCCGTGATTGCAGGCGCGCGGTGCCTGGATTTGTTTGCCGGCAGCGGTGCGCTGGGGCTGGAAGCGCTCTCGCGCGGCGCGGCGCATGCGGAGTTCATTGACGCTTCTTCGCGGGCTACGGCAGCGATCCGGGAACATCTCGGCGCGCTTCGGGAGGGCGCGAAGGCGCGGGTGCATGCGATGGACGTCTCCGGCTTCCTGCGCGCGCCGCCGCCCGCGCCGTTCGATATCGTTTTCCTGGATCCGCCGTATGCCGCCGGCCTGCTTGAACCCGCCTGCGCGGCGCTGGAGCAAAACGGCTGGCTGGCTCCCGGCGCACGCATTTATCTCGAATGCGCCGCCAAGGACGGCTTGCCGCCACTGCCGGAAACCTGGCAGGTGGTGCGCGAGAAGCAGGCCGGGCAGGTGGGCTATTTCCTGGCGGCGCGGAACTCAGACGCTCTGCTACCATGAAATACCGCGTTTTCATTGAATGAGACACTTGCATGCGCAGCCTTCTTTATCCCGGCACGTTTGATCCGATCACGAACGGTCACCACGACCTGATCCGGCGCGCCGCCAACCTCTTCGATCGCCTCGTGGTCGCGGTCGCCGCGGACACCGGCAAGCAATCGGCGTTCACGCTGGAGCAGCGGGTAGCGCTGGTGAAAAAGGTGGTCGCGGATGTTCCGAATGTCGACGTCATGGGTTTTTCCGGCCTCACGGTGGAATTCGCGCGCTCGCACGGCATTACGGCGATTCTTCGCGGCCTGCGGGCGGTGTCGGATTTCGAGTTCGAGTTCCAGATGGCGGCCATGAACCGGCATCTCGGGCCGGAAGTGGAAACGCTGTTCCTGACACCGGCGGAGCATTTCACGTTCATCTCATCAAGCCTGGTACGCCAGGTGGCGTCCCTTGGCGCGGACGTATCGGAGCTGGTGCATCCAGAGGTGGCTGCGGCGCTGCAGGAACGGTACAAACAGAAATAATTGTCCGGCGCGGCCTTCGAGCGGCGGCGGCGAACTGGTAAAATCCGAGTTCTTTACTCAACTATTCCCCGCGAGAATCATGGCGCTCAAAATCACCGACGAGTGCATCAATTGCGATGTCTGCGAACCCGTCTGCCCGAACGACGCGATCTACCAGGGCGTTGAAATCTACGAGATCGACCCTGAACTCTGCACGCAATGCGTCGGGCATTTCGATGAGCCGCAGTGCCAGGTCGTCTGTCCTGTGGATTGCATCCCTTTCGATCCCGATCGGGTCGAATCGCCCGAAGAACTCCAGGAAAAATACGAACGCATCCAGGAAGCCCTGAAGGAGGCCTGATGTCTTTTCGCCTGCCGTGTTACCGGCTGCTCGCCGCTCTCATCTGCATTCTTGTTCCCGCGTGGGCGGCCGCTGAAACCGCGCCGCGCCAAGCTGGCATCGCGAGCGCGCATCCGCTGGCCGATGCGGCCGGTTACGAAATCCTGGAGCAGGGCGGCAACGCCTTCGATGCTGCCGTTGCGGTGAGCGCAGCGCTCACGGTCGTCGAGCCCTACAGCTCCGGCATCGGCGGTGGCGGGTTCTATTTATTGCACCGGGCGTCGGATGATTTCGACGTGATGATCGATGGGCGCGAAACCGCGCCGGGCGCATCGACGGCTGACATGTATCTCGATGAGAACGGCAACGTCGAACGTTCACGCGTGCGTGTGGGCGCGCTTGCTGCCGGTATTCCCGGTACGCCGGCCGCGCTCGTGCACATCGCCGAAAAGTATGGGCGGTTGCCACTGGAACAATCACTGGCGCCTGCGATCCGGCTCGCACGCGACGGCTTTCGTCTCGATCCGCGC
The DNA here is from genome assembly GCA_036381175.1 of Gammaproteobacteria bacterium. Classification (GTDB taxonomy): domain Bacteria; phylum Pseudomonadota; class Gammaproteobacteria; order Natronospirales; family JAJUFS01; genus JAJUFS01. Next base: position 16,265 of record DASVDI010000036.1, read on the forward strand.
TTCGCAGCAATCATCGAAGACAACATCGAGAAGCTCGAAACCCATTGCGCGCCGGGTTGTCCGTTCCTGCTCGACGATGAAGATCCGATTCCCGCTGGCCACGTCCTGCGCCAGCCCGAACTGGCCGATACCTTGACTGCCCTCGCAAATACTGAAGGCGAGTCGTTCTATCACGGCGAAACTGCGGAATTGCTGGTCGAAGGCGTGCGCGAGCGTGGTGGCATCTGGACACTCGAAGATCTCGCTAACTACCACATCAATGAATACGCGCCGATTCGCGGCGAATACCGTGGCTATGAAATCGTCACCGCCGCGCCACCGTCGTCCGGCGGCATCACGCTGCTTGAGACGCTGAACATTCTTTCCGGCTACGACCTCGATGCTGCGCCGACCGCTTTGCGCGTGCATTTGATTGTCGAGGCCTGGCGACGCGCCTATCGCGATCGCAACGAATACCTCGGCGATCCTGCGTTCGTTGAAATGCCGATCGAACGTCTCACGCATCCGCTGTATGCCGCCGGCCTGCGCGCCGGCATCAGCAAGGACGAGGCCACGCCTTCACGCCTGCTGCCGATGGTCGCGCCGGAGCAGGGCGGCGCGCACACCTCGCATTTCTCGATCATCGACAAGCACGGCAACCGTGTTGCGGCAACGCAGACCGTGAATTTCCGTTTCGGCAGCGGCATCGTTCCGACCGGCACCGGTGTCGTGCTGAACAATGAAATGGATGATTTCACCGCCAAGCCCGGCGAGCCGAACGGGTTTGGCCTGGTCCAGGGTGTTGCGAACATCGTCGAGCCCGGCAAGCGGCCGTTGTCTTCGATGACCCCGACCTTCATCGAATCCGAGCGCGGCGTCGCCGTACTTGGCACACCGGGCGGTTCGCGCATCATCAGCATGGTGACGCTCGGGGTGCTGGATTACATCGCGGGCGGTGACGCCGAAAGCATGGTTTCGCTGCCGCGCTTTCATCACCAGTACCTTCCGGATGCGATCCAGTACGAACCCGGCGCTTTCAGCCCTGAACTCCTTGACGCACTGCGCGCGAAAGGTCATCGCGTTGAAGAAACCTCGCGCTACTACGGCAACATGAATGTCGTGACGTGGAATCGCGAGACAGGTGAAGTGAATGCCGCGCACGATCCGCGCAGCGAGAAGGCGAGAGTGGATTTCTGAAGCGGAGTTGAAAACCGGGAGTGAAGATCGAACGCTGTTTCCATGTGAATGTAAAACGTGCGGACAAAAAGAAAGCGGGCATTGCCCGCTTTCTTCGTTTCGAGTTTTGCTTTCGCGTTATGCAGGCATTGGCTGCAACTGGTAGCCGCGCAGGCGTTGCGCGAAACGCTCCAGTACTTCGATGCCGCTCTTCTCGGCTTCTTCGCACCACTGCTTGAACGACTCGACAAGTTTCTCGTTCGAGAGCGTGGATGACTCCCACAGTTTCTGCAGACGTTCGCGGAATTCATGCACGGTCTTGAGCTTGTCGCTCTGATCCAGCATGGCGTGCAGGCGCTGCTTCGCGCTGTCATCCAGCAGCGTCACTTCACGCACCAGCAGTGCGCGTGCCTTGCCGCCGGCTTGCACGAGTTCGGTTTTCATCGTCGGCAGCGTGACGTGCGAAGCGTAATCGCGCAGCACGTGCAGTCGCGCAACGATGATCGCCTTGACGGTGTCGAGATCGAGGTGACCGCGTTCCACGTCCACCGAAGGCTTCGGCGCAACACGACGCACCTTGGCAAGACCCAGCGCGCCGAGAATCCGGATGTAGAACCAGCCCACATCGAATTCGCCACGGCGCAGTGCGAACTTCGCCGAACTCGGGTAGGCGTGATGGTTGTTGTGCAGCTCTTCGCCGCCCATGATCACGCCCCAGGGCATGACGTTCGTCGCCGCATCCTTGCACTCGAAGTTGCGGTAGCCGAAGTAATGGCCGATACCGTTGATGACGCCGGCCGCGAGGAGCGGAATCGCCATCATCTGGATCGCCCAGACGGTCAGGCCGAGCGCGCCGAACAGCACAAGGTTGATGACCATCAGGATCGAAACGCCGAGGATCGGATACCTGGAATACACATTCCGTTCGATCCAGTCGTTGGGCGTGCCGCGACCGAATTTCTCCAGCGTCTCCGGATTGTTCGCTTCTACGCGATACAGCTCGGCGCCTTCCAGCAGCACTTTCTTCAGGCCGAGAACCTGCGGGCTGTGCGGGTCTTCTTCCGTTTCGCACTTGGCGTGATGCTTGCGATGCACGGCCACCCAGTCTTTCGTCAGCATGGCGGTGGTCATCCACAGCCAGAAGCGGAAGAAATGGCGGACAACGGGATGCAGGTCCAGGCCGCGATGCGTGGCATCGCGATGCAGGTACAGTGTCACGCCCGTGATCGTTACGTGTGTAACGATGACCGTGTAAAGCACGATCGCCCACACGGGTGCGTTCAGTAGACCGTTCAATAAATCATTGATCATGAAGAAAAAACCTGCGCTTGGCTGATACAGTGAGGCGCATTATGGGTTATTCGCGGTATCGGGTCCACACGGTAATAACCCCTTGAAATATGACGCGAAAAAACTAGAGTAGCGCACTGCAATAGGAGTATTTCATGTCCGGCGATGTCGTAGTTTCGGTCGAAAACCTGTGGCGCCAGTACGGCGAGCTTGTTGCAGTGCATGGTCTGAACTTCGAATTGCGCCGCGGCGAAGTGCTGGGTTTCCTGGGTCCGAATGGCGCCGGCAAGTCGAGCAGCATGCAGATGCTCGCCGGAAGCCTGGCGCCAAGCGCAGGGCGCATCCGCATCGGCGGCGTTGATCTGCTCGACGAGCCGGATCGCGCCAAGGCGTCCATGGGCTATTTACCGGAACAGCCACCGGTCTATCCCGAGCTTTCCGTGCGCGAATACCTGCGTTTCTGCGCGCGGCTGAATGCGGTGCCGCGTTCCGCCGTCGCCGCCGCGATCGATCGTGCGCTGCAGCGCTGCGGCCTGGACGATGTTGCGGACAGGCTCATCGGCAATCTTTCCAAGGGCTACCAGCAGCGCGTCGGCATCGCGCAGGCCATCATTCACGAACCCGCCGTCGTGATTCTTGATGAGCCGACTGTCGGTCTCGATCCCATCCAGATTCGTGAAATCCGCAATCTCATCCGCGAACTCGGTCGCGATCACAGCGTGATTCTTTCCACGCACATTCTTCCGGAAGTGCAGATGCTGTGTTCACGCGTACTCATCATTCACCAGGGCCGGATGGTGTTCAGCGACAGCATGTTGTCGCTGAATGCCGGCATGACGGCGGACCGGCTTGTTGTCGGCGCCGAGCGGCTGCCGGATGAAACGCGCCTTGCGCGACTCGACGGCGTGAAGCGCATCGAGATGCTGGGCGATGGTCGCGCGCGCCTGCGTCACGATGGCGCAACGGACTTTGCGTCGCGCATTGCGAAGACTGCCGTTGAAGAAGACTGGGCACTGTTCGAGCTGACTCCAGAGCGCAAGACGCTGGAGCAGGTGTTCGTGGAACTGACCTCCGGAGAGAGCGCGCCGCGGGAGGACGCGGCATGAACACACTCGCGATGTCGCTCGTCATTGCGCGCAAGGAATTGCAATCGCTGTTCCTCTCGCCGCTCGCGTGGATCGTGCTCGCGGTCGTGCAGTTCATCATGGCGTGGATATTTCTCCTGCAGCTCGATGCGTTTCCCGAGGCGCAATCGCAATATGCGGCGCTCCAGCGCACGCCGCCGGGTGTTGGCGATCTCATCGTCGCGCCGCTGTTCTCCACAGCATCGATCATTATGCTGATGGTTGTACCGCTTCTGACCATGCGCCTGATCGCCGAGGAAAAACGCAGCGGCACGATGGCGCTGTTGCGCGCGGCGCCGGTGAGCACGGCGGCCATTGTCATGGGCAAGTTCTTCGCGGTCGCCGTGTTCCTGCTGCTGTTGTGCGCGTTGCTCGTGGTGATGCCGCTGTCGCTCGCCACTGGCACCGATCTCGATCTCGGCCGGCTGCTCGCAAGTGTGATCGGACTCTTCCTGATGATGATGGCGTTCGCGAGCGCCGGTCTTTTCATGTCCACCTTGACGAAACACGCTGGCGTTGCGGCGGTTGCGACGTTCGGCTTGTTGCTACTGCTGTGGCTCGCAAATGCTGCCGGGGGCGCTGACGGTGTCATGAACTGGCTGTCCTTGCTGGGTCATTACCAGGCGATGCTGCGCGGCATGTTCGCGACCGGCGATGTCATCTACTACCTCGTGCTCACCACCGCGTTCCTGGCGTTCAGCGTTCGCCGGCTGGATGCCGAACGGTTGCAACGCTGAGGTTCACTGATGGAAATGAATAATCGCACGCGCTGGTATTTGCGCATCCAGAACATCGTCTTCACCGTGTTGGTGTTGGCGTTGCTCGGTTCCGTTGCGTGGCTGGGTGAGCGTTACAGCGTCGCGTTCGACTTGACTGCGAACCAGCGCAACTCGCTCACAGAAGACAGCGTGATGCTGTTGAAATCGCTGGATGCGCCGGTCGAGATCGTTGCGTTCGCCAGCGAAACACCGATGCTGCGCAAGGTGATCGAGACTCTCGTGGGGCGTTACCAGCGCGTGAAGAGTGACGTGCGGCTCACCTTCGTGAATCCCGATCTCGCGCCCGAGCGCGCGCGAACGGCGGGTGTGCGTTTCGACGGTACACTGGTGATTCGTTACAAGGGACGCAGCGAGCAGGTCAGCGGCGCGGGCGAACGTGCAATCAGCCAGGCGCTCGCGCGCCTCGCGCGTGGACAAAAAACGCGCGTCGTGTTCATGACCGGTCACGGCGAGCGCGCGCACGATGGCCGCGCGAATTTCGATCTCGGCACCTTGGGCGGCGCGCTTGCACAACAGGGTTTTCAATTGCAGGAACTCAACCTTGCAACGGCGCCCTTGCTGGAAGATGTCGGCATCCTGGTTGTTGCCGGTCCACGTACGCAATGGTTGCCCGCGGAAGTCGCGCGCGTGCGCGAGTATCTTGAGCGCGGTGGCAACGTGCTGTGGCTGGCGGATCCAGTGGGCGTTGCGCCGCTACCCGAACTCGCCGAAATGCTGGGCATAACGATCAAGCCAGGCACCGTTGTCGACGCCACCACGCAGATGCTTGGCGTCGCGGATCCGACGGTCGCAATCGTCACCGAATATCCTGCTGCCGGTCCCGTGGCCGGTTTCAATCTCATGACATTGTTCCCGCGCGCGGCGGCATTGGAAGCAAATGAAAACGCGGGCTGGAAAACCATTCCGATACTGAACACGCTCGCGAACAGTTGGCGTGAAACGGGCGAACTCGCCGGCAGCGTGACGCCGGATGAAAGCGATGAAATGGGTCCGCTCACGATTGCTTATGCGCTGGAGCGCGAGCGTGATGACGGCACGCAACGCAGCGTCATCATCGGCGATGGAGATTTCGCGTCAAACGCGTTCATCGCCAACCAGGGCAATCTCGATCTCGCCGTCAACGTCTTCAACTGGCTCGCCGCCGAAGACGATCTTCTGAACATCCGCGTGAAATCCGCGCCCGACGTCATGCTGGATCTCGGTGGCGCCGCGCAGGTCGTGATCGCTCTCGGCTTTTTATTGCTGCTGCCGCTTGCGTTGCTCGCCGTCGGCGTGTGGGTGTTCGTGCGACGGCGCCGGCGTTGATATGGATCGTCGCTTGCGCACCAACCTGGTTCTTGTCGCCGTGCTCGCGGCTGCCGCTTTGCTCATCATCTACGGTCCGGAACCCGGGAACGAACCGCGCGGTGTGCCGCTGATTGAAAGCGATGAAAAGATTTCGCGCATCGCTGTTTTTGAAGGCAATGGTGAGACCGATGAATTGCGTTTCGCCCTGGAACGCAGCAACGAAACATGGGAACTCGTCGCGCCTGTCGAACTCCCGGCGGCCATGTTCCAGGTTGATGCCTTGCTCGGCGCGCTGCGCGAACCGGCGTCACGGCGTTACCCGATGAGCGAAGCCGATCCCGCAGCGCTCGGGCTTGCCGCACCGCAGTGGCGCGTGGAAGTCGACGCGCGCGAGCTGCGGCTCGGCGATCGCACGGCGCTGGGCGTCCAGCGTTACGTGCAGATGGGCGATCACGTCTATCTCGTGAATGATCTGCTCAGCTACCGCCTGCAGCGAAATCCTTTCGATTACGCCAGCAAGAACGTGTTGCCGGAAGACGAAAAGATCCAGGCCATACAGTTGCCATCCGGGCAACGCCTTGAACGATCCGGCAACAGCTGGATGATCGAACCGGAAGACGACAGTCTTTCCACCGACGCACTCCAGGCAACGATTTCCGCGTGGCGAAATGCGCGTGCTTTGCGCGTTGCTCCCGCGAACTCCGTGCCGCGCGACGGCGAAGTGCAGGTGGAATTCGCCAACGGTGAAATGCTGCGTTTCGGTGTTGAAATTCGTGACGACGAATTGCTGCTGTCGCGCGCCGACCCGGCGGTAACGTACATCCTGCCGCTGGCTGCCGCGGATGAATTGCTGCAAGTTACAAGGCATTCTTCCACGGAAACGGATGCACGCTGATGCCCGAGCTTCCAGAAGTCGAAACCACGCGGCGCGGCGTAGCACCGCATCTCGAACACCGCCGCGTCGAAACCGTCATTGTTCGCCACCGCGGCTTGCGCTGGCCTGTGCCGCGCGGTCTTTCGAAAACCGTGCAAGGCCAGCGGCTGAACAGCGTCGAGCGGCGCGCGAAATACCTGCTGTTCCATTTCGAAGCCGGCACGTTACTTTTGCATCTCGGCATGTCAGGGCATCTGCGTGTCATTCCCGCAGAAACAACGGTCGAAAAACACGATCACCTCGATATCGTTTTCGAAGGTGCACGCTGTCTTCGGTTCAACGACCCGCGCCGTTTCGGCAGCGTGCACTGGACGCGCAACGATCCGAACGAGCATCCCTTGCTGAAAAACCTCGGACCGGAACCGTTGTCTGACGCGTTCGATGGAGATTATCTTTTCGAGCAATCGCGCAAGCGCCGTGTTGCTGTGAAACTGTTCATCATGAATGCAAACATCGTTGTCGGCGTCGGCAACATCTACGCGAGTGAAGCGTTGTTTCTCGCTGGCATTCGTCCCGGCCGCGCGGCGGGTCGAATTACACGCCGTGAATACGCGACACTTGCCGAAGCAATCAGGACGGTATTGCAGAAAGCCATCGCGAAAGGCGGAACAACATTGCGTGATTTCACGCAGCCCGATGGCAACACCGGGTATTTCAGCATTCATCTGAATGTCTACGACCGTGCCGGCGAGCCGTGTCGTGTTTGTGGAACTGACATACGTCACAAGACGATGGGGCAACGAGCGACCTACTGGTGTCCTTCCTGTCAATCCTGACGGCGTCTTTTTGCCCAGGACTGTGTTGCGGTCCGTGGCTCGACTCGTCATTTACTGAAGTAAACTCCTCGTCGCTCCACGAACCGCGCCTTGTCCTGAACAAAAATTCGCGCGTCAGGATCACGCCACGAATACCATCAGTGCGTTTCAAGATTCGTGGTTACAGCTTCCCGTTTTCCGCTGGCAATGCCAACAGCCAGCCGTCCGGATCGACGTTCACCTCGGCGCTCACAGGAACATTCAGTGTTCCATCGCCCCCGGTCATTTCCACGCGATGCATTTCGCCGTTGACGGAAACCGGGATCGGAAGCTGGAAGATCGGATCGTCCCATTCGAAGGTCAACGTTTTGCCATTACGTGTCATCGTCCAGCGCGGAATTTTTGTCTGCCAGAAATAGCGATCGAAGAACCAGTCGTAGGGTTGTCCTTCGACGCTGGCGACGACATTCATGAAGTCGCGATTCGTTGCGGTCTCGTACGCAAACGTGTCCTGGAAACGCCGGACCGCTGCGTGAAAGTCCGCGTCGCCCATCAGCCAGCGCAAGGTGTGAATCACGCAGCTCGCCTTGGAATTGACTTCGTCCACGTAGGCATCTTGTGCGACCTGGTCAGTGCCGCGAATGACGGGCTCGTCGTATTTCCGGAAGTCTTCCGGTGAGCAGGTGCCACGCATGAATTCCAGGTAGCGTTCCTTGCCATGCATGACATCCACGTAAACCGCGTGCGCATAGGAACCGAAACCTTCATGAATCCACCAGTCCGCCCAGTCGCTGGCAGACACCTTGTTGCCCCACCATTCGTGCGCGGTCTCGTGCAGCAGCAGCCAGTCAAAACCGAATTCGTTCAGTGTGAAGTCGCTGCCATAGGCAATGATGGACTGGTGTTCCATGCCGAGATACGGCGTTTCGACAACCCAGAATTTGTCTTTCCAGAACGGGTATTCACCCCAGCGCTTTGCGAACGCGCCGAGAATTTTCGGGCCCTGGTCCAGCCACATCGTGCGCGCTTTTTCTTCGTGTTCCGGCAGCGCCCAGAACACGATGGTTTCGGTTACGCCATCAAGACGCGTGTACGTGGTCTCGATCGGCACGAACGGGCCGAGTGTGATCGCCACGCTGTACTGGTTGATCGGGTAATGCACGCGCCATTCGGTGATGCTGCGGCCGTTCTCTTCACGCTCACTCAGCTTCCGGCCATTCGTGAGGCCGACGAGATCAGCCGGAACATCAAGCGTGATCGTCATGCCCTCGTCGGGTTCGTCGGAAGGATGATCCTTCACCGGCCACCACAGATCGCCGCCGCTGCCCTGCGATGTCGTGCCGGCCCAGTGACTGCCGTCAGCGGAATGACTCCACACCCAGCCGTCCTTCCACGGCGGCACCAGTGCCTCGAAAGGCTTGCCTGCGTAACTCACAGTCACGACATGCGTTTCACCCGGTTGCCAGCCGCCGGGAATCGCGACGCGCACGAGGTTGTCGGAATGCGTCACTGTCGCCGGCGTTTCGCCGTCGACGGTGACAGCTTTCAACTCAAGGCGATGGTCGAGCGGAATTTCGAACACATCCAGCGGCATGACGACATCGACGCGAATCGCGTTGCTGCCGGCGACGCGCTTGTCGTCGGGATGAATGGCGATATCAAGATCGTAGTGGCGAACGTCGTAGGCTGCCTGCGCAGGGCGCAAGGGGCCTCCCATCAGCGCTGTCGATTCCCAGTCTGCGAGAATCGCTGCATCCATTTCGACGCCGCGCCAGTTGGCGGTATTCGCGCAGGCGCCGAGCGCAACCGTTGCGAGAAGGACGGAAAGCCGTCGCAGGCATTGTGAAAGGTTCATGCTGTTCTCCTGATCGCGCCGCGCAAGGATGCGGCGATTCATCGACAGGATAAAGACCCCTTTCCTGCTGGATGGTTCGTGGAAAGCCCGACATTCACGCATAAAAAAAGCGGTGGAAATTTTCCACCGCTTTCACGTGAGGCACCTTCAGCGCCTTACACGTCATTCACCGCCGAAAAACGCGTTGGCGGAATCGGATTGCGCGGCCTTCTGCGCGGCGCAAAGTTCGATGCCTTCAATTGCCTTTGCAAGATTGCGCGGTCCGCCCGGCAACTCCTTCACGCGGTCGGCGAAGAAGTCCTGCACTTCGGCAGCTCGCTCGGTGCTGCAGAAACCGCCCGCGATGAACGGCAGGCTGCTGGCGTGATCCGGCGCCATCAACGCCGTGACCTCGTCGTAATGCTCACGCAACCAGTTCCAGGCTTCCACGCGGTTTTCCGGCTCGCCCGCGTAGGAATACAGCAGCCGCGGCACTTCATTGCGTTTCAGTTCCGGATCCAGCAGCAACTCCTGGATGCGTGCGGTCAGCGCGGGTTCCGTGGCGCCGCCGAGCGCGCCGAGGATGGTCCGCCGGATCAGCGGATTCTCGGACGTCTTGAACAGCGTGACGAGGTGCTCGAAGAATTCCGCGCCGCTTTCCTCAACCGCAACGTTCAACGCGAGCGACATGTAATCCGGCGAGACGGCATCGAGATGCACTTCGCCGTCACCGCCAAAACCGGTCAATGCATGGCCGGCTTGTGTCGCCGCTTCGCGCAGATTGGCAACTTCACCCTGTTCGGCGAGAAACCGCGCGACAGAGACATGATGGTCGCGTTCTGTGGCATCCGCCGGCGCCTTGCCCGGCTTGAACTCTTCCGCAAGCGAATAGTCGCTGTACAACTCACGCGCATAGGCGGCGACCTCGTCTTTCAGCGCGTCCTCGACCAGGTAATGTTTCGCCATGGCGACGATCGACATCGGCGCTTCGGCAACCTCGAAGTGATCGGAATCCGTCAGCGGCGCGAGCGCATCAAGCGCTGCATCCGTATCCATCCGGCCGGCTGCAAACGCCGCCTTGATGCTGCGTTCCACGGCTAGCAGTTCCATCATGTCGAGCTTGTCCGCTGCTTCGAGCAGGTCGGCGTAGCCCGCGTCATCCAGCGTCCAGTGGTAATAACCGACGCCGCCGGCGTTCGGCATCACCCAGGCAGGACAGGATTGCGCGGAGAGTTCAAAGCTTGCCTGTTTCTCATCGAGCATCACGCACTCTTCCTGCACGCCGCTTTCGGTACCGTATTTCAGGCAGACGGGCAGGTCCCATTCGAGATTGCTGTCGCCTTTCGAGCCGAGCGGCAGGTAGCGCGACTGGCTCAAGGTCACGGCGGGCTTTCCCTCTGCGCAATTCACATCAACGTTCACCAGCGGAATACCGGGCTGGAACAAAAAGCTCTTGAACGCGGGCGCGATGTCCTTGCCCGAGATGTGCGAGAGCGATTCGAGGAAATCGAAGACATTGGCGTTGCCGAAGGCGAAGCGGTCCAGGTGGTACTGGATGGCGTCGCGGAAAACATCCTCGCCGAGATACTTCTCGAACATCAGGATGACGGAACCGCCCTTGCTGTAGGTGATGCCATCGAAGGCATTCTCGATGTCATGATGACTTTCGACGGGCTGGCGAATCTGGCGCGCGTTTGCGAGCGAGTCGGCGTTCATCGCGCGCGCGATGGTGCCGGCGATTCCCTGTTCGGTCGGATGCTCGGCATTCCAGATTTCAACGGTCTTGGCTTCCATCCAGGTCGCTGATGCTTCGTTCAGCCACAGGTCGTCCCACCACGGCATGGTCACGAGATTGCCGAACCATTGGTGCGCAAGTTCGTGCGCCATGACTTCGACGTAGGCATGCAACTGCCAGGTTGGCGCTTTTTCCGGATCGGGAATCAGAAGGTACACGTCGCGGAAGGTAATCACGCCGACGTTCTCCATCGCGCCACCGGAGAAATCAGGCACCGCGATGATGTCGATCTTCTGGAAGGGATACGGAATCTGGAAATACTCTTCCATGATCGCGAGCAGTTCGCCGGTGTGTTCAAGCGCGTAGCGCATCTGCTCGCCCTTGCCCTGGACGGCAACACCGCGCAGGGGAACGGGACGGTCGCGCACGTCGTTCGGCGGAATGGGGGCAGCCTCGACGATGTCCAGCGGTCCGATCGCGAACGCGATCAGATAGGTCGGCAGCGGTTTCGTTTCGGCGAAAGTGAGCTGCTGCATGCCGCTGTCGAGCGTTTCGGTGTCGGTGACCGGCGTCGTAGTCACCATCTTGTCGGATTCGGGAATGGTGAACTGGAGGTTGTAGGGTGTCTTGAACGCCGGTTCATCGAAACCCGGAAAGACACGGCGCGCATGAGTTGGTTCGAACTGCGTGAACACGTACCAGTCGCCGCCGGCTTCGACGCGATAAGCGCCGTCGAGTCCGGAGAAAAAGTCCGCCGTGTAATCGAACACCAGCGTAGCAAACTGCGGTTCGACGGTTTCCGGCAGGCTGAGCTTCACCAGGCCCGCGTCGTTGACCTGCTCGTAAGTCGCGGGCAGCGTGCTGCCGTCGGCGAGCTCGATCGCGGCCTTGTCCATGCGCAGTTCCCAGCCGTGCAGCCAGATCACGTCGCGCGGCCGGTTCAGCTCGATCCTGATCTCGGTATGTCCGCTGAAGGATTCGGCGTCCGGATCCATGGTGAGCTGGATGTCGTAGTGCTGCGGCACCACGTCTTTCGGCAGCGGACCCGTCGGCATTTCGGCGGCGATGGCGCCGGCGGCCGTGGATTCGGCATTGGATTTCGTATCGGTTTTGGCATTCTCCTGCTGGCCGCAGCCGGCGAGCGCCAGCGCGAGCAGGAGATAACAGAATGAAAAACGTCGCATCGCATTCTCCAGATTGACGAAAACGGGCAGTTTGACCCGTGGAATGAATCAAAGTGCCGGCTTGGATAACACGAACATTCCGTTGACTGCAATTTTCCGCTTCCGGAAAACGGAAATGTTCGCGCGTCCGATGCGCAGATCATTTTCCGGAAGTCCAAAAAAAACCAAAAAAAACCCGCCTTTCGGCGGGTTTTCGATGATTCGCTCAATCAAGCCACTTACTTGATCTTCGCTTCCTTGTAATCCACATGCTTGCGCACCACCGGATCGAACTTCTTCATGGTGATCTTTTCCGGGGTGTTCTGCTTGTTCTTCACGGTCGTGTAGAAATGACCGGTGTCAGCCGTGGAGACGAGCTTGATCTTTTCGCGTTTGCCGGCAGCCATGTGCTATCTCCTCAAACCTTTTCGCCGCGGGCACGCAGGTCGGCGACGACCACATCGATGCCCTTCTTGTCGATGATGCGCAGGCCCTTGTGGGACACGCGCAATTTCACGAAGCGGCCTTCGGTTTCCAGCCAGAATCGCTTGGCGTGCAGATTCGGCAGGAAGCGGCGCTTCGTCTTGTTGTTGGCATGCGACACGTTATTTCCGGTAACGGGACGCTTGCCGGTGACCTGGCAGACTCTCGACATCGTTCGATCCTCGGTTTCAAACCCGTGCCCGACAAATCCCGCCGAAGTCAGCCGGAGGGTGGGCAGAAAGGCCGCACTTTATACCTGAATGGCCGGTTGAAGGCAAGTCGCGGCGGATCACAAAAGGCCGCGCTCGGAGAAGGAAACCGTCTCGCCGTCGCCAACGACGATGTGGTCCAGCACGCGGACATCCACGAGACTCAAGGCTTCGCAAAGCTGGCGGGTTATGGCGTGGTCGGCGGCGCTCGGTTCTGCCACGCCGCTGGGATGGTTGTGCGCGAAAATCACGGCGGCGGCGTTGCGCTCCAGCGCTTCCCGCACGACTTCTCTCGGGTGCACAAACGCGCCATTAATGGTGCCGCGAAACAGTTCGCCGTAATGCAGCATCCGGTGCCGGCTGTCGAGAAAGACACAGGCGAAAACCTCGTGCGGACGGTCGCGCAGGCGCGCGACGAGCATTTCACGCGCCTGCTCGGGGCGGATGAGGGCAGTGCCTTTGGCGAGCGTCTCCGAGAAGAATCGCCGCGCGATTTCAAGCGCCGCCTGGAGCTGGCAGTACTTGGCGTCGCCAAGTCCGGGTGCCGCGCAAAGCCGGGTCCGTTCGGCGGCGAGCAGCGCGCGCAGGCTGCCGAATTCGATCAGCAAATCGCGCGCCATGTCGACGGCAGTGCGCCCCCGCATTCCCGTTCTGAGGAAAATTGCCAGCAATTCCGCGTCCGAGAGCGTGCCGGCGCCGCGCGCCAGCAGTTTTTCGCGTGGCCGCTCACCTTCGGGCCAGTCCCTGATACTCATTCGCACCTCCTTGTACGCGTACGGTTGTTGTTGTGTTCCGCGGCATCGTATCTTACGCGCCTGACAAGGAAACACCGGGGAAAGCCGTGGCTGTGCAACGAATTCTGCTGGGAGTCACCGGCGGCATCGCCGCCTATAAAAGCGCCGATCTCGTGCGCCGCCTGCGCGAGCGCAGCGCCGATGTGCAAGTGGTAATGACTGCCGGCGCGCAGGAATTCATTACGTCGACGACGATGCAGGCGGTGTCTCACAACCCGGTGCGGGATTCGCTCTGGGATCCGGCGGCCGAAGCCGCAATGGGTCATATCGAGCTCGCGCGCTGGGCCGATCTCGTGCTCGTAGCGCCAACGACAGCGAATTTCATGGCGAAACTGGCGAACGGTTTCGCGGATGATCTTCTGACCACCTTGTGTCTCGCGACGCAGGCGCCCGTGGTGCTTGCGCCCGCCATGAACTGGGCGATGTGGCAGCACCCGGCGACGCAAGCGAACAAGGATCTGCTCGAAACACGCGGTGTGCGCTTCCTCGGTCCGGGGGTTGGTGCGCTGGCTGAAAAGGAATCGGGCGTCGGGCGCATGCTGGAGCCGCTGGATCTGGTCGAAGCCGTGCTCTCGCCGAATATCGAACCGGTATTGCGCGGCGTGCGCGCGGTGATTACCGCGGGGCCCACGCGAGAGCCGATCGATCCCGTGCGCTACATCTCGAACCGCAGTTCGGGAAAGATGGGTTACGCCGTTGCGCGCGCATTGAAGGATGCCGGCGCGAACGTGACGCTGGTTACCGGCCCCGTCGCCTTGCCGCCGCCGGCTGGCGTGGAGGTTCAGTACGTCGAAACCGCCGCGGACATGTACGACGCGGTGATTCACCGCGTGGACCAGATGGACATGTTCATCGGTACGGCGGCGGTCGCGGATTATTCGCCGGACAAGCCCGCCGTCACGAAGATAAAAAAGGAACAGGGCTCGATGGAGCTTTCGCTCGGCCGCACGCGCGACATTCTCGCGACGGTAGCCGCGACCGGCCGACCGATTTTCACGGTCGGTTTTGCCGCGGAGACGAACGATCTCGAGGCGCACGCGCGGCATAAATTGAAAACGAAGCGACTCGACATGGTTGCCGCAAACTGGGTGGGCGAGGGCAAGGGTTTTGATGCTGATGCGAATGCGCTGCAGATTTTCTGGCAAGGCGGCAGCACGGAAATTCCCGAAGACGACAAGCATGCGGTGGCGCGCAAGCTGGTGTCACTGATCGCGGCGCACTACCAACGCAACAACGATTAGCTATAACAGCTGGCCATTACAACTGGCCATAACAACTGGTAAGGAAAGCCATTCAATGCACACCGTTCAATTGAAAGTGCTCGATCCGCGCGTCGGGAAGGAATTCGCCTTGCCGGAGTACGCGACCGGCGGCTCGGCAGGGATGGACCTGCGCGCCTGTCTTGATGACGCGATCACACTCGCGCCCGACGATACGCATCTCGTACCGACCGGCATTGCGATCCACATCGGCGATCCGGGCCTTGCCGCGATGCTGCTGCCGCGTTCGGGTCTCGGCCACAAGCACGGCATCGTGCTCGGCAATCTCACCGGCCTGATCGATTCGGATTACCAGGGACAGTTGTTCGTGTCGATGTGGAATCGCGGCAAGGAGAATTTCACCATCGAACCGGGCGAGCGCATCGCGCAGATGATCATCGTTCCCGTGGTGCAGGTGCAGTTCGAGCAGGTGGAAGAATTCGAGGAAAGCCGGCGCGGCGCCGGTGGTTTCGGGCATTCAGGCAGGTTGTAGGACTATTGCGAAAAATTGCGAAAACATGAAAAAAGGCCGCGAAAGCGGCCTTTTTTATTGCAGGTCCAGGAAATCTTCATTCCAGGCCTTTCAGTTCCTTGAAGCGCGCAATGTCCGTCGCGAACTTCGCGCGGATCTGTTCCTGTTCTTCCTTGCGTGCGATCAGGAATTTCTGGTTGTCCAGCAACTCCGCGCGGGTCTCGTCGATTTCCTTCTGCATCGCTTCGGGCACGGGATTGCCGTTGGCGCGCACGGTGTCGGCGCGCTGGCCCAGTTCGGCGAGCCGCGTCTGCAGCGAACTGATCGTGCCGCTCACCACCCTGATCTGCGCTTCGAGCGCGGCGATGCGTCCGTCACGCGCCATGACCATTTCATCGACGCCAGTGTAAGTCTGCAACAGCATGTTGTCCTTCGCGGCCTGTTCCGCGGCAAGGCGCTGCTGGCGTTCCAGTTCGGCCTTGCGTTGTTCCGCTGCCGCAATTTCCTCGGGCGTCTTCGGCGCTTCCAGCACATCGGTCACGTTGCCGTGCTCATCGAGCACTGTGCGTTCGCGTTGCGCTGCGGCGGGTGGCGGCGTGTTCGAGTAGTGAACGTTGCCGTCCTTGTCCGTCCACTTGTAAACCTTGCCGGCGTGAGCCGCGCCTGTTGCCGCGCACAGGGCGAGCAGAAAAATGAAAACAAGTGATGTGCGCATGCGTGATCTTCCTGAGGTGAAATCGTAAAACAGTATAGCAGCGCGCTGGCGGCGCCAGGATGACTTACTTCACACCGTACTCGGTGCGGTACTCGCGCAGCCGCGCAAGCGCGTCATTGCGCGATGTGTCTTTCTCGAGAAAGCGGATCAGGTCATTGAGCTGCGCGATGCTCGCAACGCGCAGGCCGAAATCCCGCTCGACCTGCTGCACTGCGGAGAGCTCCCCGCTGCCGCGTTCCTGGCGATCGAGCGCGATCAGCACGCCCGCAACACTTGCGCCATGCGCACGAATGATGTCCACCGATTCGCGAATCGCGGTGCCGGCAGTGATGACGTCATCGACGATCAGCACGCGACCCGCGAGCGGCGCGCCGACGAGATTGCCGCCTTCGCCGTGATCCTTTGCTTCCTTGCGATTGAAGCAGTACGGCAGATCACGGTCGTGCTGTTCGGCGAGCGCGGCGGCGGTGAGCGTGGCGAGCGGGATGCCCTTGTAGGCCGGTCCGAAAATCATGTCGAATTCGAGGCCGCTGTCGATCACCGCCTGTGCGTACCAGCGGCCGAGTTTCGCCAGCGCGTGTCCGGTGTTGAACAGGCCCGCGTTGAAGAAATAGGGACTCTTGCGGCCGGATTTGAGCGTGAACTCGCCGAAGCGGAGCACATCGCGTTCGACGGCGAAGGCGAGAAATTCATCGCGGTAGTCACTGGCGGTCATTGACCTTGCCTCGCAAGTTCGGACGGGTCCGGTATGATACACGCTCGTTTTCAGCCCCGGAATTCACGCATAAAAATGAAAATCACTTCCGTCAATGTCAACGGCATTCGCGCCGCCGCGCGCAAGGGTTTCTTCGACTGGATTGATCGCGAAAAACCGGACGTGGTCTGCGTGCAGGAAACCAAGGCGCAGATTCACCAGCTCGGCGACGACATTTTCTGCCCGAACGGCTATCACTGCCGTTACCACGACGCCGAGAAAAAAGGCTATTCGGGCGTTGCGATCTATTCGCGGCATGAGCCCGATGAAATCCACGAAGGACTCAACTGGCCCGAGTTCGATATCGAAGGCCGCTACATCGAATACCGGTTTGGAAAATTGTCTGTTGTCTCCTTGTACATGCCATCGGGTTCGTCGAGCGAGGAACGTCAGCAGGTGAAGTTCGGCGTGATGGAACGTTTCATGCCGATCCTGAAAGGTTACCGGCGGCGCAAGCGCGAGTACGTCATCTGCGGTGACTGGAATATCGCGCACACGAAAAAGGACATTCGCAACTGGCGCGGCAACCAGAAGAATTCCGGCTTCCTGCCCGAAGAGCGCGCGTGGATGGACGAGTTGTTCGGCGCGGCTGGCTGGGTGGATGCGTTTCGCGTCGTGAACCAGGAAGAACATCAATACACCTGGTGGTCGAACCGCGGCCAGGCGTGGGCGAACAACGTCGGCTGGCGCATCGATTACCAGGTCATCACTCCCGGACTCGCGGACAAGGTGAAATCGGCGGCGATTTATACGGAAGAGCGTTTTTCCGATCACGCGCCGTTGACGCTGGAATACAACATGTCCGTGAAGGATTTCCGCTGAGTGACGCAGGCTGCGCATAGCTGGCGCGAAGCGCTCGGCGTCTATCTGCACCGGCGCGTCATCGGCATGCTGTTTCTCGGTTTTTCATCCGGGCTGCCGCTGCCGCTCGTGTTCTCCACGTTCACGATCTGGCTCGCCGACGAGGGAATCGGTCCTGAGACTATCGGTTTCCTGAGCGCTGTTGGCCTGGCATACGCGTTCAAGTTCGTCTGGGCGCCGATCGTGGATCGCCTGCGCTTGCCGTTGCTCACGCGCGCATTCGGCCAGCGGCGCAGCTGGATGTTGTTTGCGCAGGCGACGGTTGCGCTTGGCTTGATGCTGATGGCGATGTCGAATCCACAGACACAGTTGTTGCAACTGGCCATCGCCGCGGTGCTTGTCGCGTTTTTTTCTGCAACCCAGGATATCGCGATCGATGCGTATCGCATCGAAGCTGTTGATCCCGACAGGCAGGCGGCGATGGCAGCGATGTACGTCTATGGCTACCGCATCGCGATGATCGCCTCTGTCGCCGGCGCGTTGTACGTCGCGCAGTTTGTTTCCTGGCACGTTGCGTATCTTGCGATGGCCGTGTGCATGCTGGTCGGCATTGTCACGACGTTGCTGATTGCGGAACCGGAACGGCAACTCTCACCGCTGACGCGCGAACTCGAAGCGCGAATGAACGCGCTCCTGCATGCGGACCCGAATGCGAAGTCACTGTGGCGACGGCTGGAAGCGTGGTTCGCGGGCGCGGTGGTCGGACCGTTCGCGGAATTCTTCGCGCGCAACGGCAGGCGCGCGTTCGTGCTGCTCGCACTCGTCGCCGTTTACCTGATGAGCGATTATCTGCTCGGCGTGATGGCGGGACCGCTCTACATCCACCTCGGCTACAGCAAGGTCGAGATCGCGAATATTGCCAAGATTTTCGGCCTCGCCGTGACACTGGTCGGCGCGGGTCTCGGCGGCGTGCTCGTCGTGCGCTACGGCATCATGCCGGTCCTGCTGCTGGGTGCTGCCCTGCTCGCGTTCACCAACCTCAGTTTCGCGTGGCTGGCGGCATCGGGCAGCCCGGACAACTGGCGTCTCGCAATCGTCATCATGGCCGACAACCTCAGCGGTGGTCTTGCCAGCGTTGTGTTCATCGCGTTCATGTCGAGTCTCACCAGCACGGCGTACACGGCGACGCAGTACGCCTTGTTCAGTTCGCTGATGAAAATTCCCGGCAAGATCGCTGGCGTCTTTTCGGGCACGATGGTCGAAGCGTACAGCTACACGGAATTCTTCATCTTCGCCGCGGCCAGCGGAATTCCTGCCGTGCTGCTCGTGATCTACCTGATGAAAACCGGCTTCTCGCCCGAAGCGGAACGCCGCGCGCGGGCAGCGGAATGAGCGAGTGGTTCGAGATCTGTCCGCTGGATGCGATTGCTGATCCCGGTGCGAAGGAATTCGAAATCGAGAACAGCTTGGGTCAGCAATGGTTCGGTTTCGTGGTGCGCAAGGGTGACGAGGTTTTCGCGTATGCGAACAGTTGTCCGCACACCGGCGCGATGCTGAACTGGGGGCCGGATCGTTTTCTGACGCGCGCGGGCAATCGCATCATGTGCGGCGTGCATGGCGCAGTGTTTGAAATCGAAACCGGTTACTGCACGGACGGGCCATGCAAGGGACAGTCCTTGCGCGACCTGGAGACGCGGATCGAGGATGGCGTGGTGAAAGTGTCACGCCCGAAATGATTATTTTGCGCGTTCGATGAAATCCAGCGCGGTGCCCCATTCTTCCACCGGGATTTCGCCAAGGTCGACGCCGTAATCTTCGCGATCGATGTCGAGCGATCCCGACCAGTCTTCCGGCGGTTCAACCATTTCCATCGGCGTGTCCCACCACATGTCGAGATCGAGTTCCTCGACGGTGCCGTCGAAATACTGGATGCCGACGGAGTGGTCGTCATCATCGAGTGCTACAACCTCGAAAACGGCGCCAGCGGCGTCCTTGTACCAGGAACCGATGAAGGGAAAGACATGTTCGGCATCGTTCATCGCGGCTGCCCCTCGGGGTGACGGATTGCTATGATGGGCGTGTGCGAAGCAGCAATCCGGGCTGTGTCGTCTACTGTCTTTATAGAAGCCATGCCGCGCGCGATCAAGCCACGGGCTGTCAAACCGACAAACGGATAGTGTGAAATCGAAATGAGTTTAGAAAATCTTGTCAACCTGTTTGTCGTGCTTTTCGTTGTCATCGACCCGATCGGTCTTGCGCCGATCTTCGGGGCACTCACGCGAGGCGGTTCCGCCCTCTATCGACGGCAAATGGCTGTCAAGGCGATCTTGCTGGCAACCGGCATATTGTTCCTGTTCGCCTTCACCGGCGACTGGCTGCTGCAGGCGCTCGGGATCAGCGTGCCGGCGTTCCGCATCGCCGGCGGCCTGTTGTTGTTCCTGGTTGCGATCGACATGGTGTTCGCGCGCCAGTCGGGCTTGCGTTCCACTACCGTACGCGAACAGGAAGAAGCGCGATTCAAGGAAGATATCTCGGTTTTCCCGCTGGCGTTTCCGCTGCTCGCGGGTCCCGGTTCGCTGACGACGGTGCTTCTGTACGTCGGCGAAACGCGCGGCAACCTCGTCGCCTTCTGGAGCATGCTGGGTGTGCTCGTGTGCGTGCTGGTGCTGGCGTTGATCGCGCTGCTTCTGGCCGGACGCTTGATGAAGGTGCTGGGCGAAACCGGTGCGAACGTGATGGACCGGTTGTTCGGCGTGATCCTGTCTGCGCTGGCGGTGCAGTTTGTGGTGGAAGGCGTGAACGCCGCGTTCAACGCGACGTGAAAAGTTTCTCCATCATCTTGTCCCATTCCGGTTCGCCGGATTCATCCAGAAGCGTTTTGCGCCAACGCTGATACGGTTCGTCGTTGTCGCCGAGCTGGGCAAGCTGCGCGAGAATTTCCGCGGCGTGCACGCGATCACGAATCCACAGGCGAAGATACAGCGCGCGTTCCAGGTGTTCCTTCGCGACTTCTCGTTTGTTCGCCTGCATGGCGAGATCGGCGCTGGATTCGTGAACCGCGGCGATGCCCGGACGAAAGGCGAGACTGCGGTAAATATCCAGTGCGCGCTCGAGTTTTACGTTCGCCGCCTCGAGATCACCGCGCTGCAAGGCAGCGCGTGCCTGCAAGTGTGCTATTCGCGCTGTCGTTGAAGGACCATCAGCGGTGAGACTCGCCGCGCAATCTGTTTCACCCTGCAACATTTCGAGTTCGCACAAAAGCAAACGCGCTTGCGTGGCAACTGACGGCGTCATTGCGTCACCCAGCGTGCTCAACAGTTTTCGTGCATTGGCGGGATCATCTTCCATTGCCAGGCGCGCTTGCATCAATTGCACGCGCTCGCTCAACGCCTTGTTCCCGGTACGAGCGATCGCCGCCTTTGCACCTTGCAAGGATTTTGCAGCGTTATCGTTTTCACCGAGCAGCAACTGGATTTCCGCCTGGCTGATCGCGGCGGCTGAAACGCCATGCGGATCGTCAAGACTCAGGAAGCGGCGTTCGGCGCGATGAAAGCCCGCGATCGCATCGCGATAGCGGCCGACGTTGAATGCATCGACAGCAAGTTCGTACGCGTCTCGCGCGTCAGTCACCGGTTCGGGCAGCGGCTTGCGTTCCGGTGAACTGCTGCATGCGGCAAGCATGGCGATGGCAATGATGATGAGCTTGCGCATGCGTTCAGTCCGCCGGCGGTTGCGGTGGCACGGCTTCCACTGGCGCTTCTTCAGGCGCGTTGCCCGAAAAAGGCCAGGTGTTGCGGATCGCGCGCAAGGTCTTCTCGGCTTCATCGAGTGCGCTGCGCGCTTCGAGCAAGAGCCCGCCGATCGCACCGCCATGACTCGACGTGAAGGAATCGACCGCGACGCCGAGTTCGTTGAGCAACCGGGTCGCCTCGTCAAGCAGGGCGTCCATTTCCTCGGTGCCGGCCGTGACGTTGTCGATCAGCGGTTGAATCTCGCGCAGTCTCGCTTCGGCCTGCTTCAGCACGTCGTCCAGGTTCGCGATGGCCGCTGTAATATCCGCCGCGAGTTGCTCGTCATTGAACAGCCGGCCGATTGTGCCCTTGCCGCTGTTGATCTGTTCCAGGATCTCGCGAACGCCGGCGACCGCGACGCGCAAGTCGTTCGTTATCTGCGTCACCGCTTGCGGGTCTACCGCCTCGACAACTGCGCGCGCATGATCCGCGGTTGCAACAACGTCATCAACGGCGGGCGCGAGACGCGACAGCAGCGCGCCCAGCGCGGGGGTTTCCTTGACGGGAATCGTGGCGCCGTCTTCAAGCCTGGGCAGTTGCGGATCGCCGCGCGTGATCTCAATGGCGATGTCACCGAGGATCGCGAGGTGATTCACCTTCGCGACGGAACCCTGCCGAACGATGTCATGGAATTCCTCGCGGATTTTCATGGTCAGCGTGATTCGCCGCTCGGGCGTGAGCTCGATGCTCGTTACCTTTCCGATCTCCACACCATTGAATTTCACCACGGCGTCGTCGCTGATGCCTGCAGGCTAGCCAGCAACATGCCGCCAAAAAGTGCGGTGGCGGTGAAATACGTCGCGAGCACAAGTTGTGCTGCGCTCGTCGCGATGAGTCGTGGCGCCGTAAAGAAATCATTCACGTTGATGCCGAGGCGTTCCAGTCCACGCACTTCGCCGTGCAGTTTCATGTTCGCGAGTTCCACGGCCATCGCGCGTCCTGTGCGTCCGATAAGCACGACCGCGGTCAGCAGCGAGCCGAGTTCGAGTCCGATCAGTTGCATCAGAAGCGGTGCGAGGTCGGTTTCGGCAAGCTGCGGGGAAAACATGAGCAGCGGCAACGCGAAGGTGAAGCCGACGACGAGTCCGAGCAGCAGGATGGCGGGCAAGGGATCGGCGCCGGATTGAAGCACCTGGCGAAGTGTCGTGCCCTTGTGGAAATGGCTGGAGCGACTTTTCGCCCAGTCGCGCAAGGCATAGGCGATGAACAGCAAAAGATCGACGGGATAGGTGAACAGGCGAAACGCGCGCCGGCCTGTCCATCCGCACACGGATTTAAAATTTATTGTTGCGTCGAACGCCACACCATCCTCGCGCAGGCAAAAGTCTCCTTATGAGCTATGGGAGACAGGCTGCGGGTTCAAGCGCGGAGGGCGGGTTTAACGCCGGCGGTAGATCAGGTCCCACACGCCGTGGCCGAGACGCTGGCCGCGTTGTTCGAACTTTGTGAGTGGTCGATCGTCCGGGCGCGGCGAATACTGGCCTTTGCCTGCGATGTTCTTGAAATCATCCGCGGCGTCCATGACGTGAAGCATGTGTTCCGCGTAATTTTCCCAGTCGGTCGCGAGATGAAATTCGCCGTTCGTTGCAAGCTTGCGTGCAATTCGTTGCACGAATTCCGGCTGCACGATGCGGCGCTTGTGATGCCGCTTCTTCGGCCAGGGATCGGGGAAATACAGCATGACGCGTTCAAGACTTGCATCGGGAACCTGCTGTTCGAGAACCTCGATGGCATCACGGCTCGATACACGAATGTTCGTCAAGCCGCGCTCGCCGGCATGCATCAGAAGGCGTCCGACGCCTGGCCGGTGCACTTCGATGCCAATGAAATTCCACTCGGGATGATTCGCTGCCATCTCCAGCAGCGTGTCGCCGTTGCCGAAACCGATCTCCAGCAGCGTGGGCGCGTTGCGTCCAAACAGCGACGCGAAATCCAGCGGCTCGTCATTTTTCGGAATGCCGTACTCCGGCAACCATGTTTCGAGCGCGCGCGCCTGGCCCGGCGTCAACCGGCCTTCGCGGCGCACGAAACTGCGCACGCGGCGTTGCAGATCTTCCCGTTCGGACATTTAAAAGAACGTGCCGTCCAGCGGCGACGACGCGCTCGCGTAACGGCGCCTCGGCATGCGCCCGGCAAGAAACGCTTCGCGTCCCGCTTCCACGGCCTTGCGCATCGCGGATGCCATCAGCACGGGATTTTTCGCAGCGGCAATGGCGGTGTTCATCAGCACGCCATCGCAACCAAGCTCCATTGCGACTGCCGCGTCGGATGCGGTGCCGACGCCGGCATCGACAAGGATCGGCACGGTGGCGTTCTCGACAATTTCGATGATGTTGTACGGGTTACGCACGCCGAGCCCCGAACCGATGGGTGCTGCCAGCGGCATCACCGCGACGCAGCCAATTTCTTCCAGGCGCTTCGCGATGATCGGGTCGTCCGACGTGTAAACCATCACGTCGAAACCGTCCTTGACGAGAATTTCGGCGGCTTCGAGCGTTGCAGTCACGTCGGGGAACAGCGTCTTCTCGTCGCCGAGCACTTCGAGTTTCACCAGCGTGTGACCGTCAAGCAGTTCGCGCGCGAGCTGGCAGGTGCGCACCGCGTCTTTGGTCGTGTAACAACCGGCGGTGTTCGGCAGGATGGTGTAACGCTCGGGACTGATGGCGTCGAGCAGGTTCGGTTCGTCCGGATTCTGGCCGATGTTGGTCCGGCGCAACGCGACCGTCACGATTTCGGCGCCGCTGGCTTCGATCGCCTGGCGTGTTTCGTCCAGATCGCGGTACTTGCCGGTGCCGACCAGCAGCCGGGAAGCGTATTCACGGCCGGCGATTTTCAGTGTGGCACTCCTGTCCGAGGCCTGCGGCTTGGTTGCAGTCTGCATGTGATTCCTCGTTTCAGCGGCGATGGTGTTCCATGGCGCCGCCGCCAATGGCATGAACAATTTCCAGGACATCACCCGCGGCAATGACGTGTGTGGCATGCCGGCTGCGCGGAAGGATCTCGCCGTTCAGTTCCACGGCGATGCGCCGTTTCGCGAGACCGAGGTCGCACACGAGATCAGCGACGGTCGTGCCTTCGGCGAGTTCCGCGGGTTTTCCGTTGACAAGAGCCTGCATGCGCGTGGGATGAAAAGTGCCGGATGAGCCGCGAATTGTAACATTGATGCCTTCCGGAGCATTGCGAGCAGCAAGTTTCCGTGCATTAATAATGCCGGCCGCGGGTGTAGCTCAATGGTAGAGCCACTGCTTCCCAAGCAGTTGACGAGGGTTCGATTCCCTTCACCCGCTCCAGTCTTCCGCCCCTTATGAGCTTTCCCCTGATTGTTCCCCGCATTGAATCAGCAATGAGCCAGCGCATTCCGCATGGCGATTTGCGAGGGGAACCAGGATGTCTTCGCCCGGAAAGCTTGTGACCGCCGAAACCTTTCCCGCGGAATGGGAGCATGTTGCGGCGCCACTGCTTCGTTACGACAAGGCCGGCCACTTGCGCTTTGCGAGTGCGGCCGCCGCCACAAGCCTGGGATTCCCGGATGTTTTCACTTTGTGCAGCAAGGCGTCACGGCTGGAAGCGCTCTTCCCGGACGGGAGCGTAGCGGAAGTCCAACGCGAGACAGCGGACGGCTCCCTCTTCTCCGCTTGCTGGAACGTTCATTCCCCGAGCGGAACGGCGATCGAGATTTCGGTGCTGTTCCTTCCCGAACCTCAAGGGTGGGTCTGCCTGTTGCCGGGCGCGACCGAACTTCTGAAGTTGCGTGAAGACGAATCCCGCTTCCATGTGCTCATGGATGCGTTGCTGAGTGGCGTATTCCTGACGGACGGGGAACGTTTCCGTTTCGTGAATCGTGGCTTCGCCAGCATGCTCGGTTTCGAACCCGAGGAGCTGATCGGCGCGTCCTGCACGCGGCAGTTCGCACCCGAAACGCGGCAATGGCTGGATCAATTCACCGAGCTTGACATCGCGGCGAATCCCGACAGGATTCACCAGGCAAGTCTCGTGACCAAGGACGGCGTGGGCCAGCGTGAGGTGCTCGTGCGTTTTCATTGCATGCGCTACTTCGGCGAAGCGCTGTTCATCGGATCGACCTACGACATTACCGACATTCGTCACAGTGAGCGGGCGCTGCAGGATTATGCGCGGCGCCTGCGGCTCGTCTCGCAACAGGTGCTCCAGGTACAGGAAAGTGAACGGCGAAGCCTCGCGCGCGAACTGCATGACGAAATCGGCCAGCAGCTGACGCTCGTAAAGCTGTCCCTGGCGCAACTCGCAACCGGTCCCGAACCGTCCCCGCTCATCAACGAGGCGTTGAGCGCTGTTTCCACCTTGATGCAGCAGGTGCGCGACCTGTCACTGGATCTTCGCCCATCCATGCTCGACGATCTGGGTCTCGGCGCCACGCTCCGCTGGTACGCTGGTCGCATCGCCAGGCTCGCCGCGCTGGACACCCGTGTGGATGTCGATCCCGAATTCCCTCGTCTCGACCATGAAGTGGAAACACTGTTCTTTCGCGTGGCGCAAGAGGCCATCACCAATGTCATGCGGCACGCGCACGCCCGGACGCTCGACCTGCGTCTGGTGAGCAACGGTGATCACATTGAACTGATTGTCAGTGATGACGGCTGCGGATTTGATGCCGGACCCACTCGCGAGGCGGCGATGCGAGGAAAGAGCGCCGGATTGCTCGGGATGCAGGAGCGCGCGGCACTTGGCGGCGCCGAATTGGTCATCGATTCGAACCGGGGGTCGGGTACGGTCCTGCGACTGTTCATGTCAGGAAAACGAGCCGGTATCCGCAGCAATCCCGCATGAATCTCAGGTCCCACCTTATTCAAGATCGAACTATGGCTCCCAATAATCCTCATGTGTGCCGAAATGTCCACGTTGTCTAGCGGCAGCACGGAAATCGGGATGGGGAAATCCCGGACCTCTTTGCGGAAACGGAGATTCGACATGATCACATTACGAACCCGCGTTGTGCTGGCAGACGACCATGGCCTTGTGCGGGCCGGTATACGGTCGTTGCTGGAAGGCATCGGCAACGTGGAAGTCATTGCCGAAACCGGCGACGGGCGGCAAGTGCTGCGGCTGGTGAAGGAGTACGAGCCCCACATAGTGTTGCTCGATATCGCGATGCCGAGCCTCAACGGCCTCGAGGTGGCGGCGCGTATTACCAAGGATTTTCCCGATACCGCTGTCATCATGCTGTCGATGCACGCGAACGAGGAATACGTGCTGCAAGCCTTGCGCGCGGGCGCGTCCGGCTACCTCGTCAAGGACGCCGCCACGGCGGAACTGGAAATTGCCCTGCGCTCGGTCATCAACGGCAAGACCTATCTCAGCCCCAGCATTTCCAAGACGCTGATCGACGAATATCTCGATAACAGCAGCAAGGCGCGATCACCGCTGGAGCGGCTGACGCCGCGGCAGCGGGAAATCCTGCAAATGGTGGCGGAAGGCAACACGACCCGCATGATTGCCGAAACCTTGAGCGTTTCCGTCAAGACCGTCGAGACCCATCGCGCCCAACTGATGGATCGCCTGGAAATCCGGGATATTCCGGGCCTCGTGCGGTATGCAATCCGCACGGGCCTTATCCAGTCAGATGTCTGAAAAATCCGCCGTTGCGTCAAGTGAATTCAGGCAGGGCCGGATACGCACGGATTTACCGTTAACTTAAGGTTCCCGCGTCACCTGCTGGTGATACAGAGCGGCATCCCACCCCCCCCCATGGCTCGAGCGGGTGAGCAATCACCCTTCAAAGTCCGGGATGCCGCTCGACTTTTCCCTTCCGCATTTAAATCCATCCGCATCCTAGCCATACTGGACACTCAAGCGTCCAGGCCCTTTACTGTCGTTCCTGTTTTGTGAGTCCACATGCGCAAATTTCTGAAAATATCCGGCATTGTTCTTGGCATTCTGATCCTGTTGATCGTGGCCGCGGCGATCGCCTTGCCGCTGCTCGTCGATCCCAATGATTTCAAGCCCCGGATCGTGAGCGCCGTCGAGGACGCCACCGGGCGAAATTTCGAAATTCCCGGCGAGATCAGCCTTTCCGTTTTCCCCTGGCTCGGAGTCGAGCTGGGTGCGGTGCGCCTGGGTAACGCTGAGGGTTTTGGCGAGAAACCGTTCGCGAGCGTCGAAGGCGTGGAAGTGCGCGTCAAGCTGTTGCCGCTGCTTCAGAAGGACATTGAAATCGGCAATGTCATTGTCGAACAGCCAACAATCCGCCTGGCCAGGAACGCGGAAGGCCGCACGAATTGGGAAGACCTTGTAGCGGAAAAGCCGGCAGCGGAAACTGTCGCCGAACCTTCTGCTGAAACCGGCGCACCGCCGGAATTTTCCGTTGACGGCATCGAAATTCGCGATGCACACATCATCTATTCAGACGCCGTCACCGATACGAACGCCGAGTTGACCGGTTTCGATCTCCAGGCCGGCAAGCTCGGCCTGCCGGCTGATTTTCCGTTGACGATGCGCGGCGCGGTGAAACTCTCGAACCCGGAACTTGCCGCAACGTTCGAGTTCAAGGGCCGTGTTGCCGCCGCACCCGACGCACAACGCTACTCGATAACGGATGGCACGCTCACATTTGACGCCAAGGGCGCAGCACTGCCGGTGCCATCGCTCGACGGACGCGTGTCATGGCAGCGTATCGCCGCGGACATGAGCGCGGAAACGGCCGAAGTGCAGGCGCTGACCTTGCAGACGTTGGGCGTGAACGCGGACCTGGATGTCGAGGCGAGCGGCCTGGCTTCAGGACTCAAGGCAGCCGGAACCTTCGAGTTCGCCGCCGAGGATCTCGCGCAACTTGCGAAGCAACTCGGTGATCGCTTGCCAAATGGCATGCTGTTGAACGGCGCTGCCGGTGGCGCGGTGAGTTTCAATTACGACCAGCCCGCCGGAACGGCGAGCGTGCCAGAGTTCTCCGTGCACGCACTCGGCATGAACATCGACGGCAAGGCGAGCGCTTCCGATCTCGACGGAACGGCGAACGTGAACGGCGAAATCCGCATCGCGGAATTCTCACCCGGACAGTTGCTGGTGAAGCTGGGCCAGGAACTGCCCGCGACGCAGGACGGGGAAGTGCTTGATACGGCGGCATTGTCGGCAACATTCCAGGCAACACCGGACAGCGTCGCCATCGAAAACCTCCATGCTGTGCTGGATCAATCCAACATCACCGGACGCCTGGCGGTCACGAGCTTCGAGAATCTGGCCGCGCGATTCAATCTTGCGATCGATCAGATAGACGTCGATCGTTACCTGCCGCCCGCCACAGAAAATGCCGCGCCCGAGGAAGGTGCATCAACACCGCTGGATCAGATCGAGATTCCGGCCAATCTCGTGCGCGGGCACAACATCGTCGGTGAACTTTCGATCGGCAAACTGAAAGCGTTCGATTTCAACTCGACCGACGTGAAGATCGGCGTCACGGCAAAGAATGACAAGCTTCGGGTTCATCCCGCGCAGGCAAAATTTTACGGTGGCGGTTACAGCGGCGATCTGCGTCTTGATGCAAGCGGCGAGGTGCCTGTCATGTCGGTCGATGAACATGTCAACGACGTAGCGCTGACACCGATGGTCAAGGATTTCCTCGACGTCGAAAATATTTCCGGCACTGCGAATATTGATGTCACCGCCAATGCGCGCGGACACACCGTTGGCGACCTGCGCGAAACGCTGAATGGCGCGTTCAATGTCGACGTCGCCGACGGTGCGCTCGAAGGTTTCAACGTCTGGGAGTCCATTCGCGAGGCGTACGCAAAATTGAAGGGACGCAGTTACGAGAGCGACGCGCCGGATCGCACGGAATTCGCGGAACTCTCGGCGACAGGAACCATCGCACAAGGCGTTGTTCATAACGACGATCTTCTCGCAAAATTGCCGTTCCTGCGCATCACCGGCAGCGGCGATATCGACATTGCAGAGGCGACACTGGATTACACGGTGGAAGCGACGGTGCTGAAATCACCACAACTGAGCGGTGAGCTGGAAGAGCTCGCCGATGTGGCAATTCCTGTGCATATCACCGGTCCGATCATGGATCCGTCGATACGCCCTGATGTGAAAAGCGTGCTTGAAGCGAAAGCGCGCGAAGCACTTGAACGCAAGAAGCAGGAATTGCGCGAGGAAGCCCAACGCCGGGAGCAGGAACTGCGCGACGAGGCGCAAAGAAAGCTCGACGAAGAAAAGGAACGCCTGGAGGATAAGCTCAAGGACAAGTTCAAGGGCTTGTTTGAGTGAAGAAACGTTACCTGCTGCTTGCGTTTCTGTCTGCATTCAGCACGCAAGCCGCGGAATTCGAAAACATCGACGTGAGCCTTGAGAACGGCGTTTATCGCGTTCATGCCCAGGCGCGGATCGATGCCGGTATTCAGGCTGTTCGTCACGTGATTACCGATTACAACCACATGCACTGGATTACCGGCGCCGTATTGAAAGCCGAAGTCCTGGAACGGCCTGCGCCCGATGTTGCGATCGTTTTCGTGCGCTCGCGCGCCTGCTTCAGCATTTTCTGCAAGACCATCGAACAAGTGCAGCGCGCGGATTCGCGTGATGATGACGTCATCGTGTTCGAAACGTTGCCCGAACGCGGTGACTTGAAGCAGGGACGTAGCGAATGGCGTTTGCAGAAGATCGGTGACGGCCAAACGCGACTGAGCTGGGACATGATGATGGAGCCGGATTTCTGGGTGCCGTGGCTGATTGGCCCGGGCCTCATCCAGTCAGGACTTGCCGATGAAGGCCGGGACATGATCAACGGCATCGAAAAACTGGCAAACGAACGCGAGGCGCGGTGATGACGGATACGTTTTCAAACCGTGTGCTGGAGTGGTTCGATGTGCACGGCCGCAAGAATCTTCCCTGGCAGCAGAGCACGACGCCGTACCGCGTGTGGATATCCGAGATCATGTTGCAGCAGACGCAGGTTGCGACGGTGATTCCTTACTACGAACGTTTCATGAAACGTTTTCCCGGCGTGATTGCGCTTGCCGATGCGCCCGAAGACGATGTGCTGCATCACTGGTCGGGCCTCGGCTATTACGCGCGTGCGCGCAATCTTCATGCTGCGGCGAAAATCATCCGCGACGAATTCAACGGCGAGTTTCCGGGAGAGTTCGAGAAGGTTGCCGCCTTGCCCGGCATCGGGCGTTCGACGGCTGGCGCAATTCTTTCGCTGAGCCATGGCCAGCGTCATGCGGTTCTGGACGGCAACGTCAAGCGCGTGTTCGCACGGCACGCGGCGGTTGAGGGCTGGCCGGGCAGGACAGCAGTAATGAAACAGTTGTGGGAGGTCGCGGAAGAGAGTCTTCCGGTCGAGCGATGCGATGCCTACAACCAGGCGATGATGGATCTGGGCGCAACGGTGTGTACGCGCAGCAAACCGCGTTGCGATGCATGCCCGGTCGGGTCGGACTGCATTGCGAGGAAACAGGCACGCCAGTCCGAGTTCCCGGGGCGTAAACCGCGCGTCATCATGCCGGAGAAAAAAATCGACATGCTGTTGCTCGAATACCGCGGACGCGTGCTGTTGCAGAAACGCCCGCCCATCGGCATCTGGGGTGGTTTGTGGAGCCTGCCCGAAGCTCGCGACGCGCATAAGTGGCTTGCCGAAAATCATCCGAACGCGACTGTCATCGGAACACTGGAAACGTTCACTCATACTTTCAGTCATTTTCGCCTGCACATCCGGCCCGTGCATGCGCGCCTTGAAACCGCGCCCGCAAACGTTTCGGATGCCGAATCCGGCTGGTATCCTGCCGCCGCGCTGCCGGCCCTTGGCTTCGCCGCGCCCGTGCAGCGCATCCTGCAACAGTTCGCACAATGCATGAACGAAAATCTTGAAGAGGAAGAACGCGATGGCACGCATGGTTGATTGCACCGTGCTCGGCGAGAAAGCCGAAGGGCTGGATTTCCAGCCGTATCCCGGCGAGCTCGGCAAACGCATTTTCGAGAATGTTTCGAAAGCCGGCTGGCAGCAGTGGATTCGCCACCAGACCATGCTCATCAACGAGTACCGTCTAAGCACCATTGATCCAAAAGCGCGAAAATTTCTCGAACAGGAGATGGAAAAGTTTCTTTTCGGCGGTGGCGCCGAAGCACCGGAAGGCTATGTGCCACCGGATTCCGGTAATAGCTGAACCCGCGCCACGCGGATCAAAAAGAACAACTGTAAAAGAAGGGGAACCGGTCATGGAAAATGCAATCGCACAAATCAATTATCTCGCCGTGCTCGCCGCAGCCATCTCGGCTTTCGTGCTGGGCGGCGTGTGGTATGCGGTGTTCAAGAACGTGTGGATGTCGGCCAGCGGAATCACGGAAGAGCAAACGCAGCAGGGACACCCCGCAAAAGTCTTCGGCATCGCCTTCATCTGGTCGCTGCTCGGTGCGTTCGTGTTCGCGATGTTTCTCGGTCCCGCACCCGCATTCGGATACGCTGCGGCAGCAGGTTTCGCGGCGGGCTTGTTCTGGGTCGCGGGATCGTTCGCGATCAATTACCAGTTCGAGCAGAAACCGTTCAAATTGTTGCTCGTCAACGGCGGCTATCACACCGTGCAATACACGCTGTACGGCGCGATTCTCGGCCTGTGGCATTGAAGGAGATCGCATTCATGCGAATTCTGCCGTTGCTCCTGTTTATCGCGGTGCCAGTACACGCTACCGATGATTCACCTCTGCGTGCCTTCGATTTTCTCGCAGGAAATTGCTGGCAGGGAACGTATGCGAACGGCAGTGTCGATACGCATTGTTATGAATGGGTTTATGACGGTGAGCATTTGCGCGACGTTCACGTGGTGCGTGGCAAGGGGCCTGCGTATTGCGGAGAAACTTTGTACTCGATCGATGGCGCTGCCGAAGGCGTTGTTTTTTACTACGTCAATTCGCTGGGCGGCGTGAGCGAGGGCCGGATGGTCGTCGAAGACGGCGTTCTTCTGTCACCGGGCGAAACGTATGTCGACAAGGAAGGCAAGGTTCGCGAATTCCGCAGCAGCCTGCGGCCACTCGACGCAAGCCGCTACGAGGCACGGACCGAGGAGCGGGTTGATGGCAAGTGGGTCGA
>DASVDI010000037.1:0-41523 GCA_036381175.1 Gammaproteobacteria bacterium
GGCGAAATGTTTTTCGGTGGCATTGGTGGTTTCAATGTGTTCGATCCGAAAGACATCAAGCCGAGCGAACAGCCGCCGCCCGTACGCATCACGCGCCTATCCTTGTTCAACACGCCGCTGGAACCACAACCGAAGAACCCCGAAGCCGTGCTGCGCGAACCGGCGAACCAGGCAGACGCCGTCACATTGCGCCATGAACAGAATCTTTTCTCGATCGAATTCGGCGCGCTGCATTTCACCGATCCCGCGCGCAACCGTTTCGCGTATCGCTTGCGCGGTTTCGATGACGAGTGGGTGGAGACGGACGCCGAGAAGCCGTTTGCGACGTTCACCAATCTCGATCCCGGTGATTATCTTTTTGAAGTGCGCGCCGCCAATCCGGATGGCGCGTGGAATGACCAGCCTGCGCAACTTGCCATTACAGTGCTGCCACCGTGGTGGCTCACGCTGCCCGCTTACCTTGCATACGCCATGTTCACCGCCGGACTCGCGTGGCTCATTCTGCAGTACCTGAAAAAGCGCATCGAAGTGCGCTACCTCGCGCGCGAGAAAAATGCCGCGGAAGAAGCGACGCGCCTGAAGTCTTCCTTTCTCGCGCTGATGAGCCACGAAATACGCACGCCGATGAACGGTGTGCTGGGCATGGTGCAACTGCTCGCGCGCACGCGGCTTTCGCGCCGCCAGCGCGGCTACGTGGAGGCGCTGGAAAAATCCGGCGAGTCGCTGCTCACCATTCTTGATGATGTGCTGGATTTCTCGCGCATCGAGGCGAACGTGATCGAGTTCGAATCGATTGCATTCGATCCGCGCGAAGTCGCCGAAAGCGTCGTGCTGTTGCTTGGCCCGCGCGCACGCGAGAAAGGGCTCGCGCTGGCGTTCCACGGCGAATTGCCATCTGCTGTGAACGGTGATCCAACGCGATTGCGCCAGGTGTTGATGAACCTGGTTTCCAACGCAATCAAGTTCACGCCTGCGGGCGGCGTGAAAGTGCGCGCGGCGGAACAACCGCTGGAGCCGGGTCGCGTGCGCATTACCTTCACGGTCGAAGACACCGGCATCGGCATTTCAGAAGAACAGCAGAAGCGATTGTTCGATGCGTTCGTGCAAGCCGACACCTCGACGCGGCGGACTTACGGTGGCACGGGGCTCGGCCTTTCGATCTGCAAGCGGCTGGTGGAAATGCAGAATGGTGCGATCGGCGTGGAAAGCGTTGCCGGCGCGGGCACCGTGTTCTGGTTCGAACTCGATTTCGATATCGCGGATACGCCGCCGCATGTTGAAAGCGCGCCCGTGCGACGCGGACGCATGCTGCGCGTGCTGCTCGTCGAAGACCAGCCGGTCAACCAGGAAGTCGCGCGCGGATTGCTGGAATACGAAGGGCACGCGGTGAGCGTCGCGCCTGACGGATTCATTGCATTGAAACTGCTTTCCGAACGCGAGTTCGACGTGGTGCTGATGGACATTCACATGCCGGGCATGGATGGGCGTGAAGTGACACGGCGCA
Source organism: Gammaproteobacteria bacterium (assembly GCA_036381175.1). Lineage (GTDB taxonomy): Bacteria > Pseudomonadota > Gammaproteobacteria > Natronospirales > JAJUFS01 > JAJUFS01. Next base: position 1,505 of record DASVDI010000037.1, read on the forward strand.
TTCGCGCGCTGGACGATCCCGTGAAGGCGGGCCTGCCGGTGCTCGGCCTGACCGCAAGCATCAGCGCAGAAGATGTTGCGGCCTGTCTCGACGCCGGCATGAACAAGGTGTTGCTCAAGCCGCTGCCCGCCGCGCGATTGTCGCAGGCGCTGGCGCAACTCGATGACGACTCCGAAATCGCGGCTGCCGAGGACGAAGAACAACTCCTCGTTGACGCACCGATGCTGCGACAGCATCGCGCGGCACTGGGCGACGAACGGTTCCACAACATTCTCGCCACCTTCCGGCAGACCGCGGCGACGCTGGTCGATGCCATTGAAGCCGCCGCCCTCACCGGCGATGACGCAACGCTCCGGCGCGACGCACATCGCCTCGCCGGTGCCGCTGGCTCCATGGGCTGTCGCAAGCTTGCCGCCCTCGCCGCGCGCGTCGAGCAGGGCAACGCCGACGCCGAAAGCCTGCGCTCCGTGCACCGGCAGACCGAGAACGAACTCCGTGCGCTGGATCGCGCCGAGTCGACGTGAAATCGGGATCGCGGACCGGAACCTTGAATGGACGGATATTGCCGAAAACGCTATCCTTGCGCCCCTTTCCAGACACGCGCCCGTAGCTCAGCTGGATAGAGTACTGCCCTCCGAAGGCAGGGGTCGCAGGTTCGAATCCTGCCGGGCGCGCCATAAACCCCAACCCGCAAAGCGGGTTGCATTAGGTCGCGAGAATGACGGCGGCCCTCGAGTCGAGAAGGCGCTTCACCTCCTCCCACGACGGCATGACCTGTTTCATGAGCCGGTAGAACCTTTTGCTGTGGTTGTGTTCCGCCAGGTGACACAGTTCGTGCAGGATCACGTAATCGATACAATCCCGCGGTGCCTTGACCATATGAAGATTCAGCGTCAGCCGCCCTTTCGGTGAGCAACTCCCCCACTGCGTCTGCATGACCCGAATCCCGAGTTCGGGTGGTTCCCGCAGCCAAAGCACTTCCTGCATCAACGCGTCCAGGCGTTGCCGGAAAATGTCCTCGGCCTTTGAGCGATACCAGTCACCGAGCAGCTTTTGCACGCGCTCCGCGTTGCGATCACGGGCGCGTACTTCGAAACGTCCACGAAGCAGCTTCACGGTCTCGGCATCTTCTGCATGCAGGACTTTCAGGAGATGGTTTCTGCCAAGGTAAGGATGCGATTCGCCGCTGACGTAGCGACGGGTTGCGGCAAACTCCGAAGCTTTCCGGAACTCCTGCAAGCGTTTTGATATCCAGCCGGCGCGTTTGCGCACAGCTTGCAGAACATCGGCATCGCTGGCCGAGTCAGGCGCGCGGACCTGCACGCGACAATCGGGGTGGACCTTGATCAGGATTCGCTGGCGGCTTGAAGTGCGGGGCAGGCGTTCGAAGGCAATGACTTCGTCGCCGTATCTCAGACGATGCAACGGCGTTTCCGGCGCTAACCGGCGAATAATGTTGACCGGCATACTCAGGGTTTGCCCAAGCCGACGCGAGTGATCTGGACGATCCACTCGACAATCTGTTTCGCCTGTTCAATGCCGGCGCCGGCGCGTTTGCATTGCTGGAACACCAGCGGCAGCAGTTTCTTGCGAATTGCGGCATCGATATTCTGCGGATTCACGGAATTTTCCGCGACCGCCTGATCGACTTCACGATCGCAGGTGAAAGCAAGTTCCACCCACGCCGCATGTGCGTCGTCTTGTCCGGCGAAATTTTCGGTCAGAACCTTGCGAAACACACCGAAGCAAGCCTGCGCGTGGCGATTGTCACGCAACGCTTCGGGAATGCCGGGCGTTTCGCGCGCCGCCACTTTCTCCTCGAATTCCCTGAACAGGAAATATTGCTTCAGCGGGTGATCGAACAGTTTCTCCGCTTCTTCAATCACCTGCTGCAACAGTTTCGAGAACGTCTCGCGCGCGTAAGGATCGTCGGCGAGATCCTGTTCGATCTTGCGCGTGATGCGCGTGCGGATCAGGTCCGTCTCGTTGCGCGTCTTTTCGTCGGTCCATTTTTCAGGCTCGATGGCGGCGCCGAGAAGTCCGATGTCGTAAATCGCTTCCGGCTCTTTCACGCCGACGCCAACGACATGCTTGTCCACCAGTTTCCGGACGTCGTCCTCGTATTCCCCGTAGTGAACCGCTTCGCCGGCGTCTTCCCGCACACGTTGCCGCAGCGAACGCATCTCCCGAAGCGTCTTCTTGTAAAGCCAGCGGTCGTCTTCGGTAAACGCAGCATCTTCAAAGAACGTCGCAGATTGCAGCGCGACATTCAGGCAGGTCGAGAAAGCCGTCAAGCGAGCGTAGAACTCGTCACGTTTTTTCTGGTTCGCGTCGAATGTTTCGCCGTTCTCGGTCTTCATCTTCGGAATGAGCACCTGGCGAAACTGTTCGTAGTCGTTCCGGTTGCGCACGCTCCGGAAAACGTCCCACAGCTCCGCGTACAACCGGGGCAGCCGCTTGTACTCCGTGCTCATGGATTGATAGAGCCCGGCGAGATCGTCGATGTCGTAGCCGCTTTGCGTTCGCGCCGCAAGATCCTGGTACTTCGCGATCGTCGTATCGAGTTCCGTCAGAATGCCGCGGTAATCGATCAGGTAGCCGTGCTTCTTCCTCGGATGCAGCCGGTTCACGCGGGCGATGGCCTGAATGAGATTGTGTTCCTTCAACGGCTTGTCGATGTACAGCACGGCGTTCTTCGGCTCGTCAAAACCTGTCAGCAGCCGATCAACCACGATCAGGAGTTTCAGGTCGTTATCCTTCTCGAACCGCCAGATGACGTCTTTCGTGTAATCCGCCTCTGGCAGGTTGCCGACGTTCGCCTTCCACCATTTCTGGATTTCCGGCATGGCCGCTTCATCGACCTCGGTGTTATCCACGCGGCTGTCCGGCGGCGACATCACCACCGCGCTTTCAAACAGGCCGGCTTCGTCGAGAAACCGCTTGTAGCGAATCGCCGAGATCTTGCTGTCGCAGGCAAGCTGCGCCTTGAGTTCCGAATCCAGGTGCTTGTGCAAGTGATTGGCAACGTCCAGCGCGATCAAACGAATGCGATCTTCCGCCTTGTAAAGCGCGCCTTTCGTCGTGTACTTGCGTTTCAGGTCGGCGCGCTGTTTTTCCGTCAGGCCTTCGGTGATGCGCGCAAACCAGCTATCGACGGCGCGGTCGTTCACATCCAGATCCGGCACGCGCTCTTCGTAAAGCAGCGGCGTCACCGTGCCGTCTTCCACCGCGCGCTGCATGGTGTAGGCGTGCACGATGCGGCCGAACTTGTTGGTGGTTTTCTCGTCCTTCAGCAGCGGCGTGCCGGTGAATGCCACGAGCGCGGCGTTCGGCAGCGCCTGGCGCATGCGCACATGACTTTCGCCGCCATGCGTGCGGTGACCTTCATCCACGAGCACGATGATGTCCGCGCTGTCGTTGCGGCATTCCGGCAGACGTGCGGCAGTGTTGAACTTCTGCACCAGCGAAAACACGATCCGTTCCGTGCCCTTGCCGATCTGTTGCGCGAGACGCCTGCCTGATGTCGCCATCGCGTCTTTCGCGTCTCGCTTGCCGGCCAGCTCGCCGCTGGTCCTGAACGTACCACTCAACTGCCGCTCCAGGTCCACGCGGTCCGTCACCACCACGATGCGGCATTGCTTGAGCGCCTCATGCAGGATCAATGCGCGTGACAGGAACACCATCGTGAACGACTTGCCCGAGCCCGTGGTGTGCCAGATCACGCCGCCATCGCGACTGCCGTCCGGTCGCTTCTTCTGCACCTGATCGAGCAACGCGCGGATGGCGAAGAACTGCGGATACCGCGCCACGATGCGGCCCGCCTTGCGGTCAAAGAAACTGAAGAACCGCACCAGTTCCAGCAACCGGCCCTTATCCAGCAAACCCGTCAGCAACCGGTCCTGGTCCGTCACGTCCAGCCCGCCGCCGCACCAGCCTTCGAACCACTCGCGATCTTCCCGGGATCGCTCCCGGAAAAGCGCTTCGACGAAATCTGGCTTCGATGCGTGGTTCTTCATCTCATGGAAACGCGCTTCATCGAACTCCTCGTCCTTCCAAACCGTCCAGAACTTCTTCTCTGTCAGCACCGTGCCGTAGCGCGCGGACACGCCGCTGATGGAAACAAGCAGTTGAGCGTAGGCGTACAACTGCGGGATCTCGTCCATACGCTGATTGCGCAGATGCTGGGAAATACCCTCGTCGATCGTCGGCGCCTTGCCGCCATGTCCGTCCGGCCGCTTGGCCTCGATCACCACGAAAGGAATACCGTTCACGAAGCACACAATGTCCGGGCGGCGTTTGTTTACGCCGTCCGCGCGCAGCACCGGAAATTCCTCCGTAAACAGGAACGTGTTGTTGGCGGGATTGTGCCAGTCGATCAGCGCGATTGTCGGGTTCGCCTTGCGGCCATCCACAAACTGGTTCACCGCGATGCCGTAAAGCAGATGGTTGTAAATGCGTTCGTTCGCCTTCAGCAAGCCTTCGTTCAGCGCGGGATTGCAGACTTCCGTCACAATGCCTTCGATCGTGCTTTCCGTCAGCCACTGTTCCTCGCCGTTGAAAACGAAGCGCCGCTTGCGCAGGTTCTCACGCAGCACATCCTTCAGCACGACCTGATCGAACTTGCCGTCGCGCAGGCGAACCGCCTCGGCTGGCGTGAGAAATTCCCAACCGAGATTGTGCAGCAGCGCGAGCGCCGGCAGCTTGGCGCTGAACTCTTCCTGGAAGCGGGGCAAGTCGTGCATCGGCGTCACCAGTAATCCGGTTTGTAGACAGGTTTACGTCGCGTTCCGATTTTTCCCGGAAGTTGCGAATCCTGAAGTTCTTCCTCAAGAATGTGCCGACGCGTCCAGTCGGCGTGCTTTGAAAGACGTTCATTGGTCCTGCGTGCGGTCGCGTTTCCATCCTGTTTCTGAATGGGCGTGATCAAACCAATACGGCAATAGCCATCAAAGTCATCCCGAATCGCCTGCAACGCGGGAACCAGATCCGAATCGTTCGACACAAAAACCAGTTGATCGACTTTCCCCTTCGCCATGTCGCGATAGGACGTCAGAGCGATATTCACATCTGTCTGCTTTTCTTCCAGGTTCCAGACCGCCACGCGATCCGTCTTGTCTGGCGGATTGCGGTAGCGCAGCGGAAGGCCGCGTTCGAGACTGTAATAGCCTGAGATGATCTGAATCTTGTCGGGATAGAGGGTGGAAAGTGCGCGGTGATAGCGGTGCTGTGCCGTCAATGCATCCTGTCCACGTGTTGCAACCTTCGTCTTGACGGGCGCCGTGAAATATTTGACGCATTCCAGCGTGCATTCCGGATTTTCGGTCCGGCCAATCCTGTCGTGTAACAAACGCGGCAAATCCAGCCATTTATAAGGTGTGTGCTTCAGTGCGCCGTAGAACAGGTTGTAACCGTCAACGTAATAAATCGTCCTCATCGCTCCCGACCTCCCTGTGGGCATAAAAAAACCGCCAAGGTTACGCATACTCCGGCAATCGGGAGCATAGGCGTGGCGGTTGTGTTGTCCGAATTGTGAAGACGCCCGCGAGCGCCGACAACAGGAGAACTCCCTGTTTTTCATACGACCGAGCGGGTAGCCGCAAACTGCGGACATGAAAAAACCGCCCGGAGGGCGGTTTTTTCGCCCCAAGCGAACGTCAACCGAATGGCGCTGCGAGGGGAGAGTCGTGGCGAGATTATCTCCATCGATTCGGAGCGTGTCAACCGAGCAGATACCCTGCAACGCGCAAGGCCCGGCGGCCATGAAAAAACCGCCACGGAGGCGGTTTTTTCGCCCCAGGCGAACGTCAACCGAATGGCGCTGCGAGGGGATCGTCGTGGCGGGAACTTTACCGGAGAAGCGTGCAGCGTCAATCCGGTGCGCCCTGAGCCGAATCGCTGATACCGCGTTGCGGTTCTTCCTCCAAAACGCAGGCAATAAAAAACCGCCAAGGTTACGCTTGCTTCCAAGCTCGTTCGGGCTACGCAATAAAATATGTGGAATTTCAGATCCCGTAGGTTGGGGTAAGGCGACGCAGCAGCCCAACGGTATTGAGTGACGGGAATGCGCGCGATGTTGGGGTTCGCGGTGCTCACCCCAACCTACGAAGCTTGCCGGCGTGACCGCGTCATCCATTGACCGTTTCCTTTTTCGGTGCATCGACTTTCACGCGGCGCTTGCCGGTGAGGAGTTGTTGCATCAGGGCTTTCTTTTCTTCTTTCAGGTACGACAGATTGCTTTTCAGAACGGCAATATCAGCGTCAGCAGCGACAAGAACGTTTGCGATGGCTTCCTGTTCCGGTTTCTCTGGAAACGGCCAGACGATTTCCGCGAAATGGTGGTACTTCAGATTCCAGGTGTCGGAAACCAGTCCTTGAGAATGCCGGTAGAACTGATGCACGAGCCCAGACAGTTTGAACAGGTAAGCGGCGAATCTCGGATGTACCTTGTCTGTCGGTTCGAGAATTGTGTAAGCCGGACTGACAATTCCTTCATGACCGGAGAGCGCGGACACGCCTTGCCACATCCGCATGGTGTTGTAGCCGATGTCGCCCGGGCAGATTCGCTTGTATTTCGATTTGTCCGCGTTCGAGGTGTCCTTGCGACCTACACCATCGCGGGGAATTACGCCGGTATCGCTGGTTATCGAAAGCAGTGGCAAGTTCAAGAAGCCGGTTTCAGCGCGTTCCTTGAAAAGCTCGCCGAGTCGATACGGCTTCCACTCATCGTTGAATCCCGGCAGGCGCTTCCTGCCGGTCAGCAGTTGCTGCATGAGGGCTTTCTTCTGCTTTTCGCTGACGGCGAGCAGGCGTTCGGTAGCGGCGATGGTTTTGTCCCAGATCGACAACATGAGGGCGATGCGATCTTGTTCTGGACGAGGAGGAAGTGCGATTGGTAATACTGTCAGATCTTGCCGGTTGATCTTTGGCATTCCGGTGCGCATTGAAACGGCAACTGCGCGCGATAGAAAAAGATGGCTTCTCATGTAGTGCGCCAGAAAATCACTGGAAGTCGATTCCAATGCCCAGATTGGATACATGTCGGCGCTGCAAACACCTTTGAACCCTGGCTTGCAGACCTTGTTCAAGTTCGGGCGGATTTTGGAGTACACAATGGCGTGTTCGTCGAAAGCATATTTTCCTGAAGTGACTCCATCCTCAAGAGTGGTTCTAATGTTGATAATCTGCCCGGTGTTAGACACAACGTTCTCTGGCCCAATATGAGGCATGCTTTGATACGGCTCGATGGTCGGGTCTACTTGTCCATTGGCAATGCGAGTGACATTGCCGAACGTCGTTGGCTGCCATCCCTCAGGAACCATATCCAAGCTCCTTCAAATACCCTTCCATTCTCTCTTCCAGGCTCATGAGTTCCTGCTTCAGTGCCATGCGTTCGGCGCGCACGGCCATGAGGTCGATTTCTTCTTCTTCCTCGAAGGTATCGACGTAGCGCGGAATGTTGAGGTTGAAATCGTTCGCGGCGATTTCGTGTTTCGTTGCGAGGTAGGCGTATTTGTCTTTCAGCACTTTGCCCTCAGTGCCTTTCAGCGTGTGCGCCTTCAGTGCCTTTTGATAAACGGCAACGATGTTGCGGATGTTTTCATCCGAAAGTTTGTTCTGGTTCTTGCCGGCTTCGAATTCGCGGCTGGCGTCGATGAACACGACGTTTTCCGTGTTGCGGTTGCGGCGGAAAACGAGAATGGCTGCGGGAATGCCGGTGCCGTAGAAGAGTTTTTCCGGCAGGCCGATGACGGCGTCGAGCAGGTTTTCTTCGATGAGTTTCTGGCGAATCCTGCCCTCAGCCGAACCGCGAAACAGCACGCCGTGCGGCACGACGACGCCCATGCGCCCGGTTTTCGGGTTCATGGTTTCAATCATGTGCAGGATGAAGGCGTAGTCACCTTTGGTTTTTGGCGGTATGCCACGGGCGAAGCGGCCGTAGGGATCGTGTTCCGCATCATCGTGGCCCCATTTGTCGAGCGAGAAGGGCGGATTGGCGGTGACGATATCGAAGAGCATGAGATTGCCCTTGTCGTCGATGAGTTGCGGGCTTCGCAGTGTGTCGCCCCATTCGACCTTGTGGTTGTCTTCGCTGTGCAGGAAGAAGTTCATTTTTGCCAGCGCCCAGGTATCGCCAATGGCTTCCTGGCCGTAGAGCTTGTAGGTCTTGTCGTTGTTGAAGTGCTCGCGGACTTTTCTGCCGCACTTCATCAACAGCGAACCGGAACCGCAGGCGGGATCGCAGATGGATTCGCCGGGTTTCGGGTCGAGCAGTTCGGCGAGCAATTCCGAGACTTCGGGCGGTGTGTAGTATTCGCCGGCCTTCTGGCCGGATTGCGCGGCAAAACGGCCGATCAAATATTCGTAGGCGTTGCCGATGACGTCGAGCTTGCCGACGCGGGACGGCTTGAGGTTGAGTTCCGGTTTGGCGAAGTCTTCCAGCACGTGACGCAGGATGCCGTTCTTCTGTTTTTCGTCGCCCAGTTTGTGCGTGTTGAAGATGATGTCCTGGAAGACGCTTTTTCCTGGCGAATGCAGCTTGCTGCCGTTCGCTTCTTCAATGGCGTGCAGGGCGGTGTCGATGCGATCGCCGTTGTGCGGCTCGTGGCGGCGCGCGTACAGATCGTAGAAGCTCGATCCTTCGGGAATGACGAAGCGCTCGGTCTTCATCAATGCGTCGATGAGTTCGGGTTCGTCGCCGTGCTTTTTCTTGTAGTCGTCGTAATGGTCCTGCCAGACATCCGAGATGTATTTCAGGAACAGCATGGTGAGGATGAAATCCTTGTAGGTGTCCGCGCTGATGGTGCCGCGGAAGGTATCGCACACCGACCAGAGCGCCTTGTTGATGGCGTCCTGGCGCACGGCATCCGCCGGCACTGCGTTGTTGTTGTCATTGTTCTTTCGGGTAACGCTTTTCTGCTTTGTGCTCATCACGAGACCTTCCGGTTTCTTGTGCTTTTCAGGAGCCGGCGCGCCAGCCCGTCGTTGAGTGTTTCGGTTGCCGTCATCAGGCGTTCACAGATTTCACGCTCTTTTCTTGCGGCCTCGGCGATCGCGATGATGCGGCGCTGTTCTTCCAGCGGGGGAACAGCGATTTCCAGGTTCGCCACGGATTCCTGCCGCAGGTTCCGGGTCGCGGTGCCGGTGGATTCGCGCCGGAACCAGTTCTGTGCCGGTTTGCGGTTCATCTGCCAGACGAGAAACGCGGGTAGCAGTTTATTGTCATGGCAGCGAATCACATACCAGTGCGGCGCGGCGAGGGATTTTGGCGGATTCTTCACCAGCACGGCGCGATTCTGGTTGCCGCGCGCGGCGAGCAGGATATCGCCGTCTTCGAGCCAGGCGGGCGAGACGGTGACGGGCTGCGTTTCGGTGGCGAACGTCCAGAGGATGTCGCCATAACTGGAAACGTCTTTCATCTGGACGGCTACGGTTCCCGAGCCCGGCAGCGCCGCAATGCGGCTGCGGAAGGGATGGCCCGTGGTGATTTCGGCGCAGTCAGCGAGCTTCATTCTTCGACTTGAATGGCAACGGTGTTGTGAAACTAGGTGGTAATCCCCCACAAGTCAAGGCGTGAATGTCGATGGTGCAGAAAAAGTGTATTGAAGGCGCGCCACGAGGCATTTAGGCTGCGTGGCCAGTAATTGCAGTCAGGAAGAGGCAAATGCCCGAAATGCACAAGGAAACCCGACCGTTACGGCCTTCCGACGCCGCCCATGTCACCCAGGCCCTCTGCGCGGCGCTTTCCGACCTGCTGCATCAAGAGGGCGCGGCGCCGTCCCGCCGTACCTATCTAATAATGTGTGGCCTTGCCTCCGCCGCCGATTTTTTCTCGCACGAGGTGTCGCACTGGTTCGGCAGCCGGACGGGCGAGGATCTCGAGCGGCTCGAAGCAATTCAGGAGCGGTGCGTCGAAGGCCGCCGAAAGCCATAGGCAACCGGCGAAGCGAGTGATTATCCGGCATCGCGCGGCTACGCCGGAAACTTCTTGCATGACCGCCGTTCCGGTTACACCGCTTCCCTTATGTGAACCACATTTGCGCTTGCTTACGTTGAGTCTTCATCAGGGGAATCAACGTGATGAAGCATGCACCTGCGCGGCGCAGCCAAGCTGTGTCAAAACGTCACGAGCGACGGCAAGACAAGGCAAAAATCGGTGAGGAAGCAGAGTGTATATGCCAATACATGAGCATTCCGAGCCGATTTTTAACGCCGTATTGCCGAGTGCAGTAGTTTTGACACGACTTGGCAGGGCGCTTGTACTTTTGGCAGCGACACTGCTTCTCGCCGGCTGCGGCAACGTGCAATCGTCCTTGATGCCTGCCGGCATCGAGGCAGGCAAGATCGCGAACCTGTTCCTGGTCATGGCGATCGGTGCGTTCGTGATCTGGCTCATGGTGGTCGCACTTGCGTTCTACGCAACTGTCGTCAATCCCGAACGGCACAGCATTCGTGTTGCACGCGGATTGATCATCGGTGGCGGTGTCATCTTTCCGGTCATCGTTCTCACCAGTCTGCTGGCTTACGGGCTTGCGCTGATGCCCCAACTTCGCGCGCCGATTGCAGACGACGGACTGCGGATTGCTGTCTCCGGTGAGCAATGGTGGTGGCGTGTGCGGTATTTGTTGCCTGATGGCAGCGAGGTGGTGCTGGCGAACGAAATCCGTTTACCCGTCGGTGAGCGCGTCGAGTTCCTGTTGAGCAGCCCGGACGTGATTCATTCTTTCTGGGTTCCGTCGCTCGCGGGCAAAGTGGACATGACGCCAGGTCGAACAACGACACTCACACTCACGCCGACCGAAACCGGTATTTATCGCGGCGCCTGCGCGGAGTATTGCGGTGCGTCGCATGCGCGCATGAATTTTTACGTCATGGTGATGGAGGCCGCTGCATTCGATGAATGGCTGCAACACCAGGCGGAACCCGCGCAAGCTCCGAAAAGTTCGCTGGCCGTGCGTGGCCGGGATGCATTTCTTTTCAATGGTTGCGGCGCCTGCCATACGGTTCGGAACACAGCGGCGACCGGAAAGGTGGGGCCGGACCTTACACATGTCGGCAGCCGCTTGAGCATCGCGGCCGGTGTGCTTTCCACGAAGCCGGATAATTTCCGTCATTGGATCGAACATCCTGAAGCAGTCAAGCCGGGCGTTTACATGCCGTCGTTCGCCATGCTGCCGGCTGAAGATCTGCGCGCTATTGCCAAGTGGCTGGACGAACTGCAATGACGGATCGCGAATCGATGACGCAAGAGGAACGCCTGGCCGCACCCTGGCGCACGCCGCGCGGCTGGCGTTACTTCTCGGCGGTGAACAACACGCAGGTCGGGACCTGGTATATCGCCGCGTCTTTCATTTTTTTCCTGTTCGCCGGCGTGCTCGCGTTGCTGATGCGCGTCCAGCTCGCCGTTCCGGAAAATGATTTTCTCTCCGCGGACATGTACAACCAGGCCTTCACCTTGCACGGCTCGGTGATGATGTTCCTGTTTGCCGTGCCGATTTTTGAAGCTTTCGCCATCATGATCCTGCCCGGCATGCTCGGTGCGCGCGAGCTGCCGCTGCCGCGTCTTTCAACGTACGGTTTCTGGTGTTTCGCAATCGGCGGCGCGTTTGTTTGCGGGTCGATCTTTTTCGACGCCGCACCCAAAGGCGGCTGGTTCATGTATCCGCCGCTCGCGACGCGTTACCAGGAAGGCATCGGCAACGACGTCTGGCTGCTGGGATTGAGTTTCATCGAGATCGCCTCGATCGCGGCGGCGGTGGAACTGATCGTCTCCATCCTGAGAACGCGCGCACCCGGCATGCGCATCAATCTCATGCCCTTGTACGCGTGGTACATACTTGTCGTCGCGGGCATGATCCTGTTCGCGTTTCCGCCGCTGATTGCCGGTGATCTGTTGTTCGAACTGGAGCGCGCGTTCGACTGGCCGTTCTTCGACGCCTCGCGCGGCGGCGATCCGCTGCTGTGGCAGCATTTGTTCTGGATATTCGGACATCCCGAGGTTTACATCATTTTCTTGCCGGCGGTCGCGCTGGTCGCGATGATTGTTCCCACGGCCGCGCAACGGCCGATCGTCGGTTACAGCTGGGTGGTGCTCGCGGCGATCGGCACAGGGTTCATCAGCTTTGGCCTGTGGGTGCATCACATGTACACCACGGGGTTGCCGAACATTTCGCTGGGGTTTTTCTCTGCCGCATCCCAAGCTGTCGCGATTCCGACAGGCGTACAGATTTTCTGTTTCATCGCGACGATCGTGGCGGGACGCTTTGTGCGATCCGTGCCGATGCTGTTTGTCGCGGGCGCATTGGCGATCTTCGTGCTTGGCGGACTCACCGGCGTGATGATCGCGATCGCACCGTTCGATTTCCAGGCGCACGACTCGTATTTCATTGTCGCGCACCTGCATTACGTGCTGATAGGCGGCATGCTGTTTCCCGTCGCGGCAGGATTTTATTATTACTTTCCGCTCGCGACGGGAAAGATGATGTCCGAACGGCTGGGGCGGATTTCATTCTGGCTGATGTTCATCGGTTTCAACGTTGCCTTCCTGCCAATGCACATCACCGGCCTCGCCGGAATGCCGCGTCGCGTATACACCTATCCAGAAGGACTCGGCTTCGATGTGCTGAACATGATTTCCACGGGCGGCGCGTTCGCGCTCGCCATCGGTGTTCTCGTGTTCATCGTCAACGCTGTTCATTCCAGGCTTCAACATGCGACCGCACCGATCAATCCCTGGAACGCGGGTACGCTCGAATGGGCGATCAAGATGCCGATACGGCCATGGGGATTGCGTTCGGTTCCTCACGTCAGCAGTCGCTATCCGCTGTGGGAACAGCCGGACCTGTTGCAGCACGTCACCGAGGGGCGCGGCTATCTTGCCGATGCCGAAGAAGGCAAGCGTGAAACGCTGCTGACATCATCAATCGATGCAATGCCGACACAATGCCTGCGCGTGCCGGGCATCAGTTTTCTGCCACTGCTGGCGGCGGTGTTCACCGGCGGCGCGTTCATCTTTCCCGTATTCAAGATGTATGCGCCCGCCGGCGTGAGTGCAGTACTTGCCTTGATGGTCATCGTTTACTGGTTGTGGACGGGAACTGCCATCGTTCCAGAGAAGCCGGAGAAAGACGTCGGCAACGGACTCGTGCTGCCGCTTTATTCGTCGGGATCAGAATCGGTCGGCTGGTGGGCGACGCTCATCACCATGATCGGCATCATGACGGCGTTTTTCAGTCTTGTCTTCGGCTACTTCTTTTTCTGGACGATTCACGAAAACTTTCCGCCGGACAATGAAGGGCCAGGCGTTACATGGCCATTGATCGCGCTTGCGGCATCGTTCGCGTCATGGCTGTTGACACTGTTCGCGCGACGCTGGAATGCGCGCGATCATGGCTTCCGCTTTTACGCCGCAATTTCACTTGCCGCAGTGCTTGCAGTTGCCGGCACGCTCGCCATGCTCGCCGGACCGCATTTCGCGAACATGGATCCGACATCGCACGTGTATCCCGCCATCGTCTGGGTGCTCGTGATATGGACAGCACTTCATGTTGCGATCGGTTTTCTGATGCAGCTTTACTGCATTGCGCGGCGCGCGGCGGGACGCATGACAGCAACGCACGACATCGAAATTCGCAACATCGCGCTTTACTGGCATTTCGCGCTGATCACCGTGGTGGTTACGGTTGCCGTCATCGCGGGCTTCCCCTTGATGAGTGGACGGTGAGCCAAATGAACGAAAACAATGGCAACCCGCTGTCGGAAAGTCGCGAAAGCCTGTGGTGGCTGGTTGCAGGGCCGAGCATCTGGTTTGCGCATTTCATGCTGTCGTACGTTACCGCCGCCGTGTGGTGCGCGAAGGTTGCCGAAGGCAGCGCATCACTCATAGAGGTCCGCATCACGGTCATGATCTACACCGTGCTCGCACTGACGGGCATCGTTGCGACGGGATGGCGCGGTTACCGGCATCATCGTTACGGCGCCGCGGCCTTGCCGCATGACGACGACACGCCAGCGGATCGTCATCGCTTCATTGGATTCGCGACATTGTTGTTGTGCGGTCTCAGCGTCGTCGCGACGGTGTATGTTGCGCTCGTTGCGGTGTTCATCGGGAGTTGCCGCTGATGCGCTGCTGGATACTTGTTGCGGGACTCGGAATTCTCGCCGCGGCGTGGCTAGGGCCGTTACCGGAACTCAGTCGTCAACTGTTTTCCGCGCACATGAGCCTGCACGTTACCGTCATCGCGATCGCAGCTCCCTTGCTCGCACTCGGCATTGCCGGTCATCGTCTTGATCCGGTACGTCATGCACCGAAAATCTTTTCGCCCATTCCGGCCTCGATCTTCGAACTTGTTGTTGTCTGGGCCTGGCATGCGCCAGCCCTGCATCACCTTGCGCGCGAGTCCGTTGCGATTCTCATCGTCGAGCAGATGAGTTTTCTTGCCGTGGGTTTCCTGGTCTGGATGTCTGCGCTTGGCGGTTCACGGATTCAACAACGTGAACGTGCAATCGCCAGTGTAAGCGGACTGCTGCTGACCTCCATGCACATGACCTTGCTCGGTGTTTTGCTCGCGCTCGCCAACCGGCCGTTGTACGTACACGGTTCGCTTTTACATGACGGCGCATTGCCGTTTACGTTGACGCCCTTGCAGGACCAGCATTTCGGCGGCGTGATCATGCTTTTTTTCGGCGGCGCCGTTTATCTCATCGGCGTGCTTTATCGTGTTTCGGGATTACTGAAGGAAAGAGGCCATGTCGTTTCCGCCGGCTGATCTGCGCCAGTTCATGCGCTGCCTCACCGGTGGCACATGGAAAAGCGGTTTGTTCCGCGCGGGAGTGCTCGCTGTTGTGATTGTGGCGGGTGCGTTGCTGGTTGCGTGGTCGGGACTTGTGTCGGTCGCGGCGAGTTCCGGTCACGCGAAGATTACCTATCTTTTCCTGGATTTCGCGAAACGCAACGCGGTCGAGACGCAATCGGCCGGGGTCACTGTTCCGCCGCTCGATGATCCCGCATTGATCATGAAAGGCGCCGGACATTACGCTACAGGCTGCGCACCCTGCCACGGCGCACCGGGACACAATCGCGCCGTCGTCTCAATACAGATGACGCCGACGCCACCGCTTTATTCCGAAAAGTTTTCGCGCTGGGATGCGGCGGAAAAGTTCTGGATCGTGAAGCACGGCATCAAGTACACCGGCATGCCGGCGTGGCCGGCGCTGGAACGCGAAGATGAGATGTGGGCGATGGTGAGTTTCCTGCAACGGTTGCCGGAAATGACGCCGGAAGAATACGATCACCTCGCTTACGGTCCCGCGTTTCACTGGACGGAAGAAGAAATACCGCCGGTCGAACTTCGCGCGCTGGCCGATGACCTCTCGCCCGCGCTCACCGACTGCGCGCGCTGCCATGGCTTTGATGGCATGGGACGCGGAAGCGGCGCTTTCCCGCGGCTCGCCGGCCAGAACGAAACCTATCTTTTCGCGAGCCTGCAGGCCTTTGCCGACGGCGAGCGACACAGCGGCGTCATGCAGGCAGCGGCAGCGAACATCGATGAACAAACCCTGCATGCACTTGCCGAGTATTACGCGGACCTTCCGGCGACGAATAGCGCAAGTACGGTTTCAAATGACAACACACCGCTTGCGCGCGGCAGCCTCATTGCAGCCGCCGGCATTCCCGAACGCGGCATTCCCGCCTGCCAGCAGTGTCACGGGCCAGGGGGAGCGAGGAATCCGATGTACCCGGAACTTGCGGGACAGTACGCCGAGTATCTCGTGCTGCAACTGGAACTCTTCAAGACCGGCAAGCGCGGCGGCACGCCTTATGCACACATCATGACTACGGTAACGCGACGGATGACGCCACAAGACATGCACGCCGTCGCGCTTTACTACGCGTCACTGCCGCCGCCTGAGAACAGCAACGCAAGAAAGTAGCCGCTATTGCTCCGAAAGAATTTCCGCCGGTTGCAGCTTGCCGATGCGACGCGCGGGAATCAGCACGGCAAGACTGCCGATGATGAACAGCAGCACGATCGACAACGCGATGCTGAGCGGATCAAGCGGCGCGACTTCATAAAGGTATTCCTGCAATCCGCGACCGATGAGCAGCGCGCCGGCAAGACCCACGATGCTGCCGAATGCCAGCAGCCACGTCGAGTATCGCAACACGAGCCGGTACAAATCGCGGTGCTGCGCGCCGACGGCGAGGCGAATGCTGAATTCGCGCAATCGCTGCGTGACATTGAACGCAATCAAACCGCCAAGACCGACAACCGCGATTGCCAATACGAGTGCCGCAAAAATATTCAACAACAGCGCGAGCAGTTCCGTTGACTGCACCGCAACGGCCTGTATTTCCACCATCGTCAGCACGCGATCGACCGGTTGTTGCGGATCGATGTCACGCAAGGCATCGCGCAGCACGTTCCTGAGATTGCTCACGTCACCGCCGCCACGCAACACGATGCGCCCGAAGTATCCCGCCTGCCTGACAGGCACATAAAACGCAGGCCCTTCCGGTTGGCGCGGGCCGTATTGCCGCACGTCATCCACCACGCCGATAACTTCATAGCTTGTCGTCTCGCCGCCGATGAACATCGACTCTTCCGGCAGGATGCGCTTGCCGACGGCGTCTTCGCCGGGCCACACCGCTTCGGCAAGCGTGCGGTTCACCACAACAACCGGCGGTGCGTCGGCATCATCATAACGTTCGATTCCGCGCCCACGCAGCAGCGGAATATTCATCGTCCCGAAGTAGCTCTCATTCGCGATCCGGTAATCCACGACAGGCAGTCCACCGCTGTCACGGTTAGGTTCATCGGGTAACGCAATACGCGTGCTGTTGAACGCTTCCGTGGATTCCATCGGCATGACGGAGGCAAGCGCCACATGCGTAACGCCCGGTGCGCCGCGTAGCCGTTCCAGCAAGCGATCGGAAAACGCGATCCGGTCGCCAGCATCCTGGTAACGGGCAGGATTGAGCGTTACGCGCGCGGACAGCACGTTCTCGACGGTGAAGCCGGGTTGTACGCTGTTCAAATTGGCAAGACTGCGCAACATCATCAGCGATGCGGTCAACACGACGAGCGTCAGCGCGATCTGCACGACAATGAGTCCGTCACGTGTCCGTTGGGAACGCACCGATGCCGTCGTACTGCGCGCGCCCATCTGCGCACGCAACGGTTGCGCGTTGCGGCCAAGACGGATGACGGGCAATACGCCCGCGACAATGCCGACGGCGAGCGACAACAGCAGTGCGTATGCGAGCACTTCGACATCCAGCGTTGCGCGTGCGGCAAGCGGATTGAGACGTGTCGCGAATTGTGCGAGCAGCCTTGTGGTGAGCGCCGCGAATCCAATGCCGACAACACCGCCGATCAGGCCGAGCAAGGCGTGCTCCACAAACAGCAATCGCGCGAGACGCGCGCGCGAAGCGCCGAGGGCTGCGCGTATGCTCAACTCGTTTTCCATTCTTGCGGTGCGCGCCAGCGTCAGGTTGGAAACATTGGCGAGTGCGGCCAGCAGGATCAAGCCCGAAACCAGCATCAACAGAAGGCCGGTGCTGCGAAACGAACCGGAGATCGCCTCGTGCAACTGTTCGGCGCGCACCGTATAGCGGCCGCCGTCGGGATAACTTTCGGGATACTCGGCGGCCAGGCGGTCCGCGATAGTGTTCAACTCCGCGCGCAGTTGCGTCATCGAAACATCGGGGCGCTTGCGCGCGAACACCGCCATCATGCGCATGTCGCGATCACCGATCATTATTTCGCTGGAGCGGGTGGGGCAATGCGGTGTGGTGACGTAGGCATCGGTCACGGCGAGATCCATGTTCGGTGCGAGCACGCCGATCACTTCATGCGCCTTGTCGTTCATCACCAGCGAGCGGCCGATGATGCCGGGATCGGCGCCGGCCTTTTCCTTCCAGAAATGATGGCTCAAGACGATAGTCGGCGGCGAACCTGGCGTGTCCTCATCGGGACGGAAGGTGCGCCCGAGCAGCGGCTTGACGTCGAGCATGTCGAAGTAGCCGGCGGAGACAACGCCCGTCTGCACGTGCTGCGGCGCCTCCAGTCCTAGCAGTGTGAACGACATGCCGTGTTGCTCCTCGACCGCCACGAGGCTTTCGCTCATGTTGCGGTAGTCGGCGACTTCCTTCACGGAAAACGGCAGTCCGTAGGCGCCTTCGGTTTCGATACGCTGCTCAAGCAGCACGAGATCTTCGCTCGCGCCGAAGAACAGCGAATCCAGCAAGACCGCCTTGTAAAGACTGAACACGCTGGCGTTCACGCCGATACCGAGACCGAGTATCAACACGATCGCGAGCACAGCGCCGGGCGTGCGCACGAGATTGCGAAGTGCTGCCTGAAAATCATTCATCGAGGTTCCCCCCCCTCTTGCGTTCCATAAGCGGAACGTGATTTCCGCGCGCAATCCCGGGACCGGAACTGACGGCGACGGAATCCTTGCCCGGCAGGCGCGACATCAGGTGTCATGCGGGATGTAACCGAACGCTCACTTGCTGGGCAGGAATAGTCATGCAACGCGCGTGCCATCATCGTGATGAGAGTGGTGCGCTACGCCACCTGCCCCGCCGACCAGCCGGACGCCCACGCCCACTGGAAGTTGTAGCCGCCAAGCCAGCCGGTGACGTCAACGACTTCGCCGATGAAGAACAGTCCCGGAGTATTTTTCGCTTCCAGGGTTTTCGACGACAAGGCATTCGTGTTGACGCCGCCAAGCGTGACTTCGGCAGTTTTATAACCTTCGCTGCCGTGTGGCCGCACATGCCAGTCATTGAGTCTTGTTCCCAGCGCATCCAACTTAGCGTCTCTGCATTCGGCGAGAATGCGATTCTCGAACCAGCGGCTTTCGATTTCATCCACGAACCGGTTCGGCAATTTCTCCGCGAGGACCGTCTTCAGTTTCGTGCGGCCGCGATTACGTTTCACGGAAGCCAGCCACTCGCCAGCATCGATATCCGGCAGGAGATTGATCCGGACCGCTTCATCCTCGTTCCAGTACGACGACGCTTGCAGGATGGCGGGACCGCTGAGACCACGATGCGTGAATAGCAGGTTTTCGCGAAATTGCGTTTTGCCGGCGCGCGCGATGCTGTCGATGGTAATACCGGAGATTGCGTTCGCCATTTCAAGTTCATCCCCGGCGAGCGTCAACGGCACCAATGCTGCGCGCGTCGGCAAGACGTCGATGGCGAATTGCCGGGCGATGCGGTAACCGAAATCCGATGCACCCATGGTGGGAAACGACAAGCCGCCCGATGCGATGACCAGCGATTTGCAGCGGAATGAACCGCGTTCGGTCTGGAGGAGAAAATCCCCCCGGCCCGCTTCGCGGTCCGACCCCCTTTTACAAAGGGGGTTGCTTTCCCCCCGGCTTGCTTCGCAAGCCGACGCCCTTTGTAAAAGGGGGTCGCGTTCTCCCCGGCTTGCGTCGCGGTCTTGAACGTTTTTAAAAAGAGGGTCGCTTTCTTCTCGCTGTGCCATGCGCGAGATGTTGTCCGTCGCGCAGTGCGTGAGAATCTGTACGCCGTTTGTGCGGCATTCATCGGCGAGCATCTGCACGATCTGCTTTGCGGATTCGTCGCAGAACAACTGGCCGAGTTTTTTCTCGTGGTACGCGATGTTGTGTTTTTCGACAAGCGCGATGAAATCCACCGGCGTATAGCGCGCCAGTGCGGATTTCGCGAAATGGGGATTGCGGGAAAGGTAGTTCGCAGGCGTGGCGTTGATGTTGGTGAAATTGCAGCGTCCGCCGCCGGAAAGAAGAATTTTCTTGCCGATGCGGTTCGCGTGTTCGAGGACGATGGTGCGCCGGTGGCGCTTCCCGCATTCGATGGCGCACATGAGACCCGCCGCGCCGCCGCCGATGACGACGACGTCGAAGGGCTGCGCTTCAGGCATTCGATGGAATCCGGAAATCCTGCCGGTAATGACGGCAAAGCACGTCGATGAATTGCTTCACGCGCAGCGGGAAACCGTTCGCCGCGAAGCGCTGCAATTCGGCGTGCACCTTTTTGCGGAATGCTTTCCTGTCGATGTTGCTCGACAGGTTGTCGACGCTCACCTGGAAAGGAAATCCGGCGGCGATGCTGAATGCCCATTCAACGGCTTGCGGCCGTATTTCGGCCTTCTCGAACTGCGCCTGTTTTTCCGGCCCGCGATCCGGCGAATACCAGTAACCGTAGTCTACGAACTGCCGCCGTCCCGCACCGGCAAGACACCAGTGCGCGATCTCGTGCAAGGCGCTGGCAAAGTAGCCGTGCGCGAACACGATGCGATTGCGCGGACATTCCGCATCTTCCGGCAGGTAGACAGGTTCGGTGGCGTTGTCATCGGGCCCGCCGCTGAACGGGAAGGTGACGTTGCGCACGAGGATGGTGTTTTCGGTCAGACCGAACGTGGAATTGAACAGCAGGATCAGGTCGCCCGCATCGTGTTGCATGGGTGCCGGAGAAGGATTCGTATCGGGAGCCGTTGACATGCCGCGCATTGAAACCGATACGTTTTCAGGTGTCCAGTGGTCAGGGCAAATCGGGCTCGCCATCCCTGAAACGACCGAGGAATGTGACAAATTCCAAGTTGTTGCGCAGCGTTGCAAAATCGGGATCGCGCGACGCTTCGTACTGGTAGACGGGAATGTCGCCGACATCGCGCAGGAACGCGAGCGCGCTTTCCTCGCGCCCGGTGCGCGCGTGCAAGCGCGCCAGCTCGAAGTAAACGGAACGCGTTGCAAGATGCTCGCGCCCGGAAATTTTTTCCGAAAGTGCGCGCGCTTCCGCCAAGTAATGTTCCGCCTGCGTTTCATGGCCCGCAATTCGCAGGTGAATCACGGCGAGGTTCTGCAAGGTATCAACCAGTAACGGGGCGTCGTTGCCATACTGTTCGCGCTGACGCGCAACGTTGTGTTCCAGCATCTGAAGGGCAGCGGCGCTGTCCGCCAACGTAAGTGCATATTCGTTCGCTATTGTTTGCGTCGTGATCGCGTCAGGCCCGAATTTTTCCAGGTAGTGGCGGTAAACGAGACCAAGCTCGCGCTCCGCATCCTCCCGACGCCCGAGCGCATAGTACAGCGCACCCTGTGCGTACCTCATGGCATAGCTGTACTGGCTATCTTCGCCTGTCGCGTGGTGCGCGGCAGGTACGAGTTCCTGGAGCAGGCGTTCCGCAGCATCGAAATCCGCTGTGATGTTGTACACGGATGCCAGCATTGCACCGGCCTGGAGTGTCGCAGCGTTCTCGATGCCGAAACGGTCTCGCATTTCCGTAAACAACGCTTCCGCCTGCGCCTGCGCCTGTTCGAAATGACCGAGTTCCATCTCAAGCCTGGAAAGCATGCCGCGAATACTGGTAACGCGTTGCGGCGGAACCGAGGGATTCAGTGCCGCGATGGCTAACGCGGCATCAAGCTTGTTGCGCGCCTCTTGAGGTCGCTCAGTCACTGCCAGCCAATGACCGAGGCCATAAAGTATTTCGAACTTGACGGCAGGATCGTCCGTGCCGCTCGACAGGTACAGCGCCAGGCTCTGCTCATACAATTCGACGGTGTCGATGATGAGCCAGAGACTGGCATAGGCTTTTGCCAATGACAGCGTCAGCCGAAGCCTTACGTCATCGGGCAGCGATGCATCCTGGGCAATCTTCTCCCTGCCGCGATCGAGCAAGTCACGCGCCATGACTTTCCCGCCATCCGCATTGGTCGGGTTCGAGGCCTTGAAGATGTCGAGCAGAAACGTCGTGACATTTTCCGATGTTGCCGCTTCAACGCTTGCACGATCGCGCTCGATCTCGAGCTCACGATTCTTTTGAATAAGCAGCATTTGCGAAACGCTCAGCGTCACGATAATGGCGAGCACCGATGCCGTTGCCAGCCAGTACCTGCGCACGAACTTGTCGATCTTGCGCAAGCGGCTGGGGGGGCCGGCTGAAACGGTTTCGTTATCGAGATGCCGTCTTATGTCAGCAGCGAGATCCGCCGCCGATGCATAACGATCCGCGCGGCGCTTCTCCAACGCCTTCAACACGATCCAGTCCAGATCGCCGCGCAGTTGACGCCGTAGCGTGCCGTCGACTTTCTGGCTTGGCGGCGGCGGCGTTTCATCGAGTATCGCGCGCTGAATATCGGTGTAGCTCTTTGTGGAACCGGACAATTGCAAGGGCGGTACGCCGGTGAGCAGGCGATACATCACCGCGCCAAGGGCATAGACATCGGAACGCGTATCGACGTCCAGCGGTGAAAGCTCGGCCTGTTCCGGACTCATGTAATCGGGCGTGCCGAGAAGGCTGCCGACCTTGGTTTCCAAGGTGTGATCGGTGAGCGGTTGCGAAACCGCTTTCGCAATACCGAAGTCGATGATTTTCGGAATCGGCTCGCCGTCTTCTTCCATGACGAGAATGTTCGACGGTTTCAGGTCGCGGTGAATGACGCCTTTCTGGTGGGCGTGCTGGACAGCCTCGCAAACGGTGCGCAACAAGGTGAGGCGCGCGTTCAGCGAAAGGTCGCGTTGTTCGCAGTAACGCGTGATCGGTTCGCCCGGTACGAATTCCATCACAATGAACGGACGATGATCGGCGGTCGTGCCGGCATCAAGAATGCGCGCGATGTTGGCGTGGTTCATCAGCGCCAGCGCCTGGCGTTCAACATCGAAACGCGCCAATACTTCGCGGCTGCTGTAGCCGCTGCGCAACACCTTGATGGCAACACGGCGGCGCATTGGTTCGCGCTGTTCGGCGGCGTAAACAATGCCCATGCCGCCTTCGCCAAGCCGCTGCAGGATTCGATAGGGACCGATGCGGTCGGGATCGCTGCCATCAAGGCGCAGGAAACCGGAATCGTGTGTGGGTGTATCGCGATGGTGTTCCAGCAGCCGCAACACGCGCTCACGCATCGCCGAATCATCGCAGTGCGATTGCAATGCCTCGGCCCATTCCTCTCGCGGCCGTTCGATGCAAAGCGAGAAGAGTTCGTGTTCCCTGTCGAATTCGTTATCCGTAATCATGCGCTCACCGGTTCATTGATTCCGTTCATTGATCGAGGCGTTCCAGCAGCCAGGCGCGCGCGAAACTCCAGTCGCGTTTCACTGTGGCGGGTGAAACCTCAAGCGCCGCGGCCGCTTCTTCGATGCTCAAACCGGCGAAGAAGCGCAATTCCACGAGTCGCGCGAGCCGCTGGCTTTCCCCTTCGAGCTTGGTCAGCGCATCTTCGAGCGCGAGCAGGTCCACATCGGTGCCCGCACCTTCGATATCGAGATTGGTGAGTGTCACGCGGCGCAGGCCGCCACCGCGTTTCGCCGCATCGCGCCGGCGTGCATGATCGACCAGCACACGGCGCATCGCTTCCGCGGCGGCGCCAAAAAAATGCCGGCGATTCTGCCAGTCCGTGCCGCTGCCGATCAGGCGCAGACAGGCTTCGTTCACCAGCGCCGTCGGCTGCAAGGTGTGACCGGCCGCTTCCATGCGCATGCGGTTCGCGGCCATGCGCCGCAGTTCCTCGTAAACACGGCCGATGAGCGCGTCGTACGCCCGGGCTTCGCCCTGGTTTACCCGTTCGAGCAGCAGCGTTACATCGTTGTTGTCCATGAAGCCTGGCGCCTGCAAGACCCGCGTCCGAGATGAAACGACGGGATTGATTTTGAGCATAGCGCAAAGGCTGCGGGGAGATGGTGGTGATGTTGGATTTGGGTGTTGGGCGCGCAGTTCGAGTGAAGGGGAAAATCCCCCCGCAAATCCCCCCGCGGCACTTCGTGCCGCGACCCCCTTTTCCAAAGGGGGCTGCTTTCTTTCGACACTTTTGCGGGATCAACGCTCAACCTTCGATCACAAGAACCGATGAACAGGTACCGATTGCTGAAGCAACGATCAGGTTTCGAGAATGCGAAGCGAAGACCCACGTCCCTTTCTCAAAGGGAGTCCGAGAGCGATGACGTTCTTCCATCATGTTGGAGAAGAATCAACGGTTCGGTTTCGAGAATGTGGAACGAAGAGCTCCCTCCCTTTTTCAAAGGGAGGGTCGGGGAGGGATTTCGCTTTGCTTTTAAAAAAAGACGGGCATGCCAGGGAAAGCTTCACTCTCCCTGCGATGCTAGCTCCTGCTTCGCCAACGCATCGACGACTTCCGTCATCCGCGCATAACCCCGCGTCATGGTCGGGTTGGTCGCGAACTTTCCGTTCACCGTCATCGTCGGCACTCCGCGCACCGCGTAACGGCGCGCGAGCGCGTCGGCGCGCTGCACTTTCGATGCCACCGTCGGTGAATTGAACGCGGCGACAAAATCCGCGGGCACCACGTCAGCGTGTTGCTGGAAATAGCCGACAAGCGCCTCCGGTGTCTGCAGCGGAACGCGGGTTTCGTGGAAGGCGGCGAACAGTGCGGGATGCATGACGTCGAGCACGCCCAGCTCTTCCGCGGTGTAATACGCCTGCGCCATCAACACCCAGCCGCGATTCAGCGTGGCAGGCACGCGCGTGAAGGTAACGCCTTCGGGTTTCGTTTCAAGCCATTCGATCACATGCGCTTCGGCCTGGTAGCAATGCGGACAGCCGTACCAGAAGAATTCCAGCACCTCGACCTGGCCGGGTGCGGCGTCGGTCGGTTGCGCGGGCGTGACGCGCCGGTAGTCACGTCCCGCTTCGAATTCCTGTGCCGTCGCCGGTGCTTCCTCGGCATGCACGACAATGGCAGGCAGCAGGAACAGAAACGCAAGGCCGAACACGAAAGAATTTTTTTGCATGACAACTCTCCGCAATCAAAAAGACGAAAAAGGGCGGTGTTCGCCGCCCTTTCTCTTTGCACAATTTCTCTTGCACAATTCTCTGGCACGATTTCTCTATGCCGTTTTCAATGCAGTCCCTGGATATAGGACGCAACGGCCTGCATTTCTTCTTCACTCATTTGTGTTGCAATGTTGCGCATCATCTGGTTCGGATCGGTGCGGCGTTCGCCGGCGGCATAGAGTTTCAATTGGCCCACCACGTAGGCCGCATGCTGTCCGCCGATCATCGGGTAGTCGGCTGCCGCATTGCCCTTGCCGGCCGGACCATGACAGGCGATGCATCCCGGCACGCCTTTTTCCGGAATGCCGCCGCGGTAGATGCGCTCGCCCTTTTCGACCAGCGACGGATCCGCAGCGCCGGGCTGGATGGTCTGCGCCGCGAAGTACGCCGCAAGATCAAGCATGTCCTGCTCGGAAAGCATCTGCGCTTGCGTGGACATGATGGGGTCGAAGCGCGGGCTTTCTTCGGCGGGCAGCTTGAAGGCCTGCAACTGCTTGAGCGTGTAGCCGGCGTGCTGGCCGGCGAGCTTCGGCCAGATGGGATTCACGCTGTTGCCTTGTGGTCCGTGGCAGGCCGCGCAAACGGCCGCCTTTGCTTCGCCGGCCTCGGCATCGCCGCCGACCAGGTTGTCGCCGGCGACAGCCGGCGGTGCCGAAAGCAGCAGGACGACGCCCAGGATACAGGCAACAGTGGCAAGCAGGAATTTCATCAGGCAGGTCTCCGAATGCAGTCTCTTGAAGGAGCGGGTGACGCGAAAGCGGCATGATAGACTCGCCGCCACCGCGAAAGGCGCAATTTTACACTACGATGCCCGATTTTCGACAGACGACCTTCCTCACCAGCGCCGCCGAGGCCAAGGGCTTTCCCGCTCCGGCCGGTCCCGAGGTAGCCTTCGCGGGCCGCTCCAACGCCGGCAAGTCCAGCGCGCTGAACGCCATCACCGGTCTCAAGGGTCTCGCCCGCACGTCGAAAACACCCGGCCGCACACAGCTGATCAATTTTTTCGACGCACCGGGCGGACGCCTGGTCGATCTGCCAGGTTATGGCTTCGCGAAGGTGCCCGAGAGCGTGAAAGCCCGCTGGCGGCAGCTCATGGAAGCGTATCTCAACGGCCGCGAGGCGCTCGCCGGTCTCATGCTGGTGATGGATATCCGTCACCCGCTCAAGCCTTTCGACGAGCAGATGCTGGCGTGGGCCGCACACGCCGAGCTGCCGGTTCACGTGCTGCTCACCAAGGCCGACAAGCTTACCCGCAATCACCAGAACCAGGCGCTCGCAAAGGTCCGGCGCCTGCTGCCGGGGGCGTCGATCCAGCTTTTTTCCGCCACATCGGGCCAGGGCGTGGACGATGCCCGCAGCGTGCTGACGGGCTGGCTGGGAGAAGCGGAAAGCGGCGAGGATCCGGAAACACCGGCCTGAAAATTAAAATGCCCGCCGGTACCAAGGCAGCCGGCGGGCAAAAAAACCCCGGCCTGAGGGGGATCGAGGCCGGGGTACATTGGCGCCTCAGCTGGGGAGACCGAGACGCCAGATTCGCTCAAGGAGGGAGCGAAGAACGCATTTGCTGCGTTCAGAACGTGAGACTGGTTGCACTCAATTTAGTTCCCGCATGGACTAACTTTTTTCAGGTGCGGAAAGTTTCACCAGTCCTCGAGCCTTTCCCCATAACAAGGCCCATATTCATAGAATAGACCAGCCGCGGAAAAGGAAGATTGCGCCGCAACACCATCCGACGGACGGTCACGTCAATGCGCCTCGTCCCAATTATTGCCGGTGCCCGTATCGACCTTCAGCGGCACTGCCAACGCCGCGGCGCTGCACATGTGCTCCACCACGCCGGCCCGGAGCCGCTCCACGTCATTTTCCGCGACCTCGAACACCAGTTCGTCGTGAACCTGCATGATCATGCGCGCGTCGATGCCCGATTCCGGCAGCCAGCGCGCGACCGCCAGCATCGCGCGCTTGATGATGTCCGCCGCCGTGCCCTGCATGGGCGCGTTGATGGCGGTGCGCTCGGCATACTGGCGCATCTGTACGTTGCGCGCGTTGATGTCGGGCAGGTACAGGCGTCGGCCGAAGACGGTTTCAACGTAACCCTGCTCTTTCGCCAGCGCGCGCGTGTTTTCCATGTACGCCTTCACGCCGGGGTAACGATCGAAATACAGATCGACATACTGCTGCGCTTCCGCACGACCGATGCCGAGCTGCTTCGCGAGACCGAACGCGGACATGCCGTAGATCAATCCGAAATTGATCGCCTTTGCCGCGCGGCGTTCCTCATCGCTGACATCGGCCGGCTGCTTGCCGCGAATTTCCGCGGCGGTGGCGCGGTGAATGTCGAGGTCCTCCTTGAACGCCTTGAGCAGGCTCGCGTCACCGGAAAGGTGCGCCATGATGCGAAGCTCGATCTGCGAATAATCCGCGGCAAGTAACCGACAACCTTCGGGCGCGATGAACGCCTGGCGAATGCGCCGGCCCTCGGTGGTGCGGATCGGAATGTTCTGCAGGTTCGGATCGGCTGAAGAAAGCCTTCCGGTTGCGGCAACGGCCTGGTGATACGAGGTATGCACGCGGCCGGTTTTCGCGTTGATCATTTCCGGCAGCTTGTCCGTGTACGTCGATTTCAGTTTCGACATCGCGCGATGCTGCATGATGAGCGCGGGCAGCTCGTAATTGTTCGCGAGTTCCACCAATACATCTTCCGCTGTCGATGGCTGGCCTTTCGGCGTCTTGCGAATGACGGGAATGTTCTGTTCCTCGAACAGGATTTGTTGCAATTGTTTCGGCGAGCCGAGATTGAATTCGCGTCCGGCCTGCGCATACGACTGCTGTTCGATATCAATGAGCTTTTCGCTGAGCTCATGGCTCTGGTCGGCCAGCAGTTGCCGGTCGATCAGCACGCCGTCGTGTTCCATGCGCATCAGCACGGGCGCGAGCGGAATCTCGATATTTTCGTACAGCTCGCGCAGCGGCGGAATCTTCTCAAGCTGCGGGTACAAGGTTTCGTGCAAGCGCAGCGTGATGTCGGCATCTTCCGCCGCGTACGGCCCCGCGTCTTCGATTCGGATTTCATCGAAGGTCAGCTGCTTCTTGCCCTTGCCCGCAATTTCCGAAAACGTGACGGTCTGAACACCAAGATGCGCGAGCGCGAGCGTGTCCATGTCGTGACGGTTCGCGGTGGAATTCAGCACGTAGGATTCCAGCATGGTGTCGTGCGCGAAACCGGCGAGCGCGATGCCGTGATTCATCAGCACGTGCATGTCGTACTTCAGGTGCTGTCCGAGTTTTTTCTTTCTCGGATCTTCAAGCAGCGGTTTCAGGGCGGCGAGGACGCTTTCACGATCCAGCTGTTTCGGTGCATCCATGTAGGAATGCGCGAGCGGCACGTAAGCGGCTTCGCCACTTTTTACAGCAAAGGAAACGCCGACAATTTCCGCATCCATGTAATTCAGCGACGTGGTTTCCGTATCGAAGGCGATCAATTCGGCTTTATTCAATTTCGCGAGCCACGCATCGAACGCCTCCTGGGTGAAAATGATTTCGTACTCGCGTTTCTCGACGCTGACAGTGGCAACCGTCGCCGTGTCGGAAACGGCAGCAGTAACGGACGTCGTGACTTCCGTGACTTTTTCATCGGCCGGCGCTTCTTCGCCGAGCTGTCTCAGCCAGGTCCGGAACTCGAAACGCATGAACAATTCGCGCAGCTTTTCCGTTGCGGGCTGATTCATCACGAGATCCGCGGGCGTTTTGTCGATCTCGACATTGCAGCGAATGGTGGCGAGTTCCTTCGAGAGCGCGAGTTGTTCGAGGTTCTCGCGCAGGCTTTCGCCGACCTTGCCCTTGATGTCATCGGCATGCTTGATGATTTCATCGAGCGTGCCGTATTCGTTCAGCCATTTTGCCGCGGTCTTGGCACCCACTTTCGGCACGCCGGGAATGTTGTCCGAGGTGTCGCCGACGAGCGCGAGATAATCGATTACCTGCTCGGGCCAGACATCGAATTTCTCCTTCACGCCGTCGCGATCCATGGTCTTGTTCGTCATGGTGTTGACGAGCGTGATGCCGGGCACGACGAGCTGCGCCATGTCCTTGTCGCCGGTGGAAATCACCACGTCACGCTTGTTTTCAAGCGCCTGCACGGCGAGCGTGCCGATCACGTCGTCGGCTTCGACACCCGAGATGCGCAGGATCGGAAAGCCCAGCGCTTCGACCGTTTCGCACAGCGGCTCGACCTGCGAGCGCAGATCGTCCGGCATCGGCGGGCGGTTCGATTTGTATTCCTTGAACAGTTCGTCGCGAAAGGTCGGCCCCTTCGCATCGAACACCACCACGACGTTGTCCGTGCCGTATTCCTGCGGCAGGCGGCGCAGCATGTTCGCCACGCCATAAATCGCGCCCGTCGCTTCGCCGCGTGAATTCTTCAAGGGCGGCAACGCGTGGAAGGCGCGATACAGGTAGGACGAGCCGTCCACCATGACGAAAGGTTTGTTCGCGGATTTGGTGTCAGTCATGGTCATTGGATTCTTCGGGGATCGATTGCGGAATGTCGCCGGCATCATCGGCAGCAACCGGCACGGCATCTTTCTCGACGGCGGCGGGCGGCGCAACCAGAGGGCCCTTCTGCCCGCATGCCGCAACGCCGAGCATCAGCAATGCAACAAGCGCCGCTCTCATATATAAGGTGTTTTTCATCACTGCAGTCCTGCGGAATTTGCGGCAGTATAAACCGCGAATTGCGCAAGCCGCATGTGGAGGCGCTCATGCACGATGTGTTCGGACTCGGAATTTACTGGCTGGCAGTGGTCGGCGCGCTGGCGGCTGTTGGCCTGTGGCTGTTCATCTCCGGAATCACGCGGTTCTTTCGCGGCCGTTTCCTGCGCGGCCCGCTGCGCGGTGCGTTCGGTGCTGCAATCGGCGCGTTCGCGCTGGCGCTCGCGGCCATCGGCATGAATCTGCACACCTACAACCGCCTGAACTACGAGGAACCCGTCGCCGTTATCGAGTTTCGACAGATCGCTCCGCGTCACTACCAGGCCTTGCTGCGTACGGCGGATGGCGAGGACCGCATGCTCACCGTGCATGGCGATGAATGGCAGCTCGATGCGCGCGTACTCAAATGGAAAGGCGTGGGCGCGTTGCTGGGCCTGGATCCGCGTTACCGGCTGGAGCGATTCAGTGGCCGCTACACAACGATAAACGACGAACGTCATGCCGCACGCAGCATTTATGGATTGAATGACACCGAGAAAGGCGTCGATGTCTGGCAGTTGTCACAGGAATACGATCGCTGGCTGCCATTCGTGGATACCATTTACGGCAGCGCCGCGTACATGCCGATGCACGATGGCGCGACCTACGAAGTGTTGATGACGGAAGACGGATTGATCGCGCGCGAGGCTTCAACGCAAACCGGTTCGTAGAACTCAGCTCTCGGTCAACAGGTTTTTCAAACCGGCCAGTGTTGCGCGGCCGGATTCGATCTTCTCTTCCTTCGAACGCTCGACGCCACCGCCTTCCCAGCGCAGATCATTCTCGGGGAGTTCCGAAAGGAAACGCGAGGGTTCGCAATCGAAATCCTCGCCGTAGCGGCGGCGTTTCTCGGCAAAGCTGATAGTGAGATTCCGTTGCGCGCGCGTGATGCCAACGTACATCAGGCGGCGCTCTTCCTCGACTGTGTCCGCTTCGATGCTGTTCCGGTGCGGGAGCGTTTCCTCTTCCACGCCGACGAGATACACGTGCGGAAACTCCAGGCCTTTCGCCGCGTGCAAGGTCATCAGCTGCACCACGTCGCCCGGATCGTCGTCGCCATTGCGATCAAGGCGGTCGATGAGGCTCATGCGCGCGAGCACATCTCCCAGCGACATTTCACCGTCGTTGTTCTTGATGATGTGGCCCATCCACGACAACAATTCCTCGACGTTCTCCCAGCGACGTTTCGCCTTGTCGGGATCGCGCGAACTTTCTTCCAGCCATTCACGATAACCGAGTTCTTCCAGCAATTCATTGACGCGTCCGAGCGTTATCTCGCCTTCAAGCTGTTCCGACCAGTAACTGATCCAGCGTCCGAATTCGCGCACCTTGGCCAAAGTGCGTTCCGGCAGGAATTCCGACAGGCCCATTTCGAAGCAGGCGGAAACCAGGCTGACGTTGCGGCGCGATGCATATTCGCCGAGCTTTTCCAGCGTGACAGTGCCGATTTCGCGCCGCGGAATATTGACGATGCGAAGGAACGCGCTGTCGTCATCCGGGTTCACCAGCAGCCTCAAATACGCGACGATGTCGCGCACTTCACCGCGATCGAAGAACGACATGCCGCCGGAGAGATGGTACGGAACTTGTTGTTCGCGCAGCGCCTTCTCGAAAAAACGCGACTGGTGGTTGCTGCGATACAGAATCGCGAAATCGCGAAACCCGAGACCTTTCTGCAATTTCATGTGCACGAGATCGGTGACGACGCGCTCGACTTCGTGATTCGCATCCTTGCAGCCGATGATGCGGATTTCATCGCCCTCGCCCATCTCGGACCACAAGCGTTTTTCGAAAACGTGTTCATTATTCGCGATGATGTGGTTCGCGACGCGCAGGATGCGCGACGTGGAACGGTAATTCTGCTCCAGCTTGACGACGGTGAGCTGCGGGTAATCCTCTGCAAGCCGCACGAGATTTTCCGGCCGCGCGCCGCGCCAGGCGTAAATGGACTGATCGTCGTCGCCGACGATGGTGAATGCAGCGCGCACGCCGGCGATGTGTTTCATCAAGCGGTATTGTGCGTCGTTGGTGTCCTGGCATTCATCGACAAGCAGGTAGCGGAAGCGGTTCTGCCATTTCTCACGGATGTCGCGATGCGTTTCGAACAGCTGCACAGGTTTCGCGATGAGATCATCGAAATCGAATGCGTTGTAGGCGCGCAGCGAGCGGTCGTACGCCGCGTAAACGCGCGCCGCCTGCATGTCGCGCGCATCAACCGCTTCCTTCATCGCCTGCTCGGGCGTGACGGAATCGCTTTTCCAGCCGGACACTTGCCATTGCATCGTGTCAATGAGTTCGCTGGTGTCGAGGCGCTCGACTTTCAGGATTTCGGTGATGAGATTCTTGCTGTCTTCGGCATCGAAGATGGTGAAATTCTTCTTGTAACCGATCGCGTGGTGTTCCTGTTGCAGGATGCGCAGGCCAAGCGTGTGGAAGGTGGAAACGGCGAGGCCTTTCGCGGCCTCTTCACCCATGAGCGCGCGGGCGCGCGCCTTCATTTCCCGTGCGGCCTTGTTGGTGAATGTAACCGCCGCAATCTGGTCGGGCCGGTAATCGCATTCACGCACGAGATGCGCAATCTTCTCCGTGATCACGCGCGTCTTGCCGCTGCCCGCGCCCGCGAGCACCAGCAACGGTCCGCCGATGTGGCGAACGGCTTCAAGCTGGCGCGGATTCAACGTGGGACGCGAAGATTTTCGGGCAGGAGGATGGGCGGCATTCATGATGCCGGTATTCTACCGGGAGTTATCTTTTCGACCAGTCTTGAATTTCTCGCGAAGTGTTCGTGTCGTCAAACGCCCCGGTTGCGAATCTTCACGGCCGATTCGTCCGGCGGCACGATCTCGATGCGATTGCGGCCGCGCCGCTTGGCGAGATACATCGCGCTGTCCGCGCGAACCAGCAGGTGATGCATGGCTTCGCCGCGATTGACCTGCGTGGCGCCGATGCTCATGCCGACCGTGAACTCGCGCCCGTTGTGCGGATAACTGCGTGCATTGATGCGCGTGAGCATCTTCGTGCAGGTATCGAGCAGGTCGGCATCGTCCACGCAATGCAGCAGCACGACGAATTCGTCACCGCCGTAACGCGCGAGCAGATCCTTCTTGCGCAAGCCATCGCGCAGTGTCGCCGCCACTTCACGCAACACGGCGTCGCCGGCATCGTGCCCGGCGCTGTCGTTGATCTGCTTGAAGCCATCGAGATCCAGCAACGCGACATACACCGGCTTGCGGCGGCGGCGATCGGCGAGCACGCGTTCCAGCGCGTCTTCCAGGAACTTGCGGTTATATACGTGCGTGAGCGGATCGAGCGAGGCTTTCAGCTCAAGCTCCGTTTGCAGCGCCTTGTCCTCGGTGATGTCGAGCAGCAGCACGAAACAACCCGTCCGTGCACCGTCGTCGTCTTCCTCCGGCACAAGATTCACACGATAGGTGCGTGATGCATGGCGATACTCGAATTCCTGCGCTTCGCCTGCCAGCGCCGATTCCAGCCATTCGTGTGGCATCTGGTCAGGGACAAGAAAATTCTCCAGTGAATGACCGAGCGAATGATCCGGCGGGGAAACATTGCCGGGATCGAACGTCTGCTCGAACAAGCGGTTCGCATAGACGATGCGCCCGGCGGAATCGAGCGCGGCCATTCCGCAAGGCATGGCGTCCGCCAGCGTGGAAAGCTGCTTTTCCTTCGCGTGCAGCCGCCGCAAGGCGAGATGCTCGGAAAGTTCCGCGCCAATCCAGCTTGCGAGCAGGCGCACGAAATCGATTTCCGTTTCCGTGAAGGGCTCGCGCCGCGCGACGGGATCACGAAATTCGAGCGCGCCGAAGACGCCGTCCGACGTGTGAATGCGCGCACCGATGTAGGCACCCGCGACTTCACCCGCATACTCCGGATCAAGCTTGCCCCGCGCCTCGGTAGCGTCGGCAAAATGAAACGGCTCGCTGTGCTGAAGTGTCAACGAACACAACGATGCCGCGAGCCGCGACGGCTTCGCATCCTCCTGCGACAAAGGATCATGACCGGCGAACACGCGGCGTTCACCTCCCCGCGCCTCGGCGACAATGCCGGCGCGCAAGCCGAGCGCGTTGCGGCCGAACTCCAGCAGGCGACTGATCTTTTTCAGTGAATCGACATCGGCAAGTGTGGCGATGCGCAACAGGCCTTCAAGCATTTCGCGGCGGCGCTGCATGGAGGCATTCGCGAACGCGAGTTTCGCGGCCTGGCCTTCGACGTCCGCACGCTGCGCTTCCGCGTGCAACTGCATGCGCAAGTAACCTCGCACTTCCCCGCCAACCAGCGCGGTGCCCTTGTACATGCCGGTGTAGAACACAACGAGCACCGCGGCCGTTGCGTAGCCGAGCGGCACGGGATTCACCAGCAGGAATGCGAGAACGGAAACAAACTGCGGCAGCGTGAACAACAACATGAAAGACGGCTTGCGTACGAAGGCCGCGGCCGCACCCGCCATCAATCCGACGATGATGACGCTGACGAGATAAATCGTGATCGCCGAGTCCGCATTGACGATCCACGGCAGCGCTGCCCAGGCAATGCCGGTGAACAGCACACCTGCGGCAAAACGGTTGTGTGCAACGAGCGCTTCGTCACCGGTGAGTTCGCGTCCGCCGTATTTGCGGATGATTGCCAGGCGCACAACAATGAGCGCGAAAAGAACGGCCAGCCAGGAATAAAGAAGGGAAGGTGCGGCGTGATCGATCAGCGCGACCGCCGCAATCAGCCCGAACAAACCGCTGCCGGCTTGCGCAAGGTAATTCTGCCGCAGCATGACCTGCAGCATGCGTTGTTCTATCAGGCGGGTTTCAGCATTTTTCACCGGAGCGGCCTCCCCCAACCGCCGGATCGTGTGGGCGATCATACCCTTAAAGTTCCCGCCGACAAGCCTTTATCCCCAATGCGAATAAGGAGCTCCTGGTACCCATTTTTTTGCCGGTTGGACACCGAATCAAGGCGCCAAGAGTCCGGCTAATTATCGAAACAGCCCGGTATTCAACGCTCGCATCGAATCCTCCAAGCCCAGGCTGTAGGCTTCTCGTACAGTTGTTCTCGGCGTGCAATCCCAAGTTGAAACAGGAATACGTCGGCTCGGTTGCCAATACGTCCGCCCTAGCCACGTGAAAAGCGGAGGTAATTTCGGGTAGTGGCGCGTAAGCAATACTAAAGTGCCCGAGCGTTCCTTCTCGGACTGCGGAGGAATCGGCGCGTTATCCGTGTATCCCCCGTCGATGGCATGCGCTCCTCCAACAGGGCGGGCGGACATTATGGGAGGGGCCGATGCTGCTGCAACAAGAAGCGTCTGGGCAGTTTCGATGTCTGCGCAATCATTCAACGCCGCGAAGTTCTGCCGAAGTCCCATTAGCCTGGGAAGGCGCGGATGAATGCTGTTCCAAAGGTACTTGTCAATGAGATAAGCCAATGTCCCCGCAGCAACGGAACCACCCATACCGAGGAGCCTCGCCGGTCTTGTGAGCGCCACCGTCAGTCGTGAGGAAGAATGACGCATGAGAGAAAAAGTATTTGCATTCAAGAAAGCATTGATCCATGCAGGATATACATGCTGGTGCGCGAATCTCAGTTCAAGATTCCGCAGCCCAGACCAGTCGAAAATCTTTGGATTGCCTGCGTATAACCTCAAGCAGGCTTCAAGTGCGGTATCGGCACCTTTCGTAATGAACGATGCCGCAACAGCTGCGCCGGC
This sequence comes from Gammaproteobacteria bacterium, assembly GCA_036381175.1. Classification (GTDB taxonomy): domain Bacteria; phylum Pseudomonadota; class Gammaproteobacteria; order Natronospirales; family JAJUFS01; genus JAJUFS01. Next base: position 36,752 of record DASVDI010000037.1, read on the forward strand.
ACTGGTTCCCACCAGCTGTCCCGGTAGGCTCATGCCCTGATTCAGAAGATGCTGTAGTGCTCCCGCCTGCCACCAACAGCGATTACCACCGCCAGCGAAGACTAATGTTTCGACCACACTTAAATCGAGCCTACAAACTTCAGTTTTATTTCTCACCATGCATCCTTTTCCTGTGAAAATTATTGCCTTCCTGAAACTTTTGAACACGCCGCATCGATTCGCCAATTGTTATTGCGAAATACTGAACGAACATATCGCTCATGCTGACGTGCGTTTTAGTCCTCATGGGGTCGCTATCTTGACTTATTCCGGCGGGTGAATGAATGGCTATTTGATACGTGAGCAGCCCGGAACGATCCCACCATTTTCTTGTGTAGATGGATCCCCAAGTTTTCTGTCTATTCGGCAAAGGCGTACTATGCGCGCGCTTCGCGTCGTGGATTAATCGCCGGTTTCAGCCATTTACTCAAACTTGTCCAGTAAAGCTCTAGACAAGGAGGACTTCATGTACTGCATATGTTCGGACAAATCACATGACGACATAATGAAGCAGCAACGACTTGATCCTCTGCCATTCGATTCAATGATCAGCACCTATACGTGTTGCACCGAGGGATGTGGCTCGTGTCTAGAAGATTTACGAGCGCTGTTCGAAATGGAATATCCCATGGTTCATTCGACCATTTCTGTAAAGGATTAATAGCAATGCTTTTTCCTTCCATATTCGCTCGCCTCGAAGAGAATCGGTGGAATCTAGGAACCGACGTCCACTGGCAAAATTTTGACGCGTCAAAGTTAACCCAACGTCACCTGCACGGCATCAAGATGAACGCCATCCTTGAGTGGTCCGCCATGCCGACTGCGGAAATGTTCTTGCGCGACAACAGCCAAGATACCGACTTCTCGGCCTTTATCAGCATTTGGTTCTTCGAGGAACAGAAACACAGCCTCACGTTACTGGAGTACTTGAAGCGGTTCGCGCCTGAATTTTGCCCCACTGAAGATGAACTTTCCGCAGTACGGTTCTCTTTTGATAAAGCTCCCGCATTGGAAAGTTTGGCTCTACATTTCTGCGGCGAGATCAGGCTCAATCAGTGGTACCGCTGCGCAAAGGCATACCATAATGAGCCCGTTATTCGTCAGATTTACGGCATCTTGGCTAATGATGAAGCACGACACGCACGCGCCTATCTCGACTACATGCGGAAATCACTCGAGACCGGAAATCTCGAAGCTTCGCTAGCCTTCGCAAAAATTGGTGTTCTGATGACAAATGCCCGCCTGAACAAGGCGATGCATCCGACGAATCTGCACGTTAACAAAGCTCTGTATCCGGATGACACGGTCAATGGACGACTGCCTGACCCCGAGTGGCTAGGGCAGTGGCTAAGCCATGAGATTCGTTTCGACAGTCAGTGGGAGAAGAAAGTCGAGCAGGGTATCCTGAGCAATTTATCCAGCCTCTTGGGCCAGGAGTTTTCAGATTCACGCGCGTTGCGCAGCTATTACAAAACCCTCATCAGAACAGCAACCAATGCATAAGGAAGTGTCATGGCCACGCAGTCCGATATCGAATACCACTACGATGTAGCCAACGACTTTTATAAAGTTTTTCTGGATCGCGACTACCGCGCTTACAGTTGTGGCGTCTGGAAATCTGCACAAACCCTTGAAGAAGCCCAAGCCGCGAAACTTGACCGGCTCTGCCACTATGCCCGCGTCTCGTCGGGTGATCATGTTCTCGACGTAGGATGCGGCTGGGGTGGGCTGATGCGTCATGCTATTTCCCAGTTTGGTTCGGCCTCGGCTCACGGTCTAACGTTAAGCACTGACCAGTACGACTATGTTCGCGCGAACGCAGGCCCATCCGTCTCTGTCGAACTTTGCTCTTGGGCAGATTTCGACTCCCACTCCAAGCCTTATGACGCCATTATCTCTGTCGGAGCTTTCGAGCATTTTGCATCAAGGGAGGACCGGCGACTTCAGCGTCACCGTGATGTATATCGAGATTTTTTTTCATGGTGCCAGCGTGTATCCACGATTGACGCCTACGTAGGCTTGCAAACAATAATTACCTCTCGTATGCCTGCGAATGTCACGGAAATACGCGATACACGTTATCTGCTCGAACGCGTATTCCCAGGATCCGCCCTCCCCTGCGTCAGCGATATCCAGGCGGCAACGTTGGACCTCTACGAAATCTCATCTGCTAAGCGTATTGGATCAGATTACGCGCGCACTCTTGAGCACTGGGATAAACGATTGTTAGCTAACCGCGAAACCATTGTGTCGGATTACAGCGCGGAATTATTTGATCACTATCACACGTACTTTCAGTCGGCGATACGTAGTTTTCGGTCGGGTGTCATCGACCTTCTTCAGGTCTCCCTGAAACGTGTCGCGGCTGGCAGGAATCTCCGAAGAAGAACAAATGTCTAATCACTCTGCCAAGGATCGTCACTTTGTTTGTACCTGTAATTTCGACCCTATGCCCTTCGAGGTGGATTTTACCGGTTACCTGAGTAATACCGTTATTGTTTGCTGGATGGAAGCGCTCCGTGTCCGGATGATGCGAACGCATTTTTCGGAAATCAACACGGGCGCTAGAGAAAACCTGTCAGTCATCATCAGGACTGAGGTTCAGTATCAGAGTGCCATCCGATACGGCGACCTCGTCTGCGGCACCATCTGGCTAAAAGAAATTACAGCCGCGCGATGGCGCGTCGGCTTCGATTTTCACGTTAAATCCAAGATTAATCTTGCGGTCACTGCGGAACAGGAGGGCTCATTCCTGGACCCCACGTCATTTCGACCTACACGCGTACCCGAAGTTATTCGAAAGAAGTTTCTCGCACTCACCGAGGACATGGACTAGCAAGACATCATTTCTCTCCTTACTAAATAAGTCACTTAGTCTCCAGACGGGAGTTCCTTATGAGCGTCGTGCGAAAGCCGGTTGCACAAATCGATGTAGGTTTCGTGGATAAGCCTGCTATTCAACTGCTGCGTGTGCTGTTCCCAATCTTGTCAAAGCTAGCTCCAAGCCTAGCCGCGAAGATTTCGCTCCGCATCTTCCTCACACCGCAACGCTTCAAAACACCCAAATGGGAAATGGAATACCAACGCTCCGCAACGCGCAGATCAATCAGAGTAGGAGACCATCGTGTTGAGACTTACAGTTGGGGCGAAGGCAGCAGGAAAATTCTCCTATGCCACTCTTGGGGCGGCCGTGGAACTCAGCTCGCCTCGTTCGTAAAGCCGCTCGTCGAACGCAATTGCACGGTTGTTACGTTCGATGCCCCTGCGCATGGCCGCTCTACAGGAAAGTTCACCGATATGGTGGAGTACTCATCGACGATCAACGAAGTGGTGAGGAACTACGATGGCTTTGACGCGATCATCGGGCACTCGTTTGGTGCCGGGAATACCATGTACTCAAAGCATCTCTACGGATTCGATGTTGAAAGGATCGTACTCATCGGGTGCTTTGCCCACGGCTCCTGGGTGACAGAGCGCTTTGGTGAAATCCTGAATATTCCATCCAAAATCGTCGCGCGCATGCGCGGGCTTCTTGAAGAAAAGTATGACAATCTTCTGAGGTGGGACGAGTTAGACATTGTAAGAATGGTTGATAGAGATTCATCACGTGTCATGCTGGTTCATGACATGGATGACAAAGAAATCCCCTATTTCAATGCCATGAAGTTCATGGAAACGTGCGAAGCAAAAGTTGTCTTCGTAAGTTCGAATAAGCTGGGTCATCGCCGAATCTTACGCGATGCGCGAATTGTCGGCGAAGTATGTGACTTTGCTGCTGCTAATCCAGTCTAATTGCACTCCTTCAACGGAACGCGGTGGCAATCAGACCGCGCGATCCAGCAAGCGATAAGCAACCGCTTCCGCGACGTGCGCGCGAGAAATGGTTTCACTCCTCGCGAGATCGGCGATGGTGCGCGCAACGCGGCGAATGCGGTCATGCGCGCGCGCCGACAATCCGAAACGTTCGGCGGCTTCATCGAGCAACTGTTGTGCTGCATCCGGCAGGGCGGCGTCACGCCGCAAGGCTTCGCCTTCGAGCCGCGCATTCGGGCGGCCCGCGCGTTGCAACTGCCGCTCGCGCGCCAACGCAACGCGCTCGCGCACGACCGCGGAAGGCTCGCCGGGCGCGAGGCGCGACAAGGTGCTGCCGGCAAGTCGCGGCACTTCCACGTGCAGATCGATCCGATCCAGCAGCGGACCGGAAAGCCGGCCGCGGTAACGCTGGATTTGTTCGCTCGTGCAACGGCAGCGCCCGGCGGGATCACCGTGATAACCGCAGGGACAAGGATTCATTGCCGCGATCAATTGAAAGCGCGCAGGAAACTCCGCTTGTCTTGCCGCACGCGAAATCACGATGTGACCGCTTTCCAGCGGCTCGCGCAGCACTTCCAGAACACGCCGGTCGAACTCGGGCAATTCGTCCAGAAACAAGACGCCATGATGCGCGAGGGAAATTTCGCCAGGACGCGGCTGCGAACCACCACCGACCAGTGCAACGCCCGATGCGGTGTGATGAGGCGCGCGAAAATTTCGTCGCCGCCAGTTCGCGGCGTTGAAACCGCTGCCGCTGACCGATGCGATCGCCGCGGCTTCAAGCGCTTCATCATCCGTCATCGACGGGAGGATGCCAGGCAGTCGCGCGGCGAGCATGCTCTTGCCCGTGCCGGGCGGACCGATGAACAACAGGCTGTGACCGCCCGCCGCGGCAATTTCCAGTGCACGCCTTGCGCGTG
>DASVDI010000038.1:0-25616 GCA_036381175.1 Gammaproteobacteria bacterium
GCCGCGCAATGGCCGTCCATTCTTCACTGACATCACAGGCAATCAGCTTGCCGTCATCCGGCAGTGCGCGCGCAACGCACAGGCTGCTGTAACCCGTGAAGGTGCCCACTTCGATGCAGGTTTTCGCACCGAGCATCTTCAACAGCAAGGCCATGAATTGTCCCTGCTCGGGCGCGATCTGCATGTTCGCCTGCGTCATCTCGCCGGTTTCTTCGCGAAGCCGCGTCAGCACATCGTCTTCGCGGACGGAAACCGATTGCAGATACTCGTACAATGCGGGCGTCAGATTGAGTGTTTTGCGTGACATGCGATGACCTCTTCAGAAAGGGAAAGACACGTGGCGACAATTCTGCAGTTCACCGATTTGCACCTGCGCGACGATCCCGCCGCCAGCGTTCGCGGCGTCGTACCGCAACGCAGTTTCGACGAAGCACTTTACCATGCACGCCGGCATGACTGGCCGGCAGACGCGGTGCTGCTCACTGGCGATCTCGCCAACGACGAATATGAGAAGACTTATGTCCGCCTCGCAGGAATCGCCGCAGGCTGGCAAACGCCGGTGCTCGCGATTCCCGGCAATCACGACAACAAGCACGCGTTACGCGCGGCATTCGACGCCGTGCCCGGGATGGCCGGCAACGTTCTTGATCTCGAACGCTGGCGCATCGTCGCGCTGGATTCGCAGGTTCCGCGCAAAGTGCACGGCGATCTCGCCGAGGACATGTGGCGGCTGCTCGACGATGCAGCAGCCACGCGCGATGACCGGCACTTGCTGATCTGCCTGCATCATCATCCACTGTCGATCGGCAGCCGCTGGCTGGAAAACATCGGACTGCAGAATGCGGAAGATTTTCGCAAGAAGATTTCCGCGCTCGGCGTGCGCGCCTGCCTGTTCGGTCACGCGCACCAGGAATGGGACAGCGTGGAAAACGGCGTGCGTTATCTCGGTACGCCATCAACCGGGCGGCAGTTCGAACCCGGCAGCGACAATTTCAGCGAGACGGATGATCCACCCGCATATCGGTGGCTGGAACTGCAGGATGACGGGGAGATCGAAACGAAAGTCGTGTGGGTGAACAGATAGCCCTCGGAAGGGAGAAGATTGCACATCTTCTCCCTTCCCCGCTCCTATTCGCTTTCCGTAATCCCCATCGACTGCTCCAGCGCGCGAATCGCAAACAGCAGCACCACCGAGTCGCCGAGTTCACGTCGTGTCAGCGGCCGCCCGGCCGTCACATCAAAAATCGCCTCCGCGAACGCAGGCGGCTCGCCGGTCACCGTGCGTCCGGAATACACGCGCAAACCCGCGTTCGAGCCGCCAGTCCACTCCAGCAACTGCGCGTCGGGATAATGATCTTCCACGTCGCCTGCGTCGTTCGGCACAACCGCGCCAGGCAGCAACGTTGCGCGCCAGAGAATCGCGCGACCACGCCAGATACCCTCGAAACGATTGTCAAAGCCGATGCGCAATTCCAGTTCGCCGACCTGCTCGGCGGTTGCAGCATTGAAGATCACGACGCGCGGTGGCGCCGTCTGCCAACCCGACTGGCTTCCAAGACTGTCGCTGCTCGCGCCGATCTGGAAAATGTAATCCGTCCCGTTGATGGCATCCTGGAAAAGATCCTCGCGCCGGGTCTCCCCGTCCGCACCTTTCGCATCGCGGAACGACGGCTCCCAGCGAAATCCGCCGACCACATCGCCTTGCCCGCCGCGCAACACCCACTCGCCCGAGCCGGATTCGGTTTCACGCAAACTGTAGTCGACTGCGGATGAAGGCCGCATTTCGGCTTCGAACGGTTGCGGAAATTCGTGCAGCACCGGCGTTGCCGAACAGCCGGCGAGCAGTACGACACTGGCCACAACACTGGCGAGCGCGAACGCGCGGTAGCCGGAACGAACGAGCATGGTTAACATGGCTTCCCCCTTTGTAAAGAAACAGGACGTCATGGACGCCCGCGAAGAACTTGTCAGATATTACCGGCTTTTGCGCGAACATGGCCTGAACGATTCGCACAGCGGCAATGCCTCGGTGCGCGACGGCGATGTCATCTGGGTGACACCGACCGGTTGCTGCGCGGATACCGTCGTGCGCGATGATCTCATCCGCTGCCATATCGACGGCAGCATTGGCGACGGCGCTTCGCTGGATGCGCGCCTGCACGTCATGGTTTACCAGAAGAATGCCACGGCGCGCGCGATGCTGCACAGTCACGGCGCGCACACCGTCGCGCTCACACTGAACGGCGAGGATTTCATCCCCGCGGATTTTGAAGGCCGCTATTATTTCCCGCGCGTGCCCGTAATCGACGCGCCGTATTCCGATTATGTTTCCCGTTCCCCGGAACTGGTTTCGAACGTGCTGCGCGATCATCGTGTTACGGTCTATCGCGGTCACGGCGTGTATGCGCAAGGGCAATCGTTGAATCTCGCCTACAAATGGACAAGCTCGCTGGAACTAGCCGCGAAAACTTTCTGGCTGGCGAAACTCGCCGGCACGCTGCCTGAACAAGACAAATAACCAGGAGTCGCCATGCTGCGCGTTGCACTGATTACCATCCTGCTGACCGGCGCCTCACCCGTGCTCGCGGAACCGTTGCTGTATCGCCTTGTGGATGCAGATAACACCATCTGGCTGCTCGGCTCCGTGCACGCACTGACGGCGAACGATTATCCGCTGGATGCACGCATCGAATCCGCTTACGCCGATGCCGAACGCGTCGTGCTGGAAGTCAGCCCCGATGAATTGAACCCCGCGCATATCGCGCAAGTTGCGCTGCCACTGGCGCGTTACCAGGACGGCCAGCGTCTCGCGGATGCGTTCAACGACGTTGAGTACGCAAAACTGCGCGGCTACCTTGAGGCGCGCGGCCTGGATGCCAGGCAGTTCAGCAATTTCGAACCGTGGTTTGTCGGTTTGCAGGTCTTCGCGCTGAACCTCGCGCAAAGTGATTACGCGAGCGCGCAAGGTGTCGACAAGCATTTCGCCGCGCGTGCGCTGTCCGACGGCAAGCAAACCGGCGGACTCGAAACCGCCGCGGAACAATTCCGCATGTTCGACACGCTGCCACTTGAAACGCAAAAGTCATTCCTGCTGGAAAGCATGAACGACAGTGCGAATTTCGAACAGCAACTGGATGAAATTGTCTCGGCGTGGCGGCGCGGCGATGAAGCGGCGTTGGCGGGGTTGCTGGAAACGGAATTCAGTGCGGCTCCGGACCTTCGCGACACGCTGCTCGTTGATCGCAACCAGCGCTGGATTCCCCAGATCGAGACGCTGCTCGAATCGACCGGCGACAGCCTCGTCATCGTCGGCGCATTGCATCTCGTCGGCGACGAGGGCGTGGTGAGCTTGCTGGAAGAGAAAGGTTACGACGTAGAAAAGTTGTAAATGGAGAAGTTGTAAGCGGCCGCGCTGCTCAGGACGTCCCGTTCGTCATATCCGCGTAATGGAAACGCGCGCGCCTCAGGACCTTGGTCATCGATGACGGCATGTGACGCTGCAGCCAGAGCACGGTGCGGTACACGATCGGCAGCCGGTGTTCGCCGGTCTGCGTGCGGGAGCCCGACAGGCTCAACATCGCAGACAGGGAAATTCCGAGAACATCATTGCTCGCGGCTTCAAGCGCCGCGAGAAAGCGGACGTCATCGGCGGTGGCGGGAATATCGGTGTGTTGTGCGGCGATCTGGTGCACCGGCCCCGCGTAGGAATCATCATCCAGGCCGTTCAGTTCGTAGCCGCAAAACAGGCAGAAAGAATATTCTCTGGCGAGATCGTTCCAGTATTCCTCGAGACGAATTGCGGCGGCCGGATTTCCCTCGCGCCAAAGATCATTGACCATCTCGCCGAACAGCCGGATTTTTCCACCGCTGCTTTCCTTGACGCTATCAACGATGCGCCCGATCTTCCGGCGGAAGTCCTTCCACACCGGCATGTCGCCGTTCATGAACCCCGAGAGCACATCGCCCGCGTCCAGCAGCATCAGCTGCTTCGCACCTTCCAACGCCGCGCAATCCAGACCGGCGTGCTCAAGGTGATTCCGGATTCGTGCATTGCGGGCGGCGGATGCAATCACGATCGTCGCGTGACCGCGATTCAAACCAGTTTCGACAAAGACATTCACCGCCGCGTCCAGCGATTCCGGTCGATGATGCAATTGGCAGAAGTGGCGTCCCTGCGGAGCGTCGGAAATCAGTTGCGATAAAGAATCGTTCATGAACCCGTCAATCTTCCGGCGTGCTGCCGATAATCTGAATTGCCTTGCAGAAATGAAGTGCAAGAAGCGGAAATTTCACGGCGACTGTACGCCGATGAATTCCATCAATCCAGACCAGGGATTCACAGCTGCGATTCTGGGACGACCGGCGCAATCACGTGCTTGGCGAGTAAAAGATTGTGAGCGATCGCAAGAAAAGCGGAAAGCGGCGATTGATTTGGAGTTCTGGAGCGTTACGAGCGCAGTCAAGACGAGGCGAGAATCAGCGAGGGACCGGAATGTATGGGGGATCGACCGCTTCGCGGCCCCGGATCCCGAGCTGATTCTCAACGAAGTATTGGCAAGCGCACGAAGTCCCGGTACTCCGGGAGTAGCTCCAGAACTTCAAATCTCGATCATCTCGAAATCTTCTTTCCCCGCCCCACAATCCGGACACTGCCAATTCAACGGCACATCTTCCCACTTGGTGCCTGGCTCAACGCCGGTTTCCGGGTGTCCTTTTTCTTCTTCGTAAATGAATCCACAGATTATGCACATATAGGCTTTCATCGAACGCTCGGCACCGGTTGACGTTTTGGAGCGCGCATTTTCCGGAACCGGACGGGCTGCGTCAAACCGCGTTAAAATTCCCTCATGCAGCACACAAATCCCCCTGTTGTCCTCGTCATCGCGGGAAATGATCCTTCCGGCGGCGCCGGCATCGCCGCGGACACCCAGGCCATCACGCGACTGGGCTGTCATCCCGCGCCGGTGCTCGCCGCACTGACGATTCAGGACACGATCAACGCCTACGCCGTCGAGTCCGTCGCGGCCGATTTTGTCGTGAAACAGGCCGAAAAAGTCCTGCAGGACCTCCCGGTGCGCGCCATCAAGCTCGGCCTGCTCGGCAGCGCCGCGAACGGTGAAGCGATCACCGCGTTGCTTTCACGCCACCCGCATATTCCGGTCGTCACGGATCCGGTGCTGGTCGCGGCCGGTGGCGCGCAACTTGCCGAGGAACAGCTCGTCGCCGTTTACCGTGAAAAAATCCTGCCGCACACCACGCTGCTGACGCCCAATGCGCTGGAGTTGCGCCGGCTCGCGCCGGATCGTGACAGCACGAGCGCGCGCGCCTTCGCGTTGCTGGATCTCGGCGCCGGCTGGGTGCTCGCGAAGGGCGGCGACGAGCAGACACCTCTGGTCGAAAATTTCCTGTTCGATCGCGACGGTGAACAGCGCAAGTGGACTACGGAACGGCTTGCGGGCGAGCATCACGGCTCCGGCTGCACGCTCGCCTCGGCAATTGCCGCCGGCCTCGCGCGTGGCGAATCCGTGCCACACGCAATCGAACGCGCGCAGGCGTTCACGTTTGATGCGCTTTCCAACGGCTGGCAACTCGGCGGCGGCCAGCGCATTCCGAACCGGCATTTTTCCAATTGAAATGAACAATTGAAATGAACGCGCGACTGCATGGCCTGTACGTCATCACCGACGCGCAACATTGCGCGGAACGCGGCTTGCCGGAAAGCGTCGCAGCCACGCTGCGTGGCGGCGCACGTCTCGTGCAATACCGCGACAAATCGAACGATCACGGGCGGCGGCTCGATGAGGTCCGGCAATTGTTCGCCTTGTGCGAACAGCACGATGCGCAGCTGATCGTCAACGACGACGTCGAGCTTGCACGGCACGCGCACGGCGTGCATCTCGGTCGCGATGACATGAATCCCGAACGCGCGCGCCGCGTTCTCGGGCGCAATGCCATTGTCGGTATTTCCTGTTACGACGATTTCGCACTTGCCGAAGCGGCGATGCGCACCGGCGCGAACTACGCCGCCTTCGGCAGCGTGTTCCCCTCGCCCACGAAGCCGGATGCTGTTCGCGCACCACTGGAACTTTTTCAACGCGCTCGCGAAGAACTCGCCATTCCGGTTTGCGCCATCGGCGGCATCAACCGGAACAACATCCATGACATCGTTCATGCGGGCGCTGACATGATTGCCGTCGTATCCGCCGTCTTCGCGGCGGATGACATCGAGATGGCAACGCGGGAACTGGTGGATGCGGCGAGGAAAGCACGTTGAGACACATGGTGTTGTTGAGATAGGCGCTGAAATCCCCCCGATGCGCTGCGCGCACCGGCCCCCTTTTTCAAAGGGGGCGACTTTCCCCGTTTGCTGTCGCAAGTAATCGATATCCTCGGTATCGCCGAACGAGGAGCTACCTCCCTTTTTAAAAGGGAGGGCCGGGCTCGCGTTCATCTCTCGCTTCAATCCGCATCGACTGCCACCGCAGATACGTCAGGCTGCGCCACAACCATTCAAACGGTCCGAAGCGAAATCGCGCCAGCCACCAGTGACTGAAAACGGTTTGCACAAGAAACACCGCAAGCACGACGGCAAGCAACTGCGCGCGATCCAGTTGCCCGAACAGACCGAAACCGTAAGAATAAAAAATCAACGTGCAGATGATCGACTGCAGAAGATAATTTGTCAGCGCCATGCGCCCGACCGGCGAAAGCAGGCGCAAGACGCGCTGCCATCGTGTCTGCATCAGAAAAACAATCGCTGCGGAATATCCCAGCGCCATCAACAATCCCGCGACAAGGTTGAGCAGGTACGCCACGCCCATGACAGGCGTGGGCTCACCAAGATAATCGATACTCGCGTTGAGTGTCGCGAACACCGCGGACAAGGGCAGCCCCGCGAACACGCCGGCCAGCAACAGGTTTTTCCACAGTCGTTGATGCGAACGCGTATCCGCAAAAAATCCGCGGCGCCCGAACCACGCACCGAGCAGGAAGATGCCGAAAACCTGCAAGCCGAAGAACGCCATGTTCTGCAAGGCCATGGAAAATTCGCGCAGGCGAACTTGCGTGATTTCCATGAAGCTTCCATTTGCATACGCTGCCCACGCATCGGCACGCAAATCCGCCGCATCGTTCATTCCTGCGGTCATTCGGAGCAACACGTCCGAGACGATTTCCGATCCGAAAGAAACATCGCTCAACAACAGCGTGAAAATTCCGAACGCGAGCAACTGCACGCCATAAGCGCCGAGCGCGAGTATCAACAGCATGCGTGGTTCGAGCCGTCCGGCCAGGAGCAGCAAAAAACCGAGCACGGCGTACGCGGTGAGGATGTCGCCGGCCCAGATGAAAACGCCGTGCAACAGTCCGATCGCCATCAGGATCATCAGCCGCCGCGTGAACACCGGTGCGAGCTCACTGCCCAGCCCGCTCGCGCGCTCGAACTGGATGGCAAAGCCCAGGCCAAACAAGAATGAAAACAGCGGATAGAACTTGCCCTGCGCGAGCCAGGCTGTCAGCCAGTGCAAGGCATGATCAAGATCGGATGCATCGGGCGGCAGGTAGAACGGTTCCGACAGCGGATACGCGAAGAAACCGATGTTGACGAGCAAAATGCCGAACAGCGCGAAACCGCGAATCACGTCGATAACCTCGACGCGTTCGCGCAGGCTGACGGGCGCGAGTCCCGCGTCGACGTCGGTGACTTGTTCGGCGGCTTGTTCTCCGGTGACGGCCATGCTCGGCATGCTACCGGCAAGCCGCCGACATCACCTTCGGGTCATTACCGCAAGCGCCTCAGGCGTGCGATGGAGCAAGGCGCATTCGCGGGCGGTGAAAATAGGTCAGCGCGCGCCACACCCATTCCATCGGACCGAACGCAAACCGGTTCAGCCACCAGTGGCTCCAGAAGACTTCGACAACGAAGACAGCGGCAACAATGCCGAGCATTGCGAGCGGGCCGGGCTCGGCGGCCATGAGTCCGAAACCATAGGAATAGAAAATCAGCGTGCAGATCACCGATTGCGCGAGATAGTTCGTCAACGCCATGCGCCCGACCGGCGCAAGTACGCGCAACCCTCTTGATGCGCGCGTCTGCATCGCGAGCATGAAAGTGCCGGCGTAACCCAGTGCAAGTAATGGACCTGCGAACAGGTTCACGACGAACGCCCACATGAACGCAGGATCAAGCATGTTCGCGGGATCGATCTGCATGCTGATGTTCGCAAACCACGCCGATAATGGCGCACCGATGAAAATGGCAAGAACAACGACAATGCGGAGAAAGCGCTTGTGCTCGTGCGGCTTCGAGAATATTTCACGCTTGCCGAGCCAGCCCCCGAACAGGAACATCGCGAGCACCTGCAAACCGAGGAATCCCATGTTGGAAATCATCATGCCGAATTCCTGCGCGCGCACGGCGGTAACTTCCGAATAACTGCCGGTGGTGTAGCCGGTCCAGGCGGCTTCGCGCAAGGCCAGCATTTCGGCCTCCGTCTCGGCAAAGCCTGCCTGCATTTGCGCCATGCCCTCGGCGCTGCACGCCTGGACGATCGCGGGATCGAGCGCGGCGGTTTGTTCTGGCGATGTGGCTTCAAGCACGGGCTCGCACATCGTCACCGTCTGCATGGCGAAACCCGCGCCCACCGCAATCAGCAACTGCAGCACAAACGCCGTGATGGAGAAACCGAGCAGCCAGCCCGGCCGGCCGAGGCCAAGCAACAGGAGCAGGAAACCCAGCACCGCGTACATCGTGAGAATATCGCCGGCCCAGATGAACACGCCGTGAAGGACGCCGATCGCGAGCAGCACGAGCAGGCGGCGAAGATAAGCCGGCACGAACGAACCGCCGCGGCGACGCGCGCGCTCAAGCTGCACGGCAAAGCCGAGACCGAACAGCAACGAGAACAGCGGGTAGAATTTTCCTTGCGCGAAGAATGCCGTCAGCCAGGCAATCGCGCCATTCACACCGCCTTCGCCCGCGTGATTGAAAGCATCCGAAACCGGATGCGCGAAGAACGCGATATTCACCAGCAGGATTCCGAGCAACGCGAAGCCGCGCAGCACGTCCAGTGAAACAATACGCTCGGCGGCCGTGACAGGCCCCGCCGTCGTGATCTCGTTCATGGTTGTTCCCCCTCTAATAATGATGCGCAAATCCTTGCGCCTTGCGCCGTAAAACGCAAGCGCGCATTACACCAGGCGGAACATTCAGACTAGCCGGAATGCGATCCCGCCAGTGGCGTATCAATCGATGCTTTCCGTATCCGCATTGGCTGGCGCTTCCCGTACGTCAACGAGCGCCACAGCCATTCGGCGGGCCCGAAGCGGAAGCGCGCGAGCCACCAGCGGCTGAGCCACACCTGTCCTGCGAACAGCAGCGCGATGTAAACAAGCTGTTCGGTTGCGTCAAGCTTGCCCACCAGGCCAAGACCGTAGCCGTAGAACACGAAGGTGCCGATCAGCGATTGCAAAAGATAGTTCGACAGCGCGGTGCGCCCCACCGGCGCGAAGAACTCCAGCCAGCGGCGCGCGCCCGTGAGCATCAGCAACGAGATGCCGGCGACATAGAAAAGTGCGAATGCGAGACCTGACGCGCTCTTCGAGAAGAAGTTCACCCATTGCCACCACGACAGCGATTGTTGCTCGGGTTGCGTGATCAGCGCATACAGGAACAGCGCGGACAGCGGCACGCCGATCAGCGCGCTCGCCAACAGCAGCTTGCGGAATCCGGAACGCAGTTCAGCGGCGCGGCCAATGAAATTATTCCGCCCGAAATACGCGCCCACCATGAAAAGACCGGCAACCATGAACCAGAACGGGCCGGCGAGCATGCGCGAGGATTTTTCGATGCGCAGGCCCACGACATCAAGGTAGCTGCCCGTCGCGTAGATTTCCTCTTCCCGCGCCTGTCGCTGTTCGCGTTCTTCCTGTGCCGCCGGATCCTCCATCGCCTCGAGCTGTTTCATGACGTTCTGCTCGGACTCGCTGAGCGTTGCGCCGGTCGCGGCATGGGCGCGTACATCGAAGGCGTGATTGATGAACCCCGCGAATGCGAGCAGCGGCCCGAACATCAACAGTCCTGCCATGACCAGCGCCGTCCAGCGCGGCATCTTTTCGCGGCGGCCCTTGCTGAATCGACGCACGAGGCGATCGATGCCGCGCTTCATTCCGTAGAACAGCAGCAACAGCATGCCGGCGATGCCGTAAGTGTTAAGAATGTCGCCATCCCAGAGCAACACGAAATGAACCACGCCGATCAGCCACAGCAGGAACACGCGCCAGAAAAAGCGCGCCGCGAATTTTCGCCCCGCACGTTCGGCACGCGCGAGCTGCACGGCGAAACCCAGGCCGAAAAGAAACGCGAACAGGCTGTAGAACTTGCCCTGGGTGAAGAAGATTTTCAGCGCCTCGACAGCATAATTGACGGGGCCGAGCGTCTCCCAATGCACGGTGAACCAGTGCACCGGCTGAACCATCGCCGTGACGTTCACGAACAGGATGCCGAACAGCGCGAAACCGCGCAGCACGTCCAGCGTCTGGATGCGCTCGTTGGGCTGGACGGGCTCGATCAATGTTCCTGCATTTTCCTGGATGTTTGCCGAATCGTCTGACATTTCCCCACCCCCATGAGTTGTTCACCGTACGACAGAAGAATCCACGATCCAGTTCCCGGACGCCAGTTCGAAATCAGAAAATCTGCGAAGAATTCATTTGCCGTTATTGCTGTTCACTCGCTTCATATGCATCTCGAAGTACTGGACCCAGTCCTTCCCCGTGGCACGCGTCTCGCCGATTTCCGTCCATTCATCGCCATCGATCCGGATGCTGAAACGGATGTCGCGGGAGTTGTCCGGCAGCGAGAATCCCCATTGGAATTCGCCGTCGGCCCAACGCGCCCAGCCTTCAGTGTCACGGCCATCAGATAAAAAGGAATGCAAGGAATACGGCGCATCGCCTTGTGTCGCCACGCGAATCAATGCAAGCGCCGTATGAACGGGCACTTGCACGCCGTCGCGCTCCGAGAAATGCCGGCCTTCCACGAGGATCGCTGTTTCACCGAGCGTGTAACGCACGGATTCGTGGCCAGTGAATGTGCTGCGTTCGGAACCGATCTGCATCCAGCCACCACCCTGCCATTCGCCGAGCATGGCTTCGAGTGCCTGCACGGAAGGTTCCGCGGCATGCGCGGAAGCGCACAGCGCGAGGGACAACAGCAGCATCAGATACTTCTTTGTTGTTTTCATGGTGATCTCACTTGAGTTACGGTTTTTCCGGACGGCGCGTTCCCCACAACATGCCGCCGACGATGAAACAGGCAGCGCTCAGGAAAATTCCCCAGTTCGCTGGAATCGCGTTGAGGATGAACGTCGCCAGCGAAACGAGAATGCCGGCGGTGTAGAGCACGCGCCTGGCGATTCGCATATGGATTTGTTCGATTCTCATGCGTCATCTCCTTTTGAAATGGACAACAGCCCTTCGAGATGTGCGACGTACGCGGCGAACGCTTTCCTGCCCTTGTTCGTCAGCGCGACATCAGTCACCGGCTTGCGGTTCTCGAAACGCTTGTTGATTTCCACGTAGCCGCTGTCCTCGAGCTTGCGCAGGTGCGTGCTGAGATTGCCGTCGGTGGTGTTCACCTTGTTGCGAATGAAGGTGAACTCGGCGCGCCTCACGCTCGCGAGCACGGCCATCACCGCAAGACGAATTCGCGAATGGATCAGGTCGTCGAGCTGGCTGTGATCGAAGGCGTCTTCCCGATCAGCCACGATCACTGCTCCGCGCGGCATGATTCATGCGAATGAGCACGATGCCCGGCACGACATACAGCGCGAGCAGCATCACGCCCATCAACAGCAATACATAAAGACCGGGCCACGCGAACATCACCACGGCGCCGCCCCACCAGCCGAAGGCAAGATTGCGCAGCCAGTTCAGGCCGGAGAGCGTGCCGGTGAGAAACACCGCGCCGCCAACGAGCGCGCTGGAAAGCGCGGACATGTGCTCGGCGCCGAGGTTTCCGCTGCCGACGCCGATGAAGAAAATGATCAGCATGGTGATGCCCATCGACATCCACACGGTGCCGATCAATTTCCCCGCCGGCGCTTCCACCGGCTCGCGCTGCTCGCGGCGCACCAGGAAAAACGTGCCGATTCCGCCGAGCGCGAGGCACACGGTCCAGGCGGCGAACGGTGGAACGGTCCAGTACTCCGCGATGCGCGCCCAGGTCGCGATCAGGCCAAGCCCGATCACCACGCCCCAGACAATGAAATAGCCGCCGCTGACGCCGGTCGCGTGGCGCGTGTCTTCCATCAGCTGGCGAATGTAGGCGAGATCCGCTCGTGCGTCGTTGCTTGTCATGTCATGCCCTTTTCACACGTTAACTTTGAATTACAAAGTAGTTTGCGAATGACGGAATGTCAATACCTGGACAATCCCCCAGCGGTGTTTCCCTCCCGGCGCTTCGGTTAGCATACGCACCCGCCCCGACCGCAAACCCTCAAGGAAACGCCATGCCCTCCCGGTCCGACCTGTTCGCCGAAGCCCGCCGCTACCTTCCCGGCGGCGTGAATTCCCCCGTTCGCGCGTTCAAGTCCGTCGGCGGCGATCCGGTATTTTTCGAGCGTGCGGACGGCCCCTACGCCTGGGATACGGACGGCAAGCGCTACATCGATTACGTCGGCTCCTGGGGACCGATGGTCGCGGGTCATAACCACCCAAAGGTGCGTGAGGCGGTGTTGCGCGCGGTTGCGAACGGCTTGTCCTTCGGCGCGCCGACGCCCGCGGAAACCGTCATGGCACGCAAGGTCTGCGAGCTGGTTCCGTCCATCGAACTCGTCCGCTTCTGCAATTCCGGCACTGAAGCCACGATGTCGGCGATTCGCCTCGCGCGTGGCTACACGGGCCGGGACAAGATCGTGAAATTCGAAGGCTGCTACCACGGGCATTCCGACGCGCTGCTGGTGAAAGCCGGCTCGGGCGCGCTCACCCTTGGCGTGCCGACCTCGCCCGGTGTGCCGGCGAGTGCTGCGGAACACACGCTGACGCTGGATTACAACAACGCGGCGCAGGTAAAAGAGGTGTTCGAAAAGATCGGCGGCGAGATCGCCTGCGTGATCGTCGAGCCGGTGGCGGGAAACATGAATTGTGTGCCGCCCGCGCCGGGCTTTCTCGAAACGCTGCGCGAAGTGTGCGACGCGCACGGTGCGGTGCTGATCATTGATGAAGTGATGACAGGCTTTCGCATCAGCCGCGGCGGCGCGCAGGAACGTTACAGCGTTGTTCCGGACATCACCACGCTCGGCAAGATCATCGGCGGCGGCATGCCTGTCGGTGCGTTCGGCGGCAAGAAGGAAATCATGTCCGAGCTCTCGCCGCTCGGTCCGGTTTACCAGGCCGGCACGCTGTCCGGGAATCCTGTTGCGATGGCGGCCGGCATCGCGATGCTCGATATTGTCGGCGAACCGGGTTTCCACGATCGCCTGGACGCGCTCACCGAACAGCTTTGCGGCGGGCTCGCCGATGCCGCGAAGCGCGCGAACGTGCCGCTCGTCATCAACAAGGTCTGCGGGATGTTCGGCCTGTTCTTCACCGAGCAGGATTCGGTGACATCGTTCAAGGACGTGATGGCCTGCGACACGGAACGCTTCACGCGCTTCTTTCACGGAATGCTGGAACACGGCGTGTATCTCGCGCCATCGGCGTTCGAAGCGGGTTTCATTTCCACCGCGCATTCGGGCGACGACATCGCTGGCACCGTCGCGGCGGCTTATTCGGCGTTCAAGTCACTGTGAACCACAATCACTTTCAACCGGAAACGCTTTACGACCTGCTTGGCGGCGACACCGGCGTGCGCCAGCTCGTGGATCGTTTTTACGATGTGATGGATCGCGATCCTGCGGCGCGCGTCATTCGCGATTTGCATCCGAAAGACCTCGCCGAATCGCGCGACAAGCTCTACGAATTCCTCTCCGGCTGGATGGGAGGACCTCCTCTTTACCACGAAAAACGCGGCCATCCCCGATTGCGGATGCGGCATCTGCCGTTTTCAATCGGCAAGCCCGAAGCGGCCCAATGGCTGTACTGCATGAACGTCGCACTGCGCGAACTCAAGATTCCCGATGCAGCCGGCGAGCGGCTGATGCAGGGGCTGACGATGACCGCCAACCACATGATCAATCGCGACACATGACGCGATCCTGAAAAACAAACTCACGCCACGGAGGGCGCATGGAAAAGGCACTGCTCAAGCTCAACAAGGACGACCTGCGGCTGTTGCACCCGAAGATACAACTCGGTCGCGTCAAATCCGGCCAGGTGCTGGTCAAGGAAGGCCAGCCGCCACTCGGCCTTTTCATCGTTCGCAGCGGCTCGGTGCTGGTGCAGCGAAGCATCAACAGTTATTCCATCACCACCGCCACGCTTCATGCCGGCGAAATGTTCGGCGAATCCGCCTTTATCAACCTTTCCCCTCGTCCGGCGACGGCCAGCGTCATCGCCGCGGATGACACCGAAGTCATTGTGCTTACGCCCCAACGCCTGAACCCCTTGTTCGAGGAAAACCCGGGTCTTTTCGGCCGGTTCTTTCAATCGATTGCGTTGACGTTGTCGCGACGGCTGCGCGCCTGGAACGAACAGGCCGGCGGAAAGCCGCGGGATCGTTTCGGCGATATCCCGAATTGGGAAATTCTCTGAAAGGCATGGAACTTGCGAAATGCGCGGCACGCCACAAACATTTGTTCTACCCTTTCTTCGATGCTTTCGATTGTGTCCGGCGCGCCGTGCGAGTAAACATTGAAGGCCTGAGGGAGGGGAATATGCAAAACCCATTCAAATTCCTGCGTGACGCCGAGTGGAAGGCCCTGATCGCCAACGCCGAAATGAAGACGTTCGCACCGGACGACATGATTCTTGAAGAAAATCACAAACCCGGCGGCATACTCATGATTCGCTCCGGCGAAGTGAAGGTGTGCCGCGACCACGCCGGTTTCCAGATCGAGCTTTCCGAGGCAGGACCGGGCGAGATTTTCGGCGAGATGTCGTTCATCGAAGCGGAGCCGGCAAACGCCAGCGTGATCGCGAAGACGGATGTCGAGCTGCTGTACGTCACCCATGCGCAGGTGCAAAGCATCATTCGCGAAAACCCCGGCTTCTTCGGCCGGTTCTTCCAGTCGCTGGCTTTCATTCTTTCGCAACGGCTGCGCGAAACGACCGGGCAGGTTGCCTCGCAACGCGTTGATACCGATACCTGGCAGGACGCGTGAATCGCATACATCAGTCGTTCGGCGGGTGACCTTGTCATAGTTCGCTACAGTTCATGGATTTTCTTACCGACACCACTTCCTGGCTTTCGCAACATCCCGGCTGGATCGGCGCCGCACTCGCACTGGTCGCGTTCGCGGAATCATTCTTTGTTGTCGGTGTCGTGCTGCCCGGTGCCGTCGTGCTGTTCGCGCTCGCCGCACTCGCGGGTGGTCTCGACCTGCCCGTGCTGCCCTTGCTGCTGTTCACGGCAATCGGCGCAAGCGCTGGCGACATCAGCAGTTTTTTCATCGGTCGCGAACTCGAACATCTTTTTCACGACCGCAGTGCCGGCCGGCGCTGGCACAAGCATCTCGATCGCACACATGATTTCCTGGAAAAGTGGGGCGTGCTCGCGGTAATCGTCGGGCGCTTCGCGGGGCCGGTGCGCCCTTTCCTTCCCGCGGTCGCGGGTGCTGCGGGCATGCGACGGCGCGTATTCATCCTGAGCGACATCGCGTCATCGCTCGCGTGGGCGCCGTTCTACTTTCTGCCGGGGTATTTTTCAGCGAACGCGTTCGCGTAAAGGATTCGCGCACCGCGTGCGCGAACAAATCATTCCCTGCCCCACCGCGGTCCCAGCGAATGCGGGACATGAAGATGATCCAGTACGCGCGCGACAACAAAATCAATCATGTCGTCGATGGTTTCCGGCCGGCCATAGAATCCGGCGACGGGCGGCATGATGGTCACGCCGAGCCGCGCGAGCTTGAGCATGTTTTCAAGATGGATCGCAGAGAACGGCATCTCGCGCGGCACCAGCACCAGCGGACGGTTTTCCTTGATCATCACGTCCGCCGCGCGTTCGATCAGTGAACGGCTGCTGCCAATGGCGACGGACGACAAGGTTGCCATGCTGCACGGACAGATCGCCATTGCATCCGGCGCGTTCGATCCGCTCGCGCAGGACGCGGTCCATTCTTCCGGGCCGTGCGCGCTCAGCAGATCCTTTCGCGTTTCAAAGCGCGCCGAAAAGAATGCCGCGTATTCCGAAACCCGGCCCGGCAGTTTCCAGTCCGTTTCCGTACCGATGACGACCTGCGCGGGTTTCGAAATCATCAATTCCACGCGGTGTTCCTGCTTGAGCAGGATTTCCAGAAGGCGGAGTCCGTACTGGACGCCGGATGCACCGGTGAGTGCCAGCGCGATGCGGCGTGAAGATGCCTCACTCATTTGCTTGTCTCCTGCTGCCGTTCCAGCGCCGCCAGCAATTTTTCATGCACGCCGCCAAAACCGCCATTCGACATGATGACGACCTTGTCGCCCGGCTTCACGAAGCGGCAAATGTCATCGACAAGATTTTCCATGCTCGCCGCACTCGCGCCGCGCGCACCCAGTCCGCTCGTGATGTCGTCCACCGACCAGTCCAGGTACGGTGGCTGGTAAATGAACACCCGATCGGCGTGCGCGAAACTTTCTGCGAGATCCGCGCGATGCAAACCCATGCGCATGCTGTTCGAGCGCGGCTCGAACACCGCGATCAGTCGTCGCTCGGGCGATGCGTTGCGCGCGCCTTCCAGTGTCAGGCGAATCGCGGTTGGGTGATGCGCAAAATCATCGAACACCTGCACGCCGTTGACTTCACCGCGCAACTCCATGCGTCGCTTCACGCCGCGGAACTTCGCCAGCGCCTCGATGCCGACACGCGCGGGAACGCCTGCGTGTCTTGCGGCGGCAATCGCCGCCAGTGCGTTCTGCATGTTGTGCATGCCGTTCAACGGCCACTGCAATCGACCGGCAATTTCACGATTGACACTGATTTCGAATTCGCTGGCCGCAGCGTTCAGCGCGCGCGCATTCCAGGTTGATTTGCCGTCATAGGAAAACGTTTCGCGAGGCGTCCAGCAACCTTTCGAAAGCGTCGCGTCAATATTCTCATCCCTGCCGTTGGCGACGATCAGTCCGTTGCCGGGCACAGTGCGAACAAGATGGTGGAACTGTTTTTTTATCGCGTCGAGATTTTCGAAAATGTCGGCGTGATCGAATTCGAGATTGTTGAGAACTGCGGTTCGCGGACGGTAGTGCACGAACTTCGAACGCTTGTCGAAAAACGCCGTGTCGTATTCGTCGGCTTCGAGCACAAAGAACGGGCTTTCCGTGAGCCGCGCTGACACGTCGAAATTTCCGGGCACACCGCCGATCAGGAATCCGGGGTTCAATCCCGCGTACTCGAGTATCCATGCCAGCATGCACGCCGTCGTCGTCTTGCCGTGCGTGCCTGCAACCGCGAGCCGCCACTTGCCTGCGAGCGCATTTTCCGCGAGCCACTGCGGTCCGGAAACATACGGCAGATCATTGTCCAGCACGTATTCGACTGCCGGGTTGCCGCGCGACAGCGCATTGCCGATCACGACAATGTCCGGCCGCGGCTCGAACTGCGAAACCTCCCAGCCTTCCGTCAGGGGAATGCCGAGCTTCTCCAGTTGCGTCGACATCGGCGGATACACGTTCGCATCCGAACCGGTAACGACATGCCCAGCGGACTTCGCGATCGCCGCGATACCGCCCATGAATGTCCCGCAAATTCCGAGAACGTGTACGTGCATGCTCAGTGATTTCCTGCAAATGGTTGGGTTTTAATGCCCTGCCCGGCTGCTACAATTATTTCGTTGATCATTGCACCATGAGCAACCGGGGTAGCGTCGTGCAACAACACTTCAAACACGCGGTATTGTGCTGCCTGCTCGTTCCCGCGGCAAACGCTGCCGCCACATACGATGAGCTTCAGCTTGTCGAAGACCTCAACCAGGCGCAGCTCGGTTCAACTTCCGGTAACAAGACCGGCGTCATGCTCGACGGAAATTTCTTTTTCACGGTCGAAACCCCTGGTTCCCCCAGCCAGATCTGGCGCTCCGACGGAACGTCCGCCGGCACCGCGCAATTGACCAGCATGCCCGATGGTGTCGATGACATGGCGGCACTGGGTGACCGGATTGTCTTCATCAAGGGCAGAGCGTTATTCAGCATCGACGGTGATACTCGTTCGCAGGAACTCTGGATCACGAACGGAACGCAGGCAGGAACCGCGCCCATCGACGCGGCGATTCCCTGGGACGATCCGGCAATACTTGAAGAGCTCACGCCCTGGCAGGGAATCGTGTATTTCGATTCGCCCGTCGGGCTGACGTCTACCGACGGCAGCAACATTGAGCAGGTGATCGACGCGGATGGCCAATGGGTAGCCGGTGCCAACGACATGACGGTGATCGGCACGACTTCTCCTTATCTGGCAATGGTCGGCAAGCTCAACGGCGAAGGCGAATACCGTCTCGTGACCTATGACGGCGTTCGCTTTCACGCATTCGAGCAACGACCTGATGCTTTCGTCGCGCTGGACGATCAACTGCTGTTCGTCGAACAGGAACTCGATACCGGCAACAACGCCGTGTATGTGCAGTCGGCGGCGGACGAAGCGCCGCTACAGATCGCCACGTTCATTGAGAATACAGATCCATCAACGCTCGTGATGGCGGCAACCGCAAGCCAGGCTTTCATCGTGCAGGACGGCCGCTTGTGGGCAACGGACGGAACCGCGGCGGGCACGCGGGAGATAGCCGTTTCCGAACCCGGATTTCGCGTTGACCATTTCCGCCTTGCGACGGTCGGCAACCTCGCCGTGTTCGGCGCCACCACTGACGCTTACGGCAGTGAGCTGTGGCTTTCCGATGGCACCGCTGCGGGAACACAGCTTGCGCTCGACGTCCATCCGTCGGGCGACAGCACGCCGGGTTGTTTCAGCCGCATCGGCAAGGCGTTGCTCTTCTGCGCGGACGACGGAACGCACGGCAGGGAGCCGTGGGTATTCGACGGAACCTCCGCGCAACTGCTCGAAGACATCAATCCCGCAGGTGACGGCTACGGCAATGACGCGGCCTACGCGATCGCTGGCGCCAGCAGGACGATATTCCACGCCAACGACGGTGAACACGGACCGCAACCCTGGATTACCGATGGAACGGCGACAGGCACCTACCTGCTCGCCGCGGTGAACGACATCACCGCGAGCGGCTACCTGAATCCGGGCTCAAGCACCGGTGGCCGGCATTATTTCCTCGGCAGTGACGGCAGACAGGAGGGCCTGTGGCAATTCGATGGCGACGAATTCACGTTCCTCGCTGCAAGCGATCCTCGCCGCGAAATCACGAGTTTCACGACAGGCGGCCAGACGTACATCGCAGGTTCCGGATGGGACGCGAACAACCGCATGGTGACGTGGAAGATCGAAGACGGGATCACCTCGGAACTCGATTTTGCTTCGCTCGGCATAACACTCATCGAAAATGCCGACGTTTGCGCCGTCAACGGACGTCTTGTCGTTCACGGCATCATGGGTGTCCATGCCACCGATGGAACACCGCAAGATACGCGTGAATTGCAAACGGCAAGAAACACGCTGGGTACTGCAAATTGCGTGACGATGAACGATTCAGTGTATTTCACCGCGCAGCACTCCATCTGGCGAACCGATGGAACACCCGAAGGTACGACGCAAGTCGTTGCAGGAAACGGAAGCATCTATGAATTGTTCGCGACGGATGAACAACTCGTATACCAGGTTCGTGATCAAGCAGTGGACAAGGTACTGACGTGGGATGGTTCCGGCGGCCCTGTCGTCATCGCGGAAGATACCAACGTCGGTGACAACGCGGGCTTCCACGCGAGCTACCTCGTGCCAGTGCTAGGCGATTCCGGCTTCTACCTTGTCGGCATCAACGAGGCTGAAGGCGATTTCATGTCGTTCCATTCCGACGGCACGCTCTATGACGCGAACCGGCTAAGCATCCGTGGCGAAGACCTGCGGATCGCGGTCGCGATCACGGATGGACACGGTTCTGCATATCTGCTGGAAGAGGAATCGGAGAGCAACGTCGATCGATTCTTCCGCCTGCTGCGGCATGACACCGTGCGAAACGAGGTCACCGCAGTGACGGCCGTCGCGGGAAACGTCGTTCATGTCGACAAGCTGCTGGGACACGCTGATGGCTGGATATATTTTTCAGGAATCAGCGATGAAGGCATCGAGTTGTGGCGAGTTGCGCCGGGCGGCGATACTGCGGAACCTGCGATTGCCGCGGATGCGCAATTCACGTCAATGCACAATCTCTTCCATGTCGGCGACAGGCATTTCGTGACGGCACACGATACGAATCACGGCATGGAAATCCATGAGCTGCATGTTACAAAACCAGCAGTGCCTGTCGAACGCGAGCCGGTGGAAGACAGCGGTGGCGGCACGGCGCTCTTCCTGGTGTTGTTGGGGCTTCCGGGATTGCTTGCGCGACGTCGTGTTAAAACGCGGTGACCGGTCACGGCGGTACGGGAAACGGCATCACCAGTTGCTTGATGTACACCGATGAGATGACATAGATCACCGCGATCAACAGGCCTGTACCCATGCCGGTGCCCAACGCGTTGCGGTAAACGTGCGCGAGAAACACAAGCTCCCAGGCAAGAAACAGCAACAGGCTCATCAGCAGGAAAACATTTTCCATGCCCATCGTGCGTGCAAGCAACACCGGCAGCACGATGAGCGCGATGACGGTTTCACCGCCGAGCAATGCGGTTGCCGTCTGCTGCCAGCGTGCGCTTCGTTTCGCGATCACCAGTATCAATGCGGCGCCCGCGCACAGATTGAACACCGACAACACCGCGCGAACCAGTGAATAAACCCAGTCGCCCGAGAGAATGAAATTGCTCACCAGCATCACGATCGCAAAGGCGAGCAGTGTCACGCCGAACAGGAAGCGCGAGGCTGGAAACG
The DNA here is from genome assembly GCA_036381175.1 of Gammaproteobacteria bacterium. Taxonomy (GTDB): domain Bacteria; phylum Pseudomonadota; class Gammaproteobacteria; order Natronospirales; family JAJUFS01; genus JAJUFS01. Next base: position 21,059 of record DASVDI010000038.1, read on the forward strand.
CCTGCGGCGGCAGGCGCATCAGCACAAGATCAAGATAACGGACGAACAATGCAATCATGCGGACTTGCCGGGAGTGCGTGAGGCCCGCATCATACCGCGACCCTCAGAACGGAAACCACGCATCCATGTCCCGCTTTGCATTCATCGACACGCCCGCTGCACTCACGCAATTTCTTGACGAGACCGCTGATGCGCGCCTCATTGCGCTGGATACGGAATTCATGCGCGAGAAGACGTACTACTCGCGCCTGTGCCTGGTGCAGATCGCCGCGGCTGAGCAGATCGCGTGCATCGATCCGCTCGCGTTGGAGGATCTCACGCCGCTGTGGGACCGCCTGGCGAATCCGGAAATGCGCGTTTTGCTGCATGCCGGCCGGCAGGACCTTGAAGTCATCTTCCAGGCGTCGGGAAAAATTCCGGCGTCGGTTTTCGACACGCAGATCGCTGCGAGTCTGTGCGGTTATGGCGACCAGACCGGATACGCCGCACTCGTGCGCGACATTCTCGGCGTGGAACTGGACAAGTCCATGACGCGCGCGGACTGGTCGCGCCGGCCGTTGCCGCAAGGTGCGCTGGAATACGCGGCAGACGACGTGCGCCACCTGCATGCGTTGCATGAACACCTGCTCGAACGATTGAAGCAGCTCGGCCGTGAAGAATGGCTTGAACCGGAACTCGAATCGCTCACGGAGCCGACGCAATACCAGCCCGATCCCGCGCAGGCCTGGCGACGCATTCGGGCAGCGGCGAAACTGAAACCGAAGGAAGTCGCGATCCTGCGTGCGCTGGCGGAATGGCGTGAACGCGAAGCCATGCGCGTCGATCGTCCGCGGCAATGGCTGCTGAAAGACGATGTACTGGTATTAATCGCGCAACGTCCGCCGAACAACGTGGGCGCGCTTGCCGCCGTTCGTGGCGTCGAAGAAGGCTTTGCCCTGCGCCACGGCGAGGCGCTGCTGAAACTCATCGACACCGCGCGTGCAACGCCACCGCCGGAAGACCTGCCGGCAATGAAGGATCGCCTCACGCTCGCGCAGGAAGCGCAGGCCGATCTGCTGATGGCTGCATTGAAAGCGGTCGCCGCTGAAAACGAACTCGCGCCCGCGAGCATCGCGAATCGCAAGGAGATCGAGAGGATGGTGCGCGGTGAACGCGAACTCGACGTTCTGCGCGGCTGGCGGCGCGCCGCAGCGGGATTGAAGCTCGTTGAAATTCTTGAAGGCCGGCTGGCGATGATGACCGCGACAAACGGCGTGCAGTTTCTTTCCGTCGAAGAGAACAACTAAGGATCAGTGCAGGTTGGGGCAAGCAACGCCAACCCCAACATCCTTGCCTGTTGGGGTTCGGGTTCGGCTACGCCTCACCCCAACCTACGATCACCGGGCGCGTGTCTTGACCCCTTTGCTCTTCCCATAAAAAAACGGCGGATTCTCATCCGCCGTTTTTGATCGCTGCTGAAAACCTCAGCGTTTTTTCTTCTTGCCGCCGGCCTTCTTCTTGCCGGCCGCTTTCTTCTTCGGTGCAGCTTTTTTCTTGCCCGCGGATTTCTTCTTCGCTACCGGCTTCTTCTTGCCGGCGGCTTTCTTCGCGACGGACTTTTTCTTGCCGGTCGCTTTTTTCTTCGAAGCAGCCTTCTTCGCGGTTTTCCTTGCCGGTGCCTTTTTCTTCGCAGCCGGTTTCTTCGTCACTTTCTTCTTGCTGACGGCTTTTTTCTTGGCAACCTTCTTCGCGGTTGTGTTCTTTGCCGTGGCTTTTTTCGCGGCGGCCTTCTTCTTCGGCGCCGCTTTCTTTGCCGCAGCCTTCTTCGGCGCGGCTTTCTTTGCGGCGGTCTTCTTCAGCGTCGCTTTCTTCGGCTCTGCGGTCTTGGCCGCCGGCGCTTTCGCGTCAGCCTTCTTTGCCGTTGCTTTCTTTTCAGGTGCCTTCTTTTCCGGCGCTTTCTTGCTTGCCTTCTGCTCTCGCAGTTTGGTCGCGGCCTTGTGCACGGCGGCGACGCGGGCGCGCTGCCTGGCGTCGGCCTTGGCTTTTTCCCGAACCGGTTCCAGCATCTTCACGAGTCGCGCGAAAATCTCGTCGATCTCGCCGGTGCCTTTCAGCTCGTGCAGCTTTTCCTGCTCGCGGTAGTACTCGATCAGCGGCTTGGTCTGCGCCTCGTAAACACGCAGGCGATTGCCGATCGTTTCTTCGTTGTCGTCGGCGCGGTGATGCAGCGGCCCGCCGCAACGGTCGCACTGGCCATCGATTCTCGGCGGCGCCGTGTACACGTTGTACATCTGTCCGCAGACCTCGCAGGTGCGGCGGCCGGCGAGACGCTGGATCAGGCTGTCGAGATCGACATCCACGTGAATGGCGGCATCGAGCGGCTGGCCGAGACGCAGCAGCATCTGGTCCAGCGCCTGTGCCTGCGGAATGTTGCGCGGAAAGCCGTCCATGATGAAACCGTTCTTCGCGTCCGGCTTTTTCAGGCGTTCCTTGATGATGCCCAGCACGATTTCATCGGAAACCAGCTGGCCCGCGTCCATCGCGGCCTTGGCCTTCTTGCCGAGCTGGGTGCCGGCGGCCAGCGCTTCACGCAGCAGATCGCCCGTGGAAATCTGCGGAATGCCGTATTTTTCGACCAGCTTCTTGGCCTGCGTTCCCTTGCCGGAACCGGGAGCCCCTAGCAGCACGATTCTCATGTCTTCTCTCGCTCTATGGATTTCGCAACGCACAAACGCCGGCAATTTGGGCCGGCGTCCATGGAAACAGACCGACAAAGTTACCGTTCGTTGCATTGCAGGTCAATCAAAACCCCCTGAATTCGGCCATTTTCAAGGCGTTGGGCGCTGTAAAAAGAACGATCCAGCCGCTAGACTTTGCGCCCTGCTCGGCCAGCCCAGACGAGGGCGAGACGAGCCCGTCATTCATCACCGTCACGCCGAGGGGAACATGGCAGCCAGGAAAAAGACCGTACGAAAGAAAACTGCGCGGAAACCCGCTGCTGCGGCGCAAAACGCGTTCTATGCCCAGTCGGGCGGTGTCACTGCCGTCATCAACGCCTCCGCGGCGGGCGTGATCGAAACGGCGCGCAAGCACAAGTCCATCGGGAAGGTGTATGCGGGGCGCAACGGCATCATCGGCGCGCTGACGGAAGATCTCATCGACACCTCGAAGGAATCCGCCGCGAATATCGCAGGGCTCACCCATACGCCGGGCGGCGCTTTCGGCTCCTGCCGCTACAAGCTGAAAGGTTTCGAGGAAAACCAGGCGGAATACGAACGCCTGATCGACGTCTTCAAGGCGCACAACATCGGTTACTTCTTTTATAACGGCGGCGGCGATTCCGCCGACACCTGCCTCAAGGTCTCGCAGCTTTCCGAGAAAATGGGTTATCCCATCAAGGCGATCCACATTCCGAAGACCGTCGATAACGATCTTCCCCTGACCGACTGCTGCCCGGGTTTCGGTTCCGTCGCGAAATACGTCGCTGTCTCCACGAAGGAAGCCGCGCTCGATGTGGAGTCGATGGCGAAAACCTCGACCAAGGTCTTCATCCTGGAAGTCATGGGTCGCCACGCGGGCTGGATCGCGGCGGCCGGTGGTCTCGCAGCCTCGTCATCGGCGGGGGGCAAGGCCGGCGAGGCGCCGCACATCATCCTGTTCCCGGAAATCGCCTTCGATCGCGAAGCCTTCCTGAAAAAGGTCGAGGACAGCGTAAAGAAATACGGCTACTGCGTGATCGTCGCCTCGGAAGGCGTGCGCGATGCCGACGGAAAATTTCTTGCCGAAGCCGGTAGCGTCGATGCCTTCGGCCACAAGCAGCTTGGCGGCGTCGCACCCTACCTCGCCGAACTTGTGAAATCCGAGCTCGGTCACAAATATCACTGGGCGCTCGCCGATTACCTACAACGTTCCGCACGACACATCGCATCGGAAACCGATCTCAAGCAGGCCTACGCCGTCGGCAAGGCAGCCGTGGAACTCGCCGTGAAAGGCAAGAACTCCGTCATGGTTACCATCGATCGCAAATCCGACAAACCGTACAAATGGAAAATCGGCGAAGCGCCGCTTTCGAAAGTCGCGAACGTCGAGAAATTCATGCCGCGGAATTTCATCACCAAGGACGGATTCGGCATCACGGAGCGTTGCCGGAAATACCTTCAGCCGCTCATCAAGGGCGAAGCGTATCCGCCGTACAAGGATGGCGTACCGAAGTACGTGGAGATGAAGAAGGTGGCGGTGAAGAAGAAGTTGCCGACGTTTGAGTTGAAGAAGAAGTAATTTCGAATGCGGCGCGATGCTGGGATGTAGGAGCGCACTCCTGTGCGCGATCAGGAAAGCCCCGCTACGCGGGGCTTTTCGCGAACGGATACTCTGTTGCAGCATCTGAAAATTTTTTAAAGTAAATTTTTCTCTAAAAAATTTCCGTCACGCCCCCCCAAAACAGGCTGTGTCAAAACAACTTGAGAACTCGGTAAAACAAGAACCCCGCGATCAGCGGGGTTCTTTTTATTTGTTGTGGTGGAAAAGGCAGCGAAAAACGGAAAGCGATATCAGGCCTTCGCCAGCATCTCGCGGAGCT
>DASVDI010000039.1:0-19730 GCA_036381175.1 Gammaproteobacteria bacterium
AGACGGCGTTCTTCTGTCACCGGGCGAAACGTATGTCGACAAGGAAGGCAAGGTTCGCGAATTCCGCAGCAGCCTGCGGCCACTCGACGCAAGCCGCTACGAGGCACGGACCGAGGAGCGGGTTGATGGCAAGTGGGTCGATTCGCTGCGTACGGTATTCACTCGCATCGATGCGTCCATTGCCGCGCCGCTGCTGGATGATGCATGCGCGGCGAGGAGCGAATGAAAGCGGTTCAGCCGGATGTAGTCAGGAACTGCACACTGAACAATCGCTTCTCGTCCATCCAGGCATGCTTGACCGTGAGCCCCGCTTGCGCGGCCAGTTGCTCGAACCGCGGCAGCGTGAATTTGTAACTCGATTCCGTATGAATGGTTTCACCCGCGCGAAAACGGATCTCATGTCCGCGGATTCGAACCACCTGGTCTTCGCTGCTTTCCAGGTGCATCTCGATACGATGCCGCTGTTCGTTCCATACCGCCTTGTGTGAAAACGCATCGAGGTTGAAGTCCCCGTCGAGTTCGCGGTTCAGGCGTTCGAGAATGTTCAGGTTGAATCTTGCAGTAACGCCCGCCGCATCGTTGTACGCGCGTTCCAGCGTCGCCGCATCTTTCTCGAGATCCACACCGATCAGTACACCTCCACCTGGTTCGGCGATGTGCGCCATGCGTTTCAGCAGGTCCAGCGCATCGTCGGGATCGAAATTGCCGATCGTAGAGCCCGGAAAGTAAACGATGTTTCGCAGAGGCGGATGCGCGGGTTCGGGCAAACCGAAGTCCTGCGTGAAATCCGCGCACACCGGAAGAATCTCGATGCCCGGAAAATGCCGGTGCAGTTCCTGCGCGCTTTGCATCAGATGGTCACGGGAAATTTCGACAGGCACGTAAGCCGCCAAGTCATCCATATGCTCGAGCAGCGTGCGCGTCTTCAGCGACGAACCGCTGCCGAATTCCACGAGCATGGCGCGCAGGCCAAGCAGTTCGCTCATCTCATCGATGTTCGCTTCCATGATCGCGAGTTCCGTGCGCGTGGGGTAATACTCCGGCAGTTCGCAGATTTCATCGAACAGTTGCGAGCCGCGCGCGTCGTAAAAGTACAGCGACGACAGCCATTTGTGTTCCGCCGTCAATCCACGCAGAACATCGGCGAGCATGTCCTTGCTCGCCGGATGAAAATCGAGCAGTTCGAGTTCATTTTCGACGATGTTGTTCACTCGAGGTCCTTCGCCAACCGGATACCGCTGAACTGCCAGCGATCACCGGGATAAAAGAAATTCCGGTACGTTGGCCGGATGTGAGTGGAGTGCGTTGCGCAGGAGCCACCGCGCAACACGAGCTGATTGCTCATGAATTTGCCGTTGTACTCGCCGATCGCACCGGCTGACGGCCGATAGCGGGGATACGGCGCATACGCGCTCTGCGTCCACTCCCAGACATCGCCATACACCTGCAGCTTGCCGTCGCCGTCTTCCCTGGGCGCAGGATGCAGCAAACCGCCGTCGACGAAATTCCCGTCGATGTCGCAATCTTCCGACCAGGTTTCCCACTCGGCTTCCGTCGGCAGCCGGCCGCCTGCCCAGCGCGCGAACGCGTCGGCTTCATAAAAACTCACGTGTGCAACCGGCGCGTGCGGATTGATGTCGCGAACACCGCCCAAGGTAAATTCGGTATCCAGGTTTTCTTCCCAGTACAGCGGACGCTGCCAGCCGCGCTGATGCCGTGCCGCCCAGCCATCCGAAAGCCAGAGTTCGGCGCGGTCGTAACCGCCGTCGTCGATGAACGCGCGAAACTCGCCGTTCGTCACCGGCCGGTTCGCGATCGCATGAGCTTGCAGCAGTGTTTCGTGCCGCGGCCCTTCATTGTCATACGCAAAACCGGGACCATGATGCCCGATGCTTTGGATGCCTCTCACGCCATCAATGAAATGCAACTCCGGCGTCACATCGAGTGGTGATGCCGGCAATTCGCGGAACGCGGGCTTGAGTGGATTGCAGGAAAAAACGTGCTTGATATCGGTCAGCAGCAACTCCTGGTGCTGCTGTTCGTGATTCAGTCCCAGCGTGATCAGCGCTGTTACGGCAGGATCGGCGCTCTCGATCAGGCGCTGCATGTGTTCCTCCACATGCTGCCGGTAATCCATGACCTCGCGAACCGTCGGGCGGCTCAACAGGCCGCGTTCGGTGCGGGCATGCATCTGCCCGACCTGGTAATAATAAGAGTTGAACAGGTAGCCGAAGTGCGGATTGAATTCGCGATAATCAGCGAGATGAGGCTGCAGCAGGAAGTTCTCGAAAAACCAGCTCGTGTGCGCGAGATGCCATTTCGCCGGACTCACTTCCGGCATGCTTTGCACCACGAAGTCTTCCGTTTCCAGCGTGCGCGTCAACTCAACCGTGAAATCCCGCACCGCACGAAAGCGCGTGGCAAGACTCACGGTCCCATCGTGCGGGGAATGCTCAAGCATCGATGCCATGGGAAAATCGATAGCGGGATTGAGGGTCAGGTTAGCCGTCTCTCATCGAGGCTGTCAAAACCCGCGGAATGCGGCGTTGTCCGCTTGACTGTTGGGGCGTTGGCCGGTTTAATACCCGCCTTTCGCGCCGGAGACAGTCCAGGCTCGAAGAAAAACAGCATGAGGCCAGGTCGCGGTCAGCGACAGGGTAGGAAAGGATTGAAAATCTGATTTTCAGTCCGGCATGAACAAGAATTTACATCCATTTTTTTGGCCAGGTAGCTCAGTTGGTAGAGCAGCGGACTGAAAATCCGCGTGTCGGCAGTTCGATTCTGCCCCTGGCCACCATCGTTGAAGGAAAGCCGCGTCGGTGACGCGGCTTTTTTGTTTCTGCAAACGCCTGAATCAGTTGACGAACAACCGCACCAGCCGCAAGTCATCCCACGAATATTTATTGCCCAGTTTCTGGCGAATGGGCGAGAGCTTGCCGTCTTCGGAGTTGCGGAATTCGCCGAGGACGCTTTCGAAATCGTTCGCGGGGAACGCGTCTTTCAGGTACGTGATATCGGGAAGGTCGCCCGCGCCTTTGAGTTTTTCGATGTGATCGATAATCGTGCCGGGTTTCAGTTCGCGCTCGCGCGCGATGGCATCGAGCGGCATCTTCTTCCTGAGCATTTCCAGCGTGACGGTGTGGCTCGGCGGTTTCTTTTCCTTTTTCTGGCGTTCCCGCGGCTCTTTTATCGGCACCTCTTCAAGGCTGCCCTTGAATCGCTTCACGAGGGTGTCCTGCTGCTGTCGCTGACGTTCGGTATCGGTCAGGTGTCGCAGGTGTTCGCGCGCGAGCCGTGATTGTTCCTTGAGTGTGCTGTCGTTCGCGAGAATTTCCGGGTGTACTTGCAGCGCGATTTCATTGAGGTTCATCAGTTTCAGGCCGGCGAGGCTTCGAACACGCGAGAGCGCGACGTAACCCATTCCCGGTTCGAACGCTTTTCCGAGATCGATTTCCGCGGCGTCGAGCGTCATGCCCTGGCTTTTGTGAATCGTGATAGCCCAGGCGAGACGCAACGGCACCTGCGAAATGGTCGCGCGAATTTCGCCGTTGTCTTCGAATTTCCATTCTTCTGGCGAGGCGACGATGGTTTCGCCATCGAACGTACGCACCACCGGCCAGCCGTCGTTATCGAACGCTTCGACAACGCCGCGCGTGCCGTTGACGTAAGCGCCATCGGGCGCGTTCCGGATGAACATGACATCGGCGCCGGTCTTGAGTTTCAGGACTTCGGGCGCGAGGCAGCTTTTCTTCAGGCCTTCCACGAGTGCGGCGAAACCACGGCTTTCCATCCGGAATGTTTTTTCCGCGCCGCGCAGTTTCGCGAGTTCCTCGTCGTTGATGCGATCAACGTTCACGTTGTGTGCGTAAAGCCGCGTGGCCCGGACATTGCCTTCCGGTTCGCGCTTGTAACGCGTACGCAACGGCACCTTGGTGTGTTCGCCTGCCATGCCGCCACGAATGTCGTTCAGGATGGTCAAAAGCGGATCGTCGCCCTGGCGGAATTGTTCCTGCAGGTAACAGACGCGGAATCCGCCCGTCGTCCATGCGCTCGATTCATAAGCGAATTGTATTGGCACACCATTTCGCGCATTGGATACCGGCGGCAACTGGAAGAAGTCGCCGCAGAGGATTACCTGCAATCCGCCGAACGGTTTTGTGAAATCGAGCAGGTGACGCGCGATCTGGTCAACCATGTCGAGCTGGTGCGGATGCAACATCGACACTTCATCGATGACGAGTACTTTTGCGCTTTCAAGATTCGCCTTGATGCGTCGGTTCTTCGCGAGCTTGTCGAGATCGGCGTTGGTCAGCGCATCGCGCACACCCATTCCGGACCAGGAATGAATGGTCTTGCCATTCAGGTGCGTGGCCGCGATGCCCGTCGATGCGGTGACGGCGACATCGACGCCGTGCGTTCGAAGATGCCGGATGTAGGCATTCAGGAGCCACGTCTTGCCGGAACCGGCCGCGCCGGTCAGGAAAACGTTTTCCCCGAGTTTGAGGAGATCAAGCGCTTCGTTCTGAATCATGCGGGAATCCTTTCGCCTGGTAAGTCGATTTTCAGGAATGTCTCGCGCGCGATGTTAGCAGAGTGTTTGTCGTGGATACCTTATTGCTCCGGGTTGTTGCGGACATTGCGAAAACGCCGCAAGCGGAAATGGCGATGTGCCTTGCGCGCCTCGCGCAGCCGCTTTGAATGCCCCGCGAGAATGTCGCCACGCGTGAGTATGCCGATCATCGGATGCGGTGCTTTCTCGCCGACGACGATCAACAACCCAACTTGCCGGTCAATCATGTGATCGGCCGCTTCGCGCAGCGAATGATGTTCATGCACGACTGGCGCGGGTTCGACGAGCAGTTCCTCGATGCGCACGGATTCATTCGCGTCGGTGGCAAGCAGGTCGCGGCGCGTCATCATGCCACGCACGCGGCCTGACGCATCGATCACCGGATAGCCCTGGTGATGCGCGTCTTCGCCGCCGAATTGCAGCCAGTGACGCACCTTGGCGAGCGTGTCCGAGGCTTGCAAGGCGACAACCTTGCGTGTGCAAGCAGTGCCGACGACAACCTGTTCAAGATAATCCGCCGAATATTCTCCCGGCACGCGTGTGCCCCGCCGCGTGAGCTTGTCGGTCATGATGGTGTTGCGCATGGTGAGTGCGGAAACGAGATACGCGGCCGTGCAGCCGCCCAGCAGCGGCAGGATGCCCGCGAACTGCCGCGTGGTTTCGAACGCGAACACCACGGACGTCAACAGCGCGCGCGATGCGCCCGCAAAAATTGCAGCCATGCCGACAAGTCCTGCGATGCGCGGATCGACGCCGAGCTCCGGTGCGATCATCACAAGCATGACGCCCGCAACAGCGCCAAGCGCACCGCCAATGGTGAACAGCGGCGCGAGCGTTCCGCCCGATGTGCCGCTGCCGAGCGCAATCGACCACGACAGGAATTTCATGATGCACAGGAATGCGAGCGCGCCGAGCGCGAGTTCGCCGTTCAGGATTTCCTGGATGTTGTTGTAACCGACGCCGAGCGTTTGCGGCGCGAAAAAACCGATCACGCCGACAGCGAGTCCGCCGATTGCCGGCCACCACATCCAGTGGATTGGCAATTTTTCAAATGCGTTTTCAATGCCGTAAATCGCGCGCGTGACGCCGACGCTCACGAGACCGATGAGCGCGCCGAGCAGCACGTAACAGACCAGCGCCACGCCGCCGGGCGTCGCGATGTCCGGCATCGCGAACACCGCATGAACCTCACCGGCGATCGCGAAGTGAATGGCCGTTGCCGTCACGGCGGCGAGCGCAACGGGAATCAGCGAGCGCGGACGCAATTCGAACAACAACAACTCGACAGCGAGAATCACCGCGGCAACCGGTGATGCAAAGATCGCCGACATGCCCGCCGCCGCGCCCGCTGCGAGCAGCACTTTGCGTTCGTGGCTGGTGATATGCATCAACTGCCCGAGAAACGAGCCGAGCGCGCCACCCGTTGCAATGATCGGGCCTTCCGCGCCAAACGGCCCGCCGGTGCCGATCGCAACCGCGGACGACAGGGGTTTCAGGAATGTCATGCGCGGCGGAATCCGCGATTCGTTCAGCAGCACTTGTTCCATCGCCTCGGGAATGCCGTGACCGCGAATCGCCTTGGAACCCCAGCGCGCCATCAGACCGACAATGATGCCGCCGATCACGGGAATGACAATTACCCACGCGCCAAGCGCGTTGCCGGCGGGCGCCATGTAATCGGTGGACAGTCGTCCGTAGAACGCGAGATTGGTGATGAGCGCGATCAGCGCGACAAGAATTTCCGCAATCAACGCTGCCGCAACGCCGAGCAACACGGCGAGCGCGCTGATAACCAGCACGCGCCGGTCGACCAGCGTCGAGCGGCGCGGCATTTGCGCAGCGTCAAGCGTAACGCCAAGCGCGGGCGTGACGGCGAGCGCGTCCGTGGTCGCGTCGTCTCGAACGGAATGATGGTCTTTGTTGTCGGGAGTCGAGGAGCCGGGCACGTGCGAATTACTCTGGTTCGGAGGAGCCCGGCATTTTAAGCGGTTAACACATTGTTTTCAGGTGACGCGGTCAGATCACGCCGAGAATTTCATGAGCACCGTCCCAGATCATGCGCAGCGAAACATAAAGAATCACGAGCAGGCCAAGGTAGGCAATCCACTGGTGGCGGCTCAGCATGCGCGCGACGTAAGTTGCGGCTGCGCCCATCAGTGCGACGGAGAACACCAGCCCGACGATCAGCACCCAGGTGTGTTCGCGAGCGGCGCCCGCGACGGCGAGCACGTTATCCAGCGACATGGAAACATCAGCGATGATGATCTGCGTGGCAGCGTCGCGGAAAGTTTTCGGCTCCTGGCCCGGAACGTCCTTGCCTTCCAGCACCGCCTCGCCCGCATCTTCCCGCGCACCTTGCCGCAATTCGCGCCACAGCTTCCATGACACCCACAACAGCAGGATGCCGCCAGCCAGCAGCAGGCCGACGATCTGCAGCAATTGCACGACGAACAGCGCGAAGATGACGCGCAATACGGTCGCGCCGACAATGCCGAAAATAATGGCGCGGCGACGCTGCGCGGGGGGAAGGCCGGCTGCCGCCATGCCGACAACGATGGCGTTATCGGCGGCGAGCGCGATGTCGGTGAGAATCACCGTGCCGAGCGCGACCCACTCGGATACCGAAATGAAGGACAGGAAATCCATCGTCGAAGGTTCACCCCGTTCAGTTCACGTTGCGCGCGCCGGCGGTCTGCGTCTCGACCGCCGCCGCATCTTCCGGTGCGGGTTCCGGATGCCAGCCCATGACCCACAGCAGCACCAAGAAACCCACGACATAGCCTAACGCGACGTGCCAGCCATGTCGCAGCCACTGGACCACGGATTTTCCTTCGGGGAAAAGGTTGGTCAGCGCAACGCCGGCGGACGATCCGAACCACATCATGGAGCCGCCGAAGCCGACGGCGTACGCGAGCACGCCCCAGTCATAGCCGCCCTGCTCGATGGCGAGTGCCGTCAGCGGAATGTTGTCGAACACCGCGGAAATGAAACCGAGTCCCATGGCCGTCTGCCAGCTTGCGGTGGGCAGGGCCTCGACAGGCATCAGCGATGCGGACAGCACGAGGAACACCAGGAACAGCGAACCCTTGATGCTCTCCGCCGTCGCCTTCCAGTCCGGTCGCCGCACCGGCAAGGTCAGCAGAATGGCGGTCCACACCGTCACGCCGAAAAAGGGAAAATGTTCGCCGAACTCCGGCGCGTTGATGTTGACGTAGAGATTCACCCCGACGGCCATGACAAGAATGAAACCGACAATGCCGACGCGCGCCCAGTCCACCGCCACGTTTTCCGGATTGTCCTTCATGATGGGCGAATGGCGATGCTGCTGGATGGCTGCCGGAATGCCGAAAATTGCCAGTGCAACGACGGCGCCCACGTAGGCATGAACGACGTCCAGCGGCGCGATGCCGCTGACCCACATCATCAGCGTCGTCGTGTCGCCGATCACGCTGCCTGCGCCACCCGCATTCGACGCGCCCACAATCGCGGCCAGGTAGCCGATATGGACGCGTCCCTTGAACAACTGGTGCGCGAGTGCGCCGCCGATCATCGCGGCGGCGATGTTGTCGAGAAAGCTCGACAGCACGAAGATCATGGCGAGCAATGCGAGCGGGCCTGTCCAGCTGTTCGGCAGGTAATTCGGCAGCAGCACCGGCGCCTCGCTTTCCTCGAAGTGCCGGGCAAGGATCACGAAACCCAGCAGCATCAGGAGCAGGTTCACGAGGATGACCCACTCGTGCGCAAGATGCGCCGCGAATCCGCCAAAGCCGGGGCCTGCCGCAAAGCCGGTGAAGAACAGCTTGTAGAGAATGATGACGACGGCGCCGCCGAGGGCGACGTTGAAGGTGTGGTGATGAAACAGCGCGATGCCGATCAGCACCGCGGCGAAGAGAATGAATTCCACGCGAATGCCGAACAGCTCCGGCGCCGCGGTCGCCGCGAGCGCGGCCTGCGGCAACGCGGCGAGCGTGAGGCCTGACATCGACAGGCAGATTCGCTTCAGCATGGGGAACGCCTTTTTCCGGGGAAAACCGGCGGCAAGAATATTGACGTTCCCGATTTATGGCAAGTCCGGGAAACCGGACCGTTCGAAAGGACATCCGTCGCACGCGCAGCCGCGCGGGATCAGTGCAACTGTTCCTGCAGCTCGCTCTTGCGCTGGCTGAGTTGCTCGGCCATTTCCGCGGTATCAATGCCGGCTTTTTCCGCCTGCGGAAACATCTGTTCCTCTTCTTCGCGGATGTGGTGATTCACGTACTCGCCCAGCACCTTGATCTTCGCGTCATACAAGCGATCGTCAGGCTGCATGGATTCGATTTCCTTGATGAGCTGCTTCGCGCTCGCATGCTCGACTTCGGCTTCGTTGACGAGATCCATCTGGTTGGATGCATCCCGAAAGCTGGGATAGAACAGTTCTTCCTCGATGCGCGTGTGCACCTTGAGTTCGGAGCAGATAGTGCGGGCGAGTTCCTGCTTGCGAGAGGCATCGGCCTTCTTGTATTCCTTGAACATGTCCTGGACACGAACATGGTCATCGCGCAACAGCGCGCTGGCCTTGCCGTCCGTCGTGCCCTTCTTGCCGGCTTTCGCGCTCGTTTCTGTGCTGCCTTGAGTCCTGGCCATGTCGAACCTCCGCGATGTGTTGTTTTGAATCGGTCATCACGATATTTCTCCGGCAACGCGCGAATTCAAGATGCACCGGAAAATTTGCGCAGCAGAGAAGTGGAACCGGCTTCTGCGTGAGTGAAACCACCTGCGCTTTTTCCCGCGATGCAGATGATGCCCCGATGTGTTTTCCTGTGTGTGCGCTGGCAGAGCGCCGCTTCGACGCCGTAAAGGCGGCCGGAGACGGTCATGAACAGGAGCACACCTTGAGGTTGCGAGAAAGATCACATCACGAGGCGAAAACATGGATTCTGCACAGCGTTTTTTTCCTGGGTCTGAAAACGATCCAGTTCATCGAGCTTGCGAAGTCCGCCCGGACATCCCTCCGCCACACGCGTTCCCGCTTGCGTAGCTGACACACGTCAACGCTTGTTGGAGCCCGTTGGAGAGTCGTACTCGATGAACCCGCTTTCGCGCGCGCAATCCGAAATCCGTGCCGTACTGGCGTATTCGCAGGCCGAAGACGCTCGCCATGCGGAGGACACGCTGGCGTGGCTGATGCGCCTGAAGCCACGCGTCAGCGCAGCACTTGCGCTGGCTGCGCTTGGACACGACATCGATCGCGTGGACAAGGTCGCTTTCGTGCGGCGCGCGGATTTCTCGAACTACGATGCGTTCACCGACGCGCACGCGCACCGTGCCGCGGCCAAGCTGCGCACCTTGCTTGACCGGTGCGGCGTTGGCGGTGACATTGCGAATCGTGCCTGCTGGCTGGTGAGGCATCATGAAAGCGGCGGTGATCCGGATGCGGATACGCTGCGCGATGCTGACAATCTTTCCTGGTTTCGCGTCAAGCTGCCCTTGTATCTCGAACGCGAAGGGCGCGTCGAAACACTGGATCGCTGCCGTTGGGGATACGACTGCCTGTCGCCCGACGCGCGTCGTTATTTCGCGGAGATCCGGCACGACGCGCCACGGCTCGACGCATTGCTGCGCGATACCGTCCGGCGTGCCGCACCGGATTCCTCTTCTCAGGTTTCCTCAGGTAATACTCAACGCTGGCGTTCAGTGCGTCCCGAGTAACTCTTCGCGCGATGCTCACCCTGGCGGCGCGTGCGCTGTCCGGGATGCGATTCGCGTTTGGCTTGTTGCTTGTTGTTGCCACCGCTGCGGCCACCATTCCCGCTGCGGCCTCGCTGGGCGCGCTGCTTGAAGATCGGTTCCGGCTTCGCGTTGCGATCCGGCTCGTACCCCGGAACAACTACCTGCGGAATCTCGCGCTTCAGCACCTTCTCGATGTCCTTCAGCAATTTCAGTTCATCCACGCAGACCAGCGACATCGCTTCGCCTTCCTTGCCTGCGCGGCCCGTGCGGCCGATGCGATGCACGTAATCTTCCGGCACGTTCGGCAATTCGTAGTTCACCACGTGCGGCAGCTGGTCGATGTCGAGACCGCGTGCGGCAATGTCCGTTGCAACGAGAACGCGCACGCGACCGGCCTTGAAATCCGCCAGCGCTTTCGTGCGCGCGCCCTGGCTCTTGTTGCCGTGAATCGCGGCGCTGCGAAGACCGTCCGTTTCAAGCTGTTCGGCAAGGCGGTTCGCGCCGTGCTTGGTGCGCGTGAAAACCAGCACCTGCTTCCAGTTCTTCGAGCCGATCAGAAAGGAAAGCAGTTCGCGCTTGCGATTGCGATCAACCGGATGCACGACTTGCGCGACGGTTTCCGCCGCGGTGTTGCGACGCGCGACTTCAACCATGGTCGGTGAATCGAGCAGGCCGTGCGCGAGCTTGCGAATGTCGTCGGAGAACGTCGCGGAGAACAACAGGTTCTGGCGGCGCTTCGGCAACAGTGCGAGCACTTTTCGGATATCGCGGATGAACCCCATGTCGAGCATGCGATCGGCTTCGTCGAGCACGAGAATTTCGACCTGCGAAAGATCGACATTGCGCTGCTCGACGTGATCGAGCAGGCGTCCCGGTGTCGCGACTAGAATTTCCACGCCGCGGCGCAATGCCGAGGTCTGCGGATTGATGTTCACGCCACCGAAAATCGGAAACGATTTCATCATCTGGTACTTGCCGTAGGTCTTCACGCTTTCATCGACCTGCATGGCAAGTTCGCGCGTTGGCGTGAGGATGAGTGCGCGCACGCGCTTGCGGCCTTCTTTCTGCGGCGTTGCGTTCAGGCGCTGCAACAGCGGCAAGGTGAAACCGGCGGTCTTGCCTGTGCCGGTCTGGGCTGCGGCCATGAGATCGCCGCCCTTGAGGATTACGGGAATCGCCTGGCTTTGCACAGGTGTGGCTTGCGTGTAGCCCTGTTCGGCAACGGCACGCAGCAACGCGGCCGAAAGGCCGAGATTTTCAAAAGACATCATTAAAGCTCCTGGACGCGCCTGCATGAGACCAATGCTCATTGCCGGTCCAGGCGAAATCACTGGTTGAAAAAAAGAGGTTCGAGGCAGGCCGTGCGCATCGGGAATCGACAGCAGGATCAGTTGACCACGAAAGTTCGATGCAGACCGGAGGCATCGAAGCGCGCGCAGTGTAACAGAATGTGCTTTCGATACCAGTCTTATTTAGCGGCGCTATCGCGAGATATGCGGGTTTTCCCCTGCGGCAATCGCGGCAATCACACGCCAACAGTCAACGGTTAAGGTGCCTTGAATATCATTCGCGGAGGTGAGAGATGGGTACGTGCACGGTTTGCGGCAACGAATACGACCGCAGTTTCGATGTGATGATGCAGGGAGACAAGTACACGTTCGATTCGTTCGAATGCGCCATTCACAAGCTCGCGCCGCAATGCGCGCATTGCCAGTGTCATGTGATCGGACACGGCGTTGAGGTGGGCGGAACAATTTACTGTTGCGCGAACTGCGCGAAGCAGGTTGGTCAAAGCGGCGTCAAGGATCGCGCCTGAAGCGGCGAGGAATTCGTGTCGGAACGTTGCCGGAAATGACATCCGCGCCCAGGCGATTGCTTTTCAATCGCGGGCTTCTGCTTGTGTTCGCCTTTCCGCTGGCGATCTGGATGACGGTATCCATCATCAATGTCATCACGCTCAAGGATGCCTTGCGCCATTACGAGAGCGTCCAGTCGAGCGAACGAACGATTCAACTTGCCGGGGAATACCAGGATGCCTTGTCACGCCTGCGCGAAGGCGAGCGCGTTTATCTCGCCACGTCATCAAGCGAAGCGCTGGCAGGACGCGATGAAGCACTGCATCGCGCGAATGCGCTGTACGATGAACTGCGCCGCTTGAGTCGCGGTGAACCTGTACAAATCGAACGCCTGGAACGCGCCGGTACGAGCTTGCAGCGATGGTTCTACGACGCAAGCCTGCGGCGAACACAAAACGACGATCTCGGTCCTTCGCTGGTGCAGGCGTTCGAAGAATCGATGACGAATTTCATCGCGACGGAACGCGAAACGCTGGCGGCAGGAAAGCTTGGAATCACTGTCGCGGCACGTCGGATGCAATGGGTTGTCTGGTCAGGCCTTGCCCTTGGCATCATCTCGATGATTGCGGTCGTCAGGTGGGTCGCAACGCGCATCGGCCGTTCTGTCGAAAGCATCGACCAGGCCGCCGGCGAACTCGCCTCGGGCAACATGACGGCGCGCGTGCATTCGGAAGGAAAAGGAAGCGACCTCGCCGAACGTTTCAACCAGCTCGCGGAGTTGATCGAGAAACGGAATGAACAGCAGGCGGTGCTGGCTGAACTCGGCGAGATGCTGCACAGCTGCAAGAGCACGGACGAAGGCAAGGAAGTGTTCGCGACATTCGTGGACGATCTGTTTCCCAACAAGCCCGGCGTTCTGTATTTCATTGAATCAAACCGGAAGGACGTTCAGACCGTTGCATCCTGGCAGGGCGGCGAGGAACATTCGGCGACCCGGATGGGCATCGATGAATGCTGGGCCTTGCGTCTCGGCCGTTCGCATCAGAACGCCGATGACGGCAAGGCGCGTTGCGATCATGTGCGCGATGTGGACGAGGAATCGCGCTGCATTCCCTTGCCGGCTTTCGGCGGGGTGATCGGCCTGCTGTTTCTCCTCGAGGGGCGCAACGTCGGCGTCGAATACGAGCAGCACAAGCGCTTCGCCGATACGGTCGCAGAGCAGATCGCGCTGGCGTTCGCGAACATCCGGCTGCGCGAAAAGCTCAAGGATCAGTCGATCCGTGATCCGCTGACGGAACTCTACAACCGCCGGCACCTTGATGAAGTCATGACGCTGGAGTTGTCACGCGCCGAGCGCCACGGGGAGCCGCTTTCGGTCCTGGCTTTCGACATCGACAATTTCAAGCGTTTCAATGACGCGCATGGTCACGATGGCGGTGACGCCTTGCTCAAGTGCATCGGCGAGACGCTGAATGATTTTTCCCGTCCCGAAGATGGCGTGTTTCGTTCCGGTGGCGAGGAGTTCATCACCCTGCTGCCGGGAACCGGTCTCGATGATGCCGTCTTGCGCGCCGAAGAACTGCGCAAGGAGATCGCGCGCCTGCAGGTCGTGCATGGCAATAGCACCTTGCCGCCGGTCACGATTTCCGTTGGCGTTGCGAGTTATCCGGCGAACGGAAAAGATGCAGGCGAATTGCTGAAAGCTGCCGATCGCGCCTTGTATGCGGCGAAGGATGCAGGCCGGGACCGAGTGATGTCGGCGGACGGCGATTAGGTGGCTCGCCGGCTGGAATGTGCGGACGCCGGCCGTCAGAATGCCGGCTGGATCCATTGCGCTTTCAATCAACGAGGAGAACGACATGAAGTGTCCGGTCTGCAAGGACGTCAACCTGACAATGTCCGATCGGCAAGGCATCGAAATCGATTACTGCCCGGAGTGCCGCGGCGTCTGGCTGGATCGCGGCGAGCTGGACAAGCTCATCGAGCGCGCCAGTCCTGAGCCGCAACGGCAGCCGGAACGCGATACAGGATATTCGCGGCAAGCCTCACACGATCACCACGGACATTCCAGGAAGAAGAAGCGCAGCAGCCTGCTGGGCGATCTGTTCGATTTCTGAATCGAAAAAAAACGGCCCGGAAATCCGGGCCGTTTTTGTGTGCTGATGCACGTTGTGATTCGTGCGTCGAACTCCAGCGGTTTTCATTTCATCATTTTGCCTCGGGCTTGCGAACGATCGCATCCACCGAACCCTGCGCGAGCGGGTGGTAACCCGGGCGCGCTTCGTCATAAACGCGTTTCGCAAACTCCGCATGTTCCGGCGTTTTCATCAGCTCCGCATACAACGGAACGATCAACTTCCGGCGGCCGATACCGATGAGGTAATCCCGAAGGCGTTCGAAGGCCGGCTGGTAATCGTTGCGGATCGCGATCTTCAGCCAGGAGTGCGCGATTTCATTGTTCTTCGTGTTCGTCAACTTGAACGCGTCATCCAGCGCCTTCATCTGCGCGCCGCTCAGTTTCTCCGGCATCGTGTTCAGGAAATACAGCCACTGATGCACGGTCCACGCTGATGCATCGATGTCTTTCGCTTCACGCTCGCCGGAAAGAAACGCCTGCTGGATTTTGGCGACACGATCAAACGCATCCGATTGCGGCACGGGATGGTTTTCCGGCAGGCCCGGTTCGTGAATCCATGCCTGGATGCGTTCCCAGTCGAGTTTCTTCGGGAATTTCTCGACGAGATGTTCTTTCAGGTATTTCTCGAAGTCCGCGGTGGTGATCGACTGGAACGCGAAGTGATCGAAATAACCGCGCAGGAATTCATCGAAGTTGTCACGGCCGACCTTGTATTCCAGTTCGCGCAGGAACAACGCGCCTTTCTCGTAAGGAATATTGCTGAACACGCTGTCGGGATCGCGCTTGCCGAGTTCGATGTTGAGTACGGTTTCATCTGCCGGCAATGAATCCAGCGCGTCCTGGATGTCGGCGTAGCCGAGCGCGGCTTCCTGCTGTTCGCGTGCTTCACCGTAAACCTCTTCCATGATGCGATACGTCAGGTAGGTGGTGAAACCTTCGTTCAGCCACAGGTCGCGCCATGTTGCATTGGTGACGAGATTGCCCGACCAGGAATGCGCGAGTTCGTGTGCGATCAATGACACCAGCGAACGGTCGCCGGCGATGACGGTGGGCGTGATGAAAGAGAGCCGCGGATTTTCCATGCCGCCGAACGGAAAGCTCGCAGGCAGGATCAGGAGATCGTAGCGGCCCCAGCGATACGGCCCGTACAGCGCCTCCGTGACTTCCATCATTCTCTCGGTGTCATCGAACTCCCAGGCGGCTTCGTCGACGATGTAAGGCTCGGCGTAAACGCCGGTGCGCTCGCTCATCTTCTCGAAGCGCAGATCACCCACGCCGATCGCGATGAGATACGGCGGAATCGGCTGCGGCATTTCGAAATGGTACTCGCCGTCGCGCTTCGCATCCTGCTCCATGCGCGCACTCATCACGGCGAGCAAATCCTTCGGCGTGCGGATTGTCGCTTCATACGTGACACGCACCCCGGGCGAGTCCTGCAAGGGAATGAAGCTGCGCGCGTGAATCGCCTGCGCCTGGGAGAACAGGAACGGATGCTCGCCTGCGGTCTGTTCCGGCGTCAGCCATTGCAGGCCGGATGCCTCCGGCGACGTGTGATACGCCAGGCGCACCTTGTTGCTGCCTTCCGGCAACTGGATCGTTACGGGTTGTCCCAGCGCGCCGACCGGCTCGCCGAGATTCCATTCGGCGGGCTGCCATTCGCCGTCAACCATCACTTCGACTTTCTCGAAACCGAGATCGCGGCTGTCGAGCACGACTTTCTCGGCGTCCTCATCAACGCGTTTCAGATCGAGCGTCGCCGTGCCTTCAAGAATTTTTTCATCGAAGTTGACGTCGAGATCGAGTGCGACGTGCGTGACGCGCACTTCGTCGGTATTGGCGAAGGAATGCAGATCTTCGTCGGCGTGCGCGGCGAGTGGCAAGGCCACGGCAAGGAGCGTGGCGGCAAACGTTCTGGCGAGCATGGTGCACCTCTTGATTTTCTTGCATGAAAGGAGCGCGATGGACAGCTCCTGTTTGAAGCTCTCAGGAAACCGAAGTTCCCGCACCGTCGTGCGATTCGTGCATTTGCAATGCATCCTGCAATGACAATCGCGCCACGCATTCATGTGCGCGCAGCGGCGGGCTGAACAGATATCCCTGCATCAGGAAGCAGTTCTCCGCTTGCAGCCATTCTGCCTGTTCGCGTGATTCCACGCCTTCGGCTATGACCATCAGTTCCAGTGCGTTGGCGAGCTGGATGGTGGCGCGCGCGATGGCCGCATCTTCGCGGTTGATGCTGACATTATCAATGAACGACTTGTCCAGCTTCACGCAGTTGATCGGAAAGCGCTTGAGATAGGTGAGCGAGGAATTGCCGGTGCCGAAATCATCCAGCGCGAGCTTGCAGCCCATGGCGCGCAGCTTGCGCAGCAAGGTCAGATTCGTGTGCGCGTTGGTCATCGCAACGGATTCGGTGATCTCGAACATCAACGTCGCGGGCTCGACGCCGGTGTCTTCGAGAACACGCGCAATGGTCTGCACGATGCGATCGGGATCGAGCTGGCGCGCGGAGAGATTGATGCTGATGTGAAATTCGCGGCCGAACTCCTGGCGGAATTTCGCGGCCTGCTCGCAGGCGGTGCGCAACGCCCAGTCGCCGAGCGGCTTGATGAGGCCGGTGTCTTCGGCGAGCGGAATGAATTCGCCGGGTGCGACGAGTCCGTACTCCGGGCTTTCCCAGCGGATCAACGCTTCGACGCCGATGTAGCCACCGGAGAAAGTATCCACCTGCGGCTGGTAGGCGAGGAAGAATTCCTCGTTTTCCAGCGCGCGCCGCAACGCATTTTCGCGTGACAACCGCGTGAGCGCTTCGGCGTGCATGTCGGCGGAAAAAATCTGGAAGGTATTCCTGCCGCCGGTCTTCGCGCGGTACATCGCAATGTCCGCGCTTTGCAGCAGCGGTTCCACTTCGCGGCCGTGATCGGGAAAAAGCGCGATGCCGATGCTGGCGGTGAGCTTGATGTCCGAACCATCCGCCATCGCGACCGGCTCGCTGGTTTCCATGAGAATTCGGCGTGCGAGCGAGCGCACGGCGTCGATGTCCTCGAACTCCTCCATCACGACGATGAACTCGTCGCCCGACATGCGTGAAACGGTGTTTTCCTCGCGAATGCATTTCTTCAGGCGTACTGCGACTGTACGCAGCACGTCGTCGCCGATGTGATGGCCGAGCGAATCATTGATGCTCTTGAAGCGGTCGATGTCCGCGAACAGCACCGCGATGCGTGTGTTGCGCCGGCGCGCCTTGGCAATGGATTGCTCAAGACGATCACGCAGCAGCGCGCGGTTCGGCAGGCCGGTGAGCTGGTCGTAGTTGGCGAGATCAAGCAGTCGGTGTTCGGCCTGCCGGCGCACGGCGATCTCGCCGGACAGCTCGCGCGCGAGATCCGCGTACGCGAACCGCGCCTGAAGCTCATCAACGCGCTGGCGGAAACCGCGCAGCGCAAACGCCGTCAGCAGCGGGAACAGGAAAATCAGCAGGCCCGCGGCGACAAGGTTCGTCTCGGCGCCTTCCAGCAAATGGCGCACCAGCAACGGCGTGATGGCCAGCAGCGCGAACTGCACGAACAGCCGCCGGCTGGCGGACAGCGAGGGCAGCGACACGGCAACGGCCGTGACGACGATGACGGTAAGCACCAGCTGGGAACTGTTGTTGCCGGGCAGGAACAGGAGAATTCCGGCGGCACCCCAGCCCAGCCCCGTGAGCAGATTGCCGGTCGCGAAACGCTGCGACCACACGCCTGCATCCTCCAGCGAGATGTCGCGCCGCTTGAAGTTCGACGCCACCCAGGCGCGCGTTGCCCCCGTAATCGCCATGTAGGTCGCCCACAGCAACAGTACGAGGTGGCTGATATCGACCCAGAAAAGCGCCGCGATAAGCACCGCGCCAATGATCGTCGAGACGTGCAAACCCTGCGAATTGCGAAACAGCAGGTTGGTCATCTCGCCTTCGACCTGCCGGTCCACATCCCGCTCGGGAAGAATCACGTTCGCGCTGGTGCTGATCGTCAAGAAAGTCTCCGGTCAGGCGATTGGCGGCAGCAAAGACGCCCGATTGTACGCTGGAAATTCCCCGGTGATGGAGGGCTGCGCGGCTTGACTAGTATTAACTTCGCACTATACTCAAGTCGTCATTAACACGACTGTGAGGATAGCGGCTTGACCGAGCAGGACGACACCTTCGACACCCAGTTGAAGAAGTTCCGCAAGGAACTCAGCGCCGGAACCGTCGCGCTCGTCCTGATGGCCGTGCTGGACCGTGCGCGTGAACCGCTCTACGGCTACCAGATCGCCAAGCAGCTCGAAGCGGCCGATGAGCGCATGGTCGCCGGCAAGCAGAGCGCGCTGTACCCGGTGCTGCGCAATCTTTCGGCGGCAGGCCTCCTGGAAAGCTGGGTCGAGCCCTCCGTCAGCGGGCCGCCGCGCCGTTATTACCGCATCACACCGGATGGCCGGGCCGTATTTGCGGCCTGGAAAACCGCCTGGGCCAAGACCCGATCCTTTGTCGAAAGCATGTTGGAGCACGACGATGAATGACCGCATTCCACGTTCCGTCCAGGAGTACCTGGACCAGTTGCGCGAGGCGCTGCGCGATGCGGACCCCGCGCTCCGGCAGGACGCGCTGTACGACGCCGAGGAATACCTGCGCGCTGAGCTGAACGGCAAGAGCGACCGGCCGGAATCCGAGGTGATCGCCGGCATCGTGAACACCTATGGCGCGCCCCAAGAAGTGGCGGAAATCTACCGCCAGACCGAAGAAACCGTCGCGCGCGCCATGCGTACGCCCACGCCGCGCGAGCGCTCAAGCCTCATCGGGCGCTTTTTCGCGATCTACGCGGATCCGCGCGCGTATTCCAGCCTGTTTTATATGCTGCTCGCACTCGCGACCGGCATCTTCTATTTCACCTGGACGACAGCGGGCATTTCGATTTCGCTGGGAACCTCGCTGCTCATCATTGGCCTGCCGCTTTTCCTGGTGTTTCTCGGCTCGATCCGGCTGTTTTCGCTGCTGGAGGGGCGCATCGTTGAAACCTTCCTCGGGGTGCGTATGCCCAGGCGGCCCGAATACCCGGCGCGCGATACCGGCATGTTTGATCGCATCGTCAACATGCTCAAGGACGTCAGGACCTGGTCGACGATGCTGTACATGCTGCTGATGCTGCCGCTGGGAATCGCGTATTTCACGCTGGCGGTATCGCTGGTCTCGGCCTCGCTGAGCTTGATTGCAGCACCCGCGGTGTACCTGTTCGTGGATTTCCATCTGCATTATTTCTACTGGGACGGCCATGCTCACGACCTGACGGGTATCGAATCGTTGCTGCTTTGCCTGGCCGGTTTCCTGTTGCTTACCGTCTCCCTGCACGTGTTCCGCGGTCTCGGCGTGTTGCAGGGGCACATCGCGCGCGGGTTGCTGGTGCAGCCGGGACGGGAATGAGGTGAGGAGAAAGTAAATCCCTCCCCGGCCCTCCCTTTGGAAAAGGGAGGGAGCTCCTCGTTCGACAATGTCGAAAACGCATGG
>DASVDI010000040.1:0-37812 GCA_036381175.1 Gammaproteobacteria bacterium
CCCATTCGATGTCAAATCTTGCGTTTTGAATCCATCGACGCTAGGCGACGCAGTGTCCTGCATTGAGTCCGTTTTTGCTTTTTCGAGCAACATGAATGAGAATCATTATCAAATATAAACCGGGTCGCCCATATGGGTGAACGCCTCGGTTTGCTCCCACAACATCAACAAGCAGAGCGAATACCATGCACCTGGCAAAACAATTGATCGTTATTCATCTGGTCCTGGCGAGTCTGGCGCTGAGTTCGGCCGTGTTTGCCCAGGCAGACATGAATCAGAAGCTCGTGAATCCCAACCTGGCTGCCGAGGACGAGTTGCGCGCACTCCCGCATATGACGGATGCCCTGGTGGAAGCTGTTATCGACGCCCGGCCGATCCTGTCCCCCGCGCAGCTGGATGATGTGCTGTCCGGCATGCTGGACGAGAACCAGCGCACGGCGTTGTACGGCCATCTCTTCCGGCCGATGAATCTCAACACGGCGACCGAAGCGGAAATCATGTTGATTCCCGGCATGACCGGCAGGATGGTCCACGAGTTCGAGGAATACCGGCCGTACACCAGCATGGAGCAGTTCCGCCGGGAAATCGGCAAATACGTCGACGAAGCCGAAGTGGCGCGGCTCGCGCAATACGTGTTCGTGCCGTTGAATCTGAACACGGCATCCTCGGAGGATTTCATGACCATCCCCGGCATGACCGACAGGATGGTGCACGAATTCGAGGAATACCGGCCGTACACCAGCATGGAGCAGTTCCGGAAGGAAATCGGCAAGTACGTTGACGCGGCCGAAGTGGCCCGGCTGGAAAGCTACGTCACGCTGGATAATTGAAGGTTTTCCGGACCTTGCAGTCTTCACCGCTGGCACGGCTGCTGACGCATCCTTGGGTTTTGTGGATTGTCCTGGCGCTGCCGGCTGTGTACTGGCTGTATGCCTGGTGGCGGGAATCGATGTTCTACGGCCAGGTGCTTCACCTGACCGGCGATTTCGCTGTCCAGCTTCTGATTGTCACCATGGCGGTGACGCCGCTCCGGCTGCTGTTTCCGAAAGCCGCCTGGGTGCGCGGGCTGTTGCGCCGCCGCCGGCACCTCGGCGTGGCCGCTTTCGGCTATTCGCTGCTGCATACCGTTGTCTATATCCAACGCCATCCCGAGCTCGCGTTCATCCTGGAAGATGCAAGCGAGTTCGCGATGTGGACCGGCTGGCTGGCGTTCTTTCTCATGCTGGCGCTGGCGCTGACCAGCAACGATGCCGCCGTGCGTCTTCTGGGGCGCGGCTGGAAGCGATTGCACCGCGTCGTGTACCTCGCGGCGGCGCTGGTCTTCGTGCACTGGATTTTTTCCGCGTTCGATCCGACCGTCGGCTACATCCATCTCGGCGTCCTCGTCGCTCTCGAAGCGTTGCGGCTCGCCCTGCCTTTTTTCGCCAGGCGGGGCAGTGCCACGCGGAGCTGATCTTCTGTGTTTCGCGTCCGGTCGAGCTCCATATTGCGGTGTTTTCACGTGGCACAGGGGTGACAAGCCAATAATTGGATGCCCGGATGCCCCGGCGTGCCGGGTTGCGTGAAGATTGATCGCATTGTCTTGGCCGGGCGTTACGCTCCGGTCTGACGGGTTCGCAAATGAACCCGGACGCCCGCCATCATGTCCCCGGCAACGCACTCGCGCCCCGCATCGAGGTACCCACCATGAAAAAGAACGACACGACCCATTCCACCACCGGCGCGGGCGCTCCGGCGCCGAGCGACCGCAACTCGCTGACCATCGGCCCCAATGGTCCGATCGTGCTCCACGATGTGCACTTCATGGAGCAGATGGCGCACTTCAACCGCGAGAAGGTGCCCGAGCGCCAGCCGCACGCCAAGGGCGCGGGTGCGTTCGGCGTGTTCGAGACCACCGAAGACGTCTCGAAGTACACGAAGGCCGCGCTGTTTCAGCCCGGCGCGAAGACCGACTTGCTGCTGCGCTTCTCCACCGTCGCCGGCGAGATGGGCAGCCCCGACACCTGGCGCGACGTGCGCGGCTTCTCGCTCAAGTTCTACACCGACGAGGGCAACTACGATCTCGTCGGCAACAACACGCCCATCTTCTTTGTCCGCGATCCGATGAAGTTCCCGCACTTCATCCGCAGTCAGAAACGCCTGCCCGATTCGGGACTGCGCGACAACCACATGCAGTGGGATTTCTGGAGCAACAATCCGGAAACCGCGCACCAGGTGACCTACGTGATGGGCACGCGCGGTCTGCCGCGGACCTGGCGGCACATGAACGGCTACGGCTCGCACACCTTCATGTGGATAAACGCCGGCGGCGAGAAATTCTGGGTCAAGTATCACTTCCATACCCAACAGGGAATGGAATTCTTCAGCAACGCCGAGGCGCAGGACATGGCCGGCCTGGACACCGACTTCCACCGGCGCGACCTGTTCGATGCGATTGCGCTCGGCGAGCATCCGAAGTGGACGCTGTCGGTGCAGGTGATGCCTTACGCCGAGGCGAAGTCGTACCGCTTCAATCCGTTCGACCTCACCAAGGTCTGGTCGCACAAGGATTACCCGCTGATCCCTGTCGGCACGATGACACTCAACCGCAACCCCGAGAACTTCTTTGCCGAGATCGAGCAGGCGGCGTTCTCGCCGGGCAACACCGTGCCGGGCATCGGCCTGTCGCCGGACAAGATGCTGCTCGCGCGTTCGTTCGCCTACAACGACGCGCAGCGCAACCGCATCGGCACCAACTTTCACCAACTGCCGGTGAACCAGCCGAAGGTGCCGGTGAACACCTACATGTTTGACGGCCAGATGACCTACCACCACAGCGGCGATGCGCCGGTGCATGCTCCCAACAGCGGCGGCCGCCCCTGGGCCGACGACACCGGTCCGGTGGAGGACGGCTGGGAAGCCGACGGCGAGATGGTGCGCGCCGCCTACACCCTGCATGCGGAAGACGACGACTTCACCCAGCCGGGAATCCTGGTGCGCGAAGTGTTTGGTGACGCCGAGCGCGATGCACTGGTGGAACAGGTCGCCGGCAGCCTCGCCGGCGGCGTACGCAGTCCGGTGCTGGAGCGCGCGTTCGAGTACTGGAAAAACATCGATGCCGACGTCGGCCGCCGGATCGAGGAAAAGGTGAGCAGCCACCACGCGAAGGAGCCCGCGGCCGGCATGGGTGAGGCGTAACAGTCTTCCTGATCGCCAAGTCCTGCCGTTCGCAGCTACCTGACTTCCCGCTTGACTCATCCATAGCCCAGTGGTTATATATCAATTCATAGCCAACGGGTTATCAATACAAATGCCGAATGCTCATGATGTGCTCTTCAAGACGCTGGCCGATCCCACGCGACGGGCCCTCTTCGAGCGGCTGTGTCGCGAAGGCGAGCAGACGGTCGGGGCGCTGACGTCCGAGGCCAGAATCTCGCAGCCGGCGGTCTCGAAGCATCTCGGGTTGCTGAAGCAGGCGGGGCTGGTGCGCGACCGCCACGAAGGCCGCCAGACGCATTACAGCGCCGAACTCGGCGCGCTGGCCCCGCTGGTCGACTGGACAAAAGAGATGGCCGGTTTCTGGGAAAGCCGGTTCGACGATCTCGAAAATCTGCTGAACAGGATGGACCAATGAACCCCGGAACAATAAGCGATAAAAAAGCCGAAACCCGCTCCGTCGTCGTCGAACGCGACTTCCCGCATCCGCCGGAAAAACTCTGGCGCGCGCTCACCCAGCCGCACCTGATCGAGGAGTGGCTGATGAAAAACGATTTCGAGCCTGTTGTCGGTCACCACTTCAATCTTCGCGGCGACTGGGGCGGCGTACTGGACTGCGAAGTTCTTGATATCAAGCCGAACGAAACGCTGACCTACACCTGGAATTTTGCGCACGAGGATGCCGCCTTCAATCTGCAAAGCGTGGTGGCCTTTACGCTCACACCAACCGATACGGGGACCCGCCTGCGCATGGAGCAGTCGGGATTCAGGCCGGATCAGAAGCAGGCCTTCGGCGGCGCGAAGCACGGCTGGCAGCAGTTCTTCACAAACCTTGAAGAGGTCCTGGCGCGCGCCGACTGAAGCGCCGTTCGACTCATCATCAAAGGAGGTCACATGACCGGGAACACGTTCGTTCGACAATTCCACCGCTGGGTTTCCATCGCCTTTACGTTGGGCGTCATCGTCAACTTCATCGCGTTGGGCAGCGGAGAGGAACCGGCTTTCTGGGTTTACCTCCTGGCGCTCGTCCCGCTCTTTTTGCTCTTGCTCAGCGGCCTGTACTTGTTCGCGCTGCCGTATGTGAAACGATGGCGCGCCCGGCGCATCGAAGGAGTGCAGTAATCATGGCCAGCACGACGAAAAAGAAGACTGCCGCGACTGAAAGCACTATCGAATCCGCATCGAAACTTATCGACAGGAAGATCAAGGATCTCGGCGACTGGCGCGGCAAGACGCTGCAGAAAGTCCGCAAGCTGATCAGGCAGGCGGATCCGAAGGTCGTCGAGGAAATGAAATGGCGAAAGCCAACGAATCCACTGGGCGTTCCAACGTGGTCGCACGACGGCATCATCTGCACCGGCGAAACCTACAGGGACAAGATCAAGCTCACCTTCGCAAAGGGCGCAGCGCTCGAGGATCCTTCTGGCCTGTTCAACTCGAGTCTTGATGGAAAAGTTCGGCGCGCCATTGATATTCGCGAGGGCGACACGATCAATGAAGATGCTCTCAAGGACCTCGTTCGCGAAGCCGCCGCACTGAACCGTGACTAAGAAAAAGACGCCGACGAAACCGAAGCTGCTCTCCGGCGGCAATCCGCAAATTCCGAAAGGCTACGGCGATGCGCCCGTGCAGGCTTACATCAAAGCCATGCCCGGCTGGAAAAGCGACGTCGGGCGCCGCATCGATTCGATCATCGTGCGCGCCGTCCCCGACGTGCAAAAAGCCGTGAAATGGAATTCGCCCTTGTATGGCGTCGAGGAAGGCACCTGGTTTGCCAGCTTTCACTGCTTCGCGAAGTACATCAAGGTCGCGTTCTTCCGCGGCGCTTCGCTGCACCCGCTTCCGCCCGTCGCATCAAAGCAGAAGGATGTTCGCTATTTCCACATTCATGAAGGCGATGAACCCGACGAAGCGCAGTTCGCAGCCTGGGTGAAGCAGGCAAGCCGCTTGCCCGGCGAACGGATGTGAGCGTGGGAAGAGGAATGAGGTTGAGCCCATGAAAGTCAAACGCATCATGTCCAACACCGCGACATCGGATCCCGGCAAGGCGGCCGCCTTCTACGGCGACATACTCGGCCTTGAACTGCTGATGGATCACGGCTGGTTTCGAACCTACGGTTCGGACGAAAAAATGAGGGTCCAGGTGAGCTTTGGATCAGAAGGCGGATCGGGAACGGCCGTACCGGATCTGTCCATCGAAGTCGATGACGTCGAAGCGGCATTGGCACGATTCAAGGACGCGAACGTGCCCATCGAGTACGGACCGGCAAGCGAACCTTGGGGCGTACGAAGATTCTACGTTCGCGACCCATTCGGAAAGCTCATCAATATCCTGCAGCATGAGTGAATGTTGCGGCCCGGATGCGGCGGAACGAAGTCCGTAGCAGCTTTCGATTTAAAAAAACTTTTTCACTTCACTCTTGCTGGCGAATAACAACGTCACGCGTGATCGATCTCGTCGAGCGCATCGATGATCGTCTCAAGCCCGGTTGGACGAACGAGGCGCGACACCTCATTGCCGTTGTTCATGAAGATCAACGTGGGCCAGAGCTTCACGCTGAAAGAACGTCCCAGCCGGCGGCCCTTGCCGTCTTCGATTTTCAGGTGACGCACATCGGGGTGGTGTGCCAGCGCAGCGCGGATGTCGGCTTGCACCCGAATGCAATGCGGGCACCAGGATGCACCGAACTCCGCCATGACCGGTCCTTGCAGCGCGTCGAGCTCCTCGCGCGTCGGTTCTGCTTTGACGTTATTCATTACCTTCTGACCTCGCAGCACATCCCGATGCTTTACTTGGGTCGTTACAGCCGACAAAACAACCCGAAACGCGTGCTGCCCTCTTTTTCGCTGAACCGATATGGCGGCTATCGCTTCGGTTGCTTGCCGGTGAAAACTGCCAATTGGGCGTCGAATGCGCGCTGGTAAGCGGGTCGCGCTTCGCCGCGCGCGACATACGCAAAGAGGTTCGGGTATTCATCCAGCAGTCCCGACGGTTTCAACCGTTGCAGCACGTGCACCATCATCAGGTCGCCGACGCTGAATGCGCCGTCGAGCCAGTCGGTGCTTCCCAATCGAACGGAAAGTTGATCCAGCCGATCGCGGACGCGGCCCTCGACCAACGGCATGCGCTCGGCGGACCAGGGCTTGTCGCTTTCCAGGAGTCTTGCGTTTGCGAGTTCAAGGATCGGCGGCTCGACGGTGTTGAGCGCGGCAAACATCCATGTGATCGCGCGCGCCCGTGCGTTCGCATCGGCCGGCAGCAGGCCTGCGTGGCCCCTCGAATGACAATGGGCAATATGAAAAACAATCGCACCCGTCTCGAACAGGGCGAGATCGCCTTCTTCATACGTCGGAATCTGCCCGAATGGATGAAGCGCCAGGTGCGCGGGCTCCTTCATCTCGCGAAACGAAACAAGGCGAACCTCGTAGTGCTGGCCCACTTCTTCCAGCGCCCAGCGAACGCGCGTATCGCGCGCCAGCCCTTTGCCGCGATCCGGCGACTGCGCGAACGCGGTGATGACGGGAGTCATTGGAAGGCTCCTGTTGGTTGCACCATTGTGCTCATGGCCGCTCTCCTGTTCCTGGTGATTGAAGTCGCCGCGACGGCCGTTATCGGCCCGCTACAGTAACGACGAACGGCCCCGCCTGAATTCGACACCGCTGGACGAAAAATTTTCAGGAGAGAGCGTCGGGCTACCCGCTGATTCAATCTTGCGCGGCAGGCCAATAATGCATCGAGCTCAACCGTTCATTCGTGCTGCAGGATGTTGACGAGTTTTCCGAAGGGATCGCGAACATAAAACCGCCGCACGCCCCAAGGCTCGCTCACGGGCCCGTACTCGATCGCCACCTTCGCGGTCCTGACGCGCGTCAATGCCGCTTCCAGGTCATCGACCTCAATGGAAAGATCGGGCACAGGAGTTCCCGAGCCACCCTCAGAGCCGAAACTCACCTGCACCACCATCTTTTCATCCGCGCCGTACGTCCGGAACCAGCCGTGATCCATCAGCAGTTCAAGGCCGAGCACGTCTTCGTAAAAGGCTTTCGCCTTGCCAGGATCCGATGTCGCGGTGTTGGACATGATGCGTTTGATTTTCATGTTGCTCCGTTTTGTTCCTGGATCACACGGCGCCGAAGCCTATCGCTTCAGGATGAACTCTCGGTCGACCGTCTCACCGACCTTGAATCCGTACTCGCCGATCTTGCTGAATCCATGACGGCCATAGAAGCGTTGCGCGCCGAGGTTCTCCGACCACACACCGATGTACAGCGGCGTTCGGCCTTGCGCTTCGAGCCATTCAAGCCCGATATCCATGAGGCGCGAACCGAGTCGCAGATTGTGATATTGCGCGAGCACGTAGAGCTGATGGATTTCTCCCGCCAGCGGTTCACAATTTTCGATCGGCAGTTTGCACGCGCCCACGGTGATGAAACCGATCGGCGTGTCATCGGCAAACACTGCAACCCAGACAGCGCGATCAGGATCTGCAAGCGTGCGCGCCCACGCAGTCACCGAATGAGACTCGTCGAGGAAGGCCTGCAGATCTTCTTCGCGGTACAGATGACCGAAGGTTCCGCTGAATGTTGCTGCGCCCAGTGCAGCCAGCATCCCGGCGTCGTTTGTTGTCGCGCGACGAATGATGGGCGGAGCGTTTTCGTTCATCAAGATTCCAGTAACAGAAAAAATGGCGCCGGCTTCCTTTGTCACTTCCGCAAGATCTTCTCCATCGCCTTTCCCTTTGCGAGTTCATCGATCAATTTATCGAGGTATCGAATCTCGCGCATGAGCGGTTCTTCGATATCTTCCACCCGGACACCACAGACCACACCTTTGATCAACGCACGCGCGGGATTCATTTGCGGCGCTTCTGCAAAAAAGGTCTCGAAGTCCACCTGCTTTTTCAGCAGCGCTTCGAATTGTTTCTGGCTGTATCCAGTCAACCAGCCAATAATTTCATCGACTTCGCTTTTCGTGCGTCCCTTCTTCTCCGCCTTGGCAACGTAATGCGGATAAACGCTGGCGAAACTCGTGGTGTAGATACGATGTTTTGACATGCCGTCCTCGCTTTTGATCGGTCGTTAGTCTGCCGCCGCAAAATGCGCCATCTGATCCGCGTAGGCCTTCCTGAACGGCGGCCGTGCCGTGGCGCGCGCGACATACTCGTGGCACGCGCGATATTCCGCGAGCGCGCAGCGGACGCGGATGTCACGCACGTAACCGCGCGGCGTCTCGGGAACCCAATCGCAGGTGGTGATGACAAGGTCAGCCATTCGGCATCTCCTGCGATGATGAACTAGCCGATGTTGCCGATCCGCCACTGGTGCAAAAGGACGATTGCGGGCAACGCCACCGAGAGACCCATGGCGAGTGCAACATGCCAGCCACTGACGCCGCCATTTGACTCCCGGCGCTTGCCGTATGCATAGGCGGTTGAAACGAGCGCCGCCAGGATAACGGCGGCAACGACAACGACCAGCGCCATGACTACCGTCTCCGCTGTTTCAGGCCACGGATTATCGCCATGGACGAACAGCCACAAGATGCCGGCGCCCACGCCGCCTGCAAAGACTGAACCAATAACGGCAGCCATGGCGCTCGGCAGGAAGAAGATCAGCGGATATGAGAATCGGGCTTTCATCGGTGAGGATCTGACTCTTGCGATGCCTGAAGTTCGAGTTTATCGCTATCACGCCAAAACGTTTTCTCGGCTATACGCCGAGACTCACGGGCTCAGCTCATGCCTTCCTCGAGTACCAGGCATGGATAAGCACCGCCTGGAAAAACAGCACGGGATTCTCGAACCCGCCCGCCGCAATGATGGCTTCAACGTCATCGACAGGAAGCACGGCAACATCGCGGCGATACGCCTCGCGCAACCGCTCGATACCGTCGGGCGGAACATCCGCGCTCTTCATCATCTGCCACCAGGTTTCAAGACGGCTTTCGTAAACCGTCGAGTGCACGTCGGAGGCGAGATCGGAACTCACGAGAATGCCGCCGGGCTTCAGGCGCTCGGCGATACCGCGAAAGAAACCGGATCTCGTCTCCCGATCCAGCATGAACTGCGAAACCAGCAGGCAGGTCGCGGCATCAAATGCGTCGGAAGGCGGCAGCGAATCAAGATAGCCCTGGTGAAAGACACAGCGCGACGCGAACTCATGCTCCTCGGCCCGGCCGCGACAGACATCGAGCATCGCGTGCGACGGTTCAACGACCGTAAAACGCCACTGCGGGAATTCGTTGGCGAGATAAACAAGCTCGGCGCCGGTTCCGGCCCCCACGCAAAGCACACGTGCATCGACAGGCAGCCCGGAAAAAACCGCTCGCACGAGCAAATGCAGCGCCTCGCGCACGGAGCTGAGCTTCTTCCACTGATCGTCGTATGACGCCGCCTGCTGATCGAAGTTGGCAATCAATTCTTCCTGGTGCATTTTTTCTCCTTTACCTGTCACTGATTACGCAGCTCCTCATGGCCCTCGCTGCCGGCAAGCCCGGACATGCATTGCATTCAACCGCCTGCGGATTTTTTGGCCAATCCTGAACTAAAAAGAGTTTTCGGGGTCTTTCACGTCACAACTCAGGGATAACCTGAACCAACGACATCCTTCTGATAGATTGGCCTGCCCAAAGACTCGCTGATCGCCAAACAAGACTCGCAGCACAGGAGCCAAACCCTTGAACGCCATAACTTATACGTTCGCTCGCCTGCTTTCCTGCGTCATCGCCGCGCTGGCCCTGATGGCACACGCGCCCGTCTCCATGGCCCAGAACATGGACCAGGACGCCCCGATCGTCCACCCCGGCGCCCCCGGCGAAGCGTCGCAGGCGCTCAGCGCCAAAGAGGCGATCGCGATTGCCGACACCAGCTACTCGCCGGCCGACGTCCGGTTCATGCAGGACATGATTCCGCATCATTACCAGGCAGTGCAGATGGCCGCACTGGTGGCCGATCGCACGAACCGCCCGGAGTTGATCGACGTGGCCGGCCGCATCGACGCCTCCCAGGAAGACGAAATTGCCTTCATGCAAAAGTGGCTGCGCGAACGCGGTGAACGCGTGCCGGAGCCGGATGCCCACGCGGGCATGCACACCGGCCACCTGATGGCCGGCATGGCCACGCCCCAGCAGATGGCGGAGCTGGCCAGCCTGAAAGGCGTTGCCTTCGACCGGATGTTCCTCGAGCTGATGATCGCTCACCACGAGGGTGCGGTCAGGATGGTTGAGGAATTGCTGGAACAGCCGGGTTCCGCCTACGACCCGGTGCTGCTCGAATTCACGACCGACGTCACCAACGACCAGAACGCCGAGATCGAACGCATGCATGCGCTGCTGATCGGGCTGTCTTCCGATCCCCGCGCAGGGCTCGCTGCCGGGTTCCACAATGCGGGCCAGGCGATCATGAACCTGCAACTCGTGGCCTCGCTGCCGAGGCCGCCCGGATTCTTCGATCCCCAAAACCCGGCGCAGTTGCCCTCGCAGCTTCTGGAGGCAGACGGTGATGCAGACAAAGACGCGGATGCAGGCGATGACGCCGAGGATCCGGAGAAGGAGGCAGGCGGGGATTCACGCTCGCCGCTTTTGAGCTTCGCCAACACCGACATGGCCTTCGCAGGCGACGTGATGGTGGCCGGCAGCTATCACGGCTTCAACGTCTATCGACTGCAGGATGACGGTGTACCCGAGCTGCTCAGCTCCGTGGTTTGCCCCGGCGGCCAGGGCGACGTGTCCATCGTCGGCGATCTCCTTCTGATGTCGGTCGAGCAGACACGCGGCCGTCTTGATTGCGGCCTTGAGGGCGTCAGCGAGGAAATCAGCCCCGAGCGCTTTCGCGGGCTGCGCATCTTCGACATCAGCGACCTGACGAAGCCGGTGCAGGTGGGTGCGGTCCAGACCTGCCGCGGCTCGCACACGCATTCGGTCGTCTCGGCCAATGAAGACGGAAACATCATCGTCTACGTCTCCGGCACCGCAGGCGTGCGCGATGAGGAAGAGCTTGCAGGCTGCATCGGTGACATTCCGGGCGACGCGCGCACCGCGCTGTTCCGCATCGACGTCGTCGAGATTCCCATCGACGATCCTGCGAGCGCGCGTATTGTCGACAGCCCCGCCGTGTTCGCCGATGCCGGGGAAGGCAACCTCGCCGGCCTCTGGCGCGGCGGCGACCACGGTGACGAGACGCAGGAAACGAACCGCACCGATCACTGCCACGACATCACTGTGTTCCCGGAGCACGAGATTGCCGCGGGCGCATGCTCGGGCAACGGCATCATCTTCGACATCTCCGATCCGCTGCACCCGGAGCGGATCGACACCGTTGTCGATGAGGGCTTTGCCTACTGGCACTCCGCGACCTTCAACAACGACGGCACCAAGGTCATCTTCACGGACGAATGGGGCGGCGGCAGCCGTGCGCGCTGCCGTGCGTACGATCCCCTCACCTGGGGCGCGAACGCCATCTACGATATCGTCGACAACCAGCTCGAGTTCCGCAGCCACTACAAGCTGCCGGCGCCGCAGACCGAGCAGGAAAACTGCGTCGCGCACAACGGCTCCATCGTGCCGGTCCCCGGCCGCGACATCTTCGTGCAGGCCTGGTACCAGGGCGGCGTCTCCGTGATGGATTTCACCGATTCGGCGAACCCCGTCGAGATCGCGTACTTCGACCGCGGCCCGATGAACGCCGAGGAGCTCGTCTTCGGCGGCTACTGGTCCACCTACTTCTACGACGGCAAGATCTACGGCACCGAAATCATGCGCGGCATCGACGTGCTGTCGCTCGTTCCCAGTGAATACCTGACCGCGAATGAAATCGCGGCGGCGGCGCTGGCGGACCAGAATGAGCTGTTCAATCCGCAGCAGCAGTTCCCCGTGAGCTGGCCTGCGGAACCGGTTGTGGCACTCGCGTACCTCGACCAGTTGAAGCGCAACGAGGGATTGCCGGCATCGACCATCGCCGAGCTGACCGCAGCGCTGGACAACGCGGCAACGCAACTCGAAAACGGTGCAGAAGATGATGACCTCGCCGACACGCTGGAATCGTTTGCCGAATCGCTCGAAGGCAAAGGTGACGACATCAAGGCGAAGCGGCTGGCCGGGTTGGCCGGAACGCTGGGCGGGATTGCAGAGAGACTGCGTTAACCGCAAGTGAAATGTGAGAAA
The DNA here is from genome assembly GCA_036381175.1 of Gammaproteobacteria bacterium. Taxonomy (GTDB): domain Bacteria; phylum Pseudomonadota; class Gammaproteobacteria; order Natronospirales; family JAJUFS01; genus JAJUFS01. The sequence continues at coordinate 12,356 of DASVDI010000040.1, forward strand.
CGCCCCTTCGGGGGCGTTTCTTTTTCTCACCCCGATTCTTTTCCTGCCTTCCCTGTTTCCACTTCTCTCGCCAACGTTCAACCCGGCAGTCCGTCGATTCTCGGAACGTCTTCCAGGCGTTGATCCCACTCCGCGCTGCTCGCAACGAGAATATGCGCATCGGGTTGCATCTCGATGGCACTGTCGAGACTTCCGGCAGGGATCACCAGCAGGGCGCCATTCATTTGCACGGAGGGCACAGGCGCGCCGCATTCCGAGCAGAAACTTCTTTCATGGCGCGTCGCTGGAACACGAAACGTCCTGACCTTGCCTTCACCCGACACCCAGCAAAGTGTCGCCGTTGATGAGAACAGGTTGGCGCCGTGCGCGGAACCTGTGCCCTTTCGGCAGCGACCGCAGTGGCACAGGAAAAAGTGCTCGAAATCGCCGAGAACTTCGAACCGGATTTCACCGCAAAGACAGGAACCCGTGTGCTTGCCGGTCATTGGCATCTCCTTGCGCAATGAACTTCCCGTATTCGGGGCCGGAGTAAAAACACCGCGCCGGATTTTTATACGCCGGCCCCGGCTGTGCAAGCTTCGGCTTCAACCACGCTCGGCCGCTTCGATCGCGGCGATGTCGATCTTGCCCATCTGCATCATCGCGTCGAATGCACGTTTCGCGGCGGCCCGGTCGGTGCCGGTGACCGCGCGCGTCAGCGCAATCGGTGTGATCTGCCATGATATTCCCCATTTGTCCTTGCACCAGCCACAGACGCTTTCCTGGCCGCCGTTGCCGACGATTGCGTTCCAGTAGCGATCCGTTTCGGCCTGGTCAACCGTTGCGACCTGGAACGAAAACGCCTCGCTGTGCTTGAACATCGGCCCGCCGTTGAGGCCGATGCACGGGATGCCCATGACCGTGAACTCGACGGTCAGGACACCGCCTTGTTGTCCCGAGGGATGGTCGCCCGGTGCGCGGTGCACCGCATCCAGGGACGAATCGGGAAAGGTCTCGGCGTAAAACCGCGCCGCTTCTTCCGCATCGCCTTCGTACCAAAGGCAGATCGTGTTCTTGGCAGGTGTTGTCATGTCGCTTCTCCCTCGTGGCAGCGTTCATCAGCTTTATATTAATGAGTGGCGTCCTGCTCCGCCGGCATTTCGCCGGGCAGCCTTGCCCGCCACTTGCAGATACGACGAACGAGCTGGCAAGGATTCGACAGACGTGCGGAAAAAAATCGGGTTACCGGGCCCTCGGCACACTGAAGCGATGCGGGGTGAAGAGGATCTTACGAACGCGCTTTCCCGTCGCCGTACGCCTCCCGCGACCACACGGCGCGCGCGGCGATCGCAAGCCCGAACGATGCAAGCACGCACCATCCCGCCATCCACAACATCTGCGTGGGCAGCTCAACGCCGAGATCGATGAGCGCGCCGGTGATGCCTGGCCCAAGCGCGGTGGAGAGCACCATCGCGGACACGATGATCGCGCGAATGCCGCCGAGATTTGCCAAGCCATACGCTTCCGGCCACAGCGCACCAAGCAGCGTCTGCGTAAAGCCGTTGCTGATGCCGAGCAGGAACATGAAGACATAGATTCCCCAGACCGGCGTCACCAGCCCCACCGCCATTGATGCGACCGCCAGCGGAATCAGGAAGAACGGCAGCAACCGAAGCGCGCCGAAGCGATCGACCAGGTGGCCGCACAGCAGGCCGAACACTACCGTTGTTGCCGCCATCACCGGAAATGCGGCCGCGAACACGAGCGGATCGTATCCGCGCAGCGCCACGAGATAACCCTGGTGAAAGAAAATGGTTGTACCGATGAACGGCGGCGCCAGCGTGCCGACAAGCAGCAGGTAGAAAACCGGGTCGCGCATCACCTCGCCACGCGTCCAGTCGCGTGCAATGCGCGCACTTTTCGAATGATGTTCCGCCGGTTGCGGAACACGCGGAACGCGAAGCGAGTTCACGATCAGCGGATAACCCACAAGCACCAGCAGCAGCGCTGATGCAATCCACGGCAATCGCCAGTCTCCCGCCTCGGCGAGGAACGCGACCGCCACCGGGAACACCGCCGAACCGAACTGCACACCGAGCGCGACCAGCGCCATGGCTTGTCCCCGCGCGGCGACAAACCAGCGGCCCGTCTCGGTGAACGCGATCTCCGTCATCATTCCCTGGCCGAACAGGCGCAGCAAATAAAGCGCGAACGCCAGCACTGCCACGTGCGGCGCGAAAGCCAGCAACGCACAGGCAACCGCAAGCAAGGGAATGGAAAAGCGCGCCACCTTCCAGCTCGGCATCACATCGAGCGTGCGGCCGAGCCACGGCAGCGTGATCGCGCTCGCAAGCGTCGCCGCCATGTAGAGCACGCCAAACCCGCCGGCCGAAAGCTCGAACTGCGCGCGCAGATCGTTGCCGGACAAACCGACGAAAAACGTCTGACCGAAAGACGAGAAAAACGTCAGCAGAAAACCGCCACCGATCCAGCGGAAGTTGTTCTTGATGAACGAAGCATTATCGTGAAGAAACAGGCGCATGGCGGACGGTATTGTGCCTGAAGGGGTATTTGGGGGGAGCTGTGCACAGGGAACACAGCCGCCCGTTTCGCGACCCGACCCGTCATGCGGAGAATAGCTCGCATAATCTCCGCAAATTTTGCGAAGATTAGGCTTGTGGATGCGGAGTATCGGGAGGATAATCTCCGCACATAATGCGGAATTAAGAAAAAATATGCCTTATATATGGCAATTCGACGGCTGGCCCGCGCTTCGTTGGGATGACCAGGTTCTTGCCACGCGTCTCGCACAGGCGTGCCGGCAACAGGGCCAGCTGCTCGGCCAGATGCAGGGGCTCGGCTTCGACCTGCGCCAGGAAGCACATCTCCAGACGCTGACCGAAGACGTCGTCAAATCCAGCGAAATCGAAGGCGAGCAGCTTCCCCCGGACCAGGTTCGCTCCTCGATCGCGCGGCGCCTGGGAATGGACGCCGGCGGCATCGTGCCCGCGGACCGGAATGTGGAAGGCGTTGTCGAAATGATGCTCGACGCCACCGCGAACCACCACGCACCGCTCACCGAAGAGCGGCTGTTCGGCTGGCATGCATCGCTGTTTCCGACGGGACGCAGCGGCATGAACCGGATCAACGTCGGAACGTGGCGTGATGATGCCAACGGACCGATGCAAGTGGTCTCCGGTCCCGTGAGCAGGGAAAAGGTGCATTACGAGGCGCCCCCCGCAGCACGCGTGCCCGCCGAAATGGCAGCGTTCCTCACGTGGTTTGCCGATCCGGGCGACATCGATCCATTGCTCATCGCCGGCCTCGCACACCTGTGGTTTGTCACCATCCATCCGTTCGACGACGGCAACGGCCGCATGGCACGGGCCATCGCCGACATGGCACTCGCTCGCTCGGAAAAAACCGGCCAGCGCTTCTACAGCATGTCCGGCCAGATCCGCATCGAGCGCAACGATTACTACACGCTGCTCGAACGCACCCAGAAGGCAGGCCTCGACGTTACCGACTGGCAGAACTGGTTCCTGGGCTGCCTGCTGCGCGCGATAGAAAGCGCGCACGAAACACTCGGCAATGTGCTGGCAAAAGCTGCTTTCTGGGAACGCTTTGCGAAAGAAGTATTGAACGAACGGCAGGTCAACGTGCTCAATCGCCTGCTCGATGGCTTCGAAGGGAAACTGACGTCATCAAAATACGCGCGCCTTGCAAAGTGTTCGCAGGACAGCGCACACCGCGACATCGTCGACCTCATCAAGCGTGGTGCATTGGAGAAAGATAGTGGTGGCGGACGCAGCACCAGCTATTCGCTGGTGCGATTCAATAGTTGAATGTTGACAGGCGGAAGTCAGAACAATTCCGATTGTTCTCTCGCAGAAGAAGAACGGTTATTTCACGAGTAATCGCCGCCTCTTAGTTTGATCGTGTTAACACGCAGGACGCGACCCTAAATGTTTCTGTTTTGGTTGTCGCAATTCATTAAAGCGGTTCTGGCTGCCTCTCCGCTACGCTGCTGCGACGAGAACTTTGTGCGCGGTAACTTTGGTTTGCATCGAAGGCGATTCCTTTCAGAGATATTGGTCTTTATCGAAGTCGTCATTCGCTTGAACGGGAATCCAGCTTTTTAATGATTTGGGTTTGCACCTGCGGTGCAACTCGCAGACCGATGGTTGTCGCAATTCTCCAAAGCGGTTTCGGCTTCCGTTGCACGGCGAGCCGACCTACTTTTGTCGCGACAAAAGTAGGCAAAAACGCTTTCCCCGGTCGGCTCTTGTTCATTCAACAGAGACCTGCGGTGCTCGATACAAACAGGCCACTCGGTAACTCGCCGGTCGTGCCTGCGTTCGCTGTGCTCACTTGACCCGCCTCGGTCTCGACACCCCTCGTTACTTCACGACGGAATCGTTTCGGAGAATACCTCACCGATTCCTGCTCCGTGCCTGCCTGAATCTTCGCTCCTCGGTCGCCTCCGACGGGTTTCGACTGCTAAAAGCAAAAGCGAAAAGCACGAAGGCCGCTTGCGCGGCCTTCCAGAGATGTAAAAGTTTTCCGCTCTCTAATCCGAACTGATCGCACTTGAAAACTTCCTCGCAAGGCTCTCGGCGCCCAACCGCTTCATCCTCGTGGCATATCGTGCGAAGACTTCCTCAAGGAACGCTGCTTCTGCTCCATCAAACTTTGACCGAACAGGCACGACTTTCACCAACCAATCCGCGCCGTCGCGCCAGCGATCCAGCGCCGCTAAGCTCATGGCAAGTTCGGCGTAGCGGCGTGCGCGTGCAACATCATCAAAAGCAGGATCGACTTCAGCAATGCGAATTGATTCGAGTTGCAAGTCGGCTGCCTCTTCGAACTTACCGAGCTGCCGCTTGATCCGCCCAAGGTCATACATCCGCGTGGACTTGAGTGCGTCGCCCAGGTTGCCCATCTCCACGTTCCGCAAAGCGCGCGTGCAGGCTTCTTCCGCCAGCTGCATTCGGCCATTGTCTTCAGCCTCGAAACAAGTGTCCGCGTAGTGTTGAGAGGTATGACGATTAAGCGGATTTGCACATGCCGTCAGCAGCAGCGCTACAGAAAGTACGGCCCACTTTCTGCTGAGATCTGTTTGATATGAACTCATTTACCCCCCTAATTCTTCTTTTTAGAGTCAGCTCCCGAAAATCGCTTGCGGACTTTCCCGGTGCTCGATTTCCCGGTAAGCGACAGACAGAACGGCAATCTCGATTATCAAGACCAGCGCACCGACAACCTGAGCCGAGACGATCGCAAGAAGCGGCGGCACGTCACCGAACATCTCGGCGGCCACCTGACCAAGTCCATTCATTAAAAGGCCGACAATCAGCGGAATAACCAGCGTGGCTTTCGCGAGCAGCCAGTAGTGATAACGGCCAACACTCAACAGCTCACGCAAAGTCAGATCGTTGTCCACGGCGGCAGCCGGAAATACGATGGAAAACACGGGAACAAGGTAGAGCAAGGCGCCGAACATTAGCAGGGAGACATAGGCGCCAAGATTCATCAGAAAAAAGCCAGCAAATACCAGGCAGCCGAACAGCAGCAAGAAGCCCGCGAATCGCAATTCCCTTCGCGAGAAATGCAGCATCACGCCAAACCTGGGCACGGAATCCGAACCGATCAGCACGACGCGATGGATCGCGACAGCAATACACGTGTAAAGACAGAGCTGTACCAACAACAACGGAACGAGAACAAACCACCCGTCCCCGACCGGAATCACCTCGATGAGCGCTGACCCGGTCAGCGGCAAGAGGCAGGCGAGAACAACGGCTGTCCAACGCCCTGCAAGAATATCCAATGCGTCCGAAAAAATACCCATATCCCGCCCCCAACATATTCAAACGTGAAACCTAAGTTCGACCCTAAATCCGATGATCAATTTGTTTGCTTCGGAGTAATCGTGGCCGGCCCCGGTTTTTCTTTTTTGTTTTCTTGCTTTTTTCTTTTGCATTAAGGCGCGACCACACCGCTAAGAACCAATAAAGGAACAACGACAAGAAGTACACCACTGATTACCAGAAACATGCGAATAGTAATTAGCTCGCTCTTGCATGCGTGCGAAATCGCTGGAGGTAGATCGTTTGCAAAAATTACTTTCCACATGAAGGCGAATTGACCGTTCGGATCGGATAGGCTCGGTGACCCTATTCGGAACCAGTATTCTTGATGCACTGTTTTCAGTTTATGGGCCAATCTGACAAGCATCGTCAGATAAACAGCAACAGCAATTGGTATAGAAATAGCTATAGCTACTAACAGCATTATCTTCGCCTACCATCAAGGAGTCGTGCTTTGAATTTCAACGCGATGCAAAGCGCAAGACTTGACCCTAACTCTCTTCTGATTCTTCGTGACCCTAATTTCGTTGGGCGACAACCGGTGCAGCGGAATCGGGTGCGGCTCAATCCAACCCTAATTCTTTAATTCTTTCTAATTCTTTGCACGCAGCGCCATGATGTCTTCCCTTACACGTCGATAGTGCCTGTTGTGCAGGTGATGCGAATCACCAATCTTAACAACCCTATCCATGACTCTTTCTTGATAAAGATCCAAATCTCCTACCTCCCGATCAATTCGAAGAAGCGCTTCAAGCAAGGTATTAACTGGATATGGGTCGCCGGCGCCGCGTATCTCGATCTGTGCTTCTAGAAGTCCGATTGCCTCCTCGTAGTCGTCGTATGAGCGAGTTGGGTTCGCTAGATAGCGTTGAAGAAGTGCATTCGCTAACGCATGCTCGATCTGAAAAGAGCCCGAGTACACTTGATTACCGTGCCTGATTGCATCAATCGCTTCGTCAACTCTTCCTTCATCTAGTAGGAAGGACCCGAACTGCAGCCAGAATATGCCGTCTTGTGAGAAACATATCTGTACTGCTTCGTAGATACTAGCTATTAGATCGGGGCGCCCGCGAAATGCCTTCTCCAGCAGATAGCGATGACTTAATAGCTTCTTGTAGATTCGGTAGGGTAGCGGATGTTCATTTATCGTCTTCACCGAAAACTTCGTGGACACAACTTTCAACAAGCTAACGAAGAGCTCGTAGCGCCTTTCGTCGCTAATGTTCTCCACCAGATTGTGTTCGGCGATTCTTTTATGTCGCACTCCTATTTCAAGTCGATTGGGATACCGTCGAACTCTCGATTCGAGCTCGCCAGATAAGAGCGGAAGCATATCGTACACATTGACCCCGAAGAGCTCGCGCACGTAATAGACCGGCAAAGGCAGATCAACAGCTGATACGACGTTTAGATATTCGAACCACTGCTTAGCAAGATCTGACTCAATCTCAGAAAACTCTTCCGAGATTTTTTCCTCGAAATCTCTACCCAAGAAGACGTCATACATTGTTGCCATCAAATCGCCGGCGTATCCGTGCTCTGCTTGGACGACAAATTCGGCCGCCGCGGCTACGGAACCATTCGCGATGGACGGGTTCTTGCATCCTAGCTTTCGAAGTATGACTACCAGGAGTTGTGCGTTCTCCACATTGAGCTGAGGGATGCTGAACTCGACGACCTGCAGTTCCGACCGAATTAACTGGTGCGAATTCCTACTCCAATCATCAATCCGATCCTCCAAAACAAAAAGAACTGGTAGCCCTTTCTTTTCAGCATTAAGACGTCGTGAGAGTTCAGTAACGGCGTAGAAATACTCCGATGCATCATCAACAAGAATTACGATAGGCTTTTCCAGCTCCTTCAATACGTTCCACACGTGCTCAATGTCTATTCCCGAAGATCCGACGTATCGATATGTTAGGATGCCGCCCTCCGCAAACTCTCTGGCAATCCACATTGCGCAAGCAGATTTCCCAGAGCCGACTTTCCCAGTAACCACAAGGGCGCATGGGGCGGACCGCTTTAAGAGGTCCTCTCCGAGCTGTTTTGCTTCCTTGTAGTACCCGAATTCTGCAACGACGCCTTTTTGAAAGTAATACCACTCGGGCTCGGCACCTTGTGCAAACTTTGAAATAACTCCGTAATCTTCGGCGGCGTCGTGATATGCAGAACTCGCCTCTTCAAACTCGGAAGCAAACCACCCGAAGCTTGCGAGCTTCGATGGCTTTGCGACTTTCGCGAACCCCAACGACTCGATAAACTCATTAACTGTTGGCGGAGCACACAAGTCGGCTAAGACATCGAAAAATTCCTCAGCTTCCGCTTGTATCGGAAATATATTTCTAGATTCATAAGATCTTCTATCTAACTCCGTAAGCGACCTTGTGACGATCCAGTTGGGCCGAGAGCTTTCTCCATGAACTTCCTCTCTGTGTATCAAGGCGGAATCCAAATCGCTCTCTTCGAGCCGGGAGCCAACAATCAAACAATGCCCATAGTGAAGCTGCAGCGCAGCGTCGTTTAGCCAGTCCGGTTGTTTGCGCGAAAACCTTGCGTACTGCGAACGTCCGAATACAAATCCGTCCTGCATCTTGTTTGCAGATCCATGAAGAAAGACGACGGGAGGAGCTGCTGGATTTAGAACCGGTGGCCTGGCATCCAAATGACCGAACATTTCAAACTGCGGATGTCCTATTCCTCGCGCGCGGAGCGTCTGGATGGACTGTTCAACGATATCGTCGATATTTGTTGTGATAACCGATCGCCACCAATAGCAGAAAGGGATCGTCTGCCAAGGCCATGGCTTAGTATCTAAAAACCTTTCCCGCAAAAATTTAGCAAAATCGCGGTCTGGATCTTTTTCTGCGAGCGCGAACAGTTTTGGCAGATCATCGGCGGTCACTTCTTGATCAAAACCAAGCCACGTCGCAATATCTTGCGCTAGCACGGTTGACGTCGGAACAGCATATCCTGCTCTGGTAGGAGTTGACGCAGAGAATCCTGCGCCTAAGTACAGGGCACACTTCCCGGAGCGAACAAGAGGTGCCAACTGTTCTTCGATTATTCTCTTTTCTTCATCATTCATGACTAGCCGCCCATTCCCGACCTAAAATCGCCTTTAACAAATCACAGCAACGTAAGGGTTGCCTCTTGCATTTAAACATTACGGACCGAAATCGTCTTCGGCTTCGTTTGCCCCACCTTTGAATTCACTTTCCCGGTCAACAGCCAATACGAATATTCCGGCCACTGAATTGCAACGGCGGCAACAACATCAACACTAGCTGACGTGGCGCGATATTCCAGCGTATGCACGCTACGCACGGAAATACCTATTCTCGTCGCGAACGCCGATTGGCTCAGTTCATGAGCCTCCCGAACCATTCGAATCCTTTCTGCAACGGTTGACACTTCCGGTTTCCTCGCTATACTTGTTTCGAAGGTGCTTCATACGAAGCATAATGTGTAACAATGTGGTTCAACGTGTTCAGGAGTCTAGCCGACATGGAACGTCCCGGCACGCCCGCGCTTGCCCTTCTTGTAGCAACTCCCGTGATGACGAAGGAACGCTTCGCCGATTTGGTGGGCGTGGAGGTCGGTGTGGTGCGGGGAATGCTGGACCGGGGTTATTTGCCGTCGGTGAAGATCGGGCGGCACAGGCTGGTGAATGTTGCCGCCCTCCAGGCGAGATGCCTGAAAGGGGATTCCGAATCGGGATTCTTTATAAAGGAGGAGCCGGCGGCGTATGGGGAGTGTTGAGGTTTGAATGGCAGGGTTCGCGGGTTCACGCCAAGCTGAAACGGCGGATTACGGCGGTGCCTAATCCGCCCTACGACGAGGCGAGACCGCGCTTGATCGCGCGCCTGGAATTCCCGGATTCCCTGAGTACAGGGACCTTGTCCGTCCCCTGCGGTCCGCTCCATCCGGGCTACAAAGCTCTTCCGCTTTCAGGCGGCGCAGCCGCGCTTTTGCTTTTAGCGGTTTGCTTTTCGCTTTTCGCCCGTTGGAGGCATTCGAAGACGCGACGACGGGTACGGGTGCGAAGCAGGATCCGGAATCGGAGGTGAGCGTACGAAGTCCCGGTACTCCGGGAGCGCAACGAGAATCCGCGGATCCGTCGCGTAGCAGCGAGCGGTGGCGAGACCGAGGCGGGTCGAGCGAAGCGCACGAAGCCCCGCTTCGGGGGCGTAGAGAAGGCACGACCGGCGACCCGTACATGGCGAGCGCCTGAGACCACTTTTGAATGAACAACAGCCGACCGGGCGAGATGGTTTTCGTCCCTTTTTGCCGAAACAAAAGGGACTCGGCCAAGCGCCGTAGCGCACGAAGGCCCGGCCTCGGGCGCGAAGGGGCGGCCGAAACGCTTGTTGAACTCAATGAACGAATTTGCAGCACAGCGATGGAAACCTTGTTTCGAATCAATCCGTATTCCGCTTCCCTGCGGTCCGCTTCATCCGGGCTACGGCCCAGCAGGGAGAAGGTGAAAAGTTTCGCGGTTGGAAACCGCTCCTACATTTCTTCGATCACCGCAGCGGCAGTGCGGGGGAATGAAACGGTACTGTTCGCGCCTGAAGGCGCTCCTACAAACATCTCGCAAGGAAGCAACCATGAACGAAAAACCCGAAACCTGGCCTCTCCTCCCTTCCCACTCTTCTTACACCCTCCACGGCATCACCATCGCGCTCGCCGATGCGCTTCATCATGAAGTCACCTACAACGTCTCTCCACGCACACTCCTGAAAGTGCACGGCCTCGCCACCGCCGCGGAAGCGTTCGCGAATGAACTGGCGCATTTCTTCGGCAGCCAGAGCGGCGAGGATCACGATCATTTGGAGGCCATCCAGCAGCGTTACCTGGAGAACCCTGAATGATCCGTTCCTGCCACCGCACTTGATTGTGCCCATTTTGGGCATTAACATGCCCAAAATGGGCACAGAAACAACCAGCCTCACGGACGCATTGTTCACCCGCACCCAGGCGCGGGTGCTTGGCCTGTTGTTCACCCATCCGGACCAAAGCTTTCACCTGAATCGCATCGTCAGGCTTGCGGGCGTCGGCAGCGGCGCCGTGCGTCGCGACCTCGACCGGCTGGTTTCCGCCGGCCTTGTTATCCGAAAGCGCCTCGGAAACCAGGTGCATTACCAGGCCGATTCGGCGTCCATCGTGTTCGAGGAATTGCGCGGACTGATAATCAAGACGGCCGGCGTGGCGGATGTGCTGCGAAACGCGCTGGCACCATTGGCAGGTGAGATCGAAACGGCGTTCATCTACGGATCGATTGCGAAGGGCGAAGACCACGCACGCAGCGACATCGACGTGATGGTGATTTCGGACCGCATCGATTACACCGATTTACTGAAGCAACTGGACGCCTGCGACGAACAACTGGGCCGCCCGATCAATCCCGTGCTTTACTCGCCTGCGGATTTCCTGCGCAAGCGCAAGGAAACGAAATTCCTGCAACGCGTGCTGAACCAGGCGCGCATTCATCTCATCGGCAAGGAGCTTGATGATGAAATCCCTCGAAAACCTTCAAAAGACCCGTCAACTGAAAGCGGAACCCGCAAACGCGGATGACATTCGCCGCATGATTCATTTCGCCGAAATGCGATTGGATGATGCCGAAAACGCCGCGCTCTCCTATGCCAGCCGCTTCGACCTCGCTTACAACGCGGCACATGGCCTCGCCTTGGCGGCGTTGCGAAGCTGCGGTTACCGCTCGGACAGCCGCTACATTGTCTTTCAATGCCTGCCGCATACGCTCGGATACGAATCCGATGAGTGGCGATTGTTTGATCTCGCACACCGCCGTCGCAACCTCGCCGAATACGAGGGCGACTGGGATGAAGATGAGGGGTTTCTTGGGCAGTTGATTGCGGCGACTCGACGGCTGCTCGAAGCGACGCAAGCATTTTCAGGGAAAGCGGACTGACACCGGAGTACCGCTTCGTAGGGGTTTCGTCCTATTGCCCGCCGCAGGTGCTTGAACCGTAATGGATTGATGCCCGAATTCCTGCAGCCGCTGGTGGACGCGGTGTCACACCGCCCCTATCTCTTTATCTTCATCGGCCTCCTCATCGCGGGCGAGCTGGTGCTGCTGCCGGCGATTTATCTCGCGGTAACGGGACACCTCGAGCTTGAGTGGGTGGCGTTGATCGCCATCGCGGCGATGGGGATTTCGGATCTCGTCTGGTATTACCTCGGGCGCGCGCTGCCGCGCGAGCGGCTCTCGCGCATCGGGCGGATCGATCGCGCGATGAATCGCCTTGATGTGCTCTACGCGCGGCGCGGGCCGCAAATCCTCATCGGCTCGAAATTCGTCTACGGCACGCGCACGGCAGCGCAAGTGCTCGCCGGAACCAACGCGATGCCGGTCTCGATGTATCTCATGGCAAACACGATCGGCATTGTGCTGCTGGTGGCTGTGCTGTGCGCGCTCGGTTACGCGGTGCGCGGAACCATCTCGCGGCTGGAGGATGTTGTCGGACAGATGCAGGTCGCGTTCCTGGTGTTCGTGGTGCTCGCGGTGGCAATCCAGCTTGTGGCCACGAAAATGTTACGCGCGCGGTGGTTTCGGTAATGGCCCAAGTAATGATTACCGTAATCATCCCCGCGTTCGACGAGGCGGCGACCATCGCACAGAAGGTCGCCGAGGTGATCGGGCATCCCTCAGTGCGCGAGGTGATTGTTGTTGATGATGGCTCGAACGATGCAACCGCCGCACTCGCAAAAGCCGCCGGTGCGCGCGTGATCCGTCACGCCGAGAACGGCGGCAAAGCGGGCGCGCTGGACGCCGGTGTTGCGGCGTCTTCCGAAAAAATTCTTCTGTTCCTGGATGCGGATGTGACGGGCTACACGCACGCCATGCTGTCGCGAATCATCGATCCGGTGGTGTCAGGACGCTACGAGATGTTCGTCGGCATTCGCGCAAGGCGCACGATCTGGCTGAACCGCATCCTGCATTTCTTCCCAATTCTCGGCGGGGAACGCGCGCTGACACGCGCGTTGTGGCAGTCGATTCCGCACGATCACAAGCAGGGCTTCAAGATCGAGATCGCGATGAACTACGGCGCGAAATGGACCGGCAAGGGCATGGGATTCGCGCTGATCCCCGGAACGAATCACCGCATCAAGGAAAAGAAATACGGTCTGCTTGTCGGCCTCATCCGGCGCATCGACATGTTTCGCCAGGTGATCGTGATTTCATTCCGGCTGTACATCATTGGTTACGTCGTTCGCCTCGCAAGAAAGATGCAAGACAGGTTGCGATCAAAGCGAACCAAGCCCGGGCCGGAATCCCTGCACTGACGAATCAGATGAATCCGAACATCGGCGGAAACAAGACCACAACAATCGCCGCCCAGATTGCATACACCGGCAAGTAATCTGTCTGCCACTTTTCAAGCCGCGTGAACGATCCGCGCCCGCGCAAGAAACGAATGTAAAGCACCGCGGACCACGCGAGATTCACGAGAAGAATCACGTTCTCGCCGAGTGCCGCCACGCGGTTCGGGGTGAAGCCGAATTCCGCGATACGCTCAGCAATCGCCCACAACGCGACCGCGTCCACAAGCAACGCGCTGACCACGAGCACAACCTGCATCACATCGAACACGCCAGGCGGCGATTGCGGATCGCGCGCGGAAACGGAATAAAGCAACAGCGCCACCACCACCGCGAGCAGCAGATCGAACGCAATGAGCATGAGCCGCTCGATATCGACGCCGTGCCCGGTGAAGATCAGCGTGGCGAGGAAGGTAATAAGCAATGCCGCGAAGAGTGGCGTGAAAAGGCGCGTGAGCACCGGCGCCATGTTCTCGATCACGCTCTGCTTGGCCTCCACCAGCCAGGAAGCAATCACGACTGCGCCCATCGCGCCACACGGCAGCAGCCACAATTCCAGGAACGGCTCGGCGTCGATCCCGATGGCGTGAAAGATCATCATCATGAAACCGGTGAACACCGCGCCGCCGAGCGCAATCAGCACGTAATAAATGAACAGCTCGCCCGAGAAACGGATGAAATCCATGCGCCCGGCGACTTCACCCCACCGCCCGCCAGCGTACGCGATTCCGACCACCAGCCACAGCGCGATCGGCAGGTGCAAAATCGTGAGCACTTCCGTTGAGCCGCCGGGTTCGAACGAAAAAATGTTGGCGAACACAGCCGCCGCGACAAAGGCGACAACCAGCGAATGGACAACGTGCGGATCAAGCTGCCGTTTCCACGCGAAATAACCGGTCAGCAGCGGCAGCACGAACAGGCTCAGGTTGCGCGCGTAGAACTCCGGATTGCCGGCGTACTCCGCACCCAGGTGAACGCCGAACAGCGCCGGCAATTTGATGGCCACGGCCGCGGCCACTGCAAGACAAAACGCAACGATGGCATCTTTCTGGCTGCCGGCTTGCCGCTCGGGGGAATCGGCGGGCGCAACGACAAGCTGCTTCCACAGGCGATCCGAATGCTCGCGCGCGAACTCACGCGAAAGCGTGTCGAGATCGCCCATGCGCTTCACGGCAACAAGAAAGGCCTCATCGGCATCAAGCCCCGAATCCGTCAGCCCCGTGATCTGCTCGCGCAGATGATCTTCCAGCTCCGCGATATCGACGGCGTGGATCGCCTGGCGGCGGCGAAGGTAATTCCGCCATTGATCGATCTGTTGCTCGAGCGATACCGAATTTCCCTGACCGGACATTTTCACACTCCCCCCAAAAGTGGCGACGCGTGCGGAAGCATTTTCCAGATGCCGCGCAGCGTCTCGTCGACCGCCTGCCATTGCCGGCGTTCCTCCGCGAACTGTTTCCTGCCCCCGGACGTGATCCGGTAGTACTTGCGGCGGCGGCCGGTCTCGGCGGTTTCCCAGCGCGCCTCGATGTGCCCGAGCCGCTCAAGCCGGTGCAGGACCGGGTAAAGCATCCCGTCCGTCCACGCCATGCGCCCGCCGGACAATTCCCGCACGCGCTTGATGATGGCGTAACCGTAGCTGTCCCCTTCCGCCAGGATCGCGAGAACGATCGGCGTCGAGGACGCGGCAATGAGGTCCTTGTTGATCTCCATTTTCAGCCCTTGTGCAGTGCGGCCCGCTCATACATAGCAGATCTATACATGACAGCTTTATACATCGCGGCATCAGGTGTGGCAAGACCGAAATTGAAGCTCGGGCGATCTGTTAGAATCCGCCCCCGTTTCGCCGCTATCCAACGGCGAAAACCTCCAACAGTCAGCAACGAACCCTCGTCCGAGACGAGCGGCGCAGGCGCAACGCACTCCATGATCCAGTTTTCCAACATCACGCTCCGGCGCGGCACCGACGCGCTGCTCGACAACACCGGCGCTACGATTTTCCCCGGCCACAAGGTCGGGCTCGTCGGCGCGAACGGCACCGGCAAGAGTTCGCTGTTCGCGCTGCTTCGCGGCGAGCTGACGCTTGATGCGGGTTCGCTGTCGATCCCGGACGGCTGGGTCGTCGCGCACATGGCACAGGAGTTCACGGATCTCGACCGCCCGGCGATCGAATTTGTGCTGGATGGCGACAAGGAATTCCGTGCGGCGGAAAAGGCGATTGAAAAAACCGCGAACGAGGCGAATGGCGACGCCATCGCGCGTGCGCACCTTCGCTACGAGAATGCGAACGGCTACACCGCGCGGGCGCGTGCCGGCGAGTTGCTGAACGGTCTCGGTTTCGCAGCCGCGGAGCACGAGAAAAACGTCGGCGAATTTTCCGGCGGCTGGCGCGTGCGCCTCGGCCTCGCGCAGGCGTTGATGTGTCCGTCCGATCTGTTGTTGCTTGATGAGCCCACCAACCATCTCGATCTCGAAGCGGTGCTGTGGCTGGAGGAATGGCTGAAGCGTTACCGCGGCACCTTGCTGCTCGTTTCGCATGACCGGGAATTTCTTGACGGCGTGGTGGACGAGATCCTGCACATCGAGCAGGAAAAACTGAATCACTACACCGGCGGCTACAGCGATTTCGAACGCCAGCGCGCCGCGAACCTCGCGCGCCAGCAAGGCATGTTCGAGAAACAGCAGCGCGAAATCGCGCACATGCAGAAATTCGTCGATCGCTTTCGCGCGAAGGCTTCCAAGGCGAAGGCCGCGCAAAGCCGCATCAAGGCGATGGAACGCATGGAACGGCTCGCGCCCGCGCACGTCGATTCACCGTTTCATTTCGCGTTCCCGGAATCGCCCGAAGCCGGCAATCCGCTGATCAAGCTTGATGACGTGAGTCTCGGTTACGGTGATAAATCAATATTGAGCGGCGTCACGCTGAGCGTCGCGCCGGGCGATCGCATCGGCCTGCTCGGGCCGAACGGCGCGGGCAAATCCACCTTCGTTCGCGCGCTTGCGGGTGACCTGGAACCGAAGGCCGGCGAGATTCTCATGGGCGCGAACGTGCGCATGGGTTACTTCGCGCAGCACCAGCTTGAGCAGCTCGATCTGAAAGCGAGCCCGCTGCTGCATCTCAAGCGCCTCTCGCCGAATGCGAGCGAACAGAAAATACGGCGCTTCCTCGGCGGTTTTGATTTTCGCGGCGACATGGCAACCGATCCTGTCGGCCCGCGTTCCGGCGGCGAGAAAGCGCGTCTCGTGCTTGCGCTGCTCACCTGGCAGGCGCCGAACATTCTCCTGCTTGACGAGCCGACCAACCATCTCGATCTCGACATGCGCCACGCATTGACGATGGCCTTGCAGGGTTTCGAGGGTGCGGTCATCACCGTCTCGCATGATCGTCACCTGCTTGAAAATACCGTCAACAATTTTCTGCTTGTTGCGAATGGCCAGGTGCGCGACTTCGACGGCGATCTCGACGATTACAAGCAATGGCTGAACCGCGAAAGGCTGGATGCGAAAAATGGCAAGCCCGCCTCAACCAGCAATTCCGCCGCAACGCCCATCAACAAGAAAGCTGCGCGAAAAGCCGCTGCCGACGAACGCGCCGCGCTTCAATCCTTGCGGAACAAATCGAAACGCGTGATGGACAAGCTCGAAGCGCACAGCGCAAAGCTGAAAGACATCGAACAGGCGCTTGCCGATTCCTCGCTTTACCAGGCAGAAGGAAAATCGCGCCTGGAATCCTTGCTCAAGCAGCAGGCGGCATTGCGCAAGGAAATCGAAACGCTGGAACTTGAATGGGCGCAAATAGAAGAAGAAATCGAGATGAAATCCCCGGCATAAATCCAAACAGTAGCCCGGATGAAGCGCACGAGGTCCCGGTACTCCGGGAGCGGAATCCGGGCTGTTGTCTCGCCATGAAAAACCGACCTGTTCAAAATATCCGTCAAATCCATCGCAACACCATCCTCCCGCTTCCACTGTCTGCATTTCCATATTGAAGAATCGCTTCGCGGTAGCCACTTCAACACGTGAAAATTTCATGGCGCCCGCATCGGCGCCGGATCAACAGGAGGAGGAATGCTTGAGAAGTTCGTTCGCGAGTACGGCTGGATTCATTTCGGTATCGGCCTGATCGGCAACATCCTGTTTGTCGTGGGAAGTGCGTATTTCATGTTCTATGGCAACAAGGAAGCCGGCATGCTCGCGTTCTTCGCCGGCAGCGTCGGCTTGCTGCTGGGAAAAATCGGCGAAGCCGTTGCCACCGCCGCGGACCACCATTGGAAAATCACCGAGAACAACCAGTCCTGAACGCGAACATGACGATAAGTGCTTCAACAGTTTTTCCCTTGCGTTTTTGATCTTCAAACCCAGATATCACGGATGCAAATCCATCATCTCAATGCCGTTTCCACCTGTCCGCTCGGCGGAAAGCTGATGGATGGACGAACAAGTTCTGTGCTTCAGCGCGGCACGCTCGCCTGTCATTGCCTGCTACTCGAAACAGAAAGCGGACTGGTGCTGCTGGATACCGGACTCGGAATGCGTGACGTCACCGATCCGAAATCGCGCTTGAGTCATTTCTTTCTCGCGCTGCTTAGCCCGGACTTTCGCGCAGACATGACGGCAGTGCGCCAGGTCGAACGCCTGGGGTTTGACGCGCGCGACGTGCAACACATCGTGCTTACACATCTCGACTTCGATCACGCCGGCGGTCTGGACGACTTCCCCGAAGCCACCGTTCATCTGATGCAGGATGAACGTCACCACGCGATGCAACAGGAAACCTGGCTTGATCGGCAGCGCTTTCGGCCACAGCAATGGTCGTCGCGCGATCGCTGGCGCGTTTACCAGCCGGGTGAAGGCGACACATGGTTCGGCTTCAACGCTGTGCATCGGCTCGAAGGCGTGCCACCGGAAATCGCGCTCGTGCCGCTCATCGGCCACACCTTCGGCCACGCGGGTATCGCGATCGATACCGGCAAGGGCTGGCTGCTGCAGGCGGGCGACGCGTATTTTTATCATCGCGAGATGGATATCGAATCACCGCACTGCACGCCGGGCCTGCGCTTTTACCAGAAGATGATGGAAAAAAACCGCAAGGCGCGCCTGTGGAACCAGCAGCGCCTGCGTGATCTCAAACGTGATCACGGCAACGAGGTCGAAATTCTCTGCTCGCATGACCCGGTGGAATTTGAACGCATTGCAAACCGTCCGATCTTCGAACCCGCCGGACGACGCAGCGCCGTGCGACGGCGCAAGGAAGTCGCCGGGCAACATGCCATCCGGCCATAGCATTTCACTCTTGAATTTCTCGCGTCATCGAATCCCGTGGCGCTCCCGGTTCAACCGAATCCTGTAGATCCCGAACAGCAAGTTCCGGGGCGTGCAAGAAACCTGCAGGAATCACTGCATGGTTCCACCATCGCGTGCGCGCAAACTTCGAGGTTTGTTGCCTGTGGAGATTCATCATGATCGTTCGTCACTTCTGCCGTTTCTTCCTTGCGGCCGCCACCCTGCTTGCGATGGCCCTCGCAATGGTTATGGCGCCCGCGCGCGCCGACGGCCTGCTCGACCCGCTGCTTGAACTGCGCATCGCCTCGCTCGATGGTCCGCATGAAGTCATCGTTACATTTGAAGATCGAAGCGCCGTCACCTCGCTTGCGGATTTGCCTGGCGTCGATGCCATTGAACTGAACGTGCTGCCGATGGCCGCCGCGCGCCTGACGGAAGCGCAGATCGAAACCGTGCGCCAGTGGGACAACGTCAAAAGCGTTTATTACAACGCGCCACTCGAATATTCGAATTACACCTCCGGCGAAATCACCGGCGGACACTACGTGCATGACAACTATGGCTACAAAGGCGAAGGCGTGACTGTCGCGGTGCTCGATTCCGGCGTCGACGGTTTGCATCCCGATCTCGCGTTCGGCAGCAAGACCATCCAGAACGTGAAGATCGTCGGCGATCTCGGACTGCTTGGCCTCGATCCGATTTACCTCGAGAACCTGCCGAACACCGACACCAGCAGCGGTCATGGAACGCATGTCGCGGGAACGGTTGCAGGCACGGGCGCGGCATCCGCGAACGATGAGCGTCGCGCGAACTACCATGCCGGCATCGCACCGGAGGCGAGCATCGTCGGCATCGGCGCCGGTGAGGCAATCGCGATCCTGTACGCGCTGGAAGGTTTCGACTACGTGCTCGCCAACCAGGATCGTTACGGCATCGATGTCATCACGAATTCCTGGGGTGGCGGTGACGGTGCGACGTTCGATCCGAACAACCCGATCAACATCGCCTCGCGCGCGGCGTACGAAAGCGGAATCGTCGTGCTGTTCGCAGCATCCAATTCCGGACCAGCGGAGAACACGCTGAACCAGTATGCGATCGCCCCGTGGGTCATCAACGTCGCAGCCGGCACGCCCACGAAAACGCTTGCGGATTTTTCAAGCCGCGGCGTTGCTGGTGATCCGATCAAGCATCCGGACATCACCGCGCCCGGCTCCGGCATCATTTCCGCGCGCGCGGCGAACACGCCGCTGCCGATACTCGGTCCGGTGCTCGATCCCGCGCATCCGACCTATCACCTGTACTACGCGAGCATGAGCGGCACCAGCATGGCGACGCCGTTCGTCGCAGGCACCGTTGCGTTGTTGCTCGACGCGAATCCCGCGCTCTCGCCGGACCAGATCGAAGACATCATCGCGGCAACAGCCGAGCCGATGCCTGGCTATGCGTTCCACGAAGTCGGCGCCGGCTACATCGATGTGCGCGCGGCAGTGGAGATGGCCGAAACCACGCCCGGTGAAATGGCGCAGTTTCTCTCGGGCAGTACGGAATGGTGAGATGAAAGGAATGCAACCGGCGCGCAACGCGCCGGTTGCTGTTTCCTGAAATGCGCGGAACATTTTGCAGGCGGCGGATTACGCTACGCTAATCCGCCCTACGCTCACTGCGCTCACTTCGTGCCCTGCGGATAAATCGTCTCACCGCGCTTGAGCATTTCAACGAAACTTTCGATCTTCTTCTTCCGCCCTGCTTCCGTCTTCATGTTGTGAAGACGAAACGCGAACGCGTAACGATTCTGCGCGCTGAGTTTTTCAAGCATCTTCTTCGCCTTCGGTTCGGCGTTGATCGCGGCCTGGAGATCATCCGGAATCTTCATGTCCTTGCCGCTCGCATACGCGCGTTCCCATCGCCCGTCGGTTTTCGCCGCTTCCACTTCACGCATGCCGTGCTCGGTCATGCGGCCTTCCTCGATCAGCCGCACAACGTTATCGACATTGACCTGGCTCCAGATGCTCTTCTTGCGGCGCGGCGTGTAACGCTGCAAATAACTCTTCTCGTCGAAGCCCTTGCGAATCCCGTCAATCCATCCCCAGCAAAGCACCACATCGATAGCTTCCTTCGGCGTAATGGATTTCAGCCCTGAATCCACCTTGTGGATCTTGATCCACAGCTCGTCCTGCTTGTCGTGGTTTCTCGCGAGCCATTTGTAGAAGCTGTCGGCGGATTTGAATTCACGGACATTGGCGGGATTGACGGTAACGGATGGCATCCATGTTTCCTGTTGTTGATTCTCAGTAAGCGGATATCGGACTGCTGATGTTTCAGACCTTCGCTTTCTTTGGCGACACCCACATCGTGATCATCGCCTGGAACACCGCGTCATCCTGTTGATCTCGAACCACGACCTTGACCTTGTATTCGAACGGCTCGACCCAATCACGCTGTGATTCCGGTTCGGCCGGCGTCGCGACAGCAACGAGATCGGTTGTTGCCTTCTTCAGGTATTCAACCGTCATTCCTTTTGGGATCCATCGGTGGGTCGACGGGACGGTTACCTCGGTCATGGTTCCGCCTGCGAGCTCCGCCATGTTGCACATCGCGATGGCGTGCACGGTCCCGAGATGATTCAGCACAGCGCGCCGCTTGCGGACTCGCAACTTGCTGTACTCCGGCATCAACGCCTCGAAGCGAGGACTGATGCTGCCGAAGTACGGCGCCTTGAAGCACAACACGCGAGAGAACGCCCATTTGCCACCCGGCAGGGAAGCCATGCGATTCCAGGTATCGAGCGTGGTTGATCTGCTCATCGATTTCTCCGCGAGAACGAACGTTGTCGCTGTCATACATTCGAGCAGGCCGGAACGCAAGACTGCCACGTCGAGCGATCAAGACGATAAACGAAACAATCATCCTCGCCGAACTGCCGTCGTTCCACGAACCGGAATCCAAGCCGTTCATAAAAGCGATGCGCGCGTGTGTTCGCGGCCAAGGGATCAATCAGTACGGCTTCGACATCACGTTCCGCGAAACATCGCGCGAGCGCAAGCTGCATCATCCCGCTGCCGTAACCCTTCCCGAGATCGCGCGCTTCGCCAATCCAGATATCGATCGCGCGCAAGTTCGGTGAAACCTCGCCCCAGTAATGCGAATCCTCGCGCGCGGGATCGATGATCTGCAGGAAACCGATCGCGCGTCCGCCGAGTTCCGCGATCAGGAATTCGCGCCACTCGGGGAATCGTTTCAATTCCGTTTCCCAGCCCCAGTCATCATTCGGGTCCGCGGCGATGACGTGCGGCTGTTCATCCCATCGGCGCAACAACTCAAGATCATCGATGGTGGCTGCGCGCAGTGTCAGCTTGTCCTTCATGCCAACGCGCTCACTACTGCCCCGGCATCGCCTCGGGATTCATCCACGCCGGCTCGAACACGTGCCCGTCCGGATCCTGGAAGCTGCGCAGATACATGAAGCCCATGTCCTGCGGTTCGCGAATGTCGGCCTTGCCGCCCGCGCCTGCCGCTGCCTCGACAATCGCATCCACGTCTTCACGGCTGTCCTGCGAGAGCGCGAACAACACGCCGGTGGTCTCTTGTGCATCCGCGACCGGCGTTGTTGCATACGTTGCAAAATACTCGCGCGTCATCAGCTGGAAAACGATGGCATCCGACCAGACCATCGATGACGCTTTCTCGTCGCTGAACTGTTCGTTCTTCGTGCAGCCAATCGCCTCATAAAAGCGAGTGGCGACAGCAATATCCTTCACGGGCAGGTTGATGAAGATCATCTTCGGCATGGTGTTTCTCCTCTTCTTTATGGCGCCGCGCCGGATGACACGCCGGCTTTCGTTATCACGACGAGCGGGAAACGGCGAAATCGACACCGCCCGGAAACTTTTTACACCGCAAGCGCCTGCTGCGGGAAGCAGGGCCGTGACCAAGGGCGAACCTTGCCCGTTTTTCCCGGTCACAGGAGAACGACATGAAAACGGAAGGGGCAGGACCATGCAGAGAAACATCATCATCGCCGCGGTGCTCGCGGCCATCCTGGGGCTAGCGTGGTGGTTCACCGGGCGTCCCGCCGGAGAAACGGCAGCATCGGCAAGCAAGCCCGCGCTCGTCTCGGGCGTGCATCTCGATGCGCTCGACCGCAACACGCGTCCGCAGGATGATTTCTACCGCTTTGTGAACGGCGGCTGGCTGGACGCAACGCAGATTCCTGAAATCTATGCCGGCTACACCGTCTATCACACGGTCTACGAGGACGCGGAAAAAGTGTTGCGCGAGATCATCGAGGATGCCGCCGCGAATCCGGGCGCGCCGGGCAGCGAGCAGCGCAAGGTGGGCGACTTCTACGCGACGTGGATGGACGAGGCCGCGATCGAAGCCGCGGGCATCTCGCCCATCGAAAGCGAACTTGCGCTGGTGAATGCGATCGACGATCGCGAATCACTGGCGCTCGCGATCGCGGAACTCTCGCGTCTCGGCGTGACGATGCCTTACTCGCAGTACGTCTGGCAGGATCTGAAAAATTCCGAGCAGTACGCGTTCTACCTGTCACAGGACGGCCTGACGCTGCCGAACCGCGACTACTACGTTGAGAAAGACAACGAACGCTTCGCCACCGCGCGCGATGCGCTGCCCGGCTACGCCGCCGGCCTGCTCGCCGCCGCGGGCTGGCCGCGTGCGAAAGCCGATGCCGCCGGCAGCAAAATCTACGCGCTGGAGGAACGCATCGCCGAAGCACACTGGACTGCCGTGCAGAATCGCGATCCGCAGGCGGGTTACAACCCGTACACGCTGGATGAACTCGACGCGCTCGGCGATTACGCGTGGACGGGAACGCTCACCGAACTCGGCGTCGTGGAAAAGATCGAGCGCGTGATCATCGATCAGCCGAGCTACTTCGAAGCGCTCGGCGGCATGCTGCACGAATTGCCGCTTGAAGACTGGAAAGCGTATCTCGCCTACCACGTGCTCGATTCGCGCGCCTCGCATCTCGGTGCTGCATTCGACAATCTGCGTTTCAACTATCGCAACAAACTCGTTCGCGGACAGCAGGAACAGCAGCCGCGCTGGAAGCGCGGCGTTTCGCTGGTGGATGACGTGCTTGGCGAGGCGGTCGGCAAAATCTACGTCGAGCGTGCATTTCCGCCAGAAGCGAAAGCGAAGATGGAAGCGCTGGTCGCGAATGTCATCGCGGCATTCGAAACCAGCATCGAAGAACTCGAATGGATGACGCCGGCAACGCGCGAACAGGCGAAAGCCAAGCTCGCGAAATTCTCGCCCAAGATCGGCTACCCCGATGTCTGGAAGGACTATTCCGATCTCGTCATCGAGCGCGGCGATCACATGGGCAACCTGCGCCGCGCGATTGCGTGGAACTGGCAGCAGGACATCGACAAGCTCGGCGGACCGATCGATCGCACCGAATGGGGCATGACGCCGCAGACGGTGAACGCCTACTACTCGCCGACGAAAAACGAAATCGTGTTTCCGGCCGCGCGCCTGCAACCGCCGTTCTTCCAGTTGAATGCGGATGACGCGATCAACTACGGCGCCGTCGGCGGCGTGATCGGGCATGAGATCTCGCACGGCTTCGACGACAAGGGCAGCCAGTACGACGGCAACGGCAACCTTGAAAACTGGTGGACGGACGAAGACCGCGCGAAGTTCGAGAAACTCACGAAGGTGCTCGTCGGACAGTTCAACGCCTACGAACCACTGCCTGGCATGCACATCAACGGCGAGCTCACGCTCGGCGAGAACATCGGCGATCTTTCCGGTGTCGCGGTCGCCTACAAGGCGTACATCGCATCATTGAATGGCAAGGAGCCGCCAGTGATCGATGGCTTCACCGGCCCGCAGCGCTTCTTCATCGGTTACGCAATGTCGCGCAAGGGCAAGTACACCGAGGAGGCGATCGCCGCGCGCCTCGCGTCCGATCCGCACTCGCCATTGCGCTATCGCGTGAACGGCATCTATCGAAATCTCGATGCCTTCCATGAGGCGTTCAACACAAAACCCGGTGACGGCATGTGGCTTTCGCCCGAGGAAAGGGTTCGCATCTGGTGATGAAACGAAAGGCCAGGCAGATGCCGGGCCTTTTGCCTTGCGCTCATTGTGATGAGTTGCCGCTCCACAGCGCAGATCATTATCCGGCTGATTTCCATTGAGTGATAACCCATCCGCTGTCTCTCTTATGGCGAACCCGCATTCCCGCGATGCCAACTACCCGTTTGAGAAAACCGGCACCGCATCGGTCGCCGCACAGCAACTCTGACGGAGGTCCCATGGTCACATCGGTTGGCACAGAAAACGACAAGCTGGAAATGCTCCAGCATCTGATCAAGCTGGATCACGCGGCGGCGGAAGCCTACGGCGCGGCTATCGAGCGTCTTGATAACGCGTCATACCGCGCGCAACTCGAAGGCTTCAAGCGCGACCACGAACGGCACATCGAAGAACTCACGCCCATCGTGAGACAGATGGGCGGCGAAGCGCCGGATACCGGCGGCGCGAAGGAAATGCTGACGGAAGGCAAGGTGGCGTTGAGCAGCCTCATGGGCGACGAGGCGATTCTCAAGGCCATGAAGACGAATGAAAACGACACCAACACGGCGTATGAGCGCGTTGTTGAAAAAGCGCCACCCGAAGTACGCGCTATTGTCGAACGCGGCCTCGCCGATGAACGCCGCCATTGCGACTGGATTCTTGCGCAGCTTGGCGAAGAATCATCGACGCTGCGTTCGCCGGACCGGATGCGCGGCACGGAATCACGACCAGGTTATCGGCCGCACTGATACAGCGGCGGAAAGAAAACCGAAAGGTTTCAGGGTCAGAGCGAAATGTACGAGTCAAGCACATGGGTAACACAAGAGTTCAGGGACATGGGTTACACCTTTATCGTGAGGTAATCACTACGCTGGCTCTTTCGTGAAGGTCGAGCGGTATCCAGGCGACCAAGGCGCACCGGTCCGAAGTAGACGT
>DASVDI010000041.1:0-94129 GCA_036381175.1 Gammaproteobacteria bacterium
TGAAGATGCTCGGTGCGAAAACCTGCATCGAAGTGGGCACCTTCACGGGTTACAGCAGCCTGTGCGTTGCGCGCGCACTGCCGGATGACGGCAAGCTGATTGCCTGTGATGTCAGTGAAGAATGGACGGCCATTGCGCGGCGATACTGGCAGGACGCCGGTGTCGCGGAAAAAATCGATTTGCGCATCGCGCCGGCCACGGAAACGCTGGCGGCGCTCGTGCAGGAAGGCAATCGATCGGCGTTCGATTTCGCGTTCATCGACGCAGACAAGACCGCGTACCGGGATTACTACGAACTCTGCCTTGAGTTGGTTCGCCCCGGCGGCGTGATCGCCATCGACAACACCTTGTGGGGTGGCGCGGTCGCCGATCAAGAAGTCAACGATGACGACACGCGTGCGTTGCGCGCATTGAATGAATTCCTGCATCGCGATGAACGCGTGGATATCAGTCTTGTACCGATTGGCGACGGATTGACGCTCCTACGGAAGAAATAGGAAGAATGGACAGGATTAACAGGATTTTTCAGAATTAACAGGATGAAAAGCAATTTGTTTTAATCCTGTTAATCGCTTTTGAAATCCTGCCAATCCTGTCCATTGCTTTTTTCCTAGAATCCCGCTCTCACACCCACCGTGAAATTCCTCCCCGGCAACGGCGCAAGATCCTTCAGGAACGACGAATGCCGGCGCGCTTCGGTATCCAGCAGGTTCGATGCACGCAGGAAGACGTTCCAGTCCGCATGCGGCCTGAAAATTCGATAACTCACGGATGCATCCAGCACCGTGTAGCCTTCGGTCGGCAACTCGTGCGCGGCGAGCTTGTCCTGTTCGTCGTAACGAATCGCCTCGATGCCGGCCGTCCATTGCGTTGCAGTGTAATCCAGTCCCGCGCCGATGCGCCGTGGTGGCATGCGTGGCAGATTACCGCCGCTCGTCAGCGTGCCGCGCGTGTAATCGCTGAAAACGCGAAAATCCAGCGCGTCGCCATTCTCCTCCAGCAGCGGCAGAACAATCTCCGCCTCGTAACCTTTCAGCACGGCGTCGGATTGCGTGTAAACCGCGACGGGCAGTCCGTCCAGTTCTGTACCGGTGTTCTCGAGATAGATGAAATCATCAACGCGGTTGTAGTAGAGATTCAATGTCCAGTTCACGCCGTCGCCGGCCTTGCGCCAGGTAAGGTCGATATTGTTCGCGGTTTCGGTGTGCAATGACGGATCGCCGATCTCGTATTGCAGCGTTGCGAGATGCGGGCCTTCCGAATACCGCTCCTCGATGTCCGGCATGCGCTGCGCGCGCGTGAGATTGACGCCCAGTGATTGCGCTTCGCCAAGCTGCCGCACAATGCCGGCGGACGTGCTGAACGCGGTGTCGGATTCGCTGGCGAAACCCTGCGCGTCCTGTTCCTGGGTTTCGATGCGTCCGCCAACTTCCAGGCGCCATTCATCGAACTCGCGTTCCTCGACGAGAAACACGCCGATGGATTGCGCGGTCGTTGGTGGCACGTAGGCTTCCTCGCCGACGGCGGCAAAATCACGGCCATGCAATTGCACGCCAAACGCGCCACGCCATTCGCCAACGGGTGCGTGCGTCATTTCAAAGCGCGCATCGTAGGCGTCATTCGTGAACGTCGTCGCGATGCTGCCTTCCTCGATTTCGCGATGTTCGTAATCGTTGTAGCCGGCGCGGAATGTCAGCGACTCTATGCCGCCGAAGGGATTGTCGATGCGGCCTTTCAGGTCGTAGCGCAACTGTTCAAGATCGATACGCACGCCTTCCTCGTGGGCGTGTTCTTCCGCGTGGCCGGGCTCGGCTTCATCCGCGGGCTCTTCGTGCGCGTGGCCCGGAACGCCGTAATTGGAATCGTACGTGCTCACCGACATGCCAAAGAACCGGTCTTCGCCGAACCAGGAGGCGCCCAGCGCACCGCCGCGCGTTTCGACGTCGCTGTTCAGAAGTACACCGGTAAAAGGTTCTTCGCCCGCATCGGCGTGGCCTTCGGCTGCATGCAGGATTTCGCTTTCGCCCGGCACGGGAATTTCGACTTCATCCGTGTTGCGCGTGAACGCGTCGGCATGCCAGGCAAAACGTTCACCGCCGCCATCGAAGCGCGCGACGAAACTGCGCTGGTTCGCGGCGGTGTCGCCGCGCAATTCGAGTGCGCCGGAGAACGGCGTGAAAGGCGACTCTTCCGGTATGCGGCTGTCGGTCATGTTGATGACGCCGCCAAACGCGCCGTTGCCGTAAAGCAGTGTCGCGGGACCTTTCACGATCTCGACGCTGTCGATCAGCAAGGGTTCGATGGCAACGGCATGGTCGGGACTCAGTGCGGAAACGTCCATGGAGCCGATGCCGTCCTGTTGCACGCGAACGCGATTGCCGGTCAGCCCGCGGATTACCGGGCGGCCGGAAGCCGGACCGAAATACGTCGACGTGACGCCGAGCTGCGATGACAGTGTTGCGCCGATGGAAGCCTGTGCGAGACGGTTCAGTTCATCGCCATTGATGATTTCGACCGGCTGCGTCATCTCAAGCGCGGAACGTCCGAATGCACTCGCGGAGACTTCGATGGCGTCAAGTTGCGCGGCCAGCACGACATCAATATGCGTGAGGCCGTCCTCGGCAACATCAACGCGGCGGATTTCAACATCCTCGTCCGTCTCGATGCGCAACGCATATTCACCGGGCGGCAGGTTCTCGAAGTGAAAATGTCCGCGCGCATCGCTCACCGCGGACTTGCCGGTATCGAGCAGGTGTACGGTCGCGCCGGCTTGCGGAAGGCCGCTGGCCTCGATGACGCGGCCTTCAAGATCGCCGGCAAGCACAGTACCGGACAGCGGAATGGCCGCAAGCGCGGCTATGAAACGGAATATTCCTGAATGCATGAAAAACATCCTTTCGTCGAATCCACAGATCGCCACCACGCGAGGTGCGGCGAAGAGAACAGCAACGGATTACGCGCAATGCGCGTCAGACGAAAGGCGGTGCACGGGGCTGGAAGTGACGTGTAGCGGTGGCGGGTATGCAGCTTCGGTATTCGTTGACGGGTGCTGCGTGCTGGCCAATGTCCAGTGCCTGCACGAACGTTGCGACCGGCGCGCTTTGCTGCCGCTCGAACTGGTGGAGAATCTGGCAGCCGTCCTTGACGGCGTGATCAACCTCGCCGAAGGCGTGCGCGGTGACGAGGGCGTTCGACAGCAACAGCAGCGCCGCGATCAGCAGCGAAAGCCGTTTGTGCCGAATTGTCCGCAATGCCGTCATTGTCGAGTCGTTACGCCCAGGTATTCGCCGATGTGGACAGTTTGAGAACGCATAGTGCGAAAAGTTCCTGCGATTTTCAAAGGCGGGCACCCAGCATGCGGCCGTAGGTGAATATGGCCGGCGCCTGGCAGAGCAGGATGATCGCGTCATAGGCAGGCAGTGCGAATTTGCGCTGCGGCAAGCGGCTCGCAATTTCGTTGCCAAGAAAATGGCCGCCGATGCCAAAGCCGAGCACAGCGAGCAGTGTTGGCATGTCGGGCCACGCCGAAGCCTCGACCTGCATCGCCGCCGTCAGCGGCATGAACAGCAACGCGGTCAGCGCCATGCCTTGCAGGGGCAGCATCAGTGCAGAGAGCCGTCCCGCAACCGGCAGCAGCGAAAACAGCAAGGGCAGAATGAAAAGCATGTTCAGTGCGTGGCCGAACCAGTCGAAGTCCAGCAACGCCGCAAGCGCTGGAGCAGATTCAAGACCGTACAGCGCCGGATAACTCGCGAGCACGAATCCGATCAAGGCGGGCATGCGCAGCGCCGGCAGATAGATGTGATCCGCGAGCCAGATATTTGCGCGTGACCGGTCGAATTTCGCGGTCAGCCAGGTTTCCCCCGCAATTCCGGCGGCAGCGAGAACGAGAAATGCGAGCAGGCCTTCGAGCATGCATGCAATCAT
Organism: Gammaproteobacteria bacterium; assembly: GCA_036381175.1. Lineage (GTDB taxonomy): Bacteria > Pseudomonadota > Gammaproteobacteria > Natronospirales > JAJUFS01 > JAJUFS01. Next base: position 3,928 of record DASVDI010000041.1, read on the forward strand.
GCGATGAAGCCCGCATAAAGAAAAGGCGCCCGAGGGCGCCTTTCGTCGTGCAGCTTTCCGGCAACTCAGTAGCGGTAATGATCCGGCTTGAACGGACCATTCGTGCCGACACCGATGTAGTCGGCCTGTTCTTTCGACAGTTTCGTCAAGGTTGCGCCGATCTTCTTGAGATGCAGTTCGGCGACCTTTTCGTCGAGCTGTTTCGGCAGTACGTAAACTTCATTCCTGTACTTGCCGTCGTTGCCGAACAGTTCCATCTGCGCGAGCACCTGGTTCGTGAACGAGTTCGACATCACGAAAGAAGGATGTCCCGTCGCGCAACCGAGGTTCACGAGACGGCCGCGCGCGAGCAGGATGATTCTCTTGCCATCCTTGAAGATGACATGATCGACCTGGTCCTTGATGTTTTCCCATTCGCATTTTTCTTCGAGGCCGGCGACGTCGATCTCGTTGTCGAAATGGCCGATGTTGCAGACGATGGCCTGGTCTTTCATTTTCGCCATGTGCTCGAAACTGATGACCTTGTAGTTGCCGGTTGCCGTCACGAAGATGTCCGCCTTGTCGCAGGCTTCGTCCATCGTCACGACCTTGTAGCCTTCCATCGCTGCCTGCAGCGCGCAGATCGGATCGATTTCCGTCACCCACACCTGTGCGCCGAGACCTTTCAGTGATTGCGCGCAGCCCTTGCCGACATCGCCATAACCCGCGATGACCGCAACCTTGCCCGCGATCATGACGTCGGTTGCGCGCTTGATGCCGTCAACCAATGATTCGCGGCAACCGTAGAGGTTGTCGAACTTCGACTTCGTGACCGAATCGTTCACGTTGATGGCAGGGAAGGGCAGCGTGCCGTTCTTCTGCATTTGATAAAGGCGATGCACACCCGTGGTGGTTTCTTCCGTCACGCCCTTGATCGCTTTCGCGCGCTCGGAATAAAAACCCGGCTTGCTTTCAAGGCGCTTCCTGATTGCCGCGAACAGGAATTTTTCTTCTTCGTTTGAAGGATTCGCAATAACCGACGGATCCTTCTCCGCCTTCGCGCCGAGAATCACGGCCATGGTGGCGTCGCCGCCGTCATCGAGGATCATGTTCGGTGCGCCACCGTCACCCCATTCGAGGATGCGATGCGTGTACTCCCAGTATTCTTCCAGCGTTTCGCCCTTGTACGCGAACACCGGCGTACCGCTCGCAGCAATGGCTGCGGCCGCATGGTCCTGCGTCGAATAGATGTTGCACGATGCCCAGCGCACGTCGGCGCCGAGCGCTTTCAGTGTCTCGATCAGGACGGCCGTCTGGATGGTCATGTGCAAGGAACCCGCGATGCGCGCGCCTTTGAGCGGTTGCGATTTCGCGAACTCTTCGCGTGTCGCCATCAGGCCGGGCATTTCGGTTTCCGCGATGCGGATTTCCTTGCGCCCGAAGTCAGCGAGGTTGATGTCCTTGACGATGTAGTCGGTGAAGTTCTTGTCTACGACAGCGTTCATTATTGATGTCTCCAACTTTGAACGAGCGCGGTTGAAAGAAGGTCATTCCTTCGAGCCTGGCAAACGCAGATGCGTTCGTCGCAACGCTCCTCGAAGGAACGGGCGCCGCCATGGCGGTCGCCGGTCTGGTTCAGGAAGTTTTCGATTCCAGCCTGTCGGCTGCCTTGAGCAGCAGTTTTTCGCGCTTCTTGATTCGCAAGGAAGACGCGAAAATGCCGGCCAGCAACAGGAAAACCATGTCGTTGGGTTCGACCACGCCGTACTCCAGCGCGATCAGGAAGAACATGAAGGCGAGCAAGCCGATGATCATCAGCATGTTGCCCGTCCTGATCTCGCGACGAATGTCGTCGGCCAGCGAATGCGTGCGCGCCTCGTTCGCAAGATCGACGGGATCCATCACAGCACTCCCGTTGCAATCAGATCGCTGGCGCCTTTCAGTTGCGCGGCTTCGCGCAGCGCTTCGGCCTTGTCCGTCCGCTCCCAGGTGAAGCCGGGTTCTTCGCGGCCGAAGTGACCGTAGCTCGCGGTCGGACGATAGACCGGACGAACAAGATCGAGCATTTGAAGAATGCCGTACGGACGCAGGTCGAAATGTTCGCGCACCAGCGCTTCGAGTTGTTCGTTCGCGATGCGCCCCGTGCCGAAGGTCTCGACCGAGATCGAGGTCGGTTCGGCAACGCCGATGGCATACGAAACCTGGATTTCGCATTTCTCCGCGAGGCCGGCCGCGACAATGTTCTTCGCAACATAACGGCAGGCGTAGGCGGCCGAGCGATCCACCTTCGACGGATCCTTGCCGGAGAACGCGCCGCCACCGTGGCGCGCCATGCCGCCGTAGGTGTCGACAATTATCTTGCGGCCTGTGAGACCGGCGTCGCCGACCGGACCGCCGACGACGAACTTGCCCGTCGGGTTGATGAAATATTTCGTGTCTTTCGAAAACCACTCGGCGGGAATCACAGGCTTGATGATTTCCTCCATCACGGCTTCTTTCAATGTTTTCTGATCAACGTCCGGCGAATGCTGCGTCGAGAGCACGACGGCATCGACAGCCGTCGCCTTGCCGTTGACGTAACGGAACGTCACCTGCGATTTCGCATCCGGGCGCAGCCATTTCAGCGCGCCCGCCTTGCGCACCTCGGCCTGCTTCTTCACGAGGCGGTGCGCGTAGGTGATCGGCGCCGGCATCAGCACGTCGGTTTCGTTCGAGGCGTAGCCGAACATCAGGCCCTGGTCGCCCGCGCCCTGTTCTTCCGGCGAACTGCGATCGACGCCTTGCGCGATGTCGGGCGACTGCTTGCCGATCGCGTTCAGCACCGCGCAGGTTTCCCAGTCGAAACCCATCTCCGAGGTGTAGCCGATATCGCGGATGACACTGCGCACCAGTTCCTCGAGATCCACCCAGGCTTTGGTTGTGATTTCGCCGGCGACGATGGCCATGCCGGTTTTCACCAGCGTCTCGCAGGCGACGCGTGCGTTCGGATCCTGCGCGAGGATGGCATCCAGCACGGCGTCGGAAATCTGGTCCGCCATTTTGTCCGGATGGCCTTCCGAAACTGATTCCGAGGTGAACAGGTAATTCTTTGACATGTATCCGTTCCCGAGTGGTCCTGATTAAGACCGCGCATTTTACCCGGGTTTGGCGGGGGATTCGACAAAAGCAATAGACAGCATTAACAGGATTTTCAAAGCAGGATTTACAGGATTTGAACAAAATGCTTTTAAATCCTGTTAATCCTGAACAATCTTGTTAATCCTGTCCATTCTTCATGTCATGGCGGCGTCACCACCGGCGGCTTGCGCTCGCGGGAAATCAGGAAAAGCCCGCTGCCGATAATGACGGCAGCGCCGATGAAAACAACCGGCCCCGGCAGTTCGCCCCAGATGACGAGGTCCAGCAGCACGCCCCAGAACAGCGCGGAATACTCGAACGGAGCGATGATCGATGCCGGCGCGCGCCGGAAGGCTTCGGTCAGGAACATCTGCCCCATGGCGCCGAACACGCCCATCGCGACCAGCCAGCCCGTGTCCGCACCGCGCAATGGCCGCCAGTCGGGAGCGGCGAGCAGGCCGGCGCCAACGGCGAGCAGCGCCATGAACCAGAACGCCATCGCGGCCGTGGAATCCGTACGCCCGAGAATGCGCACGCTGATCGCATTCAGCGAATAGCAGGTCGCACCCACGAGCACCGCGACCGCGGTCAGGCCGACGGCGGTGAATCCTGGCCTGAGCACAATCAGCACGCCGCTGAAGCCGACAAGAATTGCTGTCCAGCGTTTCCAGTCGACATGCTCCTTCAGCAGCGGCACCGACAGCGCGGTAATCATCAGCGGTGCGACGAAGAACAGCGAATAGGCTTCGGAAAGCGGCATGCCGCTGATCGCGTAGATGAAGCTCGTGAGCATCAGCACCGCGAGCACGCCGCGCGCGAGATGCCAGCGCCAGCGGACGCGGATCAGCGTCGTGAAACTGCGCTCGCGCCACCAGACCCAGCCGATCACGAAGGGCAGCGACACCAGGCCGCGCAAGGCAGCGACCTGCAGCGGCGGATAATGGCCGGCGAGCTGCTTCATCGAGGCATCCATGACGGCGAAGACCGCCATGGCGGACAGCATCAGCGCAATGCCATGCAGATTTTCGCGATTCATCATCATCCGGCGGCGTGGCGGGGGCTGCGTATCTTAAAAGAGTTTTGCCGGCGCTGATCCATGATCCGCGACGCGAATGCAAGCCGTTGTTTTTCAAGGGCTGCAAGCGGCGTCGCACGGCCGGACGGGGTTGCCCGGACAGGGCGGATCAGCGAAAATGCGCGCCTTCTCGACCACGACAGGAAACTTACGGACCGGAACGCGAGACCGGCCCGCCCTGTGGATATTCCGTGGCGACCTACACACCAGATTGGAGCACCGATGCCCTCTCGACGCGAGCTTGCCAACGCCATCCGCGCGTTGTCGATGGACGCCGTACAACAGGCGAATTCCGGTCATCCCGGCGCACCGATGGGCATGGCGGATATCGCTGAGGTCCTCTGGAACGAAACGCTTAAGCACAATCCCACGAATCCGCACTGGCCGGATCGCGATCGCTTCGTGCTTTCCAACGGCCACGGCTCGATGCTGCTCTACTCGCTGCTGCATCTCACCGGCTACGACATTTCCATCGATGACCTGAAGAATTTCCGGCAACTGCACTCGAAAACACCGGGCCATCCGGAGCTGGGCGACACGCCCGGCGCGGAAACCACCACCGGCCCGCTCGGCCAGGGCCTCGCGAACGCCGTCGGCATGGCGCTCGCCGAGAAAATGCTGGGTGCGCAGTTCAACAAGCCCAGGCACGAGATCGTCGATCATCACACCTACGTGTTCATGGGCGATGGCTGCCTGATGGAAGGACTCTCGCACGAAGCCTGCTCGCTCGCCGGCGTGCTGGGTCTCGGAAAACTCATCGGTTTCTACGACGACAACGGCATTTCCATCGATGGCGAAGTCGCCGGCTGGTTCCGCGACGACACGCCGAAACGTTTCGAGGCCTACGGCTGGCATGTGATTGCCGATGTCGACGGACACGACGCCGAGGCCGTGAAAAAAGCACTGGATGAAGCGCGCAAGGTCACCGACAAGCCGTCGCTGATCTGCTGCAAGACCGTCATCGGTTTCGGCTCGCCGAACAAGGCCGGCACCGAAGCCGTGCATGGTGCAGCGCTCGGTGAAGATGAATGCATCGCGGTGCGCGAGCACATCGGCTGGCCGCATGAACCATTCGTTGTGCCGGAAGAAATCCACGCGGGCTGGAACGCGCTCGAGAAGGGCCAGCAGTTCGAAGACGACTGGGATGCGCGCTTCGCCGCTTATGAAGATGAATACCCCGAACTCGCCGCGGAATTCCGCCGCCGCCAGTCCGGCGTGCTGCCGCAGGCCTGGGCTGCCAGGAGCGAAGAAGTCGTCAAGGCGATGCACGAAGGCAAGGCAGCGGTCGCCACGCGCAAAGCCTCGCAGGACGTGCTCGACATCATCGGGCCGGCATTGCCGGAGTTCGTCGGCGGATCGGCGGATCTCACCGGCTCGAACAACACCTTCTTCAAGGGCAGCAAGGGCATCACGCGTGAAGACGCGTCCGGAAACTACATGTTTTACGGGGTGCGCGAATTCGCGATGGGCGCGATCATGAACGGCCTTGCCTTGCACGGCGGGTTCATTCCCTACGGTGGAACGTTTCTTGTCTTCTCCGATTACATGCGCAATGCCATTCGCATGGCATCGCTGATGAAGCAGGGAAGCGTGTTTGTGCTGACGCATGACTCGATCGGTCTCGGCGAGGACGGTCCGACGCATCAGCCGGTGGAACACCTTGCATCACTGCGGATGATTCCCGGCATGTCCGTGTGGCGCCCGTGCGACACGGTTGAAACCGCTGTTGCATGGAAATCCGCCGTTGAACGCCGCGACGGACCGAGCGTGCTCGCGCTGACCCGCCAGGGCTTGGCGCACCAGGAGCGCACGGCGGAAGCATTGCGTGACGTGGCGCGCGGCGGCTATGTGCTTCGGGATTGCGAGGGCACGCCGGAAGCGATTCTCATCGCGACAGGCTCGGAAGTTTCGCTTGCAATGCAGGCCGCGGAAAAATTGTCGGACGACGGTGCGAAAGTGCGCGTTGTTTCGATGCCGAACACGAATATTTTCGAAGCGCAGGACGAAAGTTATATCGAGCGCGTGCTGCCGAATGCTGTCACGGCGCGCGTCGTGATCGAAGCCGGGGTGCCGGACGCCTGGTATCGCTGGGCGGGGCCGCGCGGCCGCTTTGTGTGCATGACGAGTTTCGGCGCATCCGCGCCCGGCAAGCAGGCCTTCGAATATTTCGGCTTCACGGTCGATAACGTCGTGAAGGCCGCGCGCGAAGCGATTGCTGCGGGCGCATGAATGCGACAAAGCGATTTCTGTTCTTTTTTTAATAAAGCATCCATACCGGGAGACTGACCATGGCAATCAAGGTAGCGATCAATGGCTACGGACGCATCGGCCGCAACATCCTGCGCGCGCTGTACGAGGCGAAGCGCACGAACGAGATCAGCGTTGTCGCGATCAACGATCTGGGTGACGCGAACACCAACGCGCACCTGACGCGCTTCGACACCGCGCATGGCCGTTTCCCGGGCGAAGTCAGCGTCGAAGGCGACACCATGATCGTCAACGGCGACAAGATCAAGGTGCTGGCTGAACGCGATCCCGCGAAACTGCCGTGGGGCGATCTCGGCGTGGATATCGTGCTGGAATGCACGGGCTTTTTCGCGAGCAAGGAAAAAGCGTCTGCGCACCTGAAAGGCGGCGCGAAGAAAGTCATCATCTCCGCACCCGGCGGCAATGACGTCGATGCGACGATTGTTTACGGCGTCAATCACGAAACGCTGAAAGCATCCGACACCGTCATCTCCAACGCCTCCTGCACCACCAACTGCCTGGTGCCGCTGGTCAAGCCGCTGCACGATGCCGTCGGCATCGAGCAGGGCCTGATGACGACGATCCACGCCTACACCAACGACCAGGTGCTGACTGACGTCTATCACAAGGACTTGCGCCGCGCGCGTTCAGCCACGCAGTCGATGATTCCGACGTCAACCGGTGCCGCGAAAGCGGTTGGTCTCGTGATGCCGGAGTTGAATGGCAAGCTGGACGGTTTCTCCATGCGCGTGCCGACCATCAACGTTTCCTTCGTTGATCTTTCCTTCACGCCGAAGCGCGACACCAGCGTGGAAGAAATCCACGACATCATGAAGAAAGCATCGCAGGGTTCGCTGAAAGGCATTCTCGATTACAGCGACGAGCCACTGGTTTCGGTCGACTACAACCACAATCCGGCCTCAAGCACGTACGACGCGTCGATGACGAAAGTGATCGGCCGGCTGGTGAAGGTCGGTTCGTGGTACGACAACGAGTGGGGTTTCTCTAACCGGATGCTCGATACGACGATCGCTCTCCATAACGCCAAGTGATGCGTAGGAGCGGTCTGTGACCGCGAAATTTTCGTGGTCACAGACCGCTCCTGCTCGCTCCGCTCGACGCTACAGCAACTCCTGACGAATCCGCTTCACGGCGGATTTGTCTTTTGAAGAAAACCGGAAAATCAACGCATGCACATCATCAAGATGACTGACCTGGACCTGAAAGGAAAACGGGTCCTGATCCGCGAAGACCTGAACGTGCCGATTGCCGATGGCAAGGTGACGTCCGATGCGCGCATTCGCGCGTCACTGCCGACGATCCAGCACGCGATGGACAAGGGCGCGAAGGTCATGCTGATGTCGCATCTTGGCCGTCCGGGAGAAGGCGTGTTTGCTGCGGAATTTTCGCTCGCGCCGGTGGCGGAACGCCTGACGGAATTGCTTGGCGTGAAGGTGCGCCTGGAAAAGGACTGGCTCGATGGCGTGGAACTCGCCGACGGTGAAGTCGTGCTGTGCGAGAACGTGCGCTTCAACACCGGCGAAAAGAAAAACGACGAAACGCTGTCGAGAAAAATGGCTGCGCTTTGCGATGTGTACGTGATGGATGCGTTCGGTACCGCACACAGGGCGCAGGCCTCGACACACGGCGTGGCGAAATACGCGCCGGTCGCGTGTGCCGGTCCGTTGCTCGCCGGTGAGCTCGATGCACTCGGCCGCGCGCTGGAAAACCCTGCGCGTCCGTTCGTCGCAATTGTCGGTGGCAGCAAGGTATCCACCAAGCTCACCGTGCTGGAATCGCTGTCAGGCATTGTCGATCAACTGATTGTCGGCGGCGGCATCGCGAATACGTTCATTGCCGCAGCCGGTCACGATGTCGGCAAGTCGCTGCATGAACAGGGGCTGGTTGCGGAAGCGCGACGCCTGACGGATGCGGCGCGTTCGCGCAATGGCGATATTCCCGTGCCGAGTGATGTCGTCGTGGCCGCGGAATTTTCCGCGCAGGCCGAAGCGGACGTAAAACCGGTCAGCGAGGTTGGCGATGACGAGATGATTCTCGATATCGGTCCCGACACCGCGGAAGCATTTGCAGAACACCTTCGCAACGCCGGGACCATCGTCTGGAACGGTCCTGTCGGCGTGTTCGAGTTCGACCAGTTCGGCGAAGGCACGAAGGCGCTCGCGCAGGCGATCGCCGAATCGCCGGCATTCTCGATTGCCGGCGGCGGCGATACACTGGCGGCGGTCGATAAATACGGCGTTGCCGAGCGCATTTCCTATATTTCCACGGGTGGCGGCGCGTTCCTGGAATTTCTTGAAGGGAAGAAGCTGCCGGCCGTGGCTATGCTTGAAGAGAGAGCGCGGGAGAAGGAAGAAGAAAGAGGAGAGAAGTAGTAAGCTCTCGCGCGTGTCTCCGGTTTTTTTCTTCCACCTCCTCGCAGCTGATCTCTTGTCACGGTAGAGCTTGCCAATGCCCAGACGCACAAAGATCATTGCCACACTCGGTCCCGCAACCGACGCGCCCGGCGTGCTCGAAAAGATGATCGCCGCGGGCCTTGATGTCGCGCGCCTGAATTTCTCGCATGGCAAGGCTTCCGACCATGCTCGCCGCATGGACATGGTGCGCGCGGCGAGTGCGAAAGCCGGGCGCGATATCGGCGTGTTTGCGGACCTGCAGGGTCCGAAAATCCGCATCGACAAATTCGCCAATGGCCCCGTGGAACTTGTGGACGGACAGGCTTTCATCCTGGATGCGGACCTTGATCCGAACGCCGGCGACAGCGGACGCGTCGGGATCACGTACAAGGAACTGCCGCAGGATGTGAAATCCGGCGATCGCTTGTTGCTGAATGACGGACTGATCGCGCTGCTTGTCGAGTCGATTGACGGCGCGCAGATTCATTGCGTTGTCGAATCCGGCGGCATGCTTTCGGACAACAAGGGCATCAATCGCCAGGGCGGGGGCCTGTCCGCACCGGCGCTGACCGAAAAGGATCGCGCGGACATTCGCGTGGCCGCTGAACTTGGCGTGGATTACGTCGCAATCTCTTTTCCGCGTGACGCGAATGACGTGCAGATTGCGCGCGATCTCGTCTGGGACACCGGCAGCCGCGCGGGCATCATCGCGAAGATCGAACGCACCGAGGCGGTCGAGGCGATCGAATCGATTGTCGAGGCCTCCGATGTCGTCATGATTGCGCGCGGCGATCTCGCCGTTGAGATCGGTGATGCGGAATTACCGGGCGTGCAGAAACGCATCATCCACGTTGCGCGAGACCTCAACCGCGTCGTCATCACCGCGACGCAGATGATGGAATCCATGATCCAGAATCCGGTGCCGACGCGCGCCGAAGTGCTCGACGTCGCCAACGCGGTCATGGACGGCACCGACGCGGTGATGCTTTCCGCGGAAACCGCCGCCGGCAAATATCCGGTGAAAGTGGTCGAAGCGATGGCGCGCGTATGCGTCGGCGCGGAAAAGCAGCGCATGACAATGCGTTCGCGGCATCGTATCGACAGCCATTTCGAACGCATCGATGAAGCCATTGCCATGGCGGCGATGTACACCGCGAACCATCTCGGCGCCAAGGCTATTGTCGCCTTGACCGAATCCGGTTCCACCGCGCTGTGGATGTCGCGCATCCGCTCGGGTATTCCGATCTATGCCATGACCCGTCACGAAGCCACTCGCCGTCGCGTGACCTTGTATCGCGGGGTTTATGCGGTACCCTTTGATGTGTTGCACGGCGATCCGGCAAAAGTACTCGCGGATGCCGTTGATGTGCTCGTGACGCGCGGCGTGGTGACACGCGGCGATCACGTCATCATCACGAAAGGCGACTTCACGGGTGTTGCCGGCGGTACCAACGCAATGAAGATCATTCGCGTGGGTGAACACGACGACAATGATTGATTGCCACAGCAGGGCGCGGAATACAGGAAGGGAATGCAAAACGCCGCCGATGACATGCGGGCGCTCGTCGCCTGCGACGAACCGGTAACACGCCGCGAACTGGAACAGGCGTTCCTGGATGGCGGCATCGAAGTGCTGTGCGTCCAGGACGGGCGCGAGGCGCTGGAAAATCTTCGCAACATGGATGTGCCGCAAGTCCTCGTGCTCGACTGGCTCATGCCGGGCATCGACGGTCCGAAACTGGTCGAGCGCCTGCGCGCCGACCAACGCTACACCTCGCTCTTCATTGTTCTTCTCGCGGGTGAATCCGACGGCAACGCCTGGCGGCGCGCGCGAACCGTCGGTGCGGACGATGTTCTCAACAAACCACTGCGCGTCAACGAACTCTCCCTGCGTGTTGATCTGTGGAAACGCTTCCAGGGTCTCAAGCAACTCGCCGACTCGGGCGCCTCGCATGACCAGGTCACCGGTTTGTACAGCCACGGGCTGATTCTTGAAACCGCGCAACACGAACTCGATCGCGCGGCACGCGAAGAAATGCCGCTGTCGGTGCTGCTCACCGACGTCGATCACCTGCGCCAGATCAACGATGCCTACGGTCACCAGATGGGCGACAAGGTGCTGACGGAAGTCGCGAAGCGGCTGAAGGTGGCGTTGCGCTCCTACGATCTTTCCGGTCGCTACGGCGGCGAGGAGTTTCTGACCGTGCTGCCGCGCTGCGGTCGCGCGAACGCGATCGAGGTCGGTGAACGCGTACGACGCGCGATGCTCGCGGGGCCTTTCGAAATCGACCGGCTGAAGCTGGACGTCACCGTCAGCATCGGCGTCGCAACCACCATGGGCGATGAACATGTCCAGGCGCGCAAGATCATTCGCGCCGCCGATCACGCGCTTTACAAGGCGAAGCGAGAAGGCCGCAATCGCGTCGAAATGGCAGTGTCATTGAAGACGTGGGCGGGGCGGTCGATCTGAAGGGAGAGTAGTGCGCAGAAGTTTTCATTGACGCAAGGGGATCCCGAAGCGAATGAATTACACGACACGAATGATGATGCTTGTCCTTGGCGTTCTTCTTGGCGCCTGCGATGCGCGAACCGATACAACAGTCGAACCGCTACAAGCACCCGTCGGCGCCGAATCATTGGCACCGCAGCTGTTCAATGCCAACGGACGAATCAGCTTGAGCTGGCTGGAAGTGGATGGCGAAGGTCATGCCTTGCGTTACGCAACCTGGGAAGGCGACCGATGGAGTGACGCACGAATGGTCGCGCGTGGCGATGACTGGTTCGCGAACTGGGCCGACATTCCGGGTGTGCGACCGCTCTCGGATGGTCGCTGGCTCGCATGGTGGTTGCAGAAGTCGGCGGATGCGACATACGCCTATGACGTTCAGCTCGCGACATCTGATGACGGCATCGAATGGCGACCGATCGGATCGCCGCATCACGATGGCACGCCGACAGAACACGGCTTTGTTTCGGCCTTCGACAATGCCGACGGCTTTGCACTGGCGTGGCTGGACGGACGCAACACGACATCATCCGGCGAACATCACGGCCATGGCGGCGGCATGACCTTGCGCTATGGCGCGTTTGACGGCAGCGGTGTGCAGACAGCGGAAACGCAACTCGACGGACTGGTTTGCGATTGCTGCCAGACGGATGCCACAGCAACGCCCGACGGCGCAATCGTCGTTTACCGGAATCGCACGGAAGAAGAAATTCGCGACATTTACGCGATCCGGCTCGTTGATGGTGAATGGAGTGAACCCGTGCGCGTGCACGCCGATGACTGGAAGATCGATGGCTGTCCGGTGAATGGTCCTGCCGTCGCCGCGCACGGCGACAACGTTGCGGTTGCCTGGTTCACGGCGGCCGGCGGCGAACCGAAAGTGCATGTCGCGTTTTCCGAGGATGGCGGACGCAGTTTCGCACCGCCGGTTCGTGTGGACGCCGGTCGTCCGCTGGGACGTGTCGACATCGTGTTGCGGCCGCAAGACGGCGCGTGGGTGAGCTGGATGGAAGCGGGCGAGGGTGGCGCGCAACTGCTTTTGCGCGCGGTTGATTCAAACGGATTGATGGATGACAGCATCAGCGTCGCGGGCATGACTGCGGCACGCGCGTCGGGATTTCCGCGCATGGCCACATTGGATGACGGAAGATTATTGTTCGTATGGACGGAAGCGGATGATGCCGGCCGCCAAGTGCGTACCGGCATCGTGAACCCCGGGCACTAGCTTCCCGACGTTTCGGGTTTTTCCTGCATGAGCTTTTCGAGATCCGCGAGCACGACTTTTGCGTGCGCTTCGGGATCGACATCGGCGTAATGTTTCGCGATCCGGCCGTTCGGATCGATCAGGAACGTTTCGCGTTTCGCGAACTGCATGGGACCGAGCGTCGTGAGCACGTCGTACTTTTTCGCGGCATCGTGTTCGATATCGGCCAGCAACGGAAACGGCAGCTCGTATTTCTCCGCGAATTCCTGGTGTGACGCCACGTCATCCAGGCTCACGCCCAGCACCGCAACACCCTTGGCCTTGTAACGGTAGATGTCGTCACGGAAATTGCAGGCTTCGGTGGTGCAGCCGGGCGTGTCGTCCTTCGGATAGAAATACAGCACCACCCATTGATCGCGGTAATTTTCCAGCGAATGCCAATCGCCGTCCTGGTCCTGCAGGCGGAAATCCGGCGCAACGTTACCGACTTCGGGGCCTTCCCCGGCTGTGGCAAGCAACGGAAAGGCCAGCAGCGCGGCCAGCAGAAATCTATTTCCAATGAATTTGACCATGGTCGGATACCTGTTGATGTTCTGTGGATTCATCTCGACGGTCAGGCGCTTTCGCCGCCTGTCACTGTCATGCCGGCTACCAGTTGCACCGGCACCGTGCGGCGCGATCCGATCCAGTCCAGCAAGGGCTGCCAGTCGCGACGGTCGCGGATGACGCGATTGTCGCTCATTTCGTGGATGCCGACGCCCTGCTCGGAGCAGTTGATGTAGTTCTGCGTGTCGCGCAGCGTGGCGACGAAGGGAATGTCCAGGCTGTGCAGGAAGCGGGTGAGCGCGTGATACACGCGCGTGTTTTTCTTTACGCGGTTCGCGACGACGGCAATGCGCTCTTCGCGGCGATCAATCCGCGCGATCAGCAGCAGGTCAGCGATGCAGCGCGATGCGGCATGAATGTCGATGTCGGAGGGCAGCACCGGCACGATGACGGCGTGCGCGTTGCGCGTGATTTCCGTGAGGCGCTGCGGTTCGAGGCCGGCGGGCGTGTCGACGATCAGGCACTCGGTCTGCATTGGCACGCGCAATTGCCAGCTTCTTGTCATCCGCGAATTGCGCTCGGCAGCGGCAACGCCGTTGATGCGCGGGCGAGTCTCGTCGCGCTTCGTCAGCCAGCGCATGCTGGAACCCTGCGGGTCGTAATCCATGATCGTGGTATTGCGGCCATGCAGCGCATGCCATGCCGCGAGGTTCGTCGCGATCGTGCTCTTGCCGCACCCGCCCTTGGTATTCAGGACTACGATTTTTCTCATGGGCTGCCTGGAAAATGATGACCAAACGAACGAAAAGGATAGCCTACTCGGGAAGTTACAGCAGCAGCTGCGCGGTATTGTTTGAAATACGTGACATAAGTCACAAGCTCTTGTAGAGATACTTCTCAGAGCAGGTAGAGCGTTCCGAGGCCGAGAAAGACGAGAAAGCCCATTACATCGGTAAACGTCGTGACGATTACCGGGCCGGCGAGCGCGGGATCGATGCCGAAGCGGCGCAACACCAGCGGTACTGCGCATCCGGCAACGGTCGCGATCAGCAGGTTGATGATGAGTGCAGCACCAATGATGAGTCCGATCGACGTGTTGTCGAACCACGCGAACGCGAGCCCGCCGACCAGCACCGACAGCAGCAGCGAGTTCAGTCCCACCACCGCCATTTGCTTGCCGATGAACCATTTCACGTTGCTGCGTTCAAGCTGGCCGAGTGCGAGACCGCGGATGATGATGGTCAGCACCTGGCTGCCGGCGATGCCGCCCATGCTCGCGACAATGGGCATGAGCACGGCGAGCGCGACGATCTGATCGAGTGTCGCTTCGAACAGGCCGACCACGGAGGCCGCGAGGATTGCGGTCGCCAGGTTGATGCCGAGCCACAGCGCGCGGCGCCGCGCGCTCGACAGCACCGGCGCGAACATGTCTTCATCTTCATCGAGACCCGCCATGGTCATCAGCGAGTGATCCGCCTGGTCGCGGATGACATCGACCACGTCATCGATGGTGATGCGGCCGAGCAGCACGCCTTCGTTGTCCACGACGGGTGCGGAAACAAGGTCCCGATCCTCGAACAGTTTCGCGACCTCATGCGCCGGCGTTTCGGCGGAAATGCCCTTGATTTCGGTGTCCATGACTTCGGCCACGGTTTTCGACGGATCGCTCGCGAGCAGCCTTGCGAGCGTGAGCGAGCCGAGCAGCCGGCCGTAACGGTTCGCGACGAACAGGCGATCCGTGTCATCCGGCAGGTTTTCGCGCATGCGCAAGTAGCGCGCGACGACATCCAGCGACACGTCCGGACGGACGGTCACGGTGTCGATGTTCATCAGTCCGCCGGCGCTGTCCTGGGCGTATGCCAGCACGCCGGCAAGACGGTGACGATCCTGCTCGTCCATGGAACGCAGCAACTGTTGCGTGACGGTTTCCGGCAGGTCGGCGAAGAGATCCGCGAGATCGTCTATGTCCAGGCCTTCGGTCGCGGCGAGCAGTTCCTGCGCGTCCATGCCGCGGATGAGACCCATGCGGACTTCATCGTTGACGTGCAGCAGCACCTCGCCGTCGTCTTCGGCGTCAACAAGTTCCCAGACGATTTCGCGTTCGGCGGGACGCAGCGATTCAAGCAGGTGAGCGATTTCGGCGGGATGCAGCGAGTGCGTCATGCGGCGCACGCCGCGAAGCGTGCCGGAATCGAGCGCGTCGCGGATGCTCTCAAGGCGGCTCGCCGCGGTGTTGCTGCTTGTGCTGCCGGCCTGGTCGTTCATTCACATCGCCAGAAGGTCAATGCGCATGCGGGCGCACGCGCGGAAGATTGCGGTGGCAGTGTAACGGGCGGCGCCGGAAGCGTCTATTGAGCGACGAGCGTCAGTCTCAGCGCTTCTCGCGCTTCTCAAGTGCGAGATCGAGTTGCCGTGCGTCGAAGACTTCGGCCAGCGAGCTGTGCCGCACCAGCACCTTCGGATGCTTGCGACCGAAGTACGCAGCAAGCTGCTCGGCCATGTAAACGGAACGATGCCGCCCGCCGGTGCAACCGAGCGCGATGGTCAGGTAACTGCGGTCGGCGCCTTCGAAGCAGGGAATCCATTTGTCGAGGAAATCGATGATGTCTTCGCGCAATTTCACGACGCTGTCGCGCTCGTGCAGGTAGTCGACGACGGCAGCATCGCGTCCGGTCAGCGGCCGTAGTGCATTTTCCCAGTGCGGATTCGGCAGGCAGCGCAGATCGAAAACGAAATCGGCGTCGCGCGGCACGCCGTTCTTGTAGCCGAACGACATGAACATCAGTGAAAGTTCGCCGCCGCCGTCGAGCTTCAGACGGTGGCGAATGATTTCGCGCAAATCGTGCACGTTCAGGTGCGTCGTGTCGATCTTGAGATCCGCGTGCTCGGCGATATTGGAAAGCACCGCGCGTTCTTCCTGGATCGCCTCGCTGACACTGCCTTCCTCCTGGGCGAGCGGATGACGGCGGCGCGTTTCGCTGTAGCGGCGAACGAGCGTGTCGTCGTCGGAGGTAAGAAAAATGACTTCGCAATCGATGCCGGCCTCGCGCAGTTCGCTCGCGATCGCGGGGAGAATCTGCAGGTCGTCGTAGCCGGCGCGCGCATCCACGCCGATGGCGATGCGCCGGTTCGTCGAGCGCCCGACTTCCTGCGCCACGTAATCGCGCAACAGCCGGATCGGGAAATTATCCAGACTGGTGTAGCCGAGGTCTTCGAGCATGTGCAGTGCGACGGTCTTGCCGGAGCCCGAAAGGCCGCTGAGAAAAATGATTCGCATGAGGCGTCCCGTTGCCGAAGAGCCGACATTCTACCAGCCGCCTTGACGGGTTTCGTCGGTCAGACGGAGTAATCCTCTCGATGCCGAAATGAAAACGGCCGCGATATCGCGGCCGTGGCCAGGTTTCAGGAATGCGTAGCGCTTACACCATCTGGCTTTTCCGGATCTCGCGCTGGTGATGATCCTGGACTCTTTCCTTGTGCTTCTTCACCTGTCGGTCAAGCTTGTCGATCAGGCCGTCAATCGCGGCGTACATGTCTTCGTTGACGGCATCGGCGAACAGATTGTTGCCGTTGACGTGCACCGTGGCTTCCGCCGTGTGGCGCAATTTTTCGACGTTGAGAATGACGTGCACGTCGAAGACATGGTCGAAGTGGCGTTCAAGGCGCTCGAACTTCGAATCGACGTAATCCCGCAGTGCGGGAGTGATTTCCACGTGATGGCCTGTCAGGTTCAATTGCATGTTTCGCTCCTTACCGTTCAGGTGGATGCGGGGCGGCGGATGATGTCGCCCTTGCGATCGTAGGATGCCGGGATCCGCATGGATTCCCGGTACTTGGTTACCGTGCGCCGGGCAACCCGGATCCCCTCATCTATCAAAATGGCGGCTATTTTCTGGTCACTCAAGGGCCGTCGGGGATTCTCCTGGTCAATCAGCTTACGGATCAGCGCGCGAACGGCGATCGATGAGCGTCCGCCGTCGTTTGCCGGGATCTGGCTTGAGAAAAAATATTTCAGCGGCAGCGTGCCGCGGTGCGTGTGCAGGTATTTGTTCGCGGTCACGCGCGAGACCGTGGATTCGTGCAATTCGACTTCCGTGGCGATATCGCGCAGCACCAGCGGCGACATCGCCGTCTCGCCTTCATCGAAGAATTTCTGCTGGCGATCGACAATGGCCTGCGAAACGCGCGTCAGCGTGTCGTTTCTTACCGAAAGGCTGCGGATCAGCCAGCGCGCTTCCTGCAACTGCGCCTGTATCTGCGGACTGCGTGAATCCGCCTGTCGCAGCAGGCGTGCGTATTCCTCGTTCAACTTGAGGCGCGGCGTTACGGCATTATTGAGTTCGACTTTCCAGCGGCCTTCGCGCTTCACGAGCAGCGCATCCGGCACGACATATTCCGTTTTCTCGCCGGCAACGGCGGTGCCCGGTTTCGGGTTCAGTCCGCGGATCAGATCGAGCGCAGCGCGCATATGCTCAACCGGGCGCGAGAACTGTTCCGCGAGTCGCGCGGCATCGGCACGCGCCAGCAATTCCAGGCCGTGCTGCACGAGGTTGAGCGCGGTATCGCGTTCAGGGGAGGGAGGCAGCAGGCGCAACTGCGCGCTGAGGCATTCCGGCAAGTCGCGTGCCCCGACTCCCGGCGGATCCATGGCCTGGATCCGGTGCAGCACGCGCTCGCCGGTTTCGTCATCGACATTCAGCGCGTGGCAGATGTCGTCAAGGGATTCGGTGAGATAGCCGTCGTCGTTGAGGCCATCGGCAATGGCTTCGGCGACGGCGAGTTCCTCAGAGTCGAAGCGGCTTAAGCGAATCTGCCAGAGCAAATGCTCACGCAGGCCGCCTTCGCCTGCTGACATGTTTTCCATGGGATCGTAGCCGGGGTCCTGCCAGGAATCCGCGGAGGCGGTTTCGGGCCAGTCTTCGGCGAGGCCGTCGTGGTCGAGTTCGAAATCGGCGTTGTCGTCGAAGGAGTCGACATCGCTATCGGCGGCGGTGTCTTCAGGAGAGTCGGTGGAATCGCCGTTGCCGTCGTCGGCCAGCAGCATGACGTTGGCTTCGAGAACCTGGTGAACTTCCTGCTGCAGTTCCTGCATGGATAACTGCAACAACCGGATCGCCTGCCGCAGTTGCGGTGTCATGGCGAGCTGCTGTCCGAGGCGCAGCTGAAGCGAGGGTTTCATGAAGAGAGTCTGTTGCTCCGCAGGTCCGAATCGGCCGCTTTGCGCGGCTCGTTGTCCATGAGTGTACCTCTAGTTATAGCCTAAAATCCTTGCCCAAGTACACGTCCCTAACTTGTTGATTTTGAAGTATTTGTTCCGAATTTCCCGCTGCGATCACCTGGCCCTGGCTGATGATGTAGGCGCGCTCGCAGATCCCCAGCGTCTCGCGGACATTATGGTCAGTAATCAGCACGCCGATGCCGCGACTTTTCAGGTGTTCGACGATCCGCTGGATGTCGATCACCGAGATCGGATCGACGCCCGCGAAGGGTTCATCCAGCAATACGAAGCGCGGATCGACCGCCAGCGCGCGAGCGATTTCCACGCGCCGCCGCTCGCCGCCGGACAGGCTGATCCCGGCGGTGTCGCGAACATGGCTGATGTGCAGCTCTTCCAGCAGGGATTCCAGCGCGGCCTCGCGTCCGGCGCGGTCGAGATCCTCGCGCGTCTGGAGAATGGCCATGATGTTGTCGGCGACGCTGAGCTTGCGGAACACCGAGGCTTCCTGCGGCAAATAGCCGACGCCGAGGCGCGCTCGGGCATGCACGGGCAGGTGGCTGAGATCGGTGTCATCGAGCCGGATGCTGCCCCCGTCGCGCGGCACGAGGCCGACGATCATGTAAAAGGAGGTCGTCTTGCCGGCGCCGTTCGGCCCGAGCAGGCCGACAATTTCGCCGCTTTCCACCCGTAGCGAGACGCCGTTGACTACCGTGCGGTCGCGGTAACGTTTTACGAGTCCTGTCGCTTCCAGCACTGCCATGTTCAGTTCCCGTTTTCCTGGTTCTGGTTCTGATTCCGGGGCGGCGCACTTTCCTGCTCGCCGTTGTCCGGTTCATCGTTCTTTGGCTGGAAAATGATCGTCACGCGCTCCTTTGCGCTTTCAGGCGATGTTGCCAGCACTTTTTCGGTAGCAATGTCGTAGCGAATGGTTTCCGCGCGGAATTCGTCCTCGCCCTGGCGCACCCAGGCATTACCGGTCAGCACGATGATCTCGTTCACCGCGTCGTATTCGATGCGCTCGGCCTCGCCGGTGACGAGCGCGGCGCCTTCCGGTTGCTGGCGAAATTTCGCCGGGCGGCCGATCAAGGTGCCTTCCTGCACGACGCCTTCCAGTGCACGCAGGCGCGCTTCGTCGGCTTCGATGTGAATGCCGCCCTTGTCGATTCGCACCTCGCCGGTGAACACGGAGATACCTTTGCTGCGGTCGGCTTCAACGCTGTGGGATGACACGGTCAGCGACGCCTCGCTGCCGTAAGCGGGGATCGCGAGCAGGCTCAGCGCAACCAGCAGCCATCTACTTCTCATAACGCGCCTCCACGTTGGATTCGATGCGCAAATAATCGTCGGCTAGCGACACCCACAGGCCGCGGCCCGAAACCACGCTTGCACCTTGCTTCACGGTTACCGGCGCATCCGTCATGGCGATTTCGGTATCCGTGTTCACGGATAATTCCGTGGTGCGAAGTTCGATGGGCACTTTCCCGGGATTGTTGCGCGTGAGTACGACATCGCCGTGAACGTCGAGTTCGACGCCGTCGTCCGTCAGGCGGCCGCGGTTCGCGGTCAACTGCCAGCCCGGTCCGGCGCCAAGGCCGCGCGCGGCAAGTTCCTGCAAATGTATCCAGGTTTCGTCTTCGAAATGCTCGGCATATTCCGCCGTGACACGCATTTCCGGATCGCCGTTCACATCATGGCGAACGATATCGAGATCATGAAAATAACTGTCGGGATGCCGCGCGGCAGCCTGCCCCGGTGCGAGTGCACGCTGCTCGCCCAGCCACCACCATGTGCCGAAACCCGCGGCGGCAAGCAGGATGATGACCGCGACGCGCGAGGCCGCCGGAAGCTGCCGGAACCACTGGCGCATCAGGTGTCGCTTTCTGCGTGAACGTTTGTGCCGCGCGCGGCGAGCAGCAGGTCGCAGGCTTCACGCGCAGCACCACGGCCACCCGGATTGCGCGCGCGCCAATGCGCAACGGGAATGACATCCGGATGCGCGTCCTGCACGGTCAGTGCGAGTGCGACTTTCCGCATTGCCGGAATGTCCATGACGTCATCGCCCATGTACGCAGTCTCGTTCGGCGAGATGTCGAGTTCCGCGAGCAATTCGTCCAGCGCCACGCCTTTGTCTTCCCGGCCCTGCACCAGATGTTCGACGCCGAGATCGCGCATGCGCGCTGCCGCCATTTTGGAGTTGCGCCCGGTGATGACGGCGACGGTAATACCGGCTCGCTGCAAAGACTTGATGCCGTGGCCGTCGCGCACATTGAAGACCTTCAGCGACTCGCCGTCCGGGCCGTAGTAAAGCCGGCCATCGGTGAGCACGCCGTCGATGTCGAACACGACGAGCTTGAGCCGACGGGCGATGGCGTGGATTGCGCGCAATTCCATTGAGGGTTTCCTTAAACGATGCCGGCGCGCAGCAGGTCGTGCATGTTCAGCGCACCGATCAGCCGCTGGTTTTCATCCACCACCAGTAGCGCGTTGATCTTGTGAGTGTCCATCAGTTGCAGCGCCTCGGCCGCGAGGTCGTTCGCGCCGATGGTCCGGCTTCCAGGCGTCATCGCGTCCGACACCGTCGTTGCGTGCACGTCGAGCTTGCGGTCCAGCGTGCGGCGCAAATCGCCGTCCGTGAAAATGCCAAGCACCTTGTCATCGTCATCGACAATCGCGGTCATGCCGAGACCCTTGTGCGTCATTTCCATCAGCGCTTCGCTGAGAACCACATCAGGCGCGACTTTCGGAATCTCCTCGCCGGAATGCATGAGATCGGCGACGTGCAGCAACAGTCGCCGTCCGAGCGAGCCGCCCGGATGCGAGCGCGCAAAATCCTCGACGGTAAAACCGCGCGCATCCAGCAGCGCGACCGCGAGCGCGTCGCCCATCGCGAGCGTCGCTGTGGTGCTGGCTGTCGGTGCGAGATTCAGCGGGCAGGCTTCTTTCGCGACGCTGACATCCAGATTCACGTCTGCATTCGTGGCAAGCGAGGATTGCGGATTGCCGGCGAGGCTTATCAACGGCACGCCAAGGCGCTTGATGAGCGGCAGGATGGTGAGGATTTCGGCGGTTTCGCCGGAATTGGAAATCGCGAGCACGACGTCCTCGCCGGTAATCATGCCGAGATCGCCGTGCGAAGCCTCGCCGGGATGCACGAAGAACGCCGGCGTGCCGGTGCTTGCCAGGGTTGCGGCGATCTTGCCGCCGATGTGTCCGGACTTGCCCATGCCGACGACAACGACACGGCCGCGGCAGGCGAGGCAGATTTCGCAGGCGCGCTCGAAGCGTTCATCAAGGCGGCTGGCCAATGCCGCGACGGCAGCCGCTTCAATTTCGATGACATCGCGCCCGTTGTGCGCATAGCGCCGATCCGGCGCCTGTTCACGGCTGTTGCTGGTCATTTCGCGTTCGTTGGTCGGGAATGTCAGCGCAGGATACCGAAATAAAGAATGAGCTGATACGCCGCGAACCCCGCCAGCAGCAGCCCGCCGGAGAGGCGCGAAACTCGTCCGGCACCGCCCGCACGGGAACCCGCGGCGAAGGCAAGAAAGAAAAACGCCAGCAGCAGGAAAATCATGATCGGGAAATCGCGCGTCAGCACCGCGCCCGGAATGGGCCCGGGGCGAATCACGCCCGGCAAGCCCATCACGGCCAAAAGGTTGAAAATATTCGAACCCAGCACGTTGCCGATGGCGATATCGTGTTCGCCGCGTCTGGCCGCGACTACCGAAGCCGCGAGTTCCGGCAGGCTGGTGCCGAGGGCAACGACCGTCAGGCCGATGACAAGATCGCTGACGCCAAGCGCGGTCGCGAGATTCACCGCACCCCACACCAGCATTCGTGAACTGATGAGCAGGACGACGAGACCAACCGCGAGCCAGGTGAGCGCGCGCGGCAGCGGTATTGCCGCCGGCATATCCGTTGTGAATTCCGTGACCATCGGGTCGGACTGCGAGCGTCGCGCGAGGCGGATCAGCCAGGCGATGAAGCCGATCAATCCGATCAGCAGCACGATGCCGTCGATCCGGCCAAGCACGCCGTCGGCCAGCAGGCCTGCACTTGCCAGCATGATGACCAGCAGCAGCGGCAGTTCGCGGCGCAGCGAAACCCTGCGCACAGTCAACGGCGCGATGATCGCGGTCAGGCCTAGGATCAGCGCGATATTGGTGATGTTCGAGCCGATGGCATTGCCGACGCCGAGCGCCGGATTGCCCGCAAACGCGGCCATGGCGGAGACCAGGATTTCCGGTGCGGCCGTGCCGAACCCGACAATGGTCAGCCCGAC
Source organism: Gammaproteobacteria bacterium (assembly GCA_036381175.1). GTDB lineage: Bacteria > Pseudomonadota > Gammaproteobacteria > Natronospirales > JAJUFS01 > JAJUFS01. The sequence goes on from DASVDI010000041.1 coordinate 26,516, forward strand.
GATCAGCGGCGAGACGCCGAGCGCGCGCGCCGTGCCGGCGGCGCCTTCCACGAAACGGCCGGCGCCCCAGACGAGCAGGATGAAGCCGGCGGTTATGGCAGCAAGATCAAGCAGCATGCGGGTTCCAGTAAAAAGCGGTGGGAGCAACGAGGGCGGCATGATATCGGGAGCGCCGGAAGCTGGCCAGTCGCAGCATGCTCTACGCGGCGTTGCGAGTTTCATCGGATATCACATCAGGTATCATGTGCGCCTTTTCCCGGAGGATTCCATGCTTGCCGACGATATCCGCGCGATGATCGAACAAGGGTTGCCGGATGCGCGCGTCGAGGTGGCAGGCGAGGATGGCGCCCACTTCGAAGCGACCATCATTTCGCCGTCGTTCGAAGGCAAGCGCACGCTGGAGCGCCATCGCATGGTTTACGCGACACTGGGCGAGAAAATGGGGCGCGACATTCACGCCTTGTCCATCCAGGCCATGACCCCTGACGAAACACGCTGACACTCGCGCTGCGCATGCTGCGCACCAACGGAGAATTTTCTTGGACAAATTGTTGATTGAAGGTGGCGTGCGGCTGGAAGGCGACATCCGCGTGTCCGGCGCGAAGAACGCCACGCTGCCGATTCTTGCCGCTACCTTGCTCGCCGACGGTGTGGTTTCCGTCGGCAACGTGCCGCACCTGCACGACGTCACCACTACCATTGAATTGCTCGGCCGCATGGGTGTTTCCGTCACGATCGACGAGCGCATGCGCATCGAAGTCGATCCGACAACAATCAAGAATTATTTCGCGCCATACGAACTCGTGAAGACGATGCGCGCGTCGATTCTCGTGCTCGGCCCGTTGCTCGCGAAGTACGGCGAAGCGGAAGTCTCGCTGCCAGGCGGTTGCGCCATCGGCACGCGCCCTGTGAACTTGCACATCGAAGGCCTGCAGGCGATGGGCGCGGACATTGTTGTCGAGAGCGGTTACATCCGCGCGAAGTGCGCGCGCCTCAAGGGCGCGCACATTGTCATGGATACGGTGTCGGTAACCGGCACGGAGAACCTGATGATGGCGGCGACGCTGGCTGATGGCGTAACCGTCATCGAAAACGCCGCACGCGAACCCGAAGTCATCGATCTTGCGAACTGCCTGAACCAGATGGGCGCGAAAGTGCGCGGCGCGGGCAACGACACGATCACCATCGAAGGCGTGAAGCGTCTTTCCGGCACGCATTACACCGTGCTTCCCGATCGCATCGAAACCGGAACCTATCTCGTTGCCGGTGCGATTACCGGCGGGCGGGTGCGGCTGAAAGACACGCGCCCGGACCTGCTCGACGCGGTGCTCGCGAAACTTGAAGATGCCGGCGCGAAGATCGGCATCGGCAAGGACTGGATCGAACTCGACATGCAAGGCAAGCGGGCGAAAGCCGTGAACCTTCGCACCGCGCCGTATCCCGCATTTCCGACCGACATGCAGGCGCAGTTCACCGCGCTGAACTCAATCTCGAAAGGCACCGGCACCATTACTGAAACCGTTTTCGAAAACCGTTTCATGCACGTGCAGGAAATGCAGCGCATGGGCGCCGACATTCGCCTCGAAGGCAACACCGCCATCTCGACCGGCGTGAAGGAACTCACCGGCGCGCCCGTGATGGCGACCGACCTGCGCGCCTCCGCCTCGCTGGTGCTGGTCGGGCTCGTCGCCAATGGCGAAACGGAAGTCGAACGCATCTACCACATCGATCGCGGTTACGAATGCATCGAGGAAAAGTTGGCTTCTCTGGGCGCGAAGATCAAGCGCGTGGCCGGATGAACAAGTGATCTGTTTTCAGTAGCCAGTAAAAAGCCGGGCTTTGCCCGGCTTTTTTTATTTCTTTCATCTGTTCACTCAGCTTCCCACCACCGGCGCCCGCTCGATGATGATTGCCTTCGTCACGAATGGCTGGCCGCGGCGTATGCCGCGAATGCGAAGGGTTTCGCCAGGCGGTGTCGAGGCGATCACGGTGAGCGCCTCGTGCGCATTCGCAACGGCGTTGTCGTTGATGTGCGTGATGGTGTCGCCGCGTTCGATTCCCGCCGCTTCCGCGGGACTGCCGCGGTAAACATCACGCACGATGATGCCGGCGTCGTCTTCAAGGCCGAAGGCTTCGGCCAGTTCGGGCGTGACGTCCTGGGGATCGACGCCGAGCCAGCCGCGGATCACGCGGCCGTGTTCGATGATCTGGTTCACCACGCCGCGCGCGAGACTCACTGGCACGGCAAAGCCGATGCCGTTCGCGCGCACGGACTGCGAAAAAATCGCCGAGTTCACGCCGATCATTTCACCGCGCGCATTCACCAGCGCACCGCCCGAGTTGCCAGGATTGATCGCCGCATCAGTCTGGATGAAATTCTCGAAGGTCGCGTGGCCGAGATAATTCCTGCCCGTCGCGCTGACGATTCCCTGCGTTACCGTCTGTCCCACGCCGAAGGGATTGCCGATGGCGAGCACGACGTCGCCGACCTGGACGTCATCGGAGCGCCCCAGCGTGATGACCGGCAAGTCATCGAGTTCGATTTTCAGCAGCGCGAGATCGGTGTCCGGATCAATGCCGACCACCGTTGCCGGCGCAATGCGGCCATCGGCGAGTGCGATCTGGAAAGCGCCAGCGCCGCGAATCACGTGATGATTGGTGAGGATGTAGCCGTCGGCGTTGACGATGACGCCGGAGCCGAGCGTGGTTTCGATGCGGTCTTCCGGCACGAATGTGCTCGCGTCATCAAGCCATGGCGTCACGCTGTCTTCCGCGGCCCGCATCGAGTGGATGTTCACCACCGCGGGTGCGGCCGCATGGACCGCGGCGCGGAAAGAGGCTGGCGTCGCTGCGGCCGGCAACGATTGCTGCAAGCCGTTGATGCGATTGAGCAAGTCGGGCCGCAACCAGACCACCACGAAGGCCGCGGCAAGCCCCAGCGTCACGGATTGAAAGAGAAAAAAGAGCAACTTTTGCAGTCGTTTCATGGGCATAAGCTAGCATGCGCATTCGGCATCGTCAGCACGGGCGCGGCATTCCGATGCGGTTCGCGGTGGCCAGTTCTGCAAGCGGACGTGTATAATGCCGCATTCTGCGCCCCCGGCCTGAAAATACTAATTCGAATCGAATCAATCGCTTAGCGTGTGCCTCAGGAGACCCCTTGGATGAGTACTGACGGCGTTGACCTCACCAGGCGCCATTTTCTTACCGTTGCCACGTCCGTTGTCGGTGGTGTCGGTGTAGTGGCCACTGCCGTACCTTTCCTTGCTTCCATGCAGCCCAGTGACCGCGCCCGCGCGGCCGGCGCTCCGGTGGAAGTCGATATCAGCAAGATCGAGCCGGGCGGCATGGTCAAGGTCGAATGGCGCGGCAAGGCCGTCGCCATCGTCCGTCGCACGCCCGCCATGCAGGAAAGGACACTGGAATTGCCCGCGGACCTGTTGCGCGATCCGAGTTCGACGGCGCAGCAGCAGCCGGAGTACGCAAGCAACGAACTGCGCTCCATCAAGCCCGAGTACCTGGTGCTCGTTTCCGTCTGCACCCATCTCGGCTGTTCCCCGACCTACCGTCCGGAAGTCGCGCCCGCGGATCTCGGTCCGCAGTGGGTCGGTGGATTCTTCTGCCCCTGCCACGGTTCGAAGTTCGATCTGGCTGGACGCGTTTACAAGGGTGTGCCCGCGCCGCTGAACCTGCAGGTGCCGGCGCACCGCTACCTGAACGAAAGCACGATCCTGATCGGCGAAGATGGAGGAGCTGCCTGATGAGTCGCCCTGAATGGGATTATTTCGATCGCGTCGGCGAGGGCTGGAACCGTTTCATCGGGTGGATCGACGAGCGCATGCCGATGACATCGTTCCTGCGCAGCCAATTGCACGACTACTACGCGCCGAAGAATTTCAACTTCTGGTATTACTTCGGCGTGCTGGCGCTGGTTGTGTTCGTCAACCAGATCGTCACCGGCATCTTTCTCACCATGAGTTACAAGCCGTCGGCCGCCGAGGCGTTCGCGTCCGTCGAATACATCATGCGCGACGTGGAGTGGGGCTGGCTGATCCGCTACATGCATTCCACCGGCGCGTCGATGTTCTTCGTGGTCGTTTACCTGCACATGTTCCGCGGCCTGATGTACGGTTCGTACAAGGCACCGCGCGAGCTGCTTTGGATTTTCGGCATGCTGGTGTATGTCGCGCTGATGGCGGAAGCCTTCATGGGTTATTTGCTGCCGTGGGGACAGATGTCGTACTGGGGTGCGCAGGTCATCATCTCGCTGTTCGGCGCTATCCCGGCGATCGGTGAACCGCTGGCGGTGTGGATTCGCGGCGACTTCGCCGTGTCCGATATCACGCTGAACCGTTTCTTCGCGCTGCATGTCATCGCGATGCCGCTGATCCTGATCCTGCTGGTCGTGTTCCACCTGGTGGCATTGCGCCACAACGGTTCGAGCAATCCCGACGGCATCGAGATCAAGAAGCACAAGGGTCCGGATGGCAAGCCGCTCGACGGCATTCCCTTCCATCCGTACTACACGCTCAAGGACCTGGTCGGCGTGATCGTGTTCGCCGCGCTGTTTGCGATCGTGGTGTTCTTCTCGCCGGACATGGGCGGCTATTTCCTCGAGCACGCGAACTTCATTCCGGCGAATCCGCTGGTGACGCCGGAGCACATCGCGCCGGTGTGGTTCTTCACGCCGTTCTACGCAATCCTGCGCGCCGTGCCGGACAAGTTCCTCGGTGTGCTGGCGATGGGTGCTGCGATTTTCGTGCTGTTCCTGCTGCCATGGATCGACCGGAACCCGGTGAAGTCGATGCGCTATCGCGGCGTGCTGTACAAGGCGTTGGTGATCCTGTTCGCGGTTACATTCATCGTGCTCGGCTACCTCGGCCTGAAGCCGCCGACACGCGTGTTCTCCGAGCTGGCACTGCGCTTTGCCGAACTCTACTTCCTGTTCTTCTTCATCTCGTGGGCCTATTCGAAGGTTCGTACGCGCAAGTTCATGATCGGCGCAACCGTTGCCGCGCTCGTGGTGATCACCGTGGTCGATATGCTTCGCTGGGACGCAGCGAACGCGGCGTTGATGCTGAAAATGTGGCTGATTCCCGCGCTCTACACGGCCGGATTCCTGCTGCTGGCGGCGTTCACGCGCTTGAACGATTCGAAACCTGTTCCGGAAAGGGTGACGTTCGAATGAAAAGAATAGTCTTCTTCAGTCTTTCAGCGGCGCTGTTGCTTGCCGTCTCACCGTTTGCAGCAAGCGCATCGTCCGCGGGTGCTCACCTGGACGAGGCGAACAACACGCTCGCCAATACCGCGTCGCTGCAGCGTGGCGCGAAATATTTCGTGAATTACTGCCTTGGCTGTCATTCGTTGAAGTACGTGCGCTACGAAAGCCTTATCGACGATCTCGGCATCAGCGAACAGCAGCTGATGGAAAATCTCATGTTCACGGCGGAAAAGCCGACCGAGATGATGACCATTGCCATGAACGATGCCGATGCTGAACGCTGGTTCGGTGTCGCGCCACCCGATCTTTCGCTCACGGCACGTTCGCGCGGCACGGACTGGATCTACACCTATCTGCGCAGTTTCTACCTGGATGAATCGCGTCCCATCGGCGTGAACAACACCGTGCTGCCGAACGCGAGCATGCCCCATGTGCTCGCGCCGTTGCAGGGTTACCAGGAAGCGGTGTTTGAAGACGTGGTGGACGCTGAGGGCAACCACCACGAGGAATTCGTACGTTTCGAAGCGCCGGTTGGCGGCAAGCTTTCACCCGAGGAGTACGACGAGGTTGTTCGCGACATCGTCAACTTTCTCGAATATGTCAGCGAGCCCGTGAAACTCGAACGGCAGGCGCTTGGCATCGGCGTGCTGACCTTCCTGCTTGTGTTCTTCCTGTTCGCGTATTTCCTCAAGCGCGAATACTGGAAGGACGTCCATTGATGGCCGGGCTATTGGCCATGACCGGAGCCGCGTCGCGGCTCCGGGCCAAACCGGACGCTTGAGTCCAGGAGATTACAGCATGGCAGTCATTACCAGTCGGCGTTCCGTAATGACGCTTTTTTCCCGCCCCACCGATCCGCACAGTCATCGTGTGCGCCTGGTGCTGGCGGAAAAGGGCATCACTTACGATGTGGTCGATATCGAAGGCGATGACCTGCCCGAGGATCTGATCGACCTCAATCCCTACAACACGGTTCCGACACTGGTTGATCGCGAGCTGGTGCTCTATGACGTGCGCACGATCATGGAATACCTCGACGAGCGTTTTCCGCATCCGCCGTTGATGCCTGTCGATCCCGTCAACCGTGCACGCTTTCGCCTTGCCATGTTCCGCATTGAACAGGACTGGTATTCGCTCGTCGATGTCATCGAATCGTCCGATGATCGCAGTGCGGTGAACAAGGCGAAGAAGGAACTGCGTGACGCCGTCATGGCGACCGCGGATGCCTTTTCGCTCAAGCCCTTCTTTCTCAGTGACGAGTTCTCGCTGGTTGATTGCTGCATTGGCCCGATCCTCTGGAGGCTGCAGAAATACGACATCGAACTGCCGGCTCAGGCGAAAGCCATCCAGAAATATTCGGAGCGCATGTTCAAGCGGCCGTCGTTCAAGAACAGCCTTACCGAAATCGAGCAGGAACTGCGTCACCGGCAATGATCTCCCGCCGGCCTTACCTGATTCGCGCATTGCACGAGTGGTTGCTGGATTCCGGCGAAGTGCCGCACTTGCTGGTCGACGCGACTGTTGCGGGTGCTGACCTTCCCGAGTCCTACGTCAAGGATGGACGCATCGTCCTGAACATTGGCGGTGCGGCAGTGCAGTCGCTGGATCTCGGCAATGATGAAATCATTTTCTCCGCCCGCTTCGGCGGCACGCCGCGCACCGTGCGCTTTCCGCCTGTAGCCGTCATCGCGATCTACGGCCGCGATTCGGGGCAGGGCATGATGTTCGGTCCCGACGACGATGGCGATCCTCCTCCCGATGGTTCGTCACCAGGCGATGACGCCAAACCGGCGAAACCGGGCAAGCCGTCGTTGAAGATCATCAAGTGATCGAAGCGCGGACGATGGTTATCGAAGGAACGTGCGAGCGGCATCCTGCTGCGAATGAAGATCGCAAGAACTGATTCCTCTCCCGGCATGATCGAAATCGTCGTCGCCGACATCGCCACGCTTCACGTTGATGCCATCGTCAACGCCGCGAACGAATCGCTGCTTGGTGGCGGCGGTGTCGATGGCGCGATTCACCGCGCTGCCGGGGCCGAACTGCTTGCCTTCACCCGCACACTCGGCGGCTGTCCAACAGGGCACGCGAAAGTTTCGCCGGGTTTTCGATTGCCTGCGAAATGGATCATCCATGCGGTCGGTCCCGTCTGGCGCGGCGGCGATGCGGGTGAACCGGAATTGCTGGAAAGCGCGTATCGAAATTCGTTCCGGCTCGCACTCGAGAAGAACGCGCACAGTATCGCGTTTCCCGCCATCAGCACCGGTGTCTACGGGTATCCGAAAGAGAAGGCCACACACATTGCATTGAAGGTCATGCGCGAATACGAGAAGGATTTCGCGAGAATAATTGTGTGCTGTTTCAGCGAGAGCGATGCGGAAATCTACCGGGGCTTGATGTAGGAGCGCCTTCAGGCGCGAATTTTTCGCGCCTGAAGGCGCTCCTACACCTCCGGAAAGAATTTTCCGGGATTCAATATTCCCTTCGGATCGAACTGCGCCTTGATCCGGCGCATCATGGCAAGCGTTCCCGGTTCGATTTCAAGCCCGACATATTCCTTCTTCACAAGGCCGATGCCGTGTTCGCCGGAAAGTGTACCGCCGAGTTCAAGCACCAGCGCGAACACGTCGTTGAGACACTGGTCGGCAACCGCCATCTGTCTCGCATCATCCGGGTCAACGAGCAGGTTGACATGAATGTTGCCGTTGCCCGCATGACCGAAGTTCACGATCGTGATGTCGTGCTGCCGTGACAATTCCTGCAAGCCGCCGATCAATTCCGCCATTCGTGACACGGGCACGACGACATCTTCGTTGATTTTCTTCGGTGCGATTTTTCGCAATGCCGGTGAAAGCGCCTTCCGCGCAGCCCACAAGGCGCGCGTTTCTTCCGATGTCTGTGCACGGTGCAGTTCGATCAGGCCTTCGCCTTCAACGGCGCGCGCAACCAGGGCCGTTGCTGCATCGAGAAATTCAGATTGGCCATCCACTTCGATCAACAACATCGTGCCGGCATTTGTCGGCAGATCAGTCTCTGCGTAGTCATGAATCATCGCGATCGCCGTCGCATCGATGAACTCCAGCGCGCAGGGCGTGACGGGTTGCGCCATGATGCGAGAGACAGCGGCCGCAGCGGCGGTCATGTCATTGAAGGTTGCGCGCAAGGTGTGCTTTGCGGGTTGCAGGGGCGTCAGTTTGAGCGTGGCTTCCGTGATCACGCCGAGCGTGCCTTCCGAGCCGATCAGCAAGCGCGTCAGATCGTAGCCAACCACTCCTTTCGTGGTGTAAACACCCGTTCGCAATTCCGTGCCGTCGCCTGCGATTGCGCGCAAGCCAAGTGCGTTGTCACGCGGCGTGCCGTACTTCACCGCGCGCGGTCCTGCGGAATTGCACGCGAGGTTTCCGCCGACGGTCGAGTAGGCGGACGAGGTCGGATCCGGCGGCCAGAAAAATCCTTCGCGTCCCGCCGCTTCCTGCAGTTGCGCGTTCGTCACACCCGGTTGCACGACGGCAACACGATTGGCGGCGTCGATACGAACGATGCGATTCATTCGCTCCAGCGCAAGCACCAATCCGCCGGCAACGGGAACGGCAGCACCCGCAGTGCCGCTGCCGAGACCGCGTGAAACCAATGGCAAATCATGCTCGTGACAAGCGCGAATGATCGCAAGCACTTCATCGTGCGATTCGGGAAATGCGACAAGATCCGGCAGCGCCTGCTGGCGGGAATTGTCGTAGCTGTAGGGATACCGGTCACCAGGATCATCGAGCAGGCGTTCGCCGAGCAGCGATTTCAGTGCTGCATGAACGTCGCGCACCGCTTGCGCGTGATCTGCAGTGACGGTCTCGCGTCGCATGGGTTTGCTTCAGGTTTCGCCGAGTACGCGCGCGTCGATGAGATCGCAAAGGCAGTGAATCAGCACGAGATGCACTTCCTGGATGCGCGCCGTGCGTTCCGCCGGAACGCGCAACTCCACGTCTGCTTCACCAAGATGTCCCGCCATTTCACCGCCGTTGCGTCCCGTAAAGGCGATCACGGACATGCCGCGCTCATGTGCGGCGTCGATGGCACGCACCACGTTCGGCGAATTGCCGCTGGTGGAAATCGCGAGCAATACGTCACCGGCTTGCCCGAGCGCGCGCACTTGCTTGGAGAAAATATCGCGGTAGTCGTAATCGTTGGCGATGGAGGTCAGCGTGGAGCTGTCCGTGGTGAGCGCGATCGCGGGCAAGGCGGGGCGCTCGCGCTCGAAACGGTTCAACAGCTCGGAAGAAAAATGCTGCGCGTCGGCTGCAGAGCCGCCATTGCCACAGGTGAGAATCTTGCGATTGTCCAGCAACGCGGAACTTGCGAGTTCCGCCGCGCGACTGATCGATGGCGTGAGTACATCGACCGCGCGCCGCTTGGTTTCGATGCTTTCGAGAAAGTGATCGCGAATGCGTTGTTCGATGTCCAATGGATTCTCCATTGCAGATTATTCGGTCATTCGTTGGGGCGGAAGGCGTCGGTTATCCATTCCGTGCGCGTCGTCGCGGCATTGGCCGCACCGTCGATCGCAACGATATCAAAACGGGCGGGCCGATGCGCGAGGCGCGATTGCTCGAGAAACCGCAGGGCGGCGCGTATCAGTCGCTTCTGTTTCGCGGGCGTGACACTTGCCGCCGCGCCGCCGAAATTATTGTTCAGCCGCGCGCGTACCTCGACAAAAACGATCTGTCCCGCGTGTTCCATCACGAGATCGATCTCGCCCCAGCGGGTCTGGTAGTTCTCCGCAAGCACTTTCAGCCCGCGTGCTTCGAGAAAACGTCGCGCGAGCTGCTCTGCATTGCGGCCGCGTTCCTTGTTGTCCTCAGTGTTGCGGCGGAGAGGCGGCATGCACAGTTCCTTGTGCCGGTGTGGGTTCCTCGACGGCGGGCAACAACTGCGGTTCGCCGCCCTGGAAACGCGCCCAGTAAAGATCACGGCGAATGCGCTGCTGCGGATCCATGCTCAGCAATCCGGTCATGGCCGGCAGCGGGTTCTGCAAAGCGGGATCGTCGCCAAGAATCAGCGGCACCAGGCGGAAGGCGTCGAAACCCAGCGCGTACAGGCGGCCAGCGCGTTCAAAACGTCCGGGCCAGAGGTCTGCAATGTTGTCGCGAATTTCCTGGCCGATGGCATCGGGCGCAAGTATCCACGGCATGTCGGCAAAACGAATGCCGTCCAGATCGCGATCAGGCTGCCCCGGGCGATACACGTGGCTGGTCGCATAAACGGGAACGTCGATGGCGTGATGAAAACGCAACTGCGGTTTCAGAAGCCGCGCTTCATCCGCATCGGCGGCCAGGAAAATGAATTCCACGTCCTGCCGGCGGCGCGGTTCGAATTCCATGTACTGGCCGGTGATGCTGCGCAACTGCTGGTAGCGCATCCGGCTTTCATCAAGGTTCAGCATGCGCATGATCGGCGTTGAATAGTCCGCGTGCCCAGGCTGATAGCGTTGAACGGTGAGCAGTTCGCCGCCCAGTTCCTCGAAGCGCGCGCGGAAGGCCGCGGTCATCCGCAGACCGAATTCGGTGTCGGGCACAAGCGCCGCGGCGCGCGTGTAACCTTTCGCGATGCTGCGTTCAGCGACCTGGATGGCTTCGTCTTCGGGCAGCAAGCCGAACTGCACGAGATTGTCGCGCGCCATCGCGGCGTCCGAGGGATCGAGATAGTTCAGGCCCAGCACGGGAACCTGGATGTCTTCGGCACGATTGATCGCGTTCAGCGCGTCCTTGGTCAGCGGTCCGACAATGATGCCCGCGCCTTTCTGCACCGCTTCACGTGCGGCGCGCACGGCTGCGGCGGGATCACCGCCGGTGTCGAGCACGAGGACCTGCGGCGCATCCGCATGCGCGGAATGCTGGTACAGCCCCGCAAGAAAACCATCACGCACCACTTCTGCGGATGTGCTGAACCGGCCGCTCAAGGGCAACAGCAGCGCGATGGTTTCCGGATACGTGAAACGGCGCTGGTGCTCGGCGCGGATTTCATCCAGCAGCAACCGGTTGGCGGGATGACCGGCGTAACGGCGCGACCATTGATCAAGCCGGCTCGCGAAACCGTGCGGATCCTGCCAGGCGGTTTGCCCGATGCGTCCAAGCGCGATCCAGCCGCGCACCGCTGCATTCGTTTCCGGCGGCAACTGTTCGAGGTTCAACGGCTCGCGTGCGCGCGACAGGCCGATCCAGATCAAGCGGCTGTCGGTGAGTTTCACGTTTGCATCCGTGCTCGACTGCAGGTGTTCGTTCAGTAGTGTCGTGGCTTCCAGCGTCGCGCCCAGTTGATAAAGCGCTCGGCCATGCACGCGCACGGCCTGGTCGAAAAATTCCGGACTGAAACGTTGCGCTTCAAGCAGCAGCAGCGCCTGGCGCGGATTCTGTTGGAACAGTGAAAGCTCCGCTTCCACCAGCGTGCCGCGTTCCGCGAGGCGGCCGGTCGGTGGCAGCGGTCGCGCGGATTCCAGCGCGCGCGCCGCTGCATCGACACGGCGCGCTGCAAGCCAGGCATCGGCGGCGGCAAGCCATGCTTCCTTCTGCGCGTCGCCTTCGCTGTCACGCGCGAGTTCTTCGAACGCCATGGCAGCCGCGACCGGATCCTGCGAGAGCAGCTCGCCCGCTTTCTGCATTTCGGCGTTGAACATGGCTTCGCGTTCGGGATCAGGTCCGGTTGCGCACGCAGCGAGCAGCAGCGCGGCGAGCAGCGGCAATAATCGAAGATGGCGAATGTGAACGTTGGCGGAAGCGCTGGCTTGCATGTAGTCTCGACCTCGTTGCCGAAAGAAGCCCGCGACGCGGGCCTTGGCAGTACGGAAAGACCGCAAAGTATCGAGTGGTGACCACAGAGTGTCAACGCAAGCCGGATTACCCGCTGGAGTGCTTTACGTCGTCGCCACGCCGATCGGCAATCGGGAAGACCTGACGCGCCGCGCCCAACGGATTCTCGACGAAGTCGCTTGCATTTTCTGTGAGGACACGCGCCATAGCGGCAAGCTGCTGGCCGAGCTCGGCATCGACACGCCACGACTTTCCCTGCACGAACACAACGAACGCGCACGTATTGACACTGTATTGCAGCGCCTTCAGAACGGCGAATCCTGCGCACTCATCAGCGACGCCGGCACGCCGCTCATCAATGATCCCGGTTTCGTGCTGGTGCGCGCCTTGCGTGATGCCGGCATGCGCGTCGTGCCCGTGCCGGGCGCAAGTGCGGTGATCGCTGCCTTGTCCGCTGCCGGGCTGCCGGCAGACCGGTTCAGTTATGAAGGTTTTCTTCCCGCGAAATCGAAAGCGCGCCGCGATCGCCTTGCCGCGCTCGCAAACGATTCGCGCACGCTCGTTTTCTACGAAGCGCCGCATCGACTTGAGGAAATGCTTGCGGACGCGGCGAACGCTTTCGGGGCAGAGCGCCTTGCGTGCGTGGCGCGTGAAATCACGAAACTGCATGAAGAATTCCGCAACGGCACGCTCGCGGAACTTTGCGAATGGGCGGCGCGTGATCCGAACGCCACGCGCGGCGAGATTGTCGTTGTCGTCGGCGGCGCGTCCAGTGAAAGCACTGCGCAACGTCTGTATGCGGATGAGGTGTTGCGCGCGCTGCTCGAAGAATTGCCGGCAAGCAAGGCGGCGAAGGTCGCATCGAAACTCACAGGCGAACGCCGGCAGGCGCTTTATCAACGTGCACTGGAATTGTCTGGTGGCGCTGCGGAATAAAACTTTTTGCGTGCTTGACAGCTTTCCCGAACAGCGTATTGTTCGCGGCGGAGTCGGCCGGACAGTCGCTGCGCATTCATTGCGTGGAGGAAAGTCCGGGCTCCGCAGGGCAGGGTGCCAGGTAACGCCTGGGCGGCGCGAGCCGACGGAAAGTGCCACAGAAAACATACCGCCGATGTGCGCACGCAAGTGCAGTACAGGTAAGGGTGAAAAGGTGCGGTAAGAGCGCACCGCGCGTCCGGCAACGGTTCGCGGCAAGGTAAACCCCACTCGGAGCAAGGCCAAATAGGGGAACGATTACGCGGCCCGCGTAGTTCCCGGGTAGGCCGCTTGAGGTGAACGGTGACGTTCATCCCAGATGAATGACTGTTCTCGACAGAACCCGGCTTACAGGCCGACTCCTTCTATTTCATGAAACGCCATTACTGGGCTTTCCGGCCGCTACCGGCAAAATTGCACTCAAATGACGTGCTCCGGCCCCTCTTCCAAAGCGCGCCGGGAAGGGATTTCTCTCTCCTCGTCCCGATTCTTCTTCACACCCTGCCAAAACTAAATCTCGTAACTCCTTGATTCTTCTTGTTGTGCAGTTGCAATAATTTAACCGTTTAATGCAGCGCATCAATCACGTAAGTTCCTGACGCACAAAAAGAAATTACTCATATCCAGTGGGTTTTACCCTTGACACTCCCGTCGACGGCTACCTATAGTGTCGGCAAGTGGGAAAAAGTGGGAGAGCGTGGGACACCGTCCCGGTACCGCCATGTTCAGGGGAGTCAACAACGTCAAGCTCGACGCGAAGGGGCGGATGGCCATTCCGACCCGGTATCGCGAGCGCGTGCAGGATCGCTGCGGCGGGCAGCTTGTTGTGACCGTTGACCGCGACCACTGCCTGTTGCTGTATCCGCTCCCCGATTGGGAAGAAATCGAACGCAAGCTGGTGAAGCTGCCGAGTTTCAACGTGCAGGCACGCCGGCTGCAGCGTTTGCTGGTCGGTCATGCCACGGAAGTCGAAATGGATTCGCACGGCCGCGTGTTGCTGCCGCCGCCCTTGCGCGAATTCGCCGGGCTCGACAAATCAGCCGTGATGATCGGGCAGGGCAACAAGTTCGAGATCTGGGACGAGGAATCGTGGAACACGCGGCGCGATGGCTGGCTTGCCGATGACGAGGGCCAGGACGCGCCGCTGCCGGCGGAACTGGAGTCCTTGTCGCTTTGACCCGGCAGGCGCGAGCGGGCGAGCACGATCCGGTCCTGCTGCAGGCCTGCCTTGAAGGGCTCGCCATCCGGCCTGACGGGTTTTATGTCGATGGCACGTTCGGTCGCGGCGGACACGCGGCGGCAGTGCTGGAAAAGCTGGGCCCCGACGGGCGGTTGCTGGCGTTCGACAAGGATCCGGATGCGGTCACCTCGGCGCGCGAACGGTTCGAAGGTGACGCGCGATTTCGCATCGTTCACGGGAGCTTCACGATGCTCGAGCGAACGGTTGAAGAGATGGATCGCATGGCCAAGGTTGACGGCATTCTCCTCGACCTCGGGGTTTCGTCGCCGCAACTTGACGACGCGGCGCGCGGCTTCAGTTTCCAGTCCGAAGGCCCGCTCGACATGCGCATGGATCCGACCAGTGGCGAAAGTGTGGCCGAGTGGCTGGCCCACGCGGACGAGGCCGACATTGCCCGCGTGCTGTTCGAATATGGCGAAGAACGATTCTCGCGCCGCATCGCACGCGCAATTGTCGAGCGCCGCGCGGAATCGCCGCTGACCACCACGCGCGAACTCGCCGAACTCATCGCCACGGCCGTGCCGACGCGCGAGAAGGGCAAGCATCCAGCGACGCGCAGTTTCCAGGCGCTGCGGATTCTTATTAATAAGGAGTTGGACGATCTCGACGAAGTGCTCGCGCAATGTGTCCACGTCCTTGGGCCAGGCGGCCGCTTGTGCGTCATCAGCTTTCATTCCCTTGAGGATCGTCGCGTGAAGCGCTTCATCCGTGACCAATCGCGCCCGCCGCGCGCACCGCGAGGCCTGCCTCGCGGCCTGCCGCCGGTCAGTGCCGCGCCGCCGCCGTTGCGGGCGATCGGCAAGGCGATAGTTGCCGATGCCGCCGAGGTCGACCGGAATCCGCGCGCACGCAGCGCGGTTTTGCGTTGTGCGGAGCGCGTTGTGGGGGGCGAGGAATGAGCACGCTGCGCGTCATCGTCACGCTGTTGTTGATCGCGAACGTCATCAGTGCGCTTGCCGTGGTGCGCGCGCGGCATGGCAATCGCACGGAATTCGTCGAGTTGCAGCAACTCGAAGCGCGGCGTGATGCGCTGGAAGTCGAGTGGGGCAAGTTGCAGCTCGAACAGAGCGCCTGGGCGACGCACGGCCGGATCGAGCAGGTCGCGCGCGAGGAGTTGGGCATGGAAATGGTGCGCGCGGAAGACGTCGTGGTGCTGAAGAATGCAAAGCGTTGACGACAACAAACAAGCGGCATGGGCGTGGCGCAGCACGTTCGTTGCGGCGCTGTTCGTCTCGGGTGCGTTGCTGATGGCCGCGCGCGCCGTTGACTTGCAAGTATTGCGAACGGATTTCCTGCAGGACCAGGGCCAGGCGCGCTACGTGCGTGTCGCTGAAATGCCTGCGCATCGCGGCATGATTACCGATCGCAATGGCGACGTGCTGGCGGTCTCGACGCCGGTCGCGTCCGTCTGGGCGAATCCGCAGGAGATGGAGAAGTCCATTTCGCGGTTGAGCGAGGTTGCCGAAATCATCGGCGCGGATGCGAAGGATCTGATACGCGCCGTAACCGAACGGCCCGATCGCGAGTTCGTTTACCTGGAGCGGCACATTCCGCCGCACAAGGGCGATGCGATCGAAGCGCTCGGCATTCCCGGTATTTACCTGCAACGTGAGTACAAGCGTTTCTATCCGGCAGCGGAAGTGACATCTCACGTGCTCGGTTTCACGAACATCGATGACAAGGGCCAGGAAGGTCTCGAGCTCTCTTTCAATGAATGGTTGAGTGGTGAAGCGGGCGCGAAGCGCGTGTTGCGTGACCGGCTCGGCCGGACGATCGAGGATCTCGAACTGTTGCGCGCGCCCCAACCCGGCAAGACGCTGCGCACGAGCATCGATCTGCGCTTGCAGTATCTCGCGTACCGCGAACTGAAAGCCGCGATCCTTGAACACAAGGCCGTGTCCGGTTCCATTGTGGTATTGAATCCGGAAACCGGTGAAGTGCTCGCGCTCGCGAACCAGCCGTCGTTCAATCCGAACAACCGTGCCGATTACCAGAGTTCGCATTATCGCAATCGCGCAGTGACGGATGTGTTCGAGCCTGGTTCGAGTTTCAAGCCGTTCCCGATCGCCGCAGCATTGGAAACCGATCGTTACGAACCCTCCACGCCGATCGATACGTCACCAGGATTCATCAAGGTCGGCGGTTACTCCGTGCGCGATCCGCGCAATTACGGTTTGATCGACGTCACAACCGTCTTGACGAAATCCGTCAACACCGGCGCGAGCCGCATCGCGCTTTCGCTGGAACGCGATTACTTGTGGTCGGCGCTGGCGCGTTTCGGTTTCGGCAGCGTGACCGGCAGTGCCTTGCCCGGTGAAACGGGCGGCGTGTTGCCGCATTGGCAACGCTGGCGCGAAGTGACGCAAGCAACGCTCGCGTATGGCTACGGACTCAGCGTCACGCCGCTGCAACTCGCGCAGGGCTACGCGATTCTTGCGGCCGGTGGCGTGCGCCATCCAATAACATTGGTTGCTGGTGAATCACGTCCCGGGGAACGCGTGATTTCCGCGGAAAGCGCGCGTGAAATGCGTCGCATGCTGGAAACCGTCGTCGAGGCCGGCGGCACCGGCACGGCGGCGGGCATCAACGGTTACCGCGTTGCGGGCAAGACCGGCACGGCGCGCAAGGCGGTCGCGGGCGGTTATTCGACGGACAAGCACATCGCGGTGTTCGCCGGTTTCGCGCCAGTGTCGGATCCGCAACTGGTGGTTGTCGTCGTCATCAACGAACCCCATGAAGACGGTTACTACGGCGGCGATATCGCGGCACCCGTGTTCGCGCGCGTAATGGCGGGCGGATTGCGCGTGCTCGGTGTTCCGCCGGACGCTGTCGATGAAGACGAAAAAACCAACCTGATCGCCGGAAGGATCGCGCCATGAGCGCCCGTCACGGAACATCCCTGCACGAATTGCTGAACGGCATTCCCGGCGTGGCAAGCGTTCCGGACCGCGTTGTCCAGGGCGTGAGTCTCGACAGCCGTTTCGTTGTGTCCGGCGGTGCGTTTCTCGCGTGCGCGGGCATCAGTTCGCACGGTCTCGAATACATTGATGAAGCATTGCGACACGGCGCGAGTGTTGTGCTCTGGGAGCCGGTGCCAGGCGTGCAGCCGCCGAACATTCCCTCGAACACGGTTTCGGTGCGCGTGCCGGACCTGTCTGCGCATGCGGGTGCGATCGCCGCGACGTTCTATGGCGATCCGTCAGCGCGCATGAGCGTGATAGGCATCACCGGCACAAATGGCAAAACGTCAGTGAGCCATCTCGCTGCGCAGGCCTTGTCGGCGTACGGCCGGCGTTGCGCGGTTGCCGGAACACTCGGTTACGGTTTCATCGATTCACTGGAACCGGCCACGCACACGACCCCTGACGCGGTAAAACTCCAGGCATTGTTCGCGCAACTTGCCGGCAGCGGGGCCGATGCCATTGCAATGGAAGTTTCTTCGCATGCGCTTGAACAACAGCGCGTGTCGGGCGTGAATTTCCACACGGCGGTGTTCACCAACCTGACGCGCGATCACCTGGATTACCACGATGGCCTTGGCGCTTACGCGGCGGCCAAGCGTCGCTTGTTTCACATGCCCGGACTGAATGCTGCTGTCGTGAATATCGACGACGCCGTCGGTCGCGATATTGTCGCGAATCTTCCAGACGGTGTGCGCGCGTGGCCATTTGCAACGCATGCAGAATCGCTGCAAGGGATCGCTGCGGAAAACATCCTGTTCGCCGAGCGGATGGAATTCGATGCACAAGGCATCAGCCTCGACATCAATGCAGCGGGCAAGCAGGTGATGCTGCGCGCACCCTTGTTCGGCCGTTTCAACGCGCTGAATCTCCTTGCGGTGTTCGGCATCCTGATGAGCCTCGGCATTCCCGCAGATGATGCGGCGCGCGCGCTTGGCGGCGTTCGTCCCGTGCGCGGCCGAATGGAACGTCTTGGCGGTGGCGAGCGTCCGCTGGTGATTGTCGATTACGCGCACACGCCGGACGCGCTTTCGCAGATTCTTGCCGCGGCGCGTGAACATTGCGCAGGAAAATTGTTCTGCGTGTTCGGTTGTGGTGGTGATCGTGATCGCGGCAAGCGACCCGAGATGGGCAGGATTGCGGAATCCATGGCAGACGCCGTGATCGTTACCGATGACAATCCGCGCACCGAAGATGGCAACGCGATTGTCGAGCAAATTGTTGCGGGCATGACGAAACGCGATGCCGCGCGAATCGAGCGTGATCGCAAGATCGCAATTCAATCCGCGATCAAGGAAGCCGCGAGTGGTGATGTTGTCGTGATCGCTGGCAAGGGTCACGAGGATTACCAGATCACCGGCACCCGCCGCGAACACTTTTCCGACAGCGAAGTCGCGCGTGTCGCGCTGGAGGCGGCGGCATGAACGCGAATTCGAACATGACCGGTCTTGATTTCATCGTGCTGCACACGGGAGCGCGTCTTGTTGGCGAGCCGGTCGAAATCACCGGCGTCTCGACAGACACCCGGCGCATTCGCGCGGGCGAGTTGTTCGTTGCACTCAGCGGTCCACGTTTCGACGGTCATGATTTTGCCGCGCAAGCGGCAGATGCCGGCGCCGCGGCGCTGCTCGTGGATCACGAGATCGATTGCGATCTGCCGCAGTTGATTGTCGATGACACGCTCATCGCGCTCGGGCGTTTCGCCGCTGCATGGCGCAGCAATTTTTCATTGTCCGTCATCGGTGTGACGGGAAGCACCGGCAAGACCACGGTCAAGCAGATGCTCACCGCGATACTTTCCGAGCGTGGCGATGTGCTCGCAACGGAAGGGAATCTCAACAACGAGATCGGCGTGCCGCTCACGCTCTTGCGTCTGCGCGACGAACACCGCTTTGCGGTCATCGAGATGGGTGCGAATCACGCCGGTGAAATTGCATTCCTGGCCGGGCTCGTCCGTCCGGGCATTGGCCTTGTCACGAATGCGGGCGCCGCGCATCTCGAAGGTTTCGGCAGCATTGAAGGCGTGGTTGAAGCCAAGGGTGAAATGTATGCGGGCGTTGTCGACGGAGGCACCTGCATCATCAACGGCGATCAGCCGTGGACGGAAGACTGGAAGGCGCGCGCCGGCGCGCGCCGCAAGCTGACGTTCGGCATGAGCGAGGCGAGCGATTTCCACGTCGATGGCGACGTGCAGGAAACCGATGACGGCATTCGCTTTCGCATGGCATCGCGCGACGGTGCGATCGATGTGGAATTGCCGTTGCACGGCCAGCACAACGTCATGAACGCGCTGGCCGCGGCAACTGCGGCGTGTGCTGCCGACATCGACTTGCCGACGATTGCGGATGGATTCCGCAAGGTCGCGAATGTCGGCGGACGCATGCATGTCGAACGTCTCGATAACGGCGTGGTGCTGGTCGATGACACGTACAACGCGAATCCCTTGTCCATGCGTGCAGCCATCGATTGGCTCGCCGCCGGCCAGCGTCGCGGCTGGCTGGTGATGGGCGACATGGGCGAACTCGGTCCGGACGCGCGTTCGCTGCACGAGGAAGTCGGAAGTTATGCGGCGGAGTGCGGCGTTGAGCGCCTGTATTGCCTCGGCGAATTGAGTGCGGCTGCGTGCGCCGCATTCGGCAGCGCGCATTGTTATACGAATCACAATCAATTGATCGACGCGCTCGCTGGCGAACTTGAAGCGGGAGTCACGGTTCTGGTCAAGGGTTCGAGGAGTGCGCGCATGGAACGCGTCACCGCGGACCTTCGCGAACGGGGGATGCGCTGATGCTGCTCTGGCTGTCCGAATACCTGGTGCAGTTCCACACAGGCTTCAACGTGTTCCAGTACCTGACCTTGCGCGCGATTCTCGGCGCGCTGACCTCGCTGGCCGTGGGCTTTGTCATCGGACCGTGGATGATTCGTCATCTGACGTTCCGGCAGATCGGCCAGACGGTGCGCGACGACGGTCCGCTGACGCATCTTCCGAAAGCCGGCACGCCGACGATGGGCGGCTTGCTGATTTTGTTCGGCATCGTCATCAGCACCTTGTTGTGGGCCGACCTCGACAACGTTTATGTCTGGGTTGTGCTCGGCGTGACGATGTCGTTCGGCGTCATCGGCTGGGTTGATGATTATCGCAAGCTGGTGCTGAAAGATCCGAAGGGCCTCGCGGCGCGTTGGAAATATTTCTGGCAATCGGCGGCGGGACTGACGGCAGCGATTGTTCTCTACCAGCATGCGGCGACACCTGCGGCAACGGAACTGCTCGTGCCATTTTTCAAGAATGTTTCCATTCCGCTGGGCGTTGGTTACGTGTTCCTCGCGTACTTCGTGATTGTCGGCGCAAGCAATGCGGTCAACCTTACCGACGGACTTGACGGTCTCGCGATCATGCCGAGCGTGCTGGTCGGCGGCGCACTCGGTGTGTTCGCGTATGCATCGGGCAATATCAATTTCGCGGAGTATTTGCAGATCCCGCACATTCCCGGCGCGGGCGAAGTCGTCATTTTCTGCGGCGCGCTGGTCGGCGCGGGATTGGCGTTTCTCTGGTTCAACTCCTATCCCGCACAGGTTTTCATGGGCGACATCGGTGCGCTCGCACTTGGCGCCGCGCTCGGCACGATCGCCGTTGTGGTTCGCCAGGAACTGGTGCTGTTCATCATGGGCGGCATTTTCGTGGTGGAAACCGTTTCGGTGATCCTGCAAGTCACGTCATACAAGCTCACCGGTCGGCGCATTTTTCGCATGGCGCCGCTGCATCACCATTTTGAATTGAAAGGCTGGCCGGAGCCGAAAGTGATTGTGCGTTTCTGGATCATCACCGTGATCCTGGTGTTGATCGGACTTTCAACGTTGAAGATTCGTTAAGGCGAATGATGGAAACCGCAACGCAAAAACAGCGCAAGGCAATGGTGGTCGGTCTCGGCAAGACCGGGCTGTCCGCTGCGCGCTGGTTGCACGCGCAAGGCTACGCCGTGGCTGTCACCGACAGCCGCGCGAAGCCGCCGGGGCTCGATGCCTTGCGCGACGTCTTGCCGGATGCGGCAGTTTTTGTCGGTGGTTTTTCGGATGCAGCGCTTGCGAACGCGGACCTCGTTGTCGTTTCACCCGGCGTGCCGCTTTCCGATCCCTTCATCGCGCGCGTGAAGGAAACCGGTGTCGAGCTCATCGGCGACGTTGAACTGTTCTCGCGCGTCGTCACGCAACCCGTAGTTGCGGTGACCGGCTCGAACGGCAAGAGCACCGTCGCGACCTTGTTTTCGATGATGGCGGAATATGCCGGCCGCCGCCCGGGCCTTGGCGGTAACGTCGGTACACCGGTGCTGGATCTGCTCGCAGAAGCGGATCGCGATCTTTACGTGCTGGAACTTTCCAGTTTCCAGCTTGAATCAACGCGCTCGCTCGCGGCGGCTGCGGCGGTCGTGCTGAACGTCACGCCGGATCACATCGACTGGCACGGCAGCATGGAACGTTACGCCGAGGCGAAAGCGAAAATTTATCGCAACGCGGGTGTTTGTGTTTTCAATTGCGATGATGCGTGGTCAACACGACTCGCGGCGGATTTGCCGAATGCCTTGAGTTTCGGGCTCGATGCGCCGGAACGCGAAATTGATTTCGGGCTCGTCGAGCACCATGGCGAGAGCTGGCTTGCTCGCGGTGCAGAGCGACTGCTGCCTGTCGAGGCGATGAAGATCACCGGCAGTCACAATTACGCGAACGCGCTTGCGTGTCTCGCGCTCGGTTACGCCGCGGGGCTTTCACGCGACGCCATGCTGTCCGCCTTGCGCGATTTCGCGGGCTTGCCGCATCGCATGCGCCAGGTTGCGGAAATCAACAAGGTCGTTTTCGTGAACGATTCCAAGGGTACGAATGTCGGCGCAACGATCGCGGCAATTCGTGGGGCGGGTTGTCCCTTGGTATTGATCGCGGGCGGCGAGGGCAAGGGCCAGGATTTCGCCGAGTTGGCGGATGTCATGTCAGGGCGCGTGCGCTACGTCGTGTTGATTGGCCGCGCAGCGAACGACATCGCCGCCGCCGTCGCCGATCGCTTGCCATCAAGCATTGTCGAAGACATGCCCGCTGCAGTCCGGGCGGCTGCCGACGTCGCACAACCGGGTGACATGGTGTTGTTGTCGCCGGCCTGTTCGAGCCTCGACATGTTCACGAACTATGAAGCGCGTGGCGATGCCTTTGCCGCCGCCGTGCGGGAGCTCGGCGCATGAATGCGACCGCTGTCATGGATCGCAAAGTCGCGGGTGCCGTGCGCGCGCCGGAGTACGACTGGGTGTTGCTGACCGTCAGCGTTCTTCTGCTGTGTATCGGCATCGTGTTCGTGACATCGGCGTCGATCGCCATTGCGGAACGCGAAACGGGCAACGCGCTGTATTTCGCGAAACGGCAAGTGCTGTACGCCGGTGTCGGCATTGCCGCGGCCGTATTCATGATGCTGGTGCCGCTGAAAGTCTGGCGGCGGTTGAGCGCGCTGTTGCTGTTCGGCGCGCTCGGGTTGCTGACGCTGGTGCTGGTGCCGGGATTCGGTCACGAAGTGAATGGCAGCGTGCGCTGGCTGACCATCGGATCGGTTCGCTTGATCCAGGCATCGGAGCCGGCGCGTTTGTTGTTGTTCATGTTTGTCGCCGATTACCTTGCGCGGCGCGGCGATGAAGTGCAGACATCGTTCACCGGTTTTGCCAAACCGCTCGGCCTGGTCGGGATCGCCGCTGTGCTGCTGCTGGCGGAACCGGACTTCGGCGCGGCGGCCGTGCTGGTCGCAACGGTCCTTGGAATGTTGTTCATCGGTGGCGCGCGGTTGCGTGATTTTTCCGTGCTGATGGTCGTTACCGCAGGCGCGATGATCGCACTGGTGCTGTCTTCACCCTATCGCATGGAGCGCATGACGGGATTCATGAATCCCTGGGCCGATCCCTTCGATTCGGGTTTCCAGTTGACACAGGCGTTGATCGCGATCGGACGCGGCGAATGGTTCGGCGTTGGTCTTGGCGCTGGCGTGCAGAAACTTTTCTACCTGCCGGAAGCGCATACGGATTTCGTGTTCGCGGTGATCGCCGAGGAGCTCGGCCTGCTGGGCGTGTTGTGTGTGATCGCATTGTATGTCGTGTTCTTCGCCCGCTGTTTTCGAATCGGACGTGGTGCGGCGCGCGCGGGACAAAGCTATGCGTCGCATCTCGCCTTCGGCATCGGGCTCTGGATCGGCATGCAGGCATTGATCAATCTCGGCGTGAACATGGGCGTGCTGCCAACGAAAGGCCTGACCTTGCCGCTCATCAGTTCCGGCGGTTCGAGCCTGCTGGTGACGGCGGCTGCCATCGGTCTTGTATTGCGCGCAGGTCTCGAAACAGAACGTGCCGACAATGACGTGTGGCGCAAGAAATCCGGCACGCAGGGAGGGCGCCGATGAAACCGGTAATCCTCATCATGGCCGGCGGTACTGGCGGGCATGTGTTTCCGGCGCTCGCGGTCGCCGAGGCGTTGCGCGCGAATGACTGTCGCGTTGTCTGGCTCGGCACGCGCGCGGGTATCGAGGCGCGCCTCGTGCCCGCCGCAGGAATCGATATCGAATGGCTTCCTGTCAGCGGTTTGCGCGGCAAGGGAAAACTCGCGCTTCTGCTCGCACCGTTTCGCCTGTTGGGAGCCGGTTACGCGGCGCTCGGTGTGTTCAATCGCATGCGTCCAGCAGTTGTGCTCGGAATGGGCGGTTTTGCGAGTGGCCCCGGCGGTGTCGTCGCGTGGCTGAAACGGCGTCCGCTTGTCGTGCATGAGCAGAACGCCATCGCGGGGTTCACGAACCGTTGTCTCGCGCGCATTGCGTCTCGCGTGCTCGTCGCGTTTCCGAAAACCTTGAATGACGTTTCACAGGAAGAAGTGGTCGGCAATCCGGTGCGCGAATCGGTGACGCAACTCGATGACCCGGAAAAACGTTTTGCAGGGCGTGACGGCGCGCTTCGAATTCTCGTGCTCGGCGGCAGTCTTGGCGCGCGCGCGTTGAATGAAATCGTGCCGCAAGCCATTCAAGCCTCCGGCCTTGCAGTTGAAGTGCGTCATCAATGCGGCCGTGGCGATGCGGATGGTGTGAAAAATTCATACGCCGATACGAACGCAACGGTCGAGCCGTTCATCGACGACATGGCCGCGGCATATGCCTGGGCAGACATTGCCATCTGCCGCGCCGGTGCGATGACGGTTTTCGAACTCGCCGCCGCCGGACTCGGCGCGGTGCTCGTGCCGTATCCGTTCGCCGTTGACGATCACCAGACCGCGAATGCACGTCACCTCGTCGATGTGCAGGCGGCAGTCGTTTTGCAGGAGAAGGAAATGAATGTCGAAAAGCTTGCGGCCTTGTTGCGCGAGCTGGGTGATCGCGAACGGCTTTCGATGATGGCGAAAAAAGCGCGCGCCATGGCACGGCCGGATGCAACGCGACGTGTCGCTGATGCCTGTATGGCGCTTGCGAACGCTCGCGTGACGGGAGGTGCGGCATGAACGACCGCATGGGCAGGATTCAGACCATTCACCTGGTCGGCATCGGCGGCGTCGGCGTCGGCGGCATTGCGGAAGTGCTGCTGAATCTCGGCTACAACGTGCAAGGTTCCGACATCAAGGCCAACACCGTCACGCGCCGGCTCGAATCGCTGGGCGCAAACATCTGGATCGGTCACTCGGCGGAACATGTAGAGAGTGCGGACGTAGTGGTGATTTCGAGCGCCGTTTCCAAGAGCAACCCGGAAGTGGAAGCTGCAACGGCGCGACGGATTCCTGTTGTGCCGCGCGCGGAAATGCTCGCCGAGTTGATGCGCTTTCGTTTCGGTGTCGCGATCGCGGGTACGCACGGAAAGACAACGACGACAAGTCTCGTGGCGAGCGTGCTTGCAGAAGGCGGACTCGATCCGACGTTCGTCATCGGTGGTCGCCTGAACAGCGCTGCCACCAACGCACGTCTCGGTGAAGGCCGCTACCTGGTTGCGGAAGCGGATGAAAGCGACGCTTCGTTTCTGCACTTGCAGCCGATCATTGCTGCTGTCACGAATATCGACGCGGATCATCTCGGCACCTACGAAGGTGACTTTCTGCGCTTGCAGCAGACGTTCCTGGAATTCCTGCATCACCTTCCGTTCTACGGTCTTGCCGTGTTGTGCACGGATGATCCGGTGATTCGCGAATTGCTGCCCCAGATCAGCCGGCCGGTGGTGAGTTACGGCATCGAGAATGCGGATGCCGATTTGCTCGCGACCGATATTCGCCAGAACGGCGCGATCACGGAGTTCACGGTGCGCGCGAAGGGTCGCGGCAAGCGCGGCGACAATGATCGCCTGCACGTGACGCTGAATCTTCCTGGGCAACACAACGTGTTGAACGCGCTGGCCGCAATTGCCATTGCGCGCGAACTGGAAGTCGACGACGACGCGATCCTGCGCGCGCTTGCCGGATTCCAGGGCGTCGGCCGGCGCTTTCATTCGTACGGTGAAGTGGCGGTTTCGAAAGATGTTCGCGCCTTGCTCGTTGACGATTACGCGCACCATCCGCGTGAAATCGCGGCAACGGTTGCAGCAGCGCGCGCGGGCTGGCCGGAGCGCCGGCTTGTGGTTGTTTTCCAGCCGCATCGCTACACGCGCACGCGCGATCTTTTTGATGATTTTTCCGAAGTGCTGAACAGCGTTGATGCGCTGGTGCTGACGGAAGTCTACGCAGCCGGCGAAGAACGCATCGCCGGCGCCGACGGCCGCGCCTTGAGCCGTTCGGTACGAAGCCGGGGCAAGATCGAGCCGGTGTTTGTCAGCAACTTGCGCGAACTGCCGGAAGTCCTGCGCGGCATTGCGGCTGACGGCGATCTCGTGCTGATGCTGGGCGCGGGCGACATCGGCGCGCTCGCCGCCGAAATGCCGGTGCTGCTCGCGGAGGGCGTCGAATGACGAAGTTGGATAACACCTTGAATCCAGCCGTGTTCGGCAAGGTCGCCGTGCTGTTCGGCGGAACGTCCGCCGAACGTGAGATATCCCTGAAAAGCGGCGGTGAAGTGTTGCGCGCTCT
This sequence comes from Gammaproteobacteria bacterium, assembly GCA_036381175.1. Classification (GTDB taxonomy): domain Bacteria; phylum Pseudomonadota; class Gammaproteobacteria; order Natronospirales; family JAJUFS01; genus JAJUFS01. The sequence continues at coordinate 52,754 of DASVDI010000041.1, forward strand.
CGAAGCGCGGGGCGTTGACGCGCACAAGGTGGATCCGGCCGACGGCCTGGTTGCGCAGTTGCAGGCCGGTGTGTTCGATCGCGCGTTCATCATGCTGCACGGTCGCGGCGGCGAGGACGGCACCGTCCAGGCCTTGCTCGAATTTCTCGACGTTCCCTACACCGGAAGCGGCGTGCTCGGATCCGCGCTGTCGATGGACAAGCTGCGTACGAAACAGGTGTGGCAGGCGATGGGCCTGCCAACGCCGGAGTACGAGTTCGTGCGCAACGTGGATGAATTGCGCGCGTTCGTGAACCGTGTCGGTTATCCCGTTGCCGTGAAGCCGGCGCGGGAAGGCTCGAGCATCGGCGTGACGCGCCTGACTCCCGAGAAGGATATCGACGCCGCCTATTCCACGGCGCGCGAACGCGATGAAGTTGTCATTGCCGAGCGCTGGATCGCGGGTGACGAACACTTCTGCTCCATTCTCGGTAATCGCGCATTGCCTATGGTTCGCATGGAAACGCCGCGCGAGTTCTACGATTACGAAGCGAAATATTTTTCGAACGACACGCGCTACCACTGTCCCGCCGGTTTGAGCGAAGCACGCGAACGCGAATTGCAGGCGATGTGCCTGCGTGCGTTTGAAGCGGTGGCAGCCCACGGTTGGGGACGCGTGGATTTCATGATGGATGCCGACGGCCAACCCTGGCTGATCGAACTGAACACCGTTCCCGGCATGACGGATCACAGTCTCGTGCCGATGTCGGCGCGTGCTGTCGGCATCGAATTCGATGAGCTTGTGCTGCGCATACTTGCGCAGACGCTGGAGCCGAGAACATGAAGTGGTTTCGCCGCAAGAAGAAACCGAACCGCCGCGTTACTTCCGAGGCGAAGCCACAAATTCGCTGGCAGAAGGCGTTTGGTTTTGCGGTGGCTGGCGCAGGCGTGCTTGGTATTGCTGCGGGCATTTCGGTTTACCTGGAAGAGATCGAATGGGAGCGTTTTAAAACGCTCGAAATCACCGGTGAACTGGATCGCGTCGGCGCGGCCGAAGTGCGTGACGTGTTGCAGCCGTACATCGCAAGCGGGTTTGCGGGTATCGACATGCGTGCCGCGCAGGAATCGCTGGAAGCCTTGCCGTGGGTCGCGAAAGCAAAAGTTCGCCGCCAGTGGCCGGGAGCATTGCTCGTGGAAGTGCGCGAGGAAAGTCCTGTCGCGACCTGGTTTGGAACCGCATTGATGAACGAGGACGGCATCGTGTTTGTGGATGGCGCCGCAGGTTTTGCCAGCCTGCCGGATGTCGGCGGTCCCGCCGGAACCCAGGACGCGATGCTGGAGCGTCTTCGCGATCTCCGCGAGGCGACGCGCACAAACGGTCTCGAGCTGCGCCGCCTGCTTCGCACCGAACGTCGCGCGGAACGTTTCTGGTTTGCGGGTGCCGATGGAAAAACGGTTGAGGTCCGGCTTGGTCGCCGCGATGTCGACGAACGCCTGCAACGGTTTTTGAAAGCGGCATGGCCTGCGCTCGAAAACCGCGTGCAGCAGATCGAGTACGTGGACATGCGTTACACAAACGGCTTTGCGGTCGGCTGGAAGTCCGCGGGAAAAGCCGGCGTTGCGGGACAGGAGAAAGGTTGATGTCCAGGAAAACGGATAAGCAGCTCATCGTCGGACTCGATGTCGGCACATCGAAAGTCGTCGCCATTGTCGGTGAAGTGAAACCCGACAATTCAATCGAGATCATCGGCATCGGTTCGCATCCGTCACGCGGCCTGAAGAAAGGCGTGGTCGTGAATATCGAATCCACCGTGCAATCGATCCAGCGCGCCGTGGAAGAAGCCGAGCTCATGGCGGGCTGCCAGATCAATTCGATTTACGCGGGCATCGCCGGCAGCCACGTGAAGAGTCTGAACTCGCACGGCATCGTCGCTATCCGTGACAAGGAAGTGACGTCTGGCGACGTTGAGCGTGTAATCGACGCGGCGCGCGCAGTGGCAATACCGGCGGACCAGAAAATTCTTCATATCCTGCCGCAGGAATTCATCATCGATGAACAGGACGGCATCAAGGAGCCTGTCGGCATGTCCGGCGTGCGCCTGGAAGCGAAGGTGCACATGGTGACGGGCGCGGTCAGTGCCGCGCAGAACATCATCAAGTGCGTGCGACGCTGCGGGCTGGAAGTCGACGATCTGATTCTTGAGCAGTTGGCGTCGAGTTATTCCGTGCTGACGGAAGACGAAAAGGATCTCGGCGTGTGCATCGTCGATATCGGTGGCGGCACGACAGACGTCGCGGTGTTCACTGACGGTTCCATTCGCCACACCGCGGTGATTCCGATCGCGGGCGACCAGGTGACGAACGACATCGCCGTCGCCTTGCGCACACCAACGCATTTCGCCGAGGAAATAAAGATCAAGTACGCCTGCGCGTTGCCGCAGCTTGCGAACCCGGATGAAACCATCGAAGTGCCGAGCGTCGGTGAACGTCCACCGCGTCGCCTCGCGCGACAGACGCTCGCGGAAGTTGTCGAGCCGCGTTACGAGGAACTGTTCTCGCTGGTGCAGGCGGAGTTGCGTCGCAGCGGGTTCGAGGACGTGATTGCGGCGGGCATCGTGCTCACGGGCGGCAGCGCGAAGATGGAAGGCGCGATCGAACTTGCCGAAGAAGTTTTTCACATGCCGGTGCGACTCGGCATTCCGCAACACGTCTCGGGACTTTCCGATGTCGTGCGCAATCCCATTCACGCCACGGGTGTCGGCCTGCTGCTCTTTGCAGCGCAGGGCGCCAGTGGCGGCGAAAGACATGTCGGTGTCGGCGTGAACAGCGTCTGGCAGCGAATGAAAGACTGGTTCCAGGGAAATTTCTGATGAACAACTTTTTGAATATCCGGCAACGGAAAGAAGGAGGGCGCGGTCATGTTTGAACTGATGGATGGCTACAGCCAGAACGCCGTGATCAAGGTCATCGGCGTTGGCGGCGGCGGCGGCAACGCGGTCGCTCACATGGTCAGTACCGGCATCGAGGGCGTGGATTTCATCTGCGCGAACACCGATGCACAGGCGCTGAAAAACACACGGGCAAAAACGGCGTTGCAGATCGGTTGCAACATCACCAAGGGTCTCGGCGCCGGCGCCAACCCTGACATCGGGCGCCAGGCGGCGATGGAAGACCGCGACCGCATCCAGGAAGTGATCGAGGGCAGCGACATGCTCTTTATTACGGCTGGCATGGGCGGCGGCACCGGCACGGGCGCGGCGCCGGTCGTAGCGCAGGTTGCCAAGGAACTCGGCATCCTGACCGTCGCCGTCGTCACGAAGCCGTTTCCGTTCGAGGGCAACAAGCGCATGAAAGCGGCGCAGCAGGGGCTGGAGGAACTCGGCCGCTATTGCGATTCGCTCATCACCATCCCGAACGAGAAACTGCTCAGCGTGCTGGGTGGCGGCACGACGCTGCTCGACGCCTTCAAATCCGCCAACGACGTGCTGTTCGGCGCCGTGCAAGGGATTGCGGAGCTCATCACACGACCGGGCCTCATCAACGTGGATTTCGCCGACGTTCGCACCGTCATGTCGGAGATGGGCATGGCAATGATGGGGTCAGGCGTTGCCACCGGCTCGGATCGGGCACGGGAAGCGGCGGAAATGGCGGTGGCGAGCCCGTTGCTGGAAGACATCAACATCTCCGGCGCCAAGGGCATTCTCGTCAACGTCACCGCCGGGATGGACATGGCGATCGGCGAGTTCGAGGAAGTGGGCAATACGGTCAAGGAATTCGCTTCTGATGACGCCACGGTGGTGATCGGAACCGTAATTGATCCCGAAATGCAGGGTGAAATGCGGGTTACGGTGGTCGCAACGGGGCTGGGCGGCCGCGTCATGCAGCGCCAGTCCGAGACAGCGACTGTCGCCCCAGCGATGAAAGTGGTGAAAAAGCCCGTAGCTGGGCGCGGGGGCGAAGTGGATTACGCGGAACTGGAGAAGCCGACCGTCATCCGCAAGCGCGCTGTCGGTGAGGGTTATACCCCAGGGAATAGTGAGGAAGATTACCTCGATATTCCGGCTTTCCTGCGCCGCCAGGCCGACTGACCGGGGGGCAAAAAATGTGATCGGCATCACTGCCGTGGGAGGCCTGAAGAGCGATAGCTTTTCCCGTTGAATCAGGCACTTGTGGCGGTTTTGGCGTTTATGTTACTGTCTGCGCCTCCGCGGTCAGCCGGGTGGGAATTCCCTCGCCCGGTTGATTTGCCGACGCCGCGCATCCGTGAATCCGGCATGCACGAGAATACTGATGTCGTTCAAATGCAGGATGGTTTGAACGCATCCGTTGAATAACAAGTTTGCAGCGAGCATAAACAAAGAATGGTCAGACAGCGCACTCTCAAGAACGTGATTCGCGCCACCGGCGTGGGTCTGCATACCGGCGAAAAGGTTTACATGACGTTGCGCCCGGCCGCAATCGATACCGGCATCGTGTTTCGCCGGATCGATCTCGATCAGCCCGTCGAAATCCGCGCGACCGCCGAAAATGTCGGTGACACCGCGCTTTCCACGACGCTGGTTGAAAACGGTGTGCGTGTGGCGACAGTCGAGCATTTGCTGTCGGCAATTGCAGGCCTCGGCATTGATAATGCGTATGTCGATCTCAGTGCGCCGGAAGTGCCGATCATGGATGGCAGCGCGGGACCGTTCGTTTTCCTGCTGCAATCCGCGGGCATTGCCGAGCAGAATGCAGCGAAACGTTTCATCCGCATCAAGAAGCCGCTCGCCATCGAAGAAGATGACAAATGGGCGCGCTTCGAACCGTTTGAAGGTTTCAAGGTTTCCTTCGAAATCGAATTCGATCATCCGGTGTTCAAGAAACACACGCAGAAGGCGAGCGTCGATTTCTCCACGACGTCATTCGTGAAGGAAGTCAGCCGCGCCCGCACGTTCGGTTTCATGCGCGATTATGAAATGCTGCGCGAACGGAATCTGGCGCGCGGCGGTTCGCTCGACAATGCAATCGTCGTGGACGATTACCGCATCGTCAATGAAGACGGGCTGCGTTACGAAGACGAATTCGTGAAGCACAAGGTACTGGATGCGATCGGCGATCTTTACCTGCTGGGCCATTCGCTCATCGGCGCGTTCAGCGGATTCAAGTCCGGACATGCGCTGAACAATGCATTGCTTCGCACGCTGCTCGCCGATCGCGAAGCCTGGGAAATGGTGACGTTCGAAGATGACGAGACGGCGCCGATTTCCTACATGTCGCCGGTTCACGCAATTCAGTCAGCGTCCTGATCGTCCGCTTCGGGCGATTCGGAAAGCCGCCGCAGGGCGGCGGCAAGTTCGTCATCGACTATACCGGTCGCCGTTCCTTGCAAGAGGCGGCGAACGGTTTTTGATATCCCGGGCGCTGGGGGTTTTTCGACACTTCCAGCAGGTTCCGGGGGCAGGACCTTGAACTGGACGCGCTGGATGCGTTCACCGAGTTCCTGGCGACAGATTGCCAGGAGATCGTGCTGAAGATAGCGGAGTTGGGCAGTCCATGCGGCGGTGTCGGCCAGCACGACAACCGCACCGGGACGGGGAGCACAGCCGACGACATGCTCGCGCGCCTCGGCGGGGAGCGCGGCGCGAATCCTGCGGGTGAGCGCCTCGAGTTTTCGGGTGCCAACGCGGACACGGTCAAGGCCACTTTCCTTGCCGGCAAGCTGGTGAACGAACTGGTTGAGAGATTTCATCCGGTATGAATCCGAGAAGTGAAGCGGAATAACGATACATGAACATCATCATTCTCGGGAAGTCAGGCCATTCGAGCCGCATCAACCTGGCAAGCGTGCCCGGCGTGCTTGCGGTGCTGCTTGCCAGCGGCCTGCTGATCGGCGGCAGCGGTTTCGCCGGTTATCGCCTGGCCGAAGAACGTCTTGCGCACCAGCCCCTTGAAGAAATCCAGTCATTTCGCGCCGAGATGGAAGAGCAGCGCAAGTCCGTCGCGAACCTGCGCGAGGAAGCGCGCGAAAATCTCAATGCCCTTTCCGTGCGTCTCGGACAATTGAGCGCGCACGTCATCCGGCTCGATGCACTCGGCGTTCGCCTGACGCGCATGGCCGGCCTCGACGAAGGCGAGTTCAACTTCGACAAGGCACCCGCGCAAGGTGGACCGGAAGTCGGCAGCGCGGAAATCGAAAGCGAATCCCTGCCGGAACTCATGAATTCCCTCGATACGCTCGCCCTGCAGATCGACGACCGTGCGCAGCAGCTCACGGTGCTTGAAAACCTCCTTATGAACCGCAATCTTCAGGACCGGGTCGTGCCGGCCGGACGACCGATTACGAAAGGCTGGTTGTCATCGTATTTCGGCGTGCGCACTGATCCGTTCACTGGCAAGCGCGCGCGTCACTACGGACTCGATTTTGCCGGCGCGATGGGCTCGGACGTGGTCGCGGTTGGCGCAGGTGTCGTCACGTATTCCGGCCCGCGCTATGGTTACGGACACATGGTCGAGATCAACCACGGCAATGGATTTGTCACGCGGTATGCGCATGCGAAGGAACTGCTTGTGGCGGTGGGGGAAGTCGTGAAAAAGGGCCAGGTCATCGCCCTGATGGGCTCGAGTGGCCGCTCGACAGGTCCGCATGTACATTTCGAAGTCCTGCGAAACGGCAAGGTCGTCAACCCCTTGCAGTACATTCGGGAATGAACCGCTCACGTTGACGCGCTGCACGTCCTGCCGTAAAAACCGTTCCTTTGCATTCTCCCGGCGGATTCCTTGCCGGTTGGCATAGCGCCACGGCAGAGAAACCTATTGAAAATCTCACGGGTAAGACATCGATGATTGGCAATGTAATCAGGAAGATCTTCGGCAGCCGGAATGAACGTCTGTTGCGCACCCTGGCACGACAGGTGGCCGAGGTGAACGCACTCGAACCCGATTTCGAGAAACTCGACGACGAAGAACTCCAGAACGCAACTGTGCGGTTTCGTGAACGCCTCGCCGGCGGCGAAACGCTGGACGCCATTCTCCCCGAAGCGTTCGCCGCAGCTCGCGAAGCCGCGCGGCGAAATCTCGGCATGCGGCATTTCGATGTGCAGTTGATCGGCGGCATGGTCTTGCACAGCGGCCGGATTTCCGAAATGAAGACCGGTGAAGGCAAGACGCTTGTCGCCACACTGGCCGCATACCTGAATGCGCTATCCGGCAACGGCGTGCACGTCGTTACTGTCAATGAATACCTCGCCGAACGTGATGCCAACTGGATGCGGCCGGTTTACGAGGCGCTGGGGCTTACTGTCGGCGTCATCAAATCCGGCCAGAGTGCCGAAGAAAAACGTGCCGCTTACGGCGCGGACATTACCTATGGCACCAACAATGAATTCGGTTTTGATTACCTGCGCGACAACATGGCGTTCCAGACCAGCCAGAAAACACAGCGCGGCCTGAACTACGCGATTGTCGACGAAGTTGATTCCATCCTGATCGACGAAGCGCGCACGCCGCTCATTATTTCCGGTCCGCTGAGCGATTCCACTGATCTGTACGTGAAGATCGACAAGCTGGTTCCGAAACTCGTGCGTTCCGAAGACGAGGGCGAGACGGGCGATTACATCGTCGATGAAAAATCCAAGCGCGCCCATCTGACCGAGCAAGGTCATGAGCGCATTGAGCAGCTGCTGAACCAGGCCGGCATCCTGCCGGAAGGCGAAAGCCTGTATGACACGCAGCACATCAGCCTGATGCATCACATCGATGCCGCCTTGCGCGCTCACTCACTGTACCGCAATGATGTGGAGTACCTCGTCAAGGACGGGCAGGTCGTGATCGTCGATGAATTCACTGGTCGCACGATGCCGGGCCGGCGCTGGTCCGACGGACTGCACCAGGCGGTGGAAGCGAAGGAAGGTGTGCCGATCCAGTCGGAGAACCAGACGCTCGCGTCCATCACGTTCCAGAATTATTTCCGCATGTACGACAAGCTTTCGGGAATGACCGGCACCGCGGATACCGAAGCGTTCGAGTTCCAGCAGATCTACGGACTCGAAGTGGTGGTGATTCCGACCAACAAGCCGATGGCGCGAAAGGATTACGCCGACCAGGTCTTCCTGAATGCGAACGCGAAATTCCAGGCCATCATCGATGACATCCGTGATTGCAGAAGTCGTAACCAGCCGGTGCTCGTCGGCACGACGTCGATCGAGATTTCCGAAGTTCTCTCGGGCCTTTTGAAAAAGGAAGGCATTCCGCACGAAGTGTTGAACGCCAAGCAGCACGCGCGCGAAGCGGAGATCGTTGCGGAAGCCGGTCGTCCAGGTGCTGTCACGATTGCAACCAACATGGCCGGCCGCGGTACCGATATCGTGCTTGGCGGCAATCCTGAAAGCGAGCTGACCGAAGCCGGCGACGACGCCGCGGCAAGCGAACGCGTGCGCAAGGCATGGGAAGAACGCCACCGTACCGTGCTCGAAGCGGGCGGGTTGCATATCGTCGGTACGGAGCGGCACGAGTCGCGGCGTGTCGACAACCAGCTTCGCGGCCGCGCCGGTCGCCAGGGCGATCCGGGCTCCAGCCGTTTCTACCTGTCGATGGATGACAGCCTGATGCGCATTTTCGGCGGCGAACGCATGAAAGGGCTGATGGAAAAGCTCGGCATGCAGGAAGACGAGGCGATCGAGCATCGCTGGGTCACCAAGCGCATCGAGGACGCGCAGCGGCGCGTCGAATCGCACAACTTCGACATTCGAAAAAATCTCCTGGAATACGACGACGTCGCTAACGATCAACGCCGCGTGATTTACGAGCAGCGCGATGAAGTCATGGAAAGCGACGACATCTCGGAAATGATCTCCGCGATCCGTGACGATGTCATCAACGCCGTCATCGACGAACACATTCCGCCGCAATCCATGATTGAGCAATGGGATGTCGACGGCCTGACGCGTACGCTGGAGCGCGAGTTCTCCTTGAAGTTCGATGTCGCCGCCACACTCGAAGCCGACGACAAGCTGCATGAAGAAGGCCTGCGCCAGCAGATCAGCGATGCGATCGCGGAAAGCCTTTCGGCCAAGGAAACAACTGTCGGCGGGCCGGCCATGCGTCACCTGGAGAAGGCCGTCATGCTCGACCGGCTGGATACGCTGTGGAAGGAGCATCTCGCCGCGATGGATTATTTGCGCCAGGGCATTCATCTGCGCGGTTATGCGCAGAAGAATCCGAAGCAGGAATACAAGCGCGAAGCGTTCGAGATGTTCTTTGCGATGCTTGAGCGCATCAAGCGTGAAACCGTCACGGTCCTGTCGCGCCTGCAGCCGCGCGTGCAGTCCGAGGAAGAAATTGCGAAGCTTGAAGAACATCGGCGGAACGCCAGCAAGCGAATGGAGTTCCAGCACGCGGACCCGGGCTCTGCGACCGCAGGTGACAACAAGGAAGCGCAACCGCAACGGGCCGCGAAACCGGAAACGGTGGTTCGCGAAACGCCGAAGGTCGGACGCAACGAACCTTGTCCGTGCGGATCGGGAAAGAAATTCAAGCATTGCCACGGACGTCTTGGCTGACAGTGCATGATGCCGCCCGTGCACGTCATGGTCGCGATCCTGCGCGACACGTCAGGGCGGGTGCTGATTACCGACAGGCCCCCCGGAAAGACACAGGCCGGTCGCTGGGAGTTTCCCGGCGGCAAGCTCGAACGAGATGAAGCGCCCGAAGCCGGGTTGCGGCGCGAATTGCTGGAGGAGCTCGGCGTTGTCGCCGGCCCGATGCAGCGCCTGATCGAAATCCATCACGCTTATCCCGATTTTTCCGTGCGTCTCGATGTTCGCGAAATCACGCATTTCGGCGGTTCGCCGCATGGCCGTGAAGGACAGAAACTCAAATGGGTTTCTCCCGAGCTTCTACCGCAGGAAGACATTCTCGAAGCGGACCGTCCCATCATCCAGGCGCTGCGCCTGCCCGATTTTTGTCTCGTCACGCCAGATCCAACGAATACTTCCCGCGATGTTTTTCTCGATGGATTGCAAGCGTCGCTGCGCGGTGGCGTGAACCTGGTTCAGTTTCGCGCTCCCGCTGTGTCGCGCAGCGATTACGTTTCGCTGGCGCGCGAGGTACTGCAACTCTGCCGCCGTCACCACGCAAGATTGCTGCTGAACGGTGCGGCCGATCTGCTTGACGATGTTGACGCCGACGGCATTCATCTTGGCAGCAGGCAAGCATCCCGGTTGAATCGACGTCCTGTTCCATTGAACGCCTGGTTGTCCGTTGCATGTCATTCCTTGGCCGAACTGCGTCAGGCGCAACGTCTTGGTGCTGACTTGGTCCTGATAAGCCCCGTTGCAGCGACGGCCACGCATCCACAGCATTCACCCATTGGTTGGACAGGATTTTCCGGGCTTGCACAACGAGCGAACATGCCGGCGTTCGCACTGGGTGGAATGTCGAAAGATGATTTGATGAAGGCGAAGGCAGCGGGCGGACGGGGCATTGCGGCGATTCGTAGCCTTTGGTGCGGAAGTTGATCGTGTATCAGTTCGCGTCCGAATCATCTCCATTCACGTCGTCCGGCAGCGATTCACCGGGGATGGCGTGTTCCTCCGAAAACCAAGCGCCGAGATCGATCAGCTTGCAGCGTTCGGAGCAGAATGGCTTCCAGCGTGGCGCGTTGTTCCAGTCCACCGCCTCGCCACAACGCGGGCAGGGATAGATTCTCTTTTGATCGCGAGAGGAAGACCGCTTGTTTTCCGCATCGTTCATTTTCACAATTGGCAACAGACAAGTTGAAATGCGATATCGCGTTGTACGGCGCGCGGACGTTGCGCGATATCCGGTTGTTCAAGAAAACGCACCGTGAAGCGATGCTTGCCACCGGAGATTTCCGGAAAGGCATGCACGCCTTCCTCGATCTGCACGCGAATCAACTGGTAAGCCGCACCCGATTCGAGATTGCGATGAAACATTCCGTTCTCGGCGGTCTCGGTGCTTGGCGCCGCGCTCTCGCGCAACAGCATCAGCACCAGGCGAACGCTGCGGTTCAACGCGCCAAGTTCGTTCAACCAATGATCGAGTTGCTCGCGCCGCGTTTCAGCGGGCAGTGACAACCAGTGCTGCAAGGCCGGCAGGTCGAAGCCGCAAGTGCCACCGGGAATCGCGCTGCGTTGCTTGAGCGCGCTGATCAATTCATTGGCTTTCAAGTTGCGTCCCACCTGCGCTTCGGAGGCGTCAAGCCGCACGCGAAGTTTTTCCAGGTTTTCGAGAATGGCGCCGAGGCGCGTGCTGTCAACACCATCGCGATTCTTCAGGCGGCCCAGCGTCTGTCCCTGGCGTTCCATTTCTCGCAGCACGTCGCTGCGCACGTCGCCGCGACCGAGGATGGCGAGAATTTCCAGCAAGCCGGTCAGGGCCGCATGACTGTCCCACGGGTCGGTGCCTTGCGCGTGACGTTGCACACGCGCGAACAGGTGTTCGAGTCGCATGAAGGTGCGCACGCGTTCGTTCAGCGGAAATTCGTAGGTCTGCCATCGCGAAGCGGTGGGCCGCCCGGCCTGTTTTTTCGTGGGTGAACTCATGGCGTCATTCTGAGGGACGGTCCGGCGCAGTGGCAAACCGTTTTGCCATCGCGCAGTACTTCTCGTGCAGTGCGCGAACGGCAGCTTCGAGCTCAATGAGGCTGCTGTTGTTCTCGATCACGTCACTCGCAAGCCGCAGTCGTTCATCGCGTGTCGCCTGCGCGGCCAATGCGGCGTACGCATCCTCCTTGCTCACACCATCTCGTTCCTGCAAGCGTTTGATCCGAATGTCATCATTGGCATCGACAACGAGCACGCGGTCGAAGCTATCCGCCAAGCCGGTTTCGGCAAGAAGTGGAATTTCAATTACCACGTAGGCCGAATCGATCGCCGCCAGTTCGTTTTCGAGTGCATCGAGGATCAGTGGATGAAGTAACGCATTGACGCAGGATCGTGCTGCGTCATCGGAAAAAATCCGTTGCCGCAAACGCTCGCGATCGAGCCGTCCATTGACATCGAGGATGCTGTCGCCGAATTCGTCGCTCAGTGCTTGCAAACCAGGCTGGCCGGGTTCGACCAGCTCGCGGGCGATACGGTCAGTGTCGATCACGGGAACGCCGAGCTCGCGGAACACGTCGGCTGCGGCAGATTTGCCGCTGCCGATGCCTCCGGTCAGCGCGACGCGCAACATGTTATTGATACAGGCCGAGATACCAGGCAAGAATCGCGTCGCCCCAGAGAAACGCGATCAGGCCGGCGATGGCGAGAAAGGGACCGAAGGGGATGGGTTGCGCGCGGTGGCGTCCACGCAGAATGATCGCGAGTCCGCCGATGATCGCGCCGGCCGCGGATGCGAGCAGGATGATCATCGGCAGCATCTGCCATCCCAGCCACGCACCGAACGCCGCGAACAACTTGAAATCGCCGTAGCCCATGCCTTCCTTGCCGGTGAGCAGCTTGAACGACTGGAATACCAGCCAGAGACTGCCGTAGCCGGCAATCGCGCCGATAATGGCATCGGTAGCCCCCACAAAAATCCCGCCGATGCTGAACACCAGGCCGAGCCACAGCAGCGGCAGGGTGATGTCGTCCGGCAGCAGCTGGTGATCGAGATCGATGAATGTCAGCGCGATCAACGACCACGCAAACAGCAGCCCGCCGAGCGTCGCCCAGCTGACACCGAATTTCCACGCAACGAATCCCGCGAGCAGCGCGGACAGCAATTCGATGGCGGGATAGCGAAGCGAAATCCTCGTGCCGCACGATGCGCACCGCGCGCGCAGCAGCAGGTAACTGATGACCGGGATGTTCTGCCAGGCCTTGATGCCCGCATCGCAGTGCGGACAGCGCGAACGCGGCGCGACGATATTGAAAGGTGTTTGATTGTCATCGGCAGGCAGTTCAAGCAGCTCGCGCGCCTGTGTTTTCCACTCGCGCTCGAGCATTACCGGCAGGCGGTAGATGACCACGTTCAGAAAACTGCCGATCATCAATCCCAGCACGACACAGCAGGCAATCCAGGCGGACGGGCTGGCCTCGAACGCCAGCAGTATTTCAGACACGTCGAACTCCGGTGGGTGCGAGGAGGGTCAAACGACCGAACCCATCTTGAAGATGGGCAGGTACATGGCGACAACCAGGCCACCGACCAGAACACCGAGAATCGCCATGATGACCGGTTCCATCAGGGCGGAGAGGTTATCAACGGCGTCATCGACTTCGGCCTCGAAAAAATCCGCGACCTTCGACGCCATGGAATCGATGGAACCGGCTTCTTCACCAATCGCGATCATCTGCACGACCATGTTCGGGAACAGTTCGGTCTGATCCATCGCAACGTTCAACTGCTGGCCCGTAGATACCTGGTCGCGTATCTGCAATACGCCCAATTCGTAGATGATATTGCCGGTAGCGCCCGAGACCGATTCCAGAGCTTCGACCAGCGGCACACCGGCGGCGAACATCGTCGCCAGTGTGCGGGCGAAACGTGCGATGGCGGCCTTTACGAGGATATCCCCGACCACAGGAACCTTCAGTGCGATCCGGTCAAGCGTCTGGCGGAACTTGCGTGACCGTTTCTTGAAATAAAAGAACGTCGAAAAGAATCCGGCAATACCGATGACAATAAAGACGCCCTTCGCGCGAACGAACTCGGACAATTCGATGACCATTTGCGTAAACGCTGGCAGGTCGGCGCCGAAGCCCGAGAATAACTCCTCGAATTGCGGAATCACGAAAATAAGCAGGATAGCGGTCACGATGAACGCGATCACCAGGATCGAGATCGGGTACGTCAGCGCCTTCTTGATCTTCTTCTTGATCGCTTCGGTTTTTTCCTTGTACGTCGCGATCTTGTCCAGCAGCGTCTCGAGCGCGCCCGCCTGTTCACCGGCTTCCACGAGGTTCACAAACAGATCATCGAAATACAGCGGGTGCCGGGACAGCGATTCCGCGAGATTGGCGCCGCCTTCGACATCGGCCTTGATGGCCATGATGAGGTCCTGCATGCGCGGATTTTCATGGCCCTTGCCGATGATGTCGAAAGACTGCACCAGCGGAACGCCGGCGCTCATCATGGTCGCCATCTGGCGGCTGAATATCGCGATGTCGCCCGGCGTGATCTTCTTGCCTTTCGCAGCCGACAGGGTGGAGCTCTGTTTCTTGATCCGGATCGGATTGATGCCTTGGCGGCGCAAATCGGCTTTCACCAGCGTCTCGCTCAAGGCCATCGCCTTGCCCTTGACGCGGTTGCCGCGCTTGTCGGTACCTTCCCAGGCAAAATTGAATTGTTTCTTTGCTGTTGCTTCAGCCATGTCTTTCCCTGCCCCGGTCTCGCGCCGTGTGCATTACTTTCAATTATTCAGCCAATCATTCAACGGTCACGCGGTTGAGTTCCGCCAGTCCGATGTGGCCGTCCTTGACTTTCTTGAGGCCTGATTTGCGCAGGTCCCAGATGCCTTCCTTTGCGGCCTGGTCGGCGATCTGCATCGCGTTGCCGCCCTCCATGATGATCCGCCCCATGGCCTCGCTGACCGGCATGACCTGGTAAATGCCGGTCCGGCCCTTGTAACCTTCGTTGCAATTCTCGCAGCCTTTCGGCCCGAATATCGTGAGTCCGCTCTCGATTTCCTCTTCCGTGAAGCCTTCCTTGAGCAGGGCCTCCTTCGGGATGTCCTGGGTTTCCTTGCAGGTCGAGCAGAGTCGGCGTGCCAGGCGCTGCGCAATGATGAGGTTCACCGCCGAGGCAATGGAAAACGGCGGAACGCCCATGTCGGCAAGACGCGTCAATGTCTTGGGTGCGTCGTTGGTGTGCAAGGTCGAGAGCACCAGGTGGCCGGTCTGCGCGGCCTTGATCGCGATTTCGGCGGTCTCGAGGTCACGAATCTCGCCGACCAGGATGACATCGGGATCCTGGCGCAGGAACGCCTTCAGTGCCGAGGAGAACGTCAGGCCGACTTTCGGGTTCACGTTCACCTGGTTGACGCCGGGCAACTGGATTTCCGCGGGGTCTTCGGCCGTCGAAATGTTGCGGTCGATGGTGTTGAGAATGTTCACGCCGGTATAAAGCGAAACGGTTTTACCCGAACCCGTGGGGCCCGTGACAAGGATCATGCCGTAGGGCTTGGAAAGCGCGTCGAGGTAAAGCTCTTTCTGGAAGGGCTCGTAGCCTAGTGCGTCGATGCCGAGCTTGGCGCTGGAGGGATCGAGAATACGCAGCACGATCTTCTCGCCGAACAGCGTCGGGCAGGTATTGACGCGGAAATCGATGGCGCGCGTCTTGGAAAGCTTCAGCTTGATGCGCCCATCCTGCGGCACGCGGCGTTCGGCGATATCCATTCGCGACATCACTTTCAGACGCGCGGAAATCTTGCCGGCCAAGGCGATCGGCGGCTGCGCGATTTCGATCAACATGCCGTCCATGCGGAAGCGCACCCGGTAGAATTTTTCGTAGGGTTCGAAGTGAATGTCGGACGCGCCCTTGTTGATCGCATCCAGCATCACCTTGTTGACGAAACGCACAACCGGCGCGTCATCGACCTCTGCCCGCGCGTCGTCCTGCTCCTCGGCGCCGGAGTCCACATCGACGTTGTCAAGATCGTCAAGTTCGCCGCCGGACAGATCCTGCATTGAGGTGTCGGCCGCTTCCAGTGCCTTTTCGATGACCTTCTGGAGCTTGTCCTCCTCGACCACGACGGCATCGACCGTCAGGCCGGTGTGGAACTTGATGTCATCCAGTGCGTTGAGATTGGTCGGATCGGAAATCGCGATGAACAGGCGTTTGCCGCGCTTGTAGATCGGCAGCGCGTGGTGCTTCTGGATCAGCTTGGCATCAACGAGCTTGACGATATCCGTTTCAATATCGATGGAGCCGAGATCCAGCATGGGCACACCGAACTCGTGTGCGGCGGCTGCAGCAATGTCGCCGGCCTTAGCCAGACCTTTCGCCACCAGGTGGGCGACAAACGGCTGCTTGTCCTTCAGGGCTTCCTGGAAGGCTCGCTGCGCCGAGTCCTCGTCAATGACGCCATCGAGCACGAGGCGACGGCCGAGGCCGGTGAGGTTGGTTCTGACTGTCGGTGTGGCCACAAAAAATCCCCGTAAATGAAGGGGCTAGAGTTGAATGTCGAAGCGGTCTAATACTAGTTACAAGTCGCGCCAAAGTCCAAGCAGGATACGTATTCGCCCTTGGGCCAGCGCTGGTTCGAAGCTTTTTTGAACCCGGAAATAAAAGAAGCCCGGCCGAAGCCGGGCTTCCAATAACGGTCGACGTGCCTTACGGACGGCAGTTCGACGGACGGAACTGGGCCTCCAGGGAGCCGCCGGTGCAATCCAGCGTCAGGCCGGTGGCTTCCGCGGTGAACACGAACGCCCAGGTCTTCGTGTCGGCAATACCGCCAGCGTTCTCAATCGTGACGGTAATGGTCGCCACGTTATTGGTACCCGGGGCAACCGTGGTCACGGCATACGTCGGCAGGGCAGCGATGAATTCCGAATTCTCGAGCATCGCCTGGATGTTCGCCTCCGTGGCGCTGTTATCCGCCGGCATCGCGCCATTGGAAGCGTAGGATTCGTACAACGTCGTCTTGGCGGAAGCCATCAAGCCGAGAATTTCAGTCATCTTCGCGCGGATGGTGTAGTCCTGGTAGGCCGGGATCGCCACGGCAGCCAGGATGCCGATGATCGCGACCACGATCATCAGTTCGATAAGCGTAAAGCCTTTCTGTGTGTTTTTCATTGCAGTATCCCCATGGGGTTGGGTTGTCCAAGTAGTAACAGGTGATTGAGTCACCTGTCCCAATAGGATGCAATGAATATGCCAAGTAAAAAGGCCTGGAATCACTGAATAAGGGGACGATAAACCACGTTTTGTTAGGGGCAATACCTGACAAATTGTCAACAATTGACAAAATTTGGGCAAAGAAAAGCCTGACTTAAAGCCAGGCTTCCCAGTGAGCTATTGCGTTAACGGCAGTTCGAAGGCAAGTACTGTGGCGGAATGGTCGATCCCGTCACCGCCGGATCGCAAAGCAACCGGAGTCCGGTGCTTTCCGCATCAAACATGAATACGACCGTCTGGCCGTTGGCGTCGCCGATCAGGTTCTGAACGGTCAAGGTGATCGTGCCTCGACCATTTACAACGCCACCTGTCGTGGTTCCGACCGTATAACCCGCGTTGCCTGGTCCGATGTAATTCGATGCTTCGAACATCGGAACAACCGTTCCTGTGATGATTGTGTCGGCGACAAGTGGCATCTGACCGCCGGCGACATAAGCGTCATACAAATTGATCTTGGCACCTTGAGCAAGTGAGAAGAGTTCGGCGACCTTTGCCCGGGTGGTGTAATCCTGGTAGGCGGGAAGTGCGACCGAGGCCAGTATGCCGATGATCGCCACGACGATCATGAGTTCGATGAGCGTGAAGCCGCCCTGCTTTTTGATGTTTCTTTCCATGATGTTCTCCTTCCTGGAGTGTTTCGTCACCGGTTGGTGGCGTTGGGGTTCCTTTAGCAAGGCTTGTGCCAAGCGTGCGTTTATTAGCTGTTTTGGCGGCATTTCAGAGATCAAAGTTTATGAATGCACAAATAGAAATAAGTTTGTGCGTGAAGAGCATTTTTTTGGAGGGCTTTGAGTGCGCGGTGTTCTGGCAATGCGCGTGGAGGAAATCCCGCTGGGGACAATTGTTCGGAAGATTTGGATGGGGAAGAGAAATCCCTCCCCGAACCTCCCTTTGGGAAAGGGAGGGGTTTCTTCGTTCAACTGTGTGAAAGTTGAACGACTCTCTCAGTCACATGCTTTTCTTGCAGCGAGGATTCCAAACGGGCGGGCCGCCTGACGAGCAATCAAACGCTTCTCGTAATCAGAAGGTGTCTTGCCAAAACGGATTCCTGAATTGAGCGGGAAGTCCATGTGACAAGCAGCAAGCGAAGTGTTGAAACAGCAACCGGTGGAACGCGAAATCACTCCTCAAGCCCAAGCTTCTGAATCCGGTACCGCAACTGTCGCAAGGTCAGGCCGAGTAACTTCGCGGCCTTGGTCTTGTTGTAGCGGGTTTTCTCGAGTGCGTCGGAAATGGCCTGTTTCTCCGGCTCGCCGAGTTGTCGCGGCAGTGCGTCGATTTCAAGGTCATCCTTGCGGCGTGCCGGCGTGGTAAGACGGGGCTCGTTGCTGCGCCGGATCTGGATATCGCCGGCGTGAATCACATCGCCGCCCGAGAGTGTCACGGCGCGTTCGAGCACGTTCTCCAGTTCGCGCACGTTGCCGGGATAGTCGTGTTCCAGCAGGCGACCCATCGCATCCGGTTCGATGAAGGGCTTTGAAATGCCGAGATTGTTCGCCATGCGGCCGAGCAGCGAATCCACCAGCGAGGGAATGTCGGAGCGGCGCTCGCGCAGGGAGGGCAGGTGCAGCTCGATGACATTGATGCGATAGAAGAGATCTTCACGGAACTTGCCTTCACTCACGTCTTTGGCGAGATCGCGATGCGTCGCCGAGAGCACGCGCACGTTGACGGGAATCTCGCGTGCCGCACCGACGGGACGGATGCATTTCTCCTGGATTACGCGCAGCAGTTTCACCTGCATGTGCAAGGGCAGGTCGGCGACTTCGTCGAGAAACAGCGTGCCGCCGTCGGCGACGTGGAAAAGGCCTTCCTTGTCGGCGTGCGCGCCAGTGAAGCTGCCTTTCCTGTGCCCGAAAAATTCGCTTTCCATCAGCTCGGAGGGGATCGCACCGCAGTTCACGGGCACGAAGGCCTGGCCCGCGCGCGGCCCTGAATCATGAATGAGGCGTGCGGCGAGTTCCTTGCCGGTGCCGGATTCGCCGCTGATGTGCACGGGCGCCTGGCTGCGCGCGACTTTCGCGATCATTTCGCGCACGCGATGAATGGCGGCGGAATCGCCGAGCAGTTGCGGGCGCGAGGCATCCGCCGCAGTTTCCTTTTCCGCCTTACCCATGTTGAGCGCCGCGCTCACCAGGCGGCGCAGGTCGTTCACGTCGACAGGCTTGGAAACAAAATCGAAGGCGCCAAGCTTCAGCGCATTGACGGCGGACTCGACATTGCCGTGCGCGGTAATGACGGCAACCGGCATGCCTGGCACGTGCTCCTGGATCCAGCCGACGAGATCGAGTCCGTTGCCGTCGGCCATGCGCATGTCGGTGAGACAAAGGTCAGGGCGTTCGTTGAGAATCGCCGCTTCGGCTTCGCGGCGTCCGCCAGCATGCAGCGTTCGCAAACCCATCCGTTGCAGGGTGATGGCAATCAGATCGCGAATGTCCGGCTCGTCATCGACAATCAACACGTGCGCGTTGCCGGCGTTGCTCAAGTCAACCATGCCTGTTCGTCCTGGAAGCGAATGCGGAAGCAGCTCCGGCCATCAAAGTCCTGGCCGTATTTCAGCGTCGCATGATTGCATTCGCACAACTCGCGTGCAATGAACAGGCCGAGGCCCGTTCCCGTGCGCGAGTGGGTGTAAAACGGCTCGAAAATGCGGCTGACGATCTCATCCGGTATGCCCGGCCCATGATCGATAACGTCCAGCCACACGGTTGATGCGGATGCATTTTGCGACAGCCGCAGTTTCACGAGTTCACCGTGTTCGTTCGCGCCGGCATGCCGTTTCGCGTTGTCGATGAGGTTGGCGAGAACCTGGCGCAAGTGGCCAGGATCGATGCGCACGAACACCTCATCGCCGGTGGTGTCGAGTTCGATGGCATCATGCGCAAGGTCCTGCGTGTCGCAGCATTCCATGACGAAATCGCGCAGCCAGCTGGTGACTTCCAGGCGTTCCGGCCGGATGCGTTCGCGCCGCCCGAGCTGGAGAATGTTCTCGACGATTTCGTTCACGCGACTGGACTGTTCGCGAATGATGGCGAGAAAGCGGCGATCGTCGGTATCGAGACCGGCGGATTCCTCCAGCAATTGTCCCGCGTGCGAAATCGCGCCGATGGGATTGCGGATTTCATGCGCGATGCTCGCCGTGAGGCGTCCAAGTGCGGCAAGTTTCATCTGCTGCACTTTCTCTGCTGCCGTTTCCGCGTCTTCAAGGAAGATCATCAGGCTGCCATCGCGGTGTCCGTTCAGCGTCTGGATCGTGGGTATGAACAAACTGCCGTCGGGGCCGCGGAAATTCTCCGGTGTTTCGTCGCGGGCGGAGCGCCAGCGTTCGACCAGTTGGCTCAAGGCGGACGAGACCGTCATTTCACGGCCCTTGGGACTGCCGTTGAGATCGAGGTAGCGCATCGCCGCGGCGTTGATCTGGCGGATGTGGTTGTTCTCATCGAGCACGACCACGCCGGTGCGCAGATTCTGGATGACGAGATTGTTGACCTGTGAAAGGTTGGCGAGATCGACCCCGCGCCGCGTTGCCAGCGCTTCGCTTTCCCGGAAGCGTTCGGCGATCCAGCTTCCGACGAGCGCGGTGGCGAAGAAAATCGCGCCCATGATGCCGCTGGCGGTGTAATTGAATGTTCTTTCGAGGTTTTCGAGCTGCGTCAGCGTCTGCTCGGAAAGCAGTGCGAGCGAGGCGAGTGCGGCGTACGCCAGCGCCAGGCGCTGGCCGAGGAGAATGCTGCCAGCCGCCACGGCGATGAACAGCATGCTGGCGAGACCGCTGGATTGCCCGCCCGAGGCGTGCAGCAACAGGATGATCGCTGTGGCGTCGACGACAAGATGCACATACGCCTGCCAGCGCAATCCCGGCCGGCGGGTTCGCAGCGCGAAGCTCGCGATCACGGTAAACGCGAAGTAGCCGATGCCTGTCCATAAGTAGAGTGCCGGCTGGTGCGAGCCGAAAGGCTGTGGCGAATCCTGGAAATAAAGGAGTGTGAAAACGCCTGCGGCAATCGCGCGGAAAAGGTTGAGCAGGCGCAGAACGCGCCAGCGCAACTCGCCGCCCGCGGTCTCGCCGGTCAGATCGTGAATGGAGAAGCGTCCCGTTCGGCCGGCTTCGGAGATCGAGATCATGATCCGGATCCGTGGAGCAGGGCAGCGATTTTTGCGAAACGGCGCCGCTTGCGCCAGAATACGCGCCTCGATTTCGCCCCCTTCTCTCTACCGGACGTGACGAAAACCACATGAATCTCCACGAATACCAATCGAAACAGCTCTTTTCGCATTATGGCATGCCGGTTCCTGCGGGAAAGGTTGCCGATTCCGCCGCCTCCGCGGTTGCGGCTGCCGAGGATCTCGGCGGCAAGCTCTGGGTGGTGAAAGCCCAGGTTCACGCCGGCGGGCGTGGCAAGGCGGGCGGCGTGACGCTTTGCCGCACGCTGGATGAAGTGCGCGAGGCCGCATCGAAGATGATCGGCATGACGCTCGTCACGCACCAGACCGGCCCGGAAGGCTTGCCGGTGAAGCAGCTGCTCATCGAAGCCGGCTCCGACATTTCGCGCGAGCTGTATCTCTCCGTGGTCGTGGATCGCGCCAGCGAGCGCGTCACCTTCATGGCATCGACCGAAGGCGGCATGGACATCGAAGAGGTCGCCGAGAAGACGCCGGAGAAGATTTTCCGCGTCGACATCAATCCGGCGGCCAGCCTGCAGGCCTACCAGGTGCGCGAGCTCGCCTTCGGACTCGGTATCACGAAGGAGCAGTTCAAGGATTTCTCCAAGGTCGTGAACGGCCTGTACACGATGTTCGTGGAAAAAGATGCCTCGCTGGTCGAGATCAATCCGCTGATCATCACCACCGATCATCGCGTCGTGGTGCTGGACGCCAAGGTCAACCTCGATGATTCGGCGATGTTCCGTCATCCCGATCTCGCCGCGATGCGCGATCCGAGCCAGGAAGATGAAAAGGAAAACATCGCGCACGAGCACGATTTCAACTACGTCTCGCTCGACGGCAACATCGCCTGCATGGTGAACGGCGCCGGTCTCGCGATGGCGACGATGGATCTCATCAAGCTGCACGGCGGCGAGCCGGCGAACTTCCTTGACGTTGGCGGCGGTGCTACGAAAGAGCGCGTCACCGAGGCGTTCAAGCTGATTCTTTCCAACAAGAACGTGAAAGCGATCCTGGTGAACATCTTCGGCGGCATCGTGCGCTGCGATCTGATCGCCGAAGGCATCATCGCCGCGGTGAAGGAAGTCGGCGTTGATGTGCCGGTGGTCGCGCGCCTTGAAGGCACGAACGTCGAGAAGGGCCGCGAAATGCTTGCAAACTCCGGCCTCGCGATCCAGCCCGCCAATGACCTCACGGACGCCGCGACGAAAGTTGTCGCCGCCGTGAAGTCCTGATCGCCAACGAATTCCAGGGAACAATCAATGAGCATTCTTATCAATAAATCGACGAAGGTGATCACCCAGGGCTTCACCGGCAAGCAGGGCACCTTCCATTCCGAACAGGCGATCGCCTACGGCACGCAACTGGTCGGTGGCGTTACGCCGTACAGGGCCGGCGAAAAGCACCTGGATCGTCCGGTGTTCAACACGGTCGATGCCGCCGTGCAGGAAACCGGCGCCGATGCGTCGATGATCTTCGTGCCGCCGCCGTTCGCGGCCGACGCGATTCTTGAAGCGGCCGATGCCGGCATCAAGACCATCGTGTGTATCACCGAGGGCATTCCTGTCGTGGACATGATCAAGGTGAAGGCCGCGCTGAAGGATTATCCGGGCGTGCATCTTGTCGGCCCGAACTGCCCGGGCGTGATCACACCGGGCGAATGCAAGATCGGCATCATGCCGGGCCACATTCACAAGCCGGGCCGGATCGGCATCGTGTCGCGTTCCGGCACGCTCACTTACGAAGCCGTTCACCAGACGACCGGCAACGGTCTTGGCCAGACGACCTGCGTTGGCATCGGTGGCGATCCGGTTCGCGGCATGAATTTCATCGAGGTCATCGATCTCTTTGAACAGGATGCGGATACGCAGGGCATCATCATGGTCGGCGAAATCGGCGGCACGGACGAGGAAGCCGCGGCGGAATTCATCAAATCGAATGTGACCAAGCCTGTTGTTGCGTACATCGCCGGCGTTACCGCACCGCCGGGCAAGCGCATGGGTCATGCCGGCGCGATCATTTCCGGCGGCAAGGGCACGGCAGATGAAAAGTTCAAGGCGCTGGAAGCGGCCGGTGTTCGCACCGTGCGTTCGCCGGCGGAACTCGGCGACGCGATTCATGCCGCTGTCGCTGGCTGAATGAAGAGGTGAGAAGTGAGAAGGGAGAAGGGAGAAGACGAACACCGCGAGCATCGTCTTCTTCCTTCTTCCTTCTTCCTTCTCTCTGAAGGTATTAATAATTATCCCTTTCAGTCGATCAAGAATCGGCTTCGATGAATATATCCCTCCGCATCGTGATGGCCCAAGCAAACCTGCTCGTCGGCGACGTCGCGGGCAACACCGAGTGCGTGAAGGCGATGACGCGGCGCGCGGTGACGGAACATGGCGCCGAGCTTGTGCTGTTTCCCGAGTTGACGCTCACGGGTTATCCGCCCGAAGACCTGCTGAATCACTCTGGCCTTCGCAATCGTCTCGAAAACGCGCTTGATGATCTTCTCGCTTTCGCGCCGGAAACCTGGATCGGCATCGGCTTTCCCGAGTACGCCGACGACGCAATGTACAACGTGTTCGCGTTGTTGAAAGACGGACGCATCCAGGCGAAATATCGCAAGCAGTTGCTGCCGAATTACGGCGTGTTCGATGAGAAGCGCTATTTCACGCCCGCCGCTGGCAGCGTTGTCGCAGACGTAAAAGGCATTCCTGTTGGCCTCACGATCTGTGAAGACCTGTGGTCGCGCGGTGTCGCCGAGCAGGCGCGTGATGCCGGCGCGAAAATCCTCCTGAACATTTCCGCCTCGCCATTCCAGATCGGACGCGAAGCGCACCGCGACACGCAGGTGCTGGCCGCCCGTGTGCGCGAATCCGGTCTTCCTGTCGTTTACTGCAATCTTGTCGGCGGCCAGGACGAGCTGGTGTTCGACGGCAATTCACTGGCCATCAACGACGACGCGAAAGTTGCCGTGCGCGCACCGTATTTCGTGCAGGGGCTTTATCCGGTTGATGTCGCTTACGACGGCGTTCGATGCGAGATCGCGCGCGGCGATGTGCACACCGAGAAAAGCCTTGAGGAAAGCGTGTATCGCGCGCTCGTTTTCGGCGTGCGCGATTACGTGGAGAAGAACGGCTTCAAGGGCGTCATCATCGGTTCATCCGGCGGTATCGATTCTGCGTTGACGCTTGCGATCGCTGTTGATGCCATCGGCGCGGACAAGGTCACCGCGGTGATGATGCCGTCGCGTTACACCGCGGACTTGTCAAAAGACGAAGCGGCGCGGCAGGCGAAACTGCTTGGCGTGGAATATTTCAGCTTGCCGATCGAAGAACCGTTCGACGCTTTTCGAAAAGTACTCGCACCGGTGTTCGGCGACGCGCCCATCGACACGACGGAAGAAAACATCCAGGCGCGCACGCGCGGCGTGCTGTTGATGGCGTTGTCGAACCGTACGGGCAAGATGGTGCTCACGACCGGCAACAAAAGTGAATATGCGGTCGGTTACGCGACCTTGTACGGCGACATGGCCGGCGGGTTCGCGCCGCTGAAAGATGTTTACAAGCTGCTGGTTTATCGGCTGGCGCGTTATCGAAACGGGCTGTCGCCCGCGATTCCCGAAGCGGTGATCGAACGCCCGCCATCCGCCGAGTTGCGCGCGGATCAGAAAGACAGCGATTCGTTGCCGCCTTATGAAATTCTCGATCCGATTCTCGAGGCCTACATCGAGGACGATCTGGGTTATGAGGAAATCATCGCGAAGGGATTTGATGCGGCGATCGTCAGCCGCGTGCTGAACATGGTCAGCCACAACGAATACAAGCGCCGCCAGGCGCCGCCGGGTATCAAGATCAGTCGCCGGGCATTCGGACGGGAACGGCGCTACCCGATCACATCGGGTTACCGGCACAAGCTGAAGGACTGATTGGACGAACGGCGGGGCATGCTCGAACGCGAACGTGGATTCGATTCGCAGCAGGACGACGCTCCCGCACGCCTTCGATGATCGCTGTTGCGGAAATCAGTCGTCGCCGAGCACGACCGGTTCGCGATCCGGGTTCGCAGCGAGAATGCGACGTGGCGTTTCAGCGAGCTTTTCCAGGCCCAGCGCTTCGTAGCTCTCTATCATCACCATCAACGCATCGATTTCCGCCGGTGTGCCCTGGAATTCCGTCAGCACGCGATAAGCGCTTTGCAGCGCAGACACCCACGCGCCGCGGCGCATGTAGTAATCGGCGACATGAATCTGGTGGCGCGCGATGCGCTTCTTCAGATCGATCATGCGCAGGCGCGCATCTTTCGAATATTTGCTGTCGGGAAAGCGGCTGACAAGCTGGCTGAAATTCCGGAAAGACGTTTTCGCGTTCTCCACGTCCTGGCGCGCGGCGTCGATGTTCACGAGCTGGCGCACGGGGTTGGTCATTTCGGGGAAGAACGCGAGCCCTTTCATGTAGTACGCGTAATCGATGTCGGGATGACGCGGGTTCTCGCGGATGAACCGGTCCGCTTCCTCGGCCAGCTCTTCGGGACGGTTGAGCTGCAACAGCACGTGAAGGACGTCCAGGTGCGCCTGCACGGAAAAATCGGTGAACGGGTAGTGCGACATGATCTGCCGGAGCTCCATCTCGGCGCGCCGGTAGTGACCGTCCACAAGGCTCTGGTGCGCTTCGCGATACAGCACGTCGGCCGGATCGAGATACCGGTCCTTCGGTTCGGAGGCGCACGCGGCGAGTACTGTGAGGCAGGCGAGGAGGATAAGGCGTCGGGTCATGTCGAATTCTGCTGTCTGTTGACGGTTTGTGAGGCGGATGCAGTGGCGAGGCAGTCGTGTGAGCGCCGCCCAAAGCGAAGCGCGCAGTATAACCGCAGCCATTCTGCACGGCTAACCGCCGCTCGGTTAAACTGCGGAGAAATAGCGGATTCTTGCAGATTCTCGCGGCTTGAAGGAGGCGCAGTTGGCTGATTCCATTCGTCTTGAGGGAACCATTCCCGAAGAGTTTCACGGCCAGCGGCTTGACCAGGCGCTGGCGCGCCTGCTGCCGGAATATTCGCGCTCGCGCATCAAGACGTGGATCGATGCCGGCAAGGTACAGCTTGCGGGTACAAGTCCGCGGCCGCGCGATATCGTGAGCGGCGGCGAGACGTGGTCCGTTGATGCAGAACTCGCGGCGGAAGTTGCCATGGCGCCGCAGGAAATTCCGCTGGATGTCGTGTTCGAAGACGAGGCGCTGCTCGTCATCAACAAGCCGCCGGGACTCGTCGTCCATCCCGGCGCCGGCAATCCCGATACCACTCTTCAGAACGCCTTGCTGCATCACGCGCCCGCGCTCGTGAACATTCCGCGCGCCGGCATCGTGCATCGCCTGGATAAAGAAACTTCCGGCCTGCTGGTGATTGCGAAAACGCTGCCCGCGCACACGGCACTGGTCGCGGCACTCGCGCACCGAACCATCAAGCGCGAGTACGAAGCCGTTTCCGGTGGCGTCATGACGGCAGGCGGAATGATCGATGCGCCCATCGGCCGGCATCCCGTGGATCGCAAGCGCATGGCCGTGCGCGACCGCGGCGGCCGCGAAGCGGTGACGCATTACCGTGTCATTCGCCGTTTTCGCGCGCACACGCACGTCGCCGTGCAACTGGAAACCGGCCGCACACACCAGATTCGCGTGCATCTCGCACACGTCCGGCATCCTGTTGTGGGTGATCCGGTTTACGGACGCCGACTCGCGCTGCCGAAGAATCCCTCGCCGGAACTCATTGAAACCTTGCGCGGATTCCGCCGCCAGGCGCTGCACGCAAGGCGGCTTTCCTTCACGCATCCGATTGACGAACGCGAACTGGTTTTCGAAGCGCCGCTGCCCGCGGACATGCAATCGCTGCTTGCGGCCTTGAACGCTGATGCTGCCGAGAACGCCGATGCGTGACATGCAACTGATCCTGCCCCAGTGGCCCGCGCCTTCGAACGTGCGCGCGGTGGCGACCACCCGCGCTGGCGGCGTCAGCGAAGGGCCGTTCGCGAGCCTGAACCTCGGAACGATGACCGAGGACACCTCGGATGCCGTGCTCGCCAACCGCCGCCTCCTGCGTGGCCGGCTTGGCCTTGCGCGCGAACCGGCCTGGCTGCACCAGGTTCATGGCAATGTCGTGGTGCACGCCGATGAAGTCGAAGAGCCGCCGGCGGCGGATGCGAGCTGGACGGATCGGCCCGGCGTTGCGTGCGTGGTGCTGGTGGCGGATTGCCTGCCGGTGTTGTTCTGCGATCGCGCGGGCACCCGCGTTGCTGCCGCACACGGCGGTTGGCGCGGACTGGCAAGCGGAATTCTCGAGGCCACGGTCGATGCACTTGGCGTCGAGCCGGGCGAATTGCTTGCCTGGCTCGGGCCCGCCATCGGGCCCGATGCGTTCGAAGTCGGGCCCGACGTGCGCGAAGCTTTCACGAAACGCTGGTCGGAAACCGAAGCCGCATTCCGCGCCGGACGGGGTGACCGTTTTTTCTGTGACATCCATGAAATTACGCGCATCCAGTTGCGCGCGCTCGGTGTGCACGATGTTTTCGGCGGCGAGTTCTGCACCGTGAAAGACGCCGAGCGCTTTTACTCTTTCCGCCGCGACGGAATGACCGGTCGCATGGCCGGCCTCGCCTGGCTCGAAGCTGTGGCAGAATAGCCCGCTTCGAATTTCCCGGAATTCCCATGTCCTTATTGCTCGCCATTATTCTGTTCACCGCGCTCGGCGGCGTGCTGGGCGTGCTGGCGGCGTCCGTGCTGTTGCTGTTGTCGGACAACTGGCACCGAAGACTGCTGCCTTATCTCATCAGCTTCGCTGTCGGCGCGTTGCTCGGCGCCGCGTTTCTCGCGCTGCTGCCGCACGCGATCGAAGCGGCGGGCATGGAAAGCCTGCACGAAATCGGCCTGACGTTCGTGATTGGCATCCTGCTGTTTTTCCTGCTGGAGAAGCTCGTCATCTGGCGGCATTGCCATGTGCATGATTGCGAAGCGCACGCACCGGATCACGGTCATCACAGGCCCGAACGCGCGGCCGGCGTGCTAGTGCTGATCGGCGACGGCTTGCACAACCTCATCGACGGCGTGCTGATCGCGACGGCGTTCCTGGTGGATTTCCATCTCGGCGTCGTCACTGCGCTCGCCGTGGCCGCGCACGAAATTCCGCAGGAAGTCGGCGATGTCGCGGTGCTGCTGCAATCCGGCATGAGCCGCGCCAAGGCCTTGCTCTACAACATTGCCGCGTCGTTGAGCGCGGTACTCGGCGGCGTCATCGCGTACTTCAGCCTCGAAGCCGCCGAAGGCGCGCGACCTTATGTACTCGCCATCGCCGCCGGCAGCTTCGTCTATGTCGCTGTCGCTGACCTGATTCCCGGCCTGCATCGCCGCGTCGATGCGCGCTCCGGTGTCGAGCAGATCGTGATGATTGTGCTGGGGCTGGTGATGATACTTCTGAGCCATTCGCTGCTGCATTGAAAATCCCCCCCCCCGCTGCACGTCGTGCAGCGGCCCCCTTTTTCAAAGGGGGCTTCCTTCGTTCAACTTACCGCAAGGCTTTGCAATTCGCGTTTCGAGGAATCTGAACGAAGTGCTCCCTCCCTTTTCCAAAGGGAGGGCCGGGGAGGGATTTTTTCCAAGGGAGGGACGAGGAAGGGTTCCTTGAATCTGTCACATCCGCCCCTATCTTCCTGACAGCACCGGCATCGCGCTTCAGGAGAACACTCATGCGGATGGACAAACTCACCTCGAAATTCCAGCTCGCACTGGCGGACGCGCAATCGCTGGCCGTTGGCCGCGATCACCAGTTCATCGAACCATCACACCTGTTGCTCGCGTTGGTCGACCAGGATGGCGGCAGCGTCCGTCCCTTGCTCGCGCGCGCCGGCGTGCAACTGAACCAGTTGCGCGCGGACTTGCAGCGCGCGCTTGATAGCTTGCCGCAGGTTGAAGGCACGCCGGGCGAAGTGCACGTCTCCAACGATCTCGGGCGCTTGCTGAACGTCACCGACAAGCTCGCGCAGCAGCGCAAGGATCAATACATTTCATCCGAGTTGTTCGTGCTTGCGGCATTCGATGACAAGGGTGCGGCGGGAGCAGCACTGAAAAGCGCGGGCGCGGTAAAGGGCGCGGTTGAAAAAGCGATCGATGAAATGCGCGGCGGCGAACAGGTGAATGATCCGAACGCCGAAGAACAACGCCAGGCGCTGGAAAAATACACCGTCGATCTCACCGCGCGCGCGGAGGCGAACAAGCTCGATCCCGTCATCGGCCGCGACGAGGAAATCCGCCGCGCCATCCAGGTGCTGCAACGTCGCACAAAGAATAACCCCGTGCTGATTGGCGAGCCGGGCGTGGGCAAGACCGCGATTGTCGAAGGGCTCGCGCAACGTATCATCAACGGCGAAGTTCCCGAGGGTCTCAAGGACAAGCGCATCCTTTCGCTCGACATGGGTTCACTGATTGCCGGTGCGAAATTCCGCGGCGAGTTCGAAGAGCGTCTCAAGTCCGTGCTGAACGATCTCGCCAAGCAGGAAGGCCGCGTCATTCTTTTTATCGATGAAATCCACACCGTGGTCGGCGCCGGCAAGGCCGAAGGCGCGATGGATGCCGGCAACATGCTGAAACCGGCACTTGCGCGCGGCGAACTGCATTGCGTGGGTGCGACTACGCTCGACGAATACCGCAAGCACATCGAGAAGGATGCGGCACTTGAACGCCGATTCCAGAAAGTGCTTGTCGATGAACCGAGCGTGGAAAACACCATCGCGATCCTGCGCGGCCTGAAGGAACGCTACGAAGTGCATCACGGCGTGGAAATCACCGATCCCGCCATCGTTGCTGCGGCGACCTTGTCGCACCGTTACATCAGTGACCGGCAATTGCCGGACAAGGCGATCGATCTGGTTGATGAAGCCGCATCGCGCATTCGCATGGAAATCGATTCGAAGCCCGAGGAAATGGATCGCCTTGATCGCAGGCTCATTCAATTGAAAATCGAACGCGAAGCGCTGAAGAAGGAAAAGGATGAAGCCTCCAAGCGGCGGCTCACCGACCTTGAAACGGAAATCGAAAAACTCGAACGCGAATACTCGGATCTGGATGAAATCTGGAAATCCGAAAAAGCCAGCCTGCAAGGCACGGCGCACGTGAAAGAAGAAATCGAACGTGCGCGCGCGGAGCTTGAAACCGCGCGTCGCGCCGGCGATCTTGGCCGCATGTCGGAAATCCAGTACGGGCGCTTGCCGGAGCTGGAGCGCCGTCTTGAAAGCGCATCGCAAGCGGAGCAGAAGGAAACGAAGCTTGTGCGCAATCGCGTCACCGACGAGGAAATCGCGGAAGTCGTTGCGCGCTGGACGGGCATTCCGGTTTCGAAAATGCTGGAAGGTGAAAAGGAGAAACTGCTGCGCATGGAAGGCGAATTGCAAAAACGCGTGGTCGGGCAGGATGAAGCGGTCATCGCGGTTTCGAATGCCATTCGCCGTTCACGCGCAGGCCTTTCGGATCCGAATCGCCCGTCAGGATCGTTTCTTTTTCTCGGACCGACCGGTGTCGGCAAGACGGAGCTGACCAAGGCGCTCGCGCAATTCCTGTTCGACACCGACGAGGCGATGGTTCGTATCGACATGTCGGAGTTCATGGAAAAACATTCCGTCGCGCGATTGATCGGTGCACCGCCGGGTTACGTCGGTTACGAGGAAGGCGGCTATCTCACCGAAGCGGTGCGCCGTAAACCGTATTCCGTGATTCTCATGGATGAAGTCGAGAAAGCGCATCCGGACGTGTTCAACGTGTTGTTGCAGGTTCTTGATGACGGAAGGCTGACCGACGGCCAGGGACGCACCGTTGATTTCCGCAACACCGTAATCGTGATGACCTCGAATCTCGGCTCGCAAGTTATCCAGGATATGTCGGGCGAGGAAAATTATGCGCGCATGAAAGATGCGGTAATGGAAATCGTCGGCCAGCATTTCCGCCCCGAGTTCATCAACCGCGTCGATGAAACCGTGGTGTTCCATCCGCTCGGCCGCGAACAGATTCGCGCAATTACCGATATCCAGATCGGTTATTTGCGCGAGCGCCTTGCCGAGCGCGACATGAAACTGGAAATTTCACCCGAAGCGCTGGATCGTCTCGGTGAAGCGGGATTCGACCCGGTGTATGGCGCGCGTCCGTTGAAACGCGCCATCCAGCAACAGGTGGAAAACCCGCTCGCGCAGAAAATTCTCAGTGGCGAGTTCGGCCCTGGCGATGTCGTTCGCCTGGATGTGAACGGCGAGAAGACGCTTGAATTCGCGAAAGCGGCGTGAGGCGTGAAAGTTTTTTAACGGCTTTCAGCCCGAGATGACGCGATTCCGTCCCGCGTGCTTGGCATCGTAAAGCGAGACGTCGGCGCGTGAGATGAGTGATGCAGGTTCTTCGTTTGGCGCAGCGACGGCGATTCCGGCGCTGAAGGTGACCGAGCTTGCGGTGGCGCCAGTGGGGAAGCGGTGCGCCGCGACCGTGGCGCGAATGCGATCGACAATTCCTTTCGCGATGTCGGCTTCGGTTTCGGGAAACAGGATCACGAATTCCTCGCCGCCGTAACGCGCGAGGATGTCAGTCTTGCGCAGCATGCCTTCGACGAGCGCGACGAATTCGCGCAGCACGTTGTCACCGATCTCGTGGCCGAAACTGTCGTTGATCTGCTTGAAATGATCGAGGTCGATCAGCGCGACGGCGGGCGGCTGCCGGTTGCGCTCGGCACGTCCGAGTTCGACCCGCGCGGCTTCAACAAAGTAACGGCGGTTGTACGCGTTTGTCAGGCCGTCCTTGAAAGCGAGGTTTTCCAGTTCCTCTTCCTTGTGTTTTTGCCGCGTCACGTCCGCGAACGAAACCAGGAACACCGGCTCACCGTTCAACTCCAGCGTCATGGCACTGAGCATCGCCCAGAAGGGCTGGCCGGTAGGTGTCTTGAGCTTCGCGACGAAGCCTTCCACCTTGCCGACCTTGTGCAGTTTTTCCACGAACGCAATGCGATCGGCAGGATTCACGTAGAACTCCGGTGCCGTGTGACCCAGCAGTCCCGACAGCGGCGTCTCGAACATGTCGGCGGCTTTCTGATTGCAGAAGCGAATCACGCCCGTATCCAGCCGCGTCACGATCAGCGGATACGGCGAGGCTTCCAGCAGCGTCATCAAGGTGTTCTGTGTGCGGTTCAAGACTTCTTCGGCCGCGATTGTGTCCGACACATCGGCAATGCTGCTCATCAGCGCGGGACGGCCGTTGTGATCGATCAGCGTCGCCGAAACGAGCCCCCAGAATGTTTTTCCGTCCGCACGGCGCAGGCGCGCGCGGTATTCGCGAACGTGACCTTCGGCCACGGCCTGCTTCACGAACTGCTGGCGATCTGCTGCGTCTTCCCAGAATTCGGCGGACATGACGTTGTCCGTCCGCTCGGTCGAGATATTGAACAACTCCAGCGCGTGCCGGTTGGCGGCGACAGGCCGCGCTTCATCCAGGTCGGTCAGCAGCATCGCTGTCGGTGCGAGGTAGAACAGATCGCGCAGGCTGTCGTCGCTCAAGGCGAGATGCGATTGGCGCAGGGCGTAATGTTCCGGATTGCGGTCCTGGCTTCCGGGCGATTCGGCGAGCCAGGCAGTTTCGATTTTCGCGGCGACAAGTTGCAGGAAGGTTTCGTCGCCGGTTTCGACGCGATCACATGGCGCAAGCAGCTCGACACAGAGCAGTCCCAGCGGCGCGTCGAACAGCCGCACCGGCAGCACCAGCACGGTCTGCGTTCGCGGGTCGGGCTGGAACATGTCCGCGACTGCTTGCCGGGGCCGGCAATGCACATCATGGCCGCCTAGCCATTCCGCCAGCATGCCGTTTACGCGCAAGCGCGCCGCGGAGCGCACCTGGTTGAGACCTTTCTGGCTGGCCTGGCAGAACAGCCGCAACGCGCCGTTGCCGGAATCCTGCCGCCAGAAGGCTGCGCGGTGTGCGGGCAGGCCGCGGCAGGTGATCTGCAGGATGTCAGTCACAGTTGCCGGAAGCGAATCCGCGCGCACGGCCTGGAGTGCGCGAACGGCGCTCGCGCGCGCATCGGGAGAATCGGGATTTGGCCCGGTTCCGATTTTTTCAGGCGGCGTCATGCGAGGAGGTCACGCAACAGTTCGGCAGTTTCGCGCGGTGTTTCGATTTGCGGGTAATGGCCGGGACCGGGAAGGTTCACGAGGCGCGCGTTCGAAAGGCGGTCCACCACCGCAGTTTGCAGGAAAGCGGCCGGCAGGAAAGGATCGTCTGTCGCAATGATCGTCGTGGGCATCGTCGCGTGCGCGAGCGAGGCTTCTGAATCGCCGCGGCGGAAGGCGTCAAAGCTGGTGTGGATGGCCTGGGGCACCGTGTTCAGGCCGTCCTCAACGAGCAGTTCGCGACCGGCGTCATCAAGCGCGCGGCAGGACATGTCGATAATCTTGCCGATGTTCTCCCGGTCACCGCCGCAATTGCGGAACAGCGGTTGCAGTTCAACCGGAAAATCCAGGCCCTGCACGGGCACGGGATTCATCAGCGTCAGCGTCTTGAAGCGATGCGGGAGTTTCGCCGCGAGCAGTGCGGCGAGCTGGCCGCCCATGCTGTGGCCGACGAGATGCGCGTCTTGCAGATCCTGCGTTTCACAGAATGCAGCGAGGGCCACGAGCAAGTTGTCCAGCGTTACATCACCACTTGCCGGTGTCGTGCCGCTGCCCGGCAGGTCCGGCAAGATCAAGCTGAAGTCCGGTAATAATGGCAACAAGCGATCCCAGATGCGTCCTGAAACCATCCAGCCGTGCACGAGAAGCACAGCGGGACCGCTGCCGGATCGGCGGAATTCCAGGGGCGTTGGGAGGCGTGGTTGCGGGTTTTGCATCAGATCAGTTCCAGGGTATTCGACAGGCGCGAAGTACTGGTTGTTCGGCTCATTGTAAAGGCGCTTGCGAAAACGGCGGTGATTTCAAAGGTTGGCGGTGTCGGTGTTGCGACGCGGCGCTTTCGACGGCGGAGTATAAACCGGGCCTGATGGTTGCTGCGAAGCGTCCGAATACTTACTATTTCCGGCTTTTCGGGGCGCGCCTTTCCGGCCACGCCTTCGAGGCCGTTCTCGTTTTTTTGAATCGATTTGCCACAGGAAACAACATGCGCACGCACTACTGCGGACAGGTAGATGAATCCTTGCTGGACAGCGAGGTCACGGTTTGCGGCTGGGTTCACCGGCGGCGCGACCACGGAGGCGTGATTTTTGTCGATCTGCGCGATCGCGAAGGCCTCCTGCAGGTCGTGATGGATCCGGACGAAAAAGCCGTGTTCGAACTCGGTGAGCGCGTGCGTTCCGAGTACGTGCTGAAAATCACCGGCAAGGTGCGCCGCCGTCCGAAAGGCACGGAGAACCCGAAATTGAATTCGGGCCAGGTCGAGGTTTATGCGCAGTCGATGGAATTGCTGAATACGGCCGAAACGCCGCCGTTCATCCTTGATGAAGCGGAAGATGTCGGCGAGGAACTGCGCCTGAAGTACCGCTACATTGACCTGCGCCGTCCGGAAATGCAGCGGCGGCTTCGCCTGCGTCATCGCCTGACGACATCGATTCGCAATTACATGGACGCGCACGGCTTCATCGACATCGAAACGCCGATGCTGACGAAAGCGACGCCCGAGGGCGCGCGCGACTACCTGGTGCCGTCACGCACGCACGAAGGAAAATTCTTCGCGCTGCCGCAGTCGCCGCAGATTTTCAAACAGCTTTTGATGATGTCGGGGTTCGATCGCTACTACCAGATCGTGCGCTGCTTCCGTGACGAAGACCTGCGCGCCGATCGCCAGCCGGAATTCACGCAGCTCGACGTGGAAACCTCGTTCCTGGACGAAGATGCGATCATGGGTTTGATGGAAGAGCTCGTGCGCGTGGTGTTCAAGGACGTGCTCGATGTCACCTTGCCGAATCCGTTCCCGCGCATGCCGTATTCGGAAGCGATGGACCGGTACGGCTCCGACAAACCCGATCTGCGCATTCCGCTGGAACTCGTCGAAGTCGGCGATCTCGTCGCGGATTGCGACTTCAAGGTCTTTGCGGCACCGGCAAATGATCCGCGCGGTCGCGTTGCCGCACTGCGCGTGCCGAAAGGTGGCGATCTCACGCGCAAGGAAATTGACGATTACACGAAGTTCGTCGGCCGTTACGGCGCGAAAGGTCTCGCTTATATCAAGGTGAACGATGTTTCCGCGGGCAAGGACGGGTTGCAGTCGCCGATCGTGAAATTCCTTTCCGAGGATGCCGTGAAAGGCATCCTCGAACGCACCGGTGCTGCGGACGGCGATCTCGTTTTCTTCGGCGCCGACAAGCTTCGCATCGTGAATGACGCGATCGGCGCGCTGCGCCAGAAGATCGGCCAGGATCTCGGTATGGTCGAGGGCGATTGGGCGCCGCTGTGGATTGTCGATTTCCCGATGTTCGAATTCGACGACAAGGAAAATCGCTGGTTTTCCATGCATCACCCGTTCACCGCGCCGAAGGTTGACGACCCGGCCGAACTCACCGGTGAACTTGATCAAATCGTCTCGCGTGGCTACGACATCGTGCTGAACGGCTTTGAGGTCGGTGGCGGCTCGGTGCGTATTCACCGCCAGGACATGCAGGCGAAGATTTTCGAACTGCTCGGCATTTCAGACGAGGAAGCACGCGCGAAATTCGGCTTCCTGCTCGACGCGCTGAAATACGGCGCACCGCCGCACGGCGGTCTCGCCTTCGGTCTCGACCGGCTGGCGATGTTGATGACAAACGCGCCGAACATTCGCGAAGTGATTGCCTTTCCGAAAACGCAGACCGCGCACGATCCGCTCACCGACGCACCGGGCGAGGCGAATCCGCAGGCGCTGAAGGAATTGCACATCCAGGTGCGCAAGCCGCCGAAGATCGTCGCGGAGTGACAACGAAAGAACGCGTGCCAGGATTGCGGCGTAATCCTGTCACGCGTTCCTGTTAATGCCGGGTGGCTGCAACCGCGGCGACGTCCAGGGCCGTCACCCGCAAGCTCACAACAAGATGCGGCGGGGAATCGGGTTCGGCGAGCGAAAACTCCACCAGCTCGCCAAGCTTCGAGGTCAGGCGCGGCGTGGAAACCAGCTTCCATTCCTGATCCTGTTCTTCAAACAGTTTCAGCGCCACTTCTGCCATGTCATCGCCGTTCTCGTTGAAGACTCTTTCGATCTGGACATGCAGCTTGTAGTCATGGCTGTCGACGGAGTCCGTCACACTCATCACCGTTTCTTTCCCGACATTCACCTCGACGGCCGGCGTGGCGACCAGAACTGAATCCCTTGTTATCTGCAAACTCACCTTGTAAATATCTGCCGGCGCCGCCAGCGCCGTGTTTGCGGCGAGAAGGGAAAACAGGCATCCCGCCAGTACAAATTTATGGTTGCGCATCATCAGTTCCTTGTTCACGGTGATACGTAAACCTAGCTTCCCGCTGGGCCCTGTCAAGTTTCGAGACGCGCTCCGCGCCTGTTTCGATCAGGATTTCGATCATGACGACATTCCGGCGTCCCGAATCGGTTCTGGTCATTGTCGCGACCGGCGAGGAGGTACTGATGCTTCGCCGGCGCGATCCGCCGGATTACTGGCAGTCGGTGACCGGCTCGCTGGAATGGGGCGAGGGCGCGCTGGCCGCTGCGCGGCGGGAGTTGCGTGAGGAAACGGGACTGTTCGCGGATGCGGACCTTGAAGACACCGGCATTGTGAACGAGTTCGAAATTGTGCCGCCGTGGACGGATAAATTCGCGCCCGGCACGAAGACGAACCGTGAGTATGTTTACCTGCTGCGCCTGCGCGAGCGGCCGGACGTCAAGCTCGATGCGTGCGAACATGTTGAATATCGCTGGCTCGTCCCCAACAATGCCGCCGTTCTCGCAAGTTCTTCAACGAACCGCGATGCCATCCTTCGCTTGTTGAAAAGCTGAAGATATGGCCACTCTTGGGTTTCTCTCGCGGTAAAATGTCGCATTGACCTTCCCTGTTTGCACACTGTGCAAGGAGCCTTGAATGGGTGCCAACGCGCCACGCGCCATCCAGGAATTCGTCGCACTCGCCGATGCCGAGTGCGAGGCCCGCATTTTTGCGGCGAAAGAAAAACTCGGTGACCGGCTCGTGATCCTCGGTCATCACTACCAGCGCGAAGAGGTTTACCGGTTCGCTGATCTCACCGGTGATTCGCTGAAACTTTCGAAACTCGCGGCGGACGTCGATGCCGAATTCATCGTGTTTTGCGGCGTGCATTTCATGGCGGAAGTTGCGGACATCGTCTCGAAGCCCGGGCAGATCACCATCCTGCCGGACATGGCCGCAGGATGCTCGATGGCGGACATGGCGAATCTTGCCGATGTCGAACGTGCGTGGCGCGAAATCAACGAAGCACTCGACGGCAC
Organism: Gammaproteobacteria bacterium; assembly: GCA_036381175.1. Classification (GTDB taxonomy): domain Bacteria; phylum Pseudomonadota; class Gammaproteobacteria; order Natronospirales; family JAJUFS01; genus JAJUFS01. The sequence goes on from DASVDI010000041.1 coordinate 90,142, forward strand.
GGCGGATGAAAGAGTCACACCGATCACCTACATCAATTCGGCGGCGGACCTGAAAGGTTTCTGCGGCCGGCACGGCGGCATTGTGTGCACATCGACGAACGCGCCCGGCATTTTGAACTGGGCATTCGAGCGCCGTGAGAAAGTGCTGTTCTTTCCCGACCAGCATCTCGGTCGCAATACGGCGTTCAAGATGGGCATTCCGCTCGAAGACATGGCGGTGTGGGATTACCACAAGCCGATGGGCGGTTTGACGGTCGAGGAAATTCGCCGCGCGAAAGTGCTGCTGTGGAAGGGTTTCTGTTCCGTGCACCAGATGTTCCAGCCGGAACATATCGATCAGTTCAGGGCGAAGTATCCGGACGCGAAAATCATTTCGCATCCCGAATGCAGCTTCGAGGTTTGTCAGAAATCCGATTACACGGGGTCGACCGAGTTTATCCAGAACATGCTGCGCAATGCAGAACCGGGTTCGCGCTGGCTGGTCGGCACGGAACTGAACCTGGTCAATCGCCTGCACAATGAAATGAAAGACAAGGGCGTACACATTCACTTCATGTCACCGATGGTATGCATGTGCTCGACGATGTTTCGCATCGATCCGCAACATCTTGCCTGGACGCTGGAAAACCTTGTCGATGGAAACATCGTGAACGAGATTCGCGTGCCGGAAGACGTGGCGAAGAATGCGAGGCTGGCGCTTGAGCGGATGCTGGCAGTGAAAAGCTGAGCTGATTATTCGATCCTTTGCGCCAGTGTCGGTACTCATGCAAAGGAGAGGAACATGTTCAACCTGATCTTTCTCGTCGCAACGGTCACAACATACGGTTGTCCGCAGGTGCTCAACGACACCATTGCTGCGACGGAAGCGAACTACGCAGGCACTCGCGCCAAGCTTCCGGATGGTCCCGCCACCAATTATTACCGCAACTTCAAGGCATTGCTTGCCGAGGATGCGCCAGGACTTGATCCTCTCGCGTGCAAGCGATTACTGGACCGCTACATCGGTTTCTTCGCCGATCATCATCTGTTCGTTGCGAACAATCATCACCGCATGCCTGTCTTGCCCGCCATGATCAAGGACTGGGACAGGCCGTCCGTGACGAAGTATTTATCTGATAACGCGACGCATCTCGATCCCCTGGAAGGTTTCTGGTACGACGTGAACGGTGCGCTCGCGGTAGTGCGCGAACCGGGAAATGCGAATCGCCTGCTCGGTTTTCGGCCCGCAACGGAAACGGAGGCGGCAAAACTGCTGGCCACGTTCGAACGCGGGCACGGCGGCATCGAGGTGATGTACGAACATGCCGAATGGGGCTGGCAGAATGCCGAGGCCGGCTTGCATCGCGATGACACGTTGCTGATTTTTGGGTTGACAGGATGGGGACGTGCATCTGATTCGCTGAGCACCGTTGATCCGCTGGCACCCGTGTTCAGGGATCTTGGCGACGGCATTTACTACCTTTCGATGCCATCCTTTCTCGAGCCCTATCGCGCACCGTTGAATGCGATCATCGCAACGCACGGCAGCGAGCTCGCGCAGGCGAAGGGCGTCGTTTTCGATGTGCGCGGAAACGCGGGTGGCAATGCGATCTACTTTCCACTCGCCGATTATTTCCTTGCGGAAGATATCCAGATCGGTTCCGCAACGGACATCCTCGTCTCCGAATCAACAACCGGTTTTCTCGAAAGGTTTCGCGAGCGCATGGGCCAGCACGGTGGTTGGCTGGATGAGCCGCTAGCGCGTATTCACGCGGCGGACAACGGTGAGTTGATTCCATTTCGTGAAGCGAGTTACGACGGCAACGAATCGTATTCCGCGAAGCCGGAAAAAGTCGTTGTTCTCCAGGACAGGGGAACCGGCAGCGCCGCGGAAGCATTTCTCTTTCATGCTGGCCAGAGTTCGAAAGTTGTCACCGCCGGTCAGCCGAGTCGCGGCAATATCGATTACATGCAGGTCACGATGCTCAAGTTGGGCGAAGGCGATTTCAGCTACTGGTTCGGTTATCCGCTGTACGCGAAACGCTCGTTGCCTGAAGAGTCAATCGACGATGAAGGTTATGCGCCGGATATCCGGCTGGCGCAGGACCAGGACTGGGTGTCATGGTCGAAGCGCTGGTTGTTACAGGCAACGGGGGATGAATAGTGTTTGACGCAACGTTTGAGATTCTCGATGTTGCCGGGCCGGCGCGTTTCACCTGAATGGCCGGATTTTCGGACAATGGAAGGCCAGTTGTCGTTTTCGTTCACGGCCTTTGGATGACAGGCCTTGAGCTGGCGTGGCTTCGACGGCAGGTTTCGAAAGCCGGTTTCGAGGCACGCCAGTTTTTTTATCCGACCGTGCGGCGCAGTCTCGCGCACAACGCTGAAGCATTGTTCAATTTCGCGCACGAACTCGATGCGCGCGAAGTTCATTTCATCGGCTATTCGCTGGGCGGCATCGTGACGTTAAGCATGCTGTCGCAATTCGATAACGAACTTCCGCCGGGCCGCGTCGTGCTGATCGGATCGCCCGTGTGCGGCAGCGATGCGGCGCGGCGCATGGCGAAACATCGCTGGGGACGGATGGTGCTGGGTGGAGCAGGAACTGATTGCCTGGTCGAGAACCACGTGCATCGCTGGCGCGGTGAACGCGAGCTTGGCGTGATCGCGGGAACGCGCAGCGTTGGTCTCGGAAAATTTTTTGGGCGTTTGCCGTCACCGAATGACGGCACGGTCGCCGTCGATGAAACGCGGCTTGAAAATGAAAGCGATCGTATCGAGTTGCCGTTGACACACGCGACGTTGATGTTTTCGAGAAAGGTGGCGGAGGGGGCGGTCGGGTTTTTTCGCTCTGGGCGATTCGCGTAGGAGCGCCTTCAGGCGCGAAAGTTCGCGCCTGAAGGCGCTCCTACAAATCCTTTTTCAAGCGATACAACAATTCCAGCGCCTGTTTCGGCGACAATTCATCGACATCCAGTTCGCGCAATTTCCCGAGCAGCGGATGCTCCGCGTTGAACAAGCCAAGTTGCGGCGCCGGTTCTTTCGGCGTCGGTGTTTTCTTCGACGTTTCGTTTTCCAGCCGCGCAAGATGTCCACGCGCGTCCGCGATCACGTTGTGCGGCACACCGGCGAGTCGCGCGACCTGGATGCCATAGCTGCGATCCGCCGGACCTTCCTTGACGGTGTGCAGGAACACGAGTTCATCGCCGTGCTCGGTGGCGTCGAGATGGACGTTCGCGCAACTGTCGATCTGCTCGGGCAGTTCGGTGAGTTCGAAATAATGTGTCGCGAACAGCGTGAACGCGCGAACGTTGCGCCCGATGTGCGCGGCTGACGCCCAGGCCAGCGCAAGGCCATCGTAGGTCGATGTGCCGCGACCGATCTCGTCCATCAGCACCAGCGAGTTTTCCGTCGCGTTGTTGAGAATGTTCGCGGTTTCGGTCATTTCCACCATGAAGGTCGATTGCCCGCCGGCGAGATCATCGCTTGCGCCGATGCGCGTGAAGATGCGATCCAGCGGACCGATGACCGCTTCCTTCGCCGGCACGTAACTGCCGATGTGCGCAAGTAATGCGATCAGCGCGACCTGTCGCATGTACGTCGATTTGCCGCCCATGTTCGGTCCCGTGACGATGAGCATGCGGCGCGTGTCGTCGAAATCGAGATCGTTCGGCACGAACGGTTCGCGGCTGACCTGTTCGACGACGGGATGCCGGCCGCCAACGATATGCAGCTTCGCTTCATCCACGAGTTGCGGGCACGACCAGTCGAGTGATTCAGCACGCCCGGCGAGATTCACAAGGACATCCAGTTCCGCGATGCCGCTCGCCGTGTCCTGCAAACCGCCGAGCTCCAGAATCAGCGTGTCGAGCAATTCATCGTAAAGGCGTTTCTCGCGCGCAAGCGCACGGTCGCGCGCGGTGAGCACTGTATCCTCGAAACGTTTCAGCTCCGGCAGGGTGTAGCGCTCGACATTCTTCAATGTCTGCCGGCGAATGTAATCGTCCGG
>DASVDI010000042.1:0-41305 GCA_036381175.1 Gammaproteobacteria bacterium
TTCACCCATATGGGCGACCCGGTTTATATTTGATAATGATTCTCATTCATGTTGCTCGAAAAAGCAAAAACGGACTCAATGCAGGACACTGCGTCGCCTAGCGTCGATGGATTCAAAACGCAAGATTTGACATCGAATGGGGGGGGGACGTGGGAGGAAAATTGGTGGGCCCACCAGGACTTGAACCTGGAACCAACAGATTATGAGTCTGCTGCTCTGACCAATTGAGCTATAGGCCCTTTCGGGGGCGCTTATTCTACGTGGCAGCGCCCGCGTCCGGCTAGGCTGCCGGCAAATTCAGTTTGCGCACCTGCGCAAGATTGACGTTCTGGCGAGCATGCCAAAGGTCGTACTGATCCTGCATGGCAAGCCAGCTTTCGGCGGAACGACCGAGCGACTTGGATAGTCGCAATGCCATTTCCGGCGACACGTTGCTCTCGCCATTTATCAATCGGTTGAACGTGGAAGCCGATACGTTGAGGCTCGCGGCGATCCGGCGCGCACTGACTCCCAGGGGCACGAGATAGGTCTCGCGGATGAACTCGCCGGGATGCGGCGGGTTGTGCATGTTCATCAATGATAATCCTCGTAATCCACGTGGTAGCTGTTGCCATCCTTGAATTCGAAAGTCATTCGCCAGTTTCCGCTGACAGAGACCGCCCAACGCCCTTTCTGATTGCCTTTCAGTGCATGCAGACCGAATCCGGGCACCTCCATGTCGCTGACGTCGTGTGCGGTTTCGAGGGCGGCGAGCAGCATGCGCAATCTGGCGGAATGGCGAGGCTGTACGCCTTTTGCAATGCCGGCCTCGAAGAAACGGCTCAATCCCTTGTGCCGGAACGATTTGATCATGGGCCATTGTATAGTGTTGCGTGTGACGCAACAACGTTCGCGGACGTCCTGCTATTCTTGCTAACCCATCGCGCCATGACTGCATCCAATACTCCGTGAACACCGAAGAACACCAGGAAGAACACCTCCTGGCGGCTGCCCGCAGGGGCGACCGCGCAGCATTCGGCCGGCTGGTGGAAGCCCACGCGCGGCAGGTGTTCCGGGTGTGTTACCGGGTGACGGGAAACGAGGCGATGGCGGAGGACGCGGTGCAGGAAACCTTCATCAAGGCGTGGCGGAAGTTCTCCGCGTTCGATGGATGCGCGGCGTTTTCGACCTGGCTGCATCGCATCGCGGTGAACGCGGCACTCGAGCAGTTGCGCCGGGATCGACGGCACGCAGCAGATGCGCCGCCCGAGAATGATCACATTGCGGGGCCTGCCTGGACAGATGCCGCGCCGACACCGGAGCGGGTGACGGAATCATCCGGCATCGCGCATCGCGCGGCGGCCGTGCTCGCGGAGCTTTCCGCGCTGGAGCGTTCGGCGTTCGTCCTGCGGCATTACCAGGAAATGCCGATCGCGGAAATCTGCGCCGTTCTCGGCATGAAACCGTCCGCCGTGAAACAGGCGATCTTTCGTGCCGTGAAAAAAATGCGCGCAGCGCTTGTCGAGTACAAGGACAGCAACGGGGTGCAACATGCAGCCGGTGAATGACGAACAACTGATTCTTCTTTATTACGGCGAACTGGATTCGCGCGAGGCCGAGACCTTGCGCGCGCGGCTTGCGACGGACGCAACACTCGCTGAACGTTTCTCGCAACTCGCCGTTGAGCTTGATGCGGTGCCGGAGCTTCCCGTTCCCGAACGCGATGAATTCTACGGCCGGCGCGTGTGGGCGCGCGTCGATGCGGCGCTGGAAAACGAGGCGGCTCGCGGAAGTCTTGCAGATCGTTGGTTTTCGAACCTGCGCTGGGCTGGCGGCGCGCTGGTTATCGGCATGGTCGCCTTGATCGCATTTCAACTCGGCCGCCATTCGCAACTGCCCGATGAAAATCTCCTGGCGAACGCGCCGGTGGAAACCAGCGATCAGCAAGCCGCACTTCTTGAGGCAAGCCTGGTGAACTATTTCGGTGACGCGGAACGGCTGTTGACTGCGGTTTCGAACAGCGAAACCGGCGCGGTCGACCTCGAAGCGGAAAAGGAATGGGCGAAAGTCCTGCTGGTCGCAAACCGTCTCTACCGTTTCGCTGCAGAACAGGCCGGGCAGCATCGCATCGCGTTGCTGCTTGGTGACATGGAACCGGTGTTGATCGAGCTCGCCAACGGTGCGGGCCAGTTGACGCCGGAAGAATACCGCGTGCTGCGGCGGAGCATCGCGGAGCGTGACCTGTTGTTCAAGGTGCGCTCCACGAATATTTCGCTGAAGCCGCAGTCCACGCAATTGTGAGGAAGATGACATGCGTAAATTCTCTGTAATGATTCTCGCGCTCGGCCTGCTCGGTTGCGTCGCGAATACCGGCGCCATCGCGGCGAACGAAGCAACGAATGGTGATGCTTACGAGCAGGGCCGCCGCGCGCTTGATCGCGCCGAATGGGCGAGCGCGCGCGAAGCGTTTGCCACAGCCGTTGATTCGGGGAAGAACATCGAGGCCTCGCTGTACTGGAAGGCTTACGCCGAGGCAAAGATGAAAAACTATCCTGCCGCGCAGGAAACCATCGCGCGCCTCAAGGCGGCCTACCCACAAAGCCAGTGGGTTAATGACGCCGATGCGCTCGCGCTGGAAATGAGTGGGCCGCGCGCGCCGGGCAAGCTGCCGGAAGACGAGGAGCTCAAGCTCTACGCGCTGCAGATGTTGATGATGAACGATCCCGAGCGTGCCGAGCCCTTGCTGAAGGAATACATCGAGGAAGGAAAGTCGGATGAATTGCGTGATCGCGCGATGTTCATCCTCCTGCAGCATCCGGATGCGGCGAACAGCGAGTTGTTGAATGATGCCTTGTCGCAGGCGATGAACATTCCCTTGAAGATGTCGGCGATCCGCCTGCTCGGCATGCTGGATGACGAGAAGTCCCGCGCGCTGCTCGACAAGGTGTACCGCGAATCCGAAGAGTCTGCCGTCAAGCACATGATCATCCAGTCGTACATGACGCAGGACAACCACGAGCGGCTCGCGGAAATCGCGCGCAACGAAAAGGACATCGACCTCAAACGCCAGGCCGTGATGATGCTGGGTGTTTCAGGCGAGATCGGTCTCATTGCGGACATGTACAAGACCACGAAGGACCCGGAGATCCGTCGCGCGATGTTGCAGGGTTTCGCGCTCGCCGGCGAGGGCGAAATGCTGTTCGATCTGCTGGAGACAGAAACGGATCCGGAGATTCGCAGCGCCGCCATTCGTCACCTGATCATGGTCGATGACATCGAGAACTTCGGACCGCGATTGCAGAAACTCTACAAAAGCAGCAAGTCGGCCGAAGACAGAAACGCGCTTGTGCAGGTCATGGCGATGAACGGCGAGGCCGAAACGCTGATCGCGTTGTACCGCGAAGAGAAGAATCCGGAGGTACGCCGTCACATTCTGCAGTCGATGGCGATCTTCATGGACGATCCCGCGGTCGCCGATTTCTTCGAATCCTTCCTGAAGGAAGAGTGAGATGTTCGCGCTGCTGTTGATCATCGCGCCGCTGGATTTGCCGGCCGACGGCTGGATTGCCTTCGAGGCGCCAGCGGTCGCCGGCACGACACGGATGGGTTGTCGCGACGACGAGAACACGATGTCTCTGGATGAGCGCGATGATCATTGGAATATCGGCCATGACGAGGATAATTCCGGGACGTTCGAGCGCTTCACCGTTTACATTGAAATGACGAACGGCGAACCCGATGAGGTGCGCGCAGTCACGCCCGATTGCACGGTCACGAACGCGGGACGTGCGATGCGAATGGAAATCGATGCCGCTGCTGCTGTCGATCTGTTCGCAAAATTCCTGGGGGAGTCACGCACGCAACGCGTCGAGTCACAATTGATCGGCGCGCTTGCGCACGTTGCGCATGAATCCGCCGATCGCGTGTTGACTGATCTCGCCGAAGACGTGATTGATGAAGAACGTAGCGACGACGCGATCTTCTGGCTCGCGCAACGGCGCGGCGATTACGGCCGCGAAGTGGTGAGCGCGCATCTCGATTCACGCTGGCCGCTCGATCATCGCGAACATGCTGTCATGTCGCTGGCCTTGTCCGAGCATCCGGAAGCGTTCGTGATCGTGCGAAACGTCGCGCGCGAAGCGGAGCCAGCGGACTTGCGCGCGCAAGCCGTCATCGCACTCGGCATTACCGACGCACCGGGCGCGCTTGCCGATCTGCATTCGATCTTTCTCGTTGATGAAAGTCGCGAGGTGCGTGAAAACGCGATTTTCGCGATGTCGCAACTCGACAATCCCGCCGTCGCGCAAACACTCGCGGACATCATTCGCGAGCCGCGTAACGGTGAGCTTCGCCGCAGCGCGCTGTTCTGGCTCGCGCAGCTGGCGGGGAAAAACAGCGATGAGGTTGTTGATGATCTCATGCGCGATGTTCTTTGATGTCCGCAACGGCTGCATGTAATGTCCGGATGACCGGAACTGCCATGGGGAAATCGGCATGAGCAACGCAGAAGAAAAAGACGGCCAGCCAGAAAAACACAACAGGCTCGGTGCCGGGATCGCGATCGGCATAGCTGTCGGTTCGGCAATCGGCGTCGCAATGGACAACATCGCGGTGGGCATGGGCCTGGGAATCGCGCTCGGCGTGGCGCTGGGATCCGCGCTTTCCCGTCCGGCAAGCACAAAGTCCGACAGCGAAAAATGACGGGCATCGCAAGGTAAAACCGGAAGGCCGCCGAAAGGCGGTCTTCCTGTTTCAGTTCAGTGGCACGCCTTTCGTTGCACGGTTGAAATCGCCAATGGTGGCGACGAGATCGGCAACCGCATCGCGCTCCGGTTCAGTCAGGTACGGATTCCAGATATCGCCAAGCAGAATGACGCGTGTGGCATCACTGTGATTCCAGGCTTCATGTTCGTAGGTATCGTCGAACGCAAGGCATTTGCCGCGTTGCCATTTTATTTGCCCGGCCTTTGTGAGATTCAATGCGCAGCCATTCGGAATTTCCAGGCCAAGATGCAGCACGGAACGTGTGTTCGTGATGCCGCGGTGAGGCAGGATGTGCGCGCCGGGACGCATGATCGAGAAACACACTTCAGGTCCGTGATCGCGAACATGGTCCAGCGGCAATTGCGCAAGCGCCCTGGATGTTTCCGGACACGCATCGTGGTGCGATTCGAAGCGCTCGCCATTGTTGAAGAAGAAGTAGGCATCCCAGTTGCCGCCTTTCGTTAATTCACCACGCCGTTCTTCCGGCACCGTGAAATGAAACGGCTGGATGTCAGCGGCGGTGTCGAGCACGCGCAACATTTCTTCGCGGATGACGTTCGCCTGCGATTCGTACCATTCCGCAAACGGCAGAACCTTGCGCTCGAAGATGGGCGCGACGGGCAGGCCGGGAAAATACAGGAACGAGGGTTTCTGGCGCGGGTCCGCGTATTCCACGGGTTTGATGCCGAGATGCATTTCCAGGCAATCCGCGACGCGTCGCATGGTGTCGCGTCCGTGACGCTCATGCATGGGTTCCAGCCAGTCATGAAAAAATTCGATGCGCTCATCGTGCGCAAATTTCATCGCATGGCGTACCGCTGTGATCAGCCAGGGCTGAGTGGATGAATCATCGAGCCAGAATCCACGCAGTTGTGCGGTCTTGATGGCGCGCGTATACGTGATGAGTGCGCCTTGTTTATCGTTGCGCGCTTCCCGCAAGTGCGCGACATGCAACAGGCTCGCGAATGCGAATGGAAGGTCCGTGCAAATTGCGGCGAGTTTTTCTTCCGCGTCCTGCTTCCCGAGCAGTCCGTCATGCGCCTTGGCGAGTAATTGCCAGAGGCCCAGATCCCGGGGTTGCGAATGCGCGGCGAACTCGGCGTGCCGAACTGCGCTCGCGAAACTTCCCCGCTTTAGGAATATCTGGCATAGCGAGGCGTGCGCGTCGCGATGGCCGGGTTCAATCCCGAGGATCTTGCGATACAGCGCAATTGCAGCGTCATCCTTGCCGGATTGCGCCTTCGTGCTGGCGCGCCGGAGACGGGCGCCGAGATCGGTAGGACGCGTTTTCACGTGGTATTTCCAGAACCGTTGGTGAGTGGCGGCATTTATCACGTGCCTTGCGCCAGGTACAGGAAACCTCAGGGTTTTGGCCGGTCCGCGAACTTTTCCTTGAATAAAAAAGGCCGCTCGATGAGCGGCCTTTTTCTGGGCGTTGCGCATTCAGTCTTCGAGGAAGCTGCGCAGCTGTTCCGAGCGTGTCGGATGGCGCAGCTTGCGCAACGCCTTTGCCTCTATCTGTCGAATGCGCTCGCGGGTGACATCGAACTGCTTGCCGACTTCTTCCAGCGTGTGGTCGGTGTTCATGTCGATGCCGAAACGCATGCGCAGCACTTTCGCTTCACGCGGCGTGAGGCCGGCGAGGATGGTGTGCGTGGCTTCGCGCAGGCCTTCGCCCGTGGCGGAGTCGATCGGCGAGGAGACATTCTGGTCCTCGATGAAATCACCAAGGTGCGAATCTTCATCGTCGCCGATCGGCGTTTCCATGGAGATCGGTTCCTTCGCGATCTTCAGCACCTTGCGCACCTTGTCTTCCGGCATTTCCATGCGGATGGCGAGTTCTTCCGGCGTCGCTTCGCGGCCCATTTCCTGTAGCATCTGACGGGAAATGCGGTTGAGCTGGTTGATCGTCTCGATCATGTGCACCGGGATGCGGATGGTGCGTGCCTGGTCGGCAATCGAACGCGTGATCGCCTGGCGAATCCACCATGTTGCATACGTCGAGAACTTGTAGCCGCGGCGGTATTCGAACTTGTCCACGGCCTTCATCAGGCCGATGTTGCCTTCCTGGATGAGATCAAGGAACTGCAAACCGCGGTTCGTGTATTTCTTCGCAATCGAAATCACGAGACGCAGGTTCGCCTCGACCATTTCCTTTTTCGCGCGGCGGGCTTTCGCCTCGCCAATGGACATTTCGCGGTTGATGTCCTTGATCTCGGGGATCGTGAGGAAGGTTTCATCCTCGATGGTCACCAGCCGGTTCTGCAGGCGGATGACGTCGTCCTTGATGTTGTTCAGTTTCGCGGACCATTTCTTTTTCGCCTTGATCTGGCGTTCGATCCACGCGATGTCGGTTTCGTTGTCGGGGAAGGATTTGATGAAATCCTTGCGCGGCATGTCGCCGTCCTCGACGCACAGCTGCATGATCGCGCGTTCCTGCTCGCGAATGCGGTCGATGTGCATGCGCAGGTTGCCGGTCATCAGGTCGATGATGCGCGGCGTGAGCTTGAACTGCATGAAGATCGCGGTCATCTGCTCCTGCAGCTTCTGCGCGGTCTTGTGCGCGGCGCCGTTTTTCTTCAGCGCCTTCAGGTGTTTCTGGTGCAGCGTATTCAGCTCGCCGAACAACTCTTTCGCGAGTTCCGGGTCAGGACCGGTCGGACCTTCGTCGGCTTCGCTGTCGTTGTCGTCATCGTCGCTGTCATCGTCGTCGTTCGAATCGTCTTTCGCGTTTTTCGAATCGTCGCGGTCGTTGCCGTTCTCGGCTCCGGTGTCGTCGGTCTCAGCCGGGGCGGGCTGCGGGTCGTCGCGGTTGGGATCGATGAACGCGGCCAGCACGTCGGCAAGACGCGTGTTGCCGGCGTCGACTTCCGCGTATTCGCGGACGAGGAACGCAATGGATTCCGGGAAGCGCGACAGGCAGACGTGAACCTGGTTCAGGCCTTCTTCAATGCGCTTGGCAATCCGGATCTCGCCTTCGCGCGTGAGCAGTTCCACCGTACCCATCTCGCGCATGTACATGCGCACCGGATCGGTCGTGCGTCCGAACTCGCTTTCCATGGTGGCCAGCGCGGCGGCGGCTTCTTCGGCCGCGTCGTCGTCCGTGGAAACCGCCTTGTCGGACAGGATCAGCTGGTCATCATCCGGTGCCACCTCGTGCACGGTGATGCCCATGTCGTTGATCATGTTGATGATGTCTTCGATCTGCTCCGGATCGACAATGTCGTCGGGCAGGTGGTCGTTCACCTCGGCATAGGTCAGGTAGCCCTTTTCCTTGCCAAAGGCGATCAAGGTCTTGATCTGTGACTGACGATCAGCGTTCATGCGGTTTCCGTGTTTTGGCGTCGTAGGTGGCCCCGGCAATGCGGGCAAATGGAACACACCAGTATATGTTCGAGGCCGATAATTTTCCAGTTAAATCAAGGTTTTTCAGCGAATCCTTCAGTCCCGCCCGTTGTCCGTTGTGGTCAGCAAGGCCCGTAATTCGGCCTTCTCCGCCTCGCTGAGCTCGGAGGGCCGGCGGCCTTGCAGGGCATCAAGGCGCTGATTGCGGCGCCGTTCCCGGAGCGTTGCCAGCAACTGGCGCTCCAGGACGTGACGGAACTCCGCCGCCATGCCTTCTTCGGGAATCGCAAGCCGGGTGCCGGCCAGTTTGTGCAGCGCCGCACCCTCCGGGGTTTCCCGCCAGTGTTCCAACAGAGCTGCCATGCTTATTTCGGGACGTTCACCTAGGAATTCAACCAGTTGCAGCAGCAGCTCGGCGCCCGGAAGGTCCAGTTCGCGCAGCTCATCGGCGTGGCGGATGGCCTCGGCAGCGAGTTGCGGCTGGTGCATGAGAAGCAGTATTGCCCGGCGCACGGGCGTCATCATCGGACCCGGCGCGGGGCGAACGGGCCTGCGGCTACTTGCGGGCTCGTTGCCCATCAGCGTGCCGAGCCGGGCGGAATCCATCCGAGTCAATTGACCGAGTTTTTGCTGCAACATTTCGCGATAGACCGCGTCCGGAATTTTCTCGATCAGCGGCTTCGCGAGGTCGACGAGCTTCGCGCGGCCCTCGATATTCCCGAGATCGGCCTGGCGGGCGAGCGAATCCAGCAGGAATTCCGACAGCGGCTGCGCGGATTCGATCCGTGATTCCAGCGCTTTGGCGCCAACTTTGCGCACCAGCGTGTCAGGGTCTTCGCCTTCCGGCAGGAACAGGAATTTGAGCTGCCGTCCGTTACGCACGCTGGGGAGCGCGTTTTCCAGCGCCCGCCACGCGGCGCGCCGCCCGGCCTTGTCGCCGTCGAAGCAGAAAACGACTTCCTTCGTGGCGCGGAACAGGCGATCGAGATGCTCGGGTGTGGTGGCGGTGCCGAGCGTGGCGACGGCATAACGAATGCCGTGCTGCGCGAGTGCGACCACATCCATGTAGCCTTCGACGACCATCAGGCGCGGCAGGTCGCGCAGCGCCTGTTTCGCTTCCCAGAGTCCGTAAAGTTCGCGGCCCTTGTGAAAGAGCGGCGTTTCGGGGGAGTTCAGGTACTTCGGTTCGCCCGCATCGAGAATCCGGCCGCCGAACGCGATCACCCGTCCGCGCCGGTCGCGGATCGGGAACATCACGCGATCACGGAAGCGGTCGTAAGGCTGGCCCTGCTTGCCGGGAATGCCAAGCCCGGTTGCGACCATCGCATCCTTGCGGAAACCGCGCTCGCGCAGGTGATTCATCAGGCCTTCCCAGGCGTCGGGCGCGTAGCCAAGGCCGAATTCGGCCGCGATCTCGCCGGTCAGGCCGCGGCCTTTCAGGTAGTTCACCGCGCGTTCGTTGTCCTTGAGCGATTTGCGGAAATGATTCGCCGCCGCTTCCATCGCATCAAAAAGGCTCGGGTCGATGCGGTTTTCGTTGCCGGCCTCAACGGGCACTTCCATGCCGACGGATTCCGCCAGCTGGCGTACCGCGTCGGGGAATTCCAGCCGGTCGTATTCCATGAGGAAACCAATCGCCGTGCCGTGCGCGCCGCAGCCGAAGCAGTGGTAGAACTGCTTTTGCGGGGAAACCGTGAACGAGGGGGACTTTTCAGTGTGAAACGGGCAGCAGGCCTGGAATTCGCGACCAGTTTTCTTCAGTGGCACGCGCGCATCGATCACATCGACGATGTCGATGCGGTTCATCAGCTCGGTGATAAAACTTTCGGGAATTCGCGCCATTCAGAGCGGATCTTTTGTCCAGGGAGCCACCAAGCAGCTATTTCGTGGCTCGCGTTACTGATTGAAAGGCGTGCCGGCAAGGCGCGCCGTGAAGCACAGTAGTCAGTCTACGGGCTAGCGGCGCAACGCAGCGGGCGCGCCTTTCAATCGTAACCCTTCGGGACCGGGCGATTTTGTCCCGGCACTTTGTTGCTCCTCGCTCATGTAGCGGTGCTAAATCACGTTCGTCGCGCCGCGTGCCGAAACAAAATCGCCGCGGGCGCGACCACGAAATAGCTGCTTGGGGGCTCCTTCTTTGTTGCGGCGCTCGCCTCGCGGGCTCATTACCAAACCGGTAAATCCCCCGCTCGGCGAACACCGCGCCGCGTTCTCGAACAAAATCTCCAGCTCTGAACACGGCTTCGTCCTGCAAGAAGTGCTAATGACTCAAGCGTAGCTTAAGCGCCCAGTCTTGCCCGGACGCGCGCGCTCACTGCGCCCATGTCGGCCTTGCCCTGGATTTTCGGTTTCAGCACGCCCATCACCTTGCCCATGTCCTTCATTTCGCTCGCGCCGGTGGCTTCGAGCGCCTCGTGGATCAGCTTTTCCAGCTCGGTTTCGGATAACTGCTCGGGCAAATAATCCTGGATGATGTCGATCTCGGCCTGCTCCTTGGCGGCAAGTTCGGGGCGGTTGCCTTCCTCGTACTGCTTGATGGATTCGCGGCGCTGTTTGATCATTTTCTCGACCACGGCGAGCGTCTGGGTGTCGTCCATCTCGATGCGCTCATCGACTTCCCGCTGCTTGATGGCGGCGGAAAGCAGGCGCAGCACCATGAGGCGATCCTTTTCGCCGGCTTTCATGGCGGTCTTGATGTCGTCGAGAATCCGTTGTTTCAGTGACATGGTTTTTCTCTCTGAATATTTCTTTTCGGAAAGCAAAACACCGGGCCCGCCTGCGCGAGCCCGGTGCCGGAAAAAGCCTGCAACAAAAAGCTTTTAGTAGAGGCGAGTGCGCCGGGCTACTTCGCGCGACACCTTCTTGGCGTGGCGCTTCACCGCGGCCGCCTGCTTGCGCTTGCGTTCCTGCGTCGGCTTTTCGTAGAACTCGCGGCGACGGACTTCCGTCAGCACACCGGCCTTTTCGCAGGCACGCTTGAAACGGCGCAGGGCGACGTCAAACGGCTCATTCTCTTTAACACGTACGTGCGGCATTTAGAATCTCACCTCGCTTCAACTGTAATCTTCACCGCAGCCGCGCCAGAACTACTGTGCTCGGCAATACGGCGTTAAAAATCGGCTCGGAATCCTCATGTACTGACGTGTACACTCCGGTTCCTCGCCGATTTTCGCCTTGTCTTGCCTTCGCTCGTGACGTTCTGGCATCGGCTGTAGCAGCCCGAGGCCCGGCGAGAGGGCGCAAATTCTAGTTGGCCGCCCTGAAAAATGCAATTCCGGCAGTAACTTGAGATAAATAAGGACGCGAATGCGAGTTCTGGGCATCGAAACCTCCTGCGACGAGACCGCCGCTGCCATTTATGACAGTGACCAGGGCCTGCTCGCCCACGCCCTGCACAGCCAGGTCGCGCTGCATGCCGATTACGGCGGCGTGGTGCCGGAACTCGCCAGCCGGGATCACATCCGCAAGCTGTTGCCGCTCATCCGCGACGCCCTGGACCGGGCCGGTTGCGGACACGAAAGCATTGATGGCGTGGCGTGCACCACGGGTCCGGGCCTGATCGGCGCGCTGCTGGTCGGTGCCTGCGTGGGACGCAGCCTTGCCTACGCCTGGGACGTTCCGGCGGTTGGCGTGCATCATCTTGAAGGTCACCTGCTCGCGCCCATGCTGGAAGATGAGCATCCGGAATTTCCCTTTGTCGCGCTGCTTGTTTCCGGTGGCCACACGCAACTGATGCGAGTTGATGGCGTTGGCCGGTACGGTTTGCTGGGTGAAACGGTGGACGACGCCGCCGGCGAGGCCTTCGACAAGACGGCGAAGCTCCTTGGTCTTCCGTATTCCGGTGGCGCAGCGCTGGCGAAACTTGCTGAAACCGGCCAGCCGGGCGAATTTCGTTTCCCGCGGCCGATGACTGATCGCCCGGGTCTGGATTTCAGCTTTTCCGGCCTGAAGACCGCCGTGGTCGTCGCGCTGCAAAAGCTCGCGGAAGAACCGGATGCGCAGACGCGCGCGGACATCGCCCGTGGTTTCGAGGATGCCGTGGTGGACACGCTCGTCATCAAGGCCGTGCGCGCGCTGGATGAAACCGGGCTGGATCAATTGGTGGTTGCGGGTGGCGTGGGCGCGAACCGACGCTTGCGTGAACAGCTCGCGGCGAAGGTGGCATCGCGTGGCGGCCGCGTATTTTATCCGCGCCCGGAATTCTGCACCGACAACGCCGCCATGATCGCCTATGCCGGTTGCCGGCGATTGATGGCCGGCGAACATGCGGGGCTGGAGATTGATGCGGTTTCGCGCTGGCCCCTGGAAGAACTGGCAGCCGTTGCCGGCTGAATATTCAACGACGGGAGAATTTCTTGGACACAGTTTTCATCCGTGATCTGCGCGTAAAGACGCTCGTCGGCATCTTCGAGTGGGAGCGGCGCATCCGCCAGGAGATTCGTCTCGACATCGAGATGGGTTTCGACATTCGCACTGCCGCCGGCTCCGATCGCATCGAAGACGCGCTCGATTACAAGGCCGTCTCACAGGCCGTGAAATCGCACGTCGAGGCATCGTCGTTCCAGCTCGTTGAAGCGCTGGCGGAAAGCATCACGACGCTCATCCTAAAGGACTTCCCGGTTTCCTCGGTGAAGCTCGCGCTCAACAAGACCGGCGCCGTGAGCGATGCGCGCGATGTCGGCGTCATCATCGAGCGGACGCGCTGATGCCGCAGGTTTTCATCAGCATCGGCAGCAATGTCGAGCCGGAGCGTTACGTGCGTTATGCCGTGAACGCATTGCGCGAACGTTTCGGTAGTCTTGCGGTTTCGCCCGTCTATCGCACCGCCGCCGTCGGTTTCGACGGCGATGATTTCCTGAATCTTGCTGTCGGCTTTCGTACGGATGAATCGATCGAACGTGTTGATGCCGCGCTCGATGTCATCGAGTCGGCCGCAGGACGTGACCGCAACTCACCGCGCTTTGCGCCGCGCACGCTCGATCTTGATCTGTTGCTGTACGGCGATGCCGTTATCGATGCGGACGGAATTCGCGTGCCGCGTCGCGAAATCACGCAATACGCATTCATGCTGCGTCCGCTCGCCGATATCGCAGGTGATTTCCCTCATCCGCAAACCGGAAAAAACATTTCCGAATTGTTGCGTTTGCAGAATTTTCGGGGCCAGCGTTGCGAGCGTGTGGATTTCAACGCAGACTTGGAATCGTAAAACGAACAATGTTCGTCATCTGAAATATCATCGGGGAGTGACCTAAGTGAGAAGTGTGGCTGGAATGTTTCTGAAGGCAGGACTGCTCGTGTTGGGGTTGATCCTCACCGGTTGCGGCGGTGATGACAGCGGCGTTGCCTGCACTGTCACCGATAAAAAGCAGGTCGTGAACACGCTGATGCATGACGTGTACTACTGGTACGACGAAGTGCCCGACGTCGATCCGGCCAACTACGCGGACATGCACGATCTCCTCGACACGCTGATCCTGCCGGAGAAGAGCCGCGGTCACGTCTATTCCTATCTCACCACGGTCGCGGCAGAGGAAGCGTTCCTCAGCAACGCTGCCTACGTCGGTTTCGGGTTCAGTATGGGCATCGATCTGGATGGACGCATCTTCCTGAAGGAATCCTTCGAAGAGGGTCCTGCGCATGATGCGGGGATGCGCCGTGGTGACGAAATCATTTCGGTGAACGGCAGGGACGTTTCCACGATGACCGTCGATCAGTTCAACGAATCGCTCGGACCCGATGAAGAAGGGTATGCGGTAACTTTCGGGATTCGGCATCCCGACACCACCACCGACACCTACACGATTGAGAAGGCCGAAGTGGAAACCCCCATCGTCGCGCACGTGCAAACCGACCTTGGTGCTGAGGGCGACACAACGTATATCTTCTTCCGCAGCTTCGTGGATCCCGCATTCGACGCGCTGGATGAAGCCTTCGCACAAATGAAAGCGGCAGGCGATACGCAGCTGGTGCTTGATCTGCGTTACAACGGCGGCGGACTGGTGTCCGTGGCCCAGCATCTCGGCAGCCTGATCGGCGGTATCGATTATGAAGGCGAGATCGTTGCGGAGCTTGAGTTCAATGATCGCTACCAATCCGAAAACGAGGCGTACCTTCTTGAGTTGCTGACCAACTCGGTTGACGTGACGGACATGGTTGTCATCACAACGGACAACACCGCTTCAGCCAGCGAGATGATCATCAACGGCCTCGATCCGTTCATCAATGTCACGACGGTCGGTTCGACGAGCTACGGAAAACCTGTGGGGCAGAGCCGACTGAATTTCGATCTTCTGAACACCGATTGCACCGAGGACATTCTGCGTGGCGTGACATTCAAGGTGGTGAACGCCGAAGGCGTTGGCGAGTACTACACCGGCTTCGTTCCCGATTGCCCGGCGGATGACGACGTCCTGGATCAGCTCGGCAGCACGGACGAGGAGTCGTTGGCGAGTGCGCTTTACTATCTTGAAAACGGCAGCTGCAACACTGCCGTGGCCGCAAAGGCACGATATGCGCAGGCGAAGCGAATGTCGCTGCAACCTGAAGGCGATCCCTTCATTCGTGACGGCTGGGATCTGCTGACAGGTGGGGCGCGCTAGGAAGGCTAAATCTGGAAGTTGAAGGTCGAAAGAAAAGGCCGGGCGGAAGCTCGGCTTTTTTATTTCATCAAAGACTGCGCCCGCCATCCACGGCGATTACCTGTCCCGTGATGAAATCGCTTCGCGCGAGAAACAACAGCGCATCGGCAATATCGCGTGGCGTTCCGATTCGCGCGAGCGGCGTGCCCGCAATGATTTTTTCCTTTTCCGCGTCATTCATTTCCGCTTGTGGCCAGAGTATCGCGCCGGGTGAAATGCCGTTGACGCGCACGCGTGGTGCAAGGTCTTTCGCGAGCGCACGCGTGAGCATGTGCAGGCCGGCTTTCGCGGTGGAGTAAACGGCGTGGTTCGCGAGCGGGCGTTCGCCATGAATGTCGATGAGATTCACGATCGCGCCGTTCGTCATCACCGACGCTGCCGCCTGGCAGAGAAAGAAAGGCGCTTCAAGATTGCTGCCGATGAGATCGTTCCATTGCGCGCGTGTCGTCTTGCCGATTTCCGTCGCATAAAAACTCGATGCGTTGTTGACCAGTAAATCCAGCCGGCCGAACGTCTTGTGCGCATCCTTGATGAGTCTTTCCGGCTCGCCATCGATCAGAAGGTCGGCGGCGATGACCGCAGCGCTGTTCACGCGCCGCGCGTTCAAACGCGCCGCGAGCGCGTCGGCATCCGCACGCGAGTTCCGGCAATGAATGACGACGCGATAATTCGCCGCGTGCAGCGCCTCGGCGATAGCGGCGCCAATGCGACGTGCAGCGCCGGTTACGAGTGCTGCGGGTTGTGAGTCAGGCATGAACGCTCCAGTGATTCTCGTCAACGTTGGCAATGGTGCATAAAAGCATGAAGACCTGCCAGTAAACGAGAAATGTATAATCGGCGCTTTCGCGGGGAGGATGCGAATGCAGGAACAGGATTGGCCAGAACCGGGTGCGGATGCCATCGCGCACAGCGCGCGGCTGGTCGAAATCATTCGTCAGCGCATTGCCGCCGCGGGCGGTTCGATTTCATTCGAGCGTTACATGGACCTCGCCCTGTACGCGCCCGGTCTCGGTTACTACACGGCAGGCGCGCGCAAATTCGGCGAGGCCGGCGATTTCGTGACATCACCGGAAGTCTCGCCCTTGTTCGCACGCTGCCTTGCGCGGCAATGCCGTGAAGTCTTCGCGGAACTCGGTGGCGGCTCCATCCTCGAAGTCGGCGCCGGTTCCGGTGCGATGGCCGCGGATTTGCTCATTGAACTTGATGCGCTCGGCGCGTTGCCGGAAAAATATTTCATCCTCGAAGTCAGCGCGGACCTGCGCGCACGCCAACGCGAAACGCTGCAGGCGAAAGCGGCGCATTTGCTGGATACGGTGGAATGGCTCGATGCGCCGCCTGCATCGTTGCGCGGCGTGATACTCGCCAATGAAGTGCTCGATGCCTTGCCGGTTGCACGCTTTCGGGTCGATGCCACAGGATTTTCCGAGCAGACCGTCATCTGGAACGGGGCGCGCTTCGAGACGGCATGGCGTCCCGCCCGCAAGTATTTTGCGAACGAATTGCGCGAGGCACTCGCCGAACATCCCGTTTCACCACCCTACGTTTCCGAATTCTGTCGCCGCCTGCCGGCGTTCATCGGCACGCTCTCGGATGCGCTTGATGCGGGTTTGATGCTTTTCATTGATTACGGCTATCCGCGCCGCGAGTATTATCTGCCCGAACGCAATACCGGCACCTTGATGTGCCATTACCGGCATCGCGCGCACGCGGATCCTTTCGTGTATCCGGGCCTGCAGGACATCACCGCTTTCGTTGATTTCACGGCCGTCGCTGCCGCGGGCATTGATTGCGGCCTTGAACTCCATGGCTACACCACGCAGGCGCAGTTCCTGCTCGGCAGCGGGCTGTACGAAATACTTCCAGAGATCGATCCCGGCGACACGGTACGCAGCCTCAGGATTTCGCAGGAAGTGCAGAAATTGACCATGCCCGGCGAAATGGGTGACCGTTTCAAGGTGATGGGCTTGAGTCGCGGGCTGGAAGGCCTGGTGAGCGGTTTCAGCCTGAAAGATCTTTCACCGGCTTTATAACAAGCTCATTTATTTACGGATTCAAGGAGACGACGTTGGGTTTCATTCAGACCGCCGTGCTCGCGCTGTTGCAGGGACTCACCGAATTCCTGCCCATTTCCAGTTCCGCGCACCTGATCCTCGTCCCCGTGCTCACCGGCTGGCCCGACCAGGGGCTGGAATTCGACGTCGCCGTGCACGTTGGCACGCTCGCGGCCATCATTCTGTATTTTCGCGGTCAGATTGCAGAACTGTTTTCCGGCTGGTTGCGCAGCGTTTCCGGAAAGGGGCTCGATCAGGACGGCCGTCTTGCCTGGGCGGTGCTGTTCGGCACGATTCCTGTCGGCCTTGCAGGGCTCGCGTTCGAATCGGTCATCGAGGATTCATTGCGCGGGCCGCTGGTGATCGCGGCAACGACGATCATCTTCGGCCTGGCACTGTGGGCCGCGGACCACATGCGCGGCGCGCGCAATGAAGAATCCATTACCTGGAAGGATGTGCTGGTCGTCGGTGCGGCGCAGGCGATTGCGTTGATTCCGGGTACGTCGCGTTCGGGAATCACGATGACAGCGGGGTTGTTCATGGGTTTGAATCGCGTTGCCGCTGCGCGCTTCTCGTTCCTGCTTTCCATTCCGGTGACCGCGCTGGCTGGAATGCTTGAAACCTGGGAAATCATGCAGTCGCCGGCTCCCGCCGACTGGGAAACGCTGGGCCTCGGCGCCTTGCTGGCGTTCATCGCCGCGTATGTCTGCATCCACTTCTTCCTGAAATGGTTGCCGAAGATCGGCATGTTGCCGTTCGTGATTTATCGCCTGTTGCTGGGTGCGGTGCTGCTGGTTCTTTACTTGTGACGGTCGCCAGATCTACTTGCCGCATTCCTCTTTGATGGCAGCGATCCGCGCCTTGCGGATCGCTTCCCCGACAGCGGGGCCCGTCTTGCCTTCGGTGTTCACATCTTCACTGCGAACACTTCTCGCTGCCGCCAGCGCACGGCGAAACAGATCCGCCTGCGGATAAGGACGATTTTCCAGACCCGTGCGGCCGCGCGCATCCGCTTCGCAGGCGATGAGAAAATCCTCGAAACGTTCCGGTTGCTGAAGCGCGCGCGTTTTTTCCAGCACTTCCAGCATCGTTGACCCTTTCAGTTCCTCCGCGCGATGCACGTGCGTGTGAAAACGCGAAACGTGCTCGGCCAGTTGCCGGCAATCGTTCGGCACGCGCAGGCGTTCGCACAACTGCGCAATCAGTTTTACGCCGCGCTGCTCATGCCCGTGGTGGCTCGGAAGCACGTCTTTCGGCGTCGTGCCCTTGCCGAGATCGTGCACAAGTGCCGCGAATCTCGCCGGCAGCGAATCGGTCATGCGCGAGACCTGGTCAAGTACCAGCAGCGTGTGCACGCCGGTGTCGACTTCCGGATGCCATTTCGGCGGCTGCGGCACGCCGAATAGCTGATCGATTTCCGGGAACAGGATTTTGAGCGCGCCGCATTCCCTGAGTACCGAGAAATACACGCGTGGCTCGGCACTCTCGAGCGCGGCGCGCGTTTCCTGCCAGACCCTTTCAGCAACAAGATGATCCAGTTCATCGCCGGCAGACATTTCGCGCATCAGCGCCAGCGTTTCGGCGGCGATCCGGAAACCGAGATGATGGAAACGCGCGGCGAATTTCGCGACCCGCAACACGCGCAGCGGGTCTTCAGCGAAGGCGGACGAGACGTGCCGCAGGATGCGCGCGTCGATGTCGGCTGCACCGTTGAATGGATCGATCAGATCGCCATTCGCATCGCGCGCGATGGCGTTGATGGTGAGATCGCGGCGTTCAAGATCCTGTTCGATGGTGACGTCGGGCGCGGCGTAAAACGTGAAACCGTGGTAACCGTGGCCGCTCTTGCGTTCGCGTCGTGCGAGCGCGTATTCCTCTTTCGTTTCCGGATGCAGGAACACCGGAAAATCCTTGCCGACCGGTGTGAAGCCGCGTTCGGTCATCAATTCCGGCGTTGCGCCGACGACAAGCCAGTCGCGTTCGTGCGGTGTGATGCCGAGCAGTTCATCGCGCACCGCGCCGCCCACGGCATAGATGCGCACATCGGAAGGAAAACGCAGCGCGGCCACGTGCATTATGGCCGCGGAAAACCGCCGGAGCGGCGGCGGAATTTGTCCAGGATACGTGAGCGGCGAGTCGTGAGGTAATAAGGAACGATCGCATCCATGCCCGTGGGATGAATGCCGAATTCATGCAATCCGTTTTCGCCGCCACAGACGTTATCGCGCTGCATGCTGCGATAGTTATCCAGCGAGAAAGGTTTGCCGGGAACGAACTCGAACACCTGCGCCTGCGCTTTCGAAAGAAAATCCGGCAGCGGCAGAACCGGTTTTCGCCGTTGCTGCAGATCGCGCACGTACTCGACGATTTCCTGCAGGCTGAGCACGTCCGGTCCGCACAGCTCGTAGGTCTTGCCGAAGCTTTGCGGATTGTCGAGCGCGCGCGCGAAAGCTTCGGCGACATCCTTCACGTAGACCGGCGCGAATTTCGCATTCGCGCAGGCGAGCGGGAACCCGATCGGCACCTGGCCGAGGAGCTTCGCGAAACGATTGATGAAGGTGTCGTGCTCGCCGAACATGGTCGAGGGCCGGAAAACAGTGACGTCCAGTTCCTTCGCATCGAGCAGCAGTTTTTCCGCTTCGGCTTTCGTGCGCTGGTAATGGCTGGCGCTGTCGATTGCCGCGCCCAGCGCGCTCATCTGCATGAAACGCCGAACACCCGTTTTCCTGGCGGCATTCGCCGCCATGCGCGTGAGTTCCACATGCGTGCGCTGGAAGCCTTTGCCGCTGTGACCTTTCTCGTTGAGGATGCCGACGAGATTGATCACGGCCTCGACGTCCTCGAAATGCCGCTCCAGCGCCTGCGGGTTGTACACGTTCGCGGTAACAACCTCGACGTTCGGATCCACCAGCATGTCGCGGTGTGCCTCGCGGTTTCGAGACAGCACCTTGATGCGATGACCGTCTTCCGAAAGGCGATTCACAAGCTGGTGACCCACGAAACCGGTGCCGCCGAGGATCGTTATCCGGTGTGCGGAAGGTGGCGGACGTGTGTAGGGATCGAACATGAACATGGGGCGATTGTGCCACACGCGCCGCGACGACCGAAGTGAGCGCGAACGGTCAGCGTACGAAAACCACGACATGCAAGGTTAAAAAACCGGTGAAACACGGAACGTTCCTGATGGTTCGTCGTCTCCAATTCAGTTTCCATAATCCGACCGTGGGAATTTGGCAACGACGCTTGCCGGAATGCCGCGGTTCAGGTCCGGCACGGAAGGCCGGCCGGACACGGAAGTCTCCTTGACGATTTCGAGCGGATTGGCGATGGATGCCAGCCCGCTCGATTTTTTTTGCCTGCCGTTTCTTTTGATTTTCCCCTTGGGTTTCTCGCATTCAGCCGCCGGCCTTGCTTTGGTATCGTGAACACCCATTCACGCGCACAGGAGTCGTCATGGCTCTGCAAAGTATCAATCCTGCCACTGGCGAGACGATCAAGACTTACGAAGAATTCTCAGACGATGCACTCGATGCGGCGCTGGAAAAAACCGCCACCGCGCAACGCGAATGGGCGAAGCGTCCGGTCGCTGAACGCGCCGACCTGATGAATCGCGCGGGGCAGGTGTTGCGCCAGCAGCGCGATGAATTCGCGCTCATCATCACCCAGGAGATGGGCAAGCTCGCGCGGGAAGCGCAGGCGGAAGTGGAAAAATGCGCGACGGCCTGCGAGTACTACGCTGAAAACGGCCCGCGCTTTCTTGCGGATGAGATCATTGAAACCGACGCGCGCAAATCGTATGTCGCCTACCAGCCGCTCGGCGTGGTGCTCGCGGTCATGCCATGGAATTTTCCGTTCTGGCAAGTGTTCCGGTTCGCAGCGCCCGCCCTTGTCGCCGGCAACGGCGCGCTGCTCAAACATGCATCGAACGTTCCCGGCTGCGCGCTGAATATCGAGCAGGTTTTTCGCGAAGCCGGTTTTCCCGACGGGCTGTTCCGCAGCCTGCTGATCGGTTCGGAAAAGGTCGAGGGCATCATCAACGATCCGCGCGTGCATGCCGCAACGCTGACGGGGTCCGAACCGGCCGGTCGCGCTGTCGCCTCGCAAGCGGGGCGGGCGCTGAAAAAAAACCTGCTTGAACTCGGCGGCTCGGATCCTTTCGTTGTGCTGGAAGATGCCGATCTCGATGCCGCGGCGAAATGGGGCGTGAAAGCGCGCTACCAGAACGCGGGACAAAGCTGCATTGCTGCGAAACGTTTCATCCTCGTTGAAAGCATTGCGGATGCATTCCTTGAAAAATTTCGCGCGCAGGTTGCCCAACTGCGTGCGGGCGAAAACCTCGCGCCGATGGCACGCATCGGCTTGCGCGATGATCTGCACGAGCAAGTACAGGATGCGCTCGAGAAGGGCGCGAGCGCGGTGCTCGGTTGCCAACCGGCGACCGACGGAAAACTTTCGAACGGCGCGTATTACGAAGCGTCGATTCTTGGCAATGTAAAAGAGGGCATGCGCGCGTGGCGTGAGGAATTGTTCGGCCCCGTTGCCATTGTCATTCGCGTGGCGGATGAAGCCGAAGCGCTGCGTGTTGCGAACGGTGTCACCTTCGGCCTCGGCGGTTGCGTATGGAGCCGCGATGAAAAGCGCGGCGAGAACTTCGCGCTTCAACTGGAGTGTGGTGCTGCGTTCGTGAATGGCATGGTGAAATCCGATCCGCGCCTGCCATTCGGCGGCGTCAAGGATTCCGGTTACGGACGCGAGCTTTCACATCACGGCATGCATGAGTTCGTGAACGCGAAGACGGTGTGGATGGGCGAGTAGCAGGGGACTACAAAAAATTCTTTAACTGGATTACGCAAACCATCCATGGTTTTCGCGCTTCGCACCAGCGTCGAAGACGCTGTTCAAATCCGTTCCCGGCGGATTTGTCCCGCCTGCGCGGGAATGACGGCTTTGTTCAGCCGAGTGACGACGCGGGAAAGCGCGTAGCCCGGACAGAACGACCGCAGGGAGAGAAATCCGGGACGCTCCTTGCATGATCCCGGATTTCAGCATGCTGTCGCATGCTTCTATCCGGGCTACAAAAAAAGCCGCGCGACGCGCGGCTTTTTTGTTTGGCTTTCGACCGTGGCTTCGCTGTTTCAATAATCCTGGCCGATGCTGCTGTCATCTTCCTGCTGCTGCGTGCCATCCTCGGATTGCGTTTCCTCGGTCGGCGGCACGTAATCGATTTCGGTCTGATCTTCCTGCGTCTGCATGTCCTGCATCTGCGTATCGTCGGACTGCTGTTGCATGTCCTCGGACTGCTGACCGGATTGCTCATAGTCTATCTGCTCTGACTCGATCGGCTCCGACTGCATGCCGCTCTGGTCCTGCATCTGCTGCTGGTCCTGCTGTTGCTGACCCTGTTGGCCCTGATCCGGCGAATAACCGACGTTCTGCATCTGCTGCGTCTGAACGGTCACCGATTCCTCCACGAGCGTGTTGCCCTGTGAGTCGACCACTTCCACCGTCCATTCGCCTTCCCACTCCGGAATGAATTCCTTGCTCGACCAGGTGCGCCAGCTATCGCTGCCCACCTGCAACGGCACCTCGGCGACGACTTCCCCGTTGTGCATCCAGCGGTGCGTGATCGTTTCGCCGGCGGCGTTCTTCACTTCCGTGAAGAAGTACAACGGTTCCTGTTCGGCCTGGAATTCCTGGCTGACCTCGTCAACCGGCTCGCGATTCTCCACCTTGCTGGTGAACTGCGCGCGCGCCACCTCCGGCTCGGCGCCCGCCTCGGTGCTCGCCTGCATGCCCTGCTGCTGCTGGCTCTGCGACTGCTGGTCCTGCTGCGTTCGGGTATCCTGCGCCTGTTGCTGGTCCTGGCCGTATTGCGTCTGCGTGGTTTGCGGTTCTTCCTGCGCGGCGGCCGCAAGTGGCAGGCCCAGCAAGACCGCTGTCATGAGTATCTGTCGCATGATGTTTCCTCTCTCTCTCGGAATTCGGGGTTCGCGTATGGTCGGCCCCGTGAAGAACGGAATGCCATCAGGTCTATCATTTATGTACTTGACTGCTGCCACAGGTGTTGCCGGTAGCCGGGAAAAACCGTGATTTCAACCGTTCTGCTGTTTGCAGTCGCCGGCCTTGCTGCCGGTTTTCTTGCCGGCCTGCTGGGTATCGGTGGCGGTCTTGTCGTCGTGCCGCTCTTGTATTTCTGGTTCAGCGGCGATCCCGTCGCAGCCCCCTATGCCATGCATCTCGCGCTCGGCAGTTCGCTCGCATTCATCGTCATCAACTCCGGCATGGCGGCGCTCACCCACGCGCGGCTCGACGGCATACGCTGGGCGGAAGTGCGCCTGCTTGCGCCGGGACTCGCCATCGGCAGTCTTGCGGGCGCGGCGCTCGCGGACTTGTTGCCGACAAACGTGCTCGCGGGCTACTTCGGCATCTTTCTTCTGCTCATGGCGGCGTTGATGGTTTTCCGGATACCGCGCGATTTCCAGGGTACGCCCAGCCGCCACTCGGCATGGATCGGAATCCCGATGGGAACGCTCGCCGCACTCGCGGGCGTGGGCGGTGGCGTGATGGTTGTGCCGTGGCTGTTTTCACGCGGCTACCGCGCGGCGCACGTCGTTGCGACGTCGTCGGTCTGCACCGTGGTTGTCGCGGCGGTCGGCGTCGGCGGCTATCTCCTGTTCGCGGATCCGGTGCCGTTGCCGGGCGTGATCGGCTACGTGCACTGGCAAGCCGTGCTCGGCATTTCCATCACCGCGCTGCTCGCGGCGCAATTCGGTGCACGCCTTGCGCACCGCGTGGACCAGCGCCTGCTGCGCCGGGGCTTCGCGGTGTTGCTGGTGATCGTCGGGGTGAGGTTGCTCGTCAATTGACAAAAAAAACGCCCCGCGTTGCGGGGCGTTTCTGGTGGCGGACACGGTTACTGCACGGCAAGGAAGATCGAATTGTCGCCGCGGCGAAGCTTGAACAGCAGTACACCTTGCGTGTTGCTGACAATCTCGCGGAATTCTTCCACGGATTCGACCGGCTGGCGATTGACGGACGTGATCACGTCGCCCGGGCGCAGGCCGATGCCGCCAGCGCGCGATGCCGGGCTGCCGCGCTGGACACTGCCGACCATCACGCCTTGCACTTCTTCATACAGCGGCGATTCCTCGTCGATCTCGGTGAAGGTTGCGCCTTCCAGCGCCGGGTGTACGGCGGCCGCCGTGCTGACTTCCGGCTCGCCGATCTCGGTCGTCACGACAAGGCGCTCGCCGTCACGCACGAGTTCGATGTCGAGTTCCTCGCCAACGCGCAACAGGCCGATGGCATTGCGCAGGTCGCTCATGTCCTCGATCGGCTCGCCGTTGATCGCAACGATCACGTCGCCGGCCTCGATGCCTGCCTTGTCGGCGGACGACTCCGGCAGCACGCTCGCCACCAGCGCGCCGTCATCTTCTTCCAGGCCGAACGCCTGGGCGAGATCGCCGGTCACGTTCTGCACGTGCACGCCGAGCACGCCGCGTTTCACTTCACCGTATTCGAGCAACTGCGAGACAACAGCTTCCAGCATGTTGGAAGGAATCGCGAAACCGATGCCGATATTGCCGCCGCTGCGTGACAGGATGGCGGTGTTGATGCCAACGAGCCGGCCCTGCAGGTCGATCAGCGCGCCGCCGGAATTGCCGGGATTGATGGACGCGTCGGTCTGGATGAAATTTTCGTAATTCTCGGCGTTCAGATTGCCGCGGCCTTTCGCGGAAACGATGCCGGAGGTAACCGTGTGCGCGAGCCCGAACGGGTTGCCGATCGCGATCACGAAATCGCCCACCTGCACCCTCTCGGAATCCGCCAGCGACAGCTCGACCAGGTCGTCCGCGTCGATCTTCAACAGCGCGAGATCCGTGCGCGGATCGGTGCCGAGAATCTCCGCGCTGAATTCGCGGTTGTCGTAAAGCGTGACGGTCACTTCATCGGCGTTGTCGATGACGTGATTGTTCGTCACGATCAAACCTTCTTCCGCGTTGATGATCACGCCCGAACCGAGGCTGGTGGTTTCCCGTTGCCGCGGCTGGTTGGGCATGTCGAAAAAACGCTGGAAGAAGGGATCATTGAAAAAGGGATGCTGCTGCATCTCGACGTGACCGCGCGTGGAAATGTTCACCACCGCCGGTTCGGCGCGATCAATGATCGGCGCCAGCGTCGGCATGCCGTCGCTCACGGGAATTCCGCCGCTCGCCTGGAAGCTCATCAGCAACAGCGCGAGCATGACCGGAATCGGTGCAATGATGCTGCGCCAGTTTCGTGTGTTCGTCATGTTGTTGCTCTCTTGGTTGCTTTCTTTATGGGAATGTTCGCGTTGCATCGGCGTGCGGCCGACGGTTGCTTAAAATGACACACGGGCGGCGCCGGTGTTTCGGGGTTTACGATGATACGCCGGCTTTTTCACGGCTTTTTCATAATTGCGCGCAGTCGTCCAGCGCAAAAAAAATCCCGTCGCGACGCACGGCCGGCGGGGGGAACCGGACCGCGCATCGCTCGGGGAGGGAACATCGTCAGCCGTTGACGGTAATGCGGCGCGGCTGGGTCTTTTCCTGTTTCGGAATCACCAGTTCCAGCACCCCGTTCTTCGATTGGGCGGAAATCTTCTCCGCGTCTGCCGTATCCGGAAGCGTGAAGCGGCGGAAGAACGAGCCATGCATCCGCTCCACGCGCCGGTAACCCTGCGCGCCTTCGTTGCGCGTCGCTTCGCGTCGACCGCGAATGGTCAGGATTCCGTTTTCCAGCGTGATCTCGATGTCCTTTGCGTTCACGCCGGGCACATCGGCGTGCAGCACATAACGATTTTCTTCTTCCGTCACATCGACGGCCGGCATCCAGTCCGCGACGGTGCCTTCCTCTTCAGATGCCCCGCCCAGGTTGTCGAACAGCCGGTTGATTTCATTGTGCAACTGGCTCAATCCGCCGAAGCGGCTGGCCACGGGCTGATAACGCATCAATGCCATGGTCTTTTACCTCGTCAGTTTCAGTGTGGCTCTCCCGTTGAAAAGGGAGCGCCGGTTTGTCGTTGGCCCAGAGATGGGGGCGTGGGGTCATGATTCAAGAGCGTTCTCCCTTCCGGGAAACCGCGGTAGGCGCCGTGTTTTCCACAGCCTTGCCGGCTCCGTTCCCGCTCGCGAAGCATGATGATTTTCGACGGGAAACATGTGCGCAGGAGCCGTCAAAACACAGGCCCAAGATGCGGTGTATCCGGATTTACGTACGGCCATGGCGGGCTTGCGCGCCTTCCGGTGGCACTATATCTTGTGTCGGGCGGTGGGACTGAGTGGTAAAAAAATAATCAGCTTGTTGTTCAGGTGGTTTCGCTAACTTCTTGTTTTCATGTAAGAAAATTCGTACAAAATTTCCTTGCTTTCTCCTTGACAGCACCCCGCCGCGACACTAGCCTTAACAGTCAGCAACACAAGATGTTGTGTTCGGGAAGGCACAGCTTATCCACAGGTTTTTCCCGGATTGGTCACACACGTCACAGGGATGGTTGAAGGCTCGCAAAGGAAGCGCTCGGGCGAGCCGTCGTTTTTATTCGCTGTTCAAACCTGGGCCCCAGGCGTCGCCGCCGGGCCTCATCCGTGAGAGCGGGACGCTTTAGCGTTCGGTTCCAAGAAGAATGAAAAGAACTGCCAAGAACATGGAGGAAAGTCCCGGTATGAGTTCTGTATTGAAACCGTCGCCACAGTCGGTCCGCGAGATACCCGTGCAGCCTGCATCCGAAGACATCTGGGACAAGAAATACCGCCTCAAGGCCAAGGACGGAACGATTCTTGACGCCGAAGTCGACGACACCTGGAAGCGCGTCGCGCGCGCGCTCGCTGACGTCGAGAAAGATGAGCTGCGCGAGACCTGGTACGAGCGTTTCCTGTGGGCGCTTCGAAACGGCGCGATCCCGGCCGGGCGCATCACCTCGAATGCCGGTGCGCAGGAACACAAGCCTGCCACCTCCACGATCAATTGCACCGTCTCCGGCACGATTACGGATTCGATGAACGACATTCTCGGCAAGGTTCACGAGGCGGGCCTCACGCTGAAGGCCGGTTGTGGCATCGGTTATGAATTTTCCACGCTGCGTCCGAAAGGCGCTTACGTCTCCGGCGCCGGTGCGTACACCTCCGGCCCGCTGTCGTTCATGGATATCTATGACCGCATGTGCTTCACGGTGTCATCCGCCGGTGGCCGCCGCGGCGCGCAGATGGGTACGTTCGACATCGGCCATCCGGATGCGCTGGATTTCATTCGTGCCAAGCGCGAAGACGGCCGCCTGCGCCAGTTCAATCTTTCCTTGCTGGTGACGGAAGAATTCATCGAAGCCGTGAAGGCTGACGCCGAATGGCCGCTCGCCTTCCCGATCACCGAGCATGAAGCCGAAGTCGACGGCATCGACGTTTCCGATCCGAAGGAAATCATCTGGCGCGAATGGCCGGTGGTGGAAGGCTACGTGCACAACGCCTCGAACCTTGTCGCGTGCAAGGTCTACAAGCGCCTGCCCGCGCGCCGCGTGTGGGACATGATCATGACCTCGACCTACGATTACGCGGAGCCGGGCTTCGTGTTGATCGACAAGGTCAACGAGATGAACAACAACTGGTTCTGCGAAAACATTCGCGCGACCAACCCGTGTGGCGAACAGCCACTTCCGCCGTATGGCTCCTGCCTGCTCGGCTCCGTGAACCTCACCAAGTTCGTGCGGGATCCCTTCACGGAGAAAGCGCGTTTTGATTGGGACGAATTCAAGGAAGTCGTGAAGGTTTTCACGCGCATGCTGGACAACGTCGTCGAGATCAACGGCCTGCCACTCGAGCAGCAGCGCAAGGAGATCATGACCAAGCGCCGCCACGGCATGGGCTTTCTCGGTCTCGGCAGCACCATCACCATGCTGCGCATGAAATACGGCGAAGCGGCGTCGGTGGAATTCACCGAGCGCGTCTCGCGCGAGCTCGCCATCGCGGGTTGGGAAGAAGCGCTGGAACTCACCGAGGAAAAGGGTGCCGCACCCATCATGCTTGAAGAGTTCAAGGTTACCGATGAGATGCTTCGCAAGCGTCCCGAGATGAAAAAGGACGGCTGGAAGAAAGGCCAGAAGATTCCCGGCCGCATCTTGCACGCAAAGTATTCGCGCTACATGCAGCAGGTCGCCGAGCACGCGCCGGAGCTGGTCGAAAAGCTCGCCGAGAAAGGCGCACGCTTCACGCACCACAGCTCCATCGCGCCGACGGGCACCATCTCATTGAGCCTCGCGAACAACGCATCCAACGGCATCGAGCCGAGCTTCGCGCATCACTACTTCCGCAACGTGATCCGTGAAGGCAAGAAATCGAAAGAGAAGGTTGATGTGTTCAGCTTCGAGCTGCTGGCGTACCGCGCGCTCGTGAATGAAAAGGCCATGCCGTATTCGGAAGATGCAGAAGAAAAGCTGCCCGAGTATTTCATCACCGCCGAGACCATCCACCCGAAAGAACACGTGGACATCCAGGCCGCCGCGCAGAAATGGATTGATTCGTCCATCTCGAAGACCGCGAACGTGCCGACGGATTACAAGTTCGAGGATTTCAAGGACATCTACCTCTACGCCTACGAGCAAGGCCTCAAGGGCTGCACCACCTTCCGCTTCAACCCGGAAGCGTTCCAGGGCGTGCTGGTGAAGGAATCGGATCTGAAGAACACGACGTATCGCTTCACGCTGGAAGACGGAACCGTCGTTGAGGCGAAGGGTGACGAGGAGATCGAGTACGACGGCGAGATGCACACCGCCGCGAATTTATACGACGCGTTGAAGGAAGGGTTCTATGGTCGCTTTTGATCGCGTCGTGCAGGCCTGTTGAACGAAGTCATGTAGGAGCGGCTTCAGCCGCGAACACGTAGCCCGGATGAAGCGAGCACCGCGAGCGAAATCCGGGGCTGAAAGAAAACAACGGTCACCCACGAGTGACCGGTCGCAAGGGAACCAGGGGGTCTTGGAGACATTCAAGGCAAAGGGAGGTTCAGCGACATGCACAAACAAAAGGGCAGAACGGTTTACCAGCGTCCCGACGGAAGCTGGGCAATCAAGCGGAATTCCGCGGTTCGGCCAAGCAGCGTTCACGCCACATTGCTGGAAGCGGAACGTTTTGCGAGAGACATATTGAAGAGTGAAGGTGGCGGCATGCTCGTCACCATGGGTTTGAACAGAAAGATATGGAGCCGGCGCATCATCACACGCTGACCGGCTGATAAAAGATTTTGAGGAGGTCGCGCGTCTTTAAAGGGGAGGATCGCGACAGAGGGGCCCGGCGTCGTCCGCACATTCAAAAATCAAGGGCGGCGCCGGGATATGGAAGGGCGAAAGGCAATGGACAGGATTAACAGGATTTCAGTCAGGATTGACAGGATTCAAAACGAAGCAATGTAGGAGCGCGCTCCTGCGCGCGAAAACGAAACAAGGAAACGCAAGTTGGCGTAGCCCGGATGAAGCGCAGCGAGAATCCGGGTGCACCGAACATTGGACAACCGCTTATGCAGGAGCGGTCTCCGACCGCGAAGGAATCGCAAGCACGGCTCCAACCCGCAAACGAATCTGTAGGAGCGGTCTCCGACCGCGATTGAAAAAGGAAACCGCCGCAACAGCGGCGAGAGGCAAGCAACATGACCATCAAGATCGACAAGAAAATTTCAAACTACTCCGTAGTGAAGCCCGAAGACAAAGCTGCGGAATCCGCCGCCAAAGTCGAGAAGGCCCGCAAGGAAGCCATCGGCAACGTCATCCAGATGCACGAGAAACTCGAGCGTCCGGACATGCTCGTCGGCTCCACCTACAAGGTGAAAACGCCGGTCTCCGATCACGCCATGTACATCACCATCAACGACATGGTGCTGAACAAAGGCACAGACCACGAGCAGCGTCGTCCCTTCGAGATCTTCATCAACTCGAAAAACCTGGATCACTTCCAGTGGATCGTCGCGCTCACGCGCATCATCTCCGCCGTGTTCAGAAAAGGCGGCGACGTCACCTTCCTTGTCGAAGAGCTCAAAGCCGTGTTCGACCCTAGAGGCGGCTACTGGAAGCCGGGCGGCAAGTTCATGCCGTCGCTCATCGCCGAGATCGGCACCGTCATCGAGGAACACCTGAAATCCATCGGCATGATCCAGGATGAAGGCCTCGACGAACACCAGAAAAAACTCATCGAGGAAAAGCGCGCGCAGTTCGAAGCCGCGAACAAGCAGAAAGATGCATTCACGCAATCCGACTTTCCGGCGGGCGCGACATTGTGTGCGAAGTGCAGCACGGCGGCGGTGGTGATGATGGATGGGTGTATGACATGTCTTTCCTGCGGCGACTCCAAATGCGGCTGAGACTGCATCGGATTTCCGCGATACGGCGTTGCGGCTTGAATTTTGCTCGGTCATTACACAGAGCGGTAACTCCCTCGCAAAATTCAACCCGCGCCTTGTCTCGCGAAAACCGAGTGCAGCCTCAGTGGCTTCGATTGAGAGCGCCCCAGGTTTCCGCGGGCACTGCGTTGCGAAGCAATTTTCAGTCAGTCATTACCAACCTCAATAATCGGCCCTTGTGTTTGATGCGAAATGCTGGATAAGCAGGCGTTTTACCACGGCACAGTTATTCAAAGCATCCTCGATACAGGAGCTGAGCGGCACTTTAGAAAGGAGCAAGGCCTCTACTTTATCGATCGGTCGGCTTGCTTGCTTATTAAATACACCACTAAGGCGCGGTCGCCTTGGCGATTCACGCTTAGTGAGTCCGAGCTTCGCGTATTGACCGATTTTCGCAAGCAGGTAGCGATAGTGGTTATCGCTCTCGTGTGCGGAGGTGACGGAATCTGTGCTTTAGAATGGGATGAAGTTGAAAGGCTTGTTCCCGAAAGCGGCGGTTGGATTTCGTGCAAGAGAAGACACAATACCGCGTACGGGGTGGCAGGACAGCTAGGGAGCTTGAATCGGAAGGTCCCGCTGAACAGGATTCGAGAGATATTCTAAGGAGGGGGAATGCAAGTCATTGAAGGCCGTAACTCACAAGTAGCTTTTGATTTTCTCTTGCGTGAAATTCAGGACAGCACCGCCGTTGCGCATATCAAGGAGAAAGCGAAGGAAGTCCTCTCCCAAAGCGTAGATCCCATCGGAGGCCCACCTGAACATCCAAGCGACGGTTTGCTGTACGGGCTAATTCAGAGTGGCAAGACTAGTGTAATTACAGCAGTGGCTGCGCTCGCCGTTGATAACAGTTTTGACTGCGTCGTTATTCTTACGTCCGATATTGTTCTTCTCTATGATCAGACGTTGACGAGAATCCGCGAGGGCCTGCCGGGGATCGCAGTGCTTGGGAAGGATGATTGGATCGACCCATCTCGGTTTGAGCGAAACATCAGAACCACACCTTTTGTCATTGTCTGTTCTAAAAACAATAGCAAGCTCACTAGTCTGTTGGATGCGTTTAGATCTGTCGGCCGATCCGGGGCGAAAGGTCTGTCGACCTTGATTATTGACGACGAGGCGGACCACGCCAGTCTAAACACGAAAGCAAGTAAGAAGACTGCTGAAATCAGCTCGATCAATCGTGCGATATCCGACTTTCGATCGTTCTTCCCGACAAACACGTATCTCCAAGTTACAGCGACGCCCCAGGCTCTCTTCCTGCAGTCGCCCGACCACCGATATCGACCGTCTTTTACGGTATTGTCGAAACCTGGGTCCAATTATGTAGGAGGTGAAGTCTTCTTTGGCGAAGATTCAACGTTGCTTCGATACGTCAATGCGTCGGAGATCGAGGCGCTAATCCGAGATTCGCAGCCGACCCCGATATCTGAAGTGCCCAAGGGTCTGAGGAGCGCGTTGTTTACCTATCTTGTTGGCGCAAGTGCGCGAGTATCCCGTGACCCTACAGCCAAGTATGCCTTTCTGTGCCATGTCAGCCTAAAAAAACTTGATCACAAGTTTGTGGTCGACCTGATAGATCGATTCAAGGAAGAGGTAATAAGAAAGCTGTCATTGCCAGCGACAGATTCCACATATAGGAAGTTAGTGGACGAGCTCCAATCAGCTTACGTGGACCTCAAAGAAACCGAGCCTACCCTTCCGTCGTTTGATGACGTAGTTGAGAGTCTGCGTTTTTATATCAGGGGTGCCAACATCCGAATAATAAACGCAACAACCAAGGATGAGGTTTCGCTCGACTCGGTGTTCAACATTTTCGTCGGTGGGAACAAGCTTGGACGTGGTGTAACTATAGAGCGTCTCATCGTCAGCTACTATGGACGAAATGCAAAGCGGCCAAACGCGGATACCGTATTACAACACGCTCGAATGTATGGCTATAGGAAGAAGGACCAGTCGATCACGAGATTGTTCTTGCCAGAGGAACTTGCAGATCGGTTCCGATCGATTCATCAAATGGAGAGCGCGCTAAGAGGCTTGATCGAAACGTATCCGAACAGCAAGCTAGAGGGCCTCTTCGTAGTATCTCCGTTGCAAGCTACGCGGCGCAACGTGCTCGACCCCGACGAGATAGGGTTGTACGTGGCGGGCCGCATGTATAACCCTAGATACCCAAAATCTGCTCCTACGGTAGAGCCAAATACTCGCATGGTGGATGCGAAAGTCGAGAACGTGCGAGACGGACAGTACATTCAATGTTCCATTGACGACGTGATCGAAGTGGTCGAGGCCTGCATCCCTGATGAATCACATGGGGGGATAATTTGGCGACGTGACTTGCTGCGCGCGGCGCTTGAAAAACTAAAAACTCTAAATGGAGATGAAGCGTATATCTATGTCTCCCGCGGAAGACGGCTCGCTCAACCACGTCGTGAAACCCAAGGCGTTCACGATAGCCAAGAAGACAAACGCGTGCCTTCTGATAAGCCGGCACTGTTTCTCTTTCGGAAAGAACCCTCCAAGCCAGGTGAAGTTGCTGCGTGGTGGCCGCAGCTGAGGTTTCCGGTTCGAGAAGATCAAAATTATGTGCTTGCGTTCAACTTGAGCTAGTGAACGACATGAATAAGAAGAAAAAATACATTGCGCTCGATTTATTTTCCGGATGTGGCGGACTTACTACGGGGTTAAAGCAGGCGGGCGTGGCTGTGCTTGGTGCCGTAGAGCTGGACAAGCTCGCTGGCGAAACATACATGATGAACCACAAAGGCGTGAAACTCTGGAACAGTGATATACGTAAACTCGACGCAAAAGAGGTGCGAGAACAGCTCGGCGTTCGTAAAGGCGAGCTGACTATTCTTGCTGGTTGTCCACCTTGCCAAGGCTTTTCTCGGATGACCACCTATAACGGTTCTTATGTCGTTGATGACCCAAGGAATGCACTCATTAACGACTATTTTCGATTTGTTGATGAGTTTCGGCCGAAGGTGGTGATGATGGAAAACGTCCCGGGTCTCGCGCAGACTCGACGGTTTTCTAGTTTCATTCGTAAGCTTGAAAATCTTGGTTACAAGATTGCTACAGAAATCGTTGACGCGGCGGATTACGGCGTCCCACAAAGGAGAAAGCGGCTGATCCTGTTAGCAACGAGAAAACAGTTTCGGGGATTCCCCGAGCCTGCTGCGAGAAAAAAGACAGTTCGTGGGGCGCTCAGGATTTTGCAGCGGGCTGACTATCAAGACCCCCTCCATAACTATCTATCGGCGCGTTCTAAACAAGTGTCGGAGTTAATTAAACTGATTCCGAAAGATGGAGGAAGCAGGAGCGACCTACCAAAACGATTTGCGCTCAAGT
Organism: Gammaproteobacteria bacterium; assembly: GCA_036381175.1. Lineage (GTDB taxonomy): Bacteria > Pseudomonadota > Gammaproteobacteria > Natronospirales > JAJUFS01 > JAJUFS01. The sequence goes on from DASVDI010000042.1 coordinate 33,524, forward strand.
GCCATTCGAAGACGGACGGATTCAGAGATATATACGGAAGGATGGCGTGGGCGGATGTCGCCCCGACAATTACAAGCGGTTGCATCAATCCCTCTAAAGGGCGTTTCTTGCACCCAGAGGAAGACAGGGCTATCACATTACGAGAGGCTGCGTTATTGCAGGGCTTTCCTCTTCGATACAAGTTTTCGTTGGTAAGAGGTCGTTACAAAGTTGCTGAAATGATCGGTAACGCTATTCCGCCACCTATGGTGAGAGCGCACACCGAGTGGCTACTAAATGAGTTCATTCGGCCGAATGGTGCTTAGTCTAAGTGGCGGGCTTCACTCGTTGGTTTGATTCGTCGATGCTTAGAGATGATTGGGTCATGGGGTAAGACGGGGATAGCGGCTGACCTGCCTTTTGTATTCCGAGGGATAAACTATTGAGCGACCCGCGAAAAATTGTTGCTTATTCGGATCTGCTGGGATTCTCCGAGCTTGTCGTGAAAGATCGCGCGGCCGCGACTCAATTGTTGAGCGACTTCTATAACTTGGCGCAGAGAACAAAGGCGGACACGAGATTTCAAGACCTAGAACTATTTTTGTTCTCCGACTTTCTATTCGTACAAGGAAGTGCGGTTGAGGAAGTCGCGAATTACATGTGCATTCTTTATAGAAAGGCGCTTCGTTATACAGACCGCTCGCCCGCGGCGATGTTGATACGAGGCGGCATCGCGCGAGGTGGTGTGTTCTCCCAAGAGAGGCATGAGGCGCCGAATGTAACCAAGAATTTTATTGTGAGTTCAGCGTTGACTCATGCGGTTAAAATGGAGTCTCTAGTGAAAGGGCAGAGGCTGCTTATATCGGCGAAGGAGCGTGAGGAAATTGATCATTTTTATAATGCCCAAATCAACGCAGTCTGTTATGACCAACCGAGCCTAAAGCCATCGAAGTTATTTAAGAAGTACCGATACCAAGATTTACTTTGGGCAAGAGACATTTCGCTTGCCCGCGCTGCGGCACGCGAAGAGGCGACAGAGTGCATCCGCATCGCCAGCCAGCTTTTTAGAAATAACTTTGGCAACAAATCGATCGTCCTGCATTACGCGGAGACATTGCGAATTACCCTTCTTTCTTACTCTGGTTTGTTAGAACCAACCGATGTTGACCAGGGGTTCGTGGCTGAGTTCGTTTCTGACACGCTGCTTCCTTTCCCGAATTCCACAGTGTGGCTCGGGTTTCTTGAATCAGTATTGATGGCACCGGAAGGTCGTGCCTTTTATTTAAATCAAGGACTGATGGCCTTTTTGCGTCAAGCGATTCTGATAAATCAATGGGGAGAAGTTTCTGCGGCGCTTCAACAGCCTGAACATGCCCAGTTGCTTGAGAGAGTTCAAGAGTTTGTGAGTTTGGCGATCGATTAATCGCACAACGACTTCGATAGCTGAGAAAGCCCAGCCGCTAACGGCGACGTTTGCCCATGGCAAGTTGAGGCTGCACTTCAGTCTTCTATGGGAGGGCCGACATGGATTGGCGCGACGAACTGTTTAGACGTATCGGTCAGATCGAAGCTCGCATAGACGAGTTGTTGTACAGGCGGTGGCCGGATATCTCATTAAGGCCAGAAAACGAAGCCCGCCTTCGCGAAGAGCTTGAGAAACTGCGGAAGTCGCTCGATACCGTCGTTGAAAAAGTCAGCTCAGACGGCAAAGCGCAGGGCAAAAATGATGGCGGACGCGGACGGTTCTGGGAGAACTACCTTGTCAGGTACATCGGCGGTACGTTTGTCGGGACTGTAAGTATTGCAGTGTTAATGAGCTTGAATGTCGAAGGAGCGTCGCAGCTTAAAAATCTTTTTGCCAAAGCCCTTGGAGAAAGTCCAAGCGAAGGCATCGAGTTCGTGATGCTAGTTTTAGTGATAGGCATCGGATTTACGTTCTCTTACATTGCTAGTGCGCCAATCTATGTTCTTCATTTGCTAAGAACTTTTCTGTTGGCAAACAAGTGGTTCCACGCTGACGAAGACGCGCAAGATGCGAGCGAAAAAAAGGTTAGCCTAAATTTAGCTGTGCCTATCTCAATAACTGCCGCTCTAGGAATCGCCATAACCACGTTTATCTGTTTCTCGTTTGTACCTTCCCAAGGTGTTCATCTTGATCGCGTGATGGCTTGGCTTCTACTGTTGGTTGTTATAGCAATGCAAGTTGCAGGCCTCCTACGGCTCTTCTGGTCTTCCCAATCGATGGCAACTTGGCAGAAATTTTATACTTTTCTGTCTCAGAGAAGAGCGAACAACAATTCGTCAATTGAAGTATCGGACTTCGTTGAGTCATATCGGCATCTTCGCGAACACGGTAATGCTTCGTTGATTGTCATTTTCAATATTCTTTTAGCTGTATTTGTTTCACTTGCGCCGGATGTTCAATCGATCGGAGCGTTAATAGTGCTGTGGACGTTGCCAGCGGGTGTGGGATGGTTTGCCGCATCTGCGTTGGAGAATCATATGTTGCAGAGAAACTGGCCCAAGGTTCAGCTGGACAAGAAGATCTAGGGCCACGTCATTCGCATTGCATAGACTGGAATCAAAGCCCCGCTCTCGCGGGGCTTTGTCGTTCTAGCGTGATAGTTGTTATCGAACGCCGTAGAGCGGCGGTGGTGGTTCTTTGATTTCGTTCTTGCCGGTGTACTTCAACTGTAGCGCTTCGAAGTCGGCATCCGAAATCGGCAGTTCGAGTGATGTCGAGTTTTCGATTTCGATGAGCCAGGCGTGGAGCTGGTGAACGTGGTGCTGAAGCTGGTCGATGAGCGCGACGAGTCCGCCTTGGTCGGCGCGGCTGGGATGGAGTTGCGTACCAGCGCCTTCGGTCATGTAGTGGTGGATGGCGTCGGTGAGACCGCGGATGGTGTCCATGCAGGTGAAGGGGTGGAAGCCTTCGGGGACGTGATAGGTGTCGTTGTTCTTCTTATTCATGATGTTCTCCAACTGATCGCATATATATGAGTAAAGGTGCCGGGCGCTTGCGACCGTGTTGGATAACGGCGGGCTTATTTCCCTTTCGGGTCTTGTATTCGCCCGCCCCCGGCGTAGCCGATTTACCAACAGGGGTCGCACGCCCTGTGCCTCGAAAGGCATTGATAAATCTACGCTTTTCCTCGTTTTTCTCTATCCGGATGACCCTGAAATTGCGATCCGAGCATCGATTGCTTCCTGGTTTTTGTTTGTACAAACGCTGGTGAGTGGATTCGAACTTTGGGTAGTATTCGCCAAGAAAAAGTATTCATAGGGGATTGCTCATGAAGGATCACGTTGCGCGCTACGCCCTGGGTTCAGGAACAACGCGAGCAGGCAGTAAATGTCTGCTCGCATTACTGATAAGCCTGAGTTTCCTGTTCATCGCCGTACCGGCACACGCTGGCAAGATCACCCGTTATGTACACACTGACCACCTCGGCAATCCCGTTGCAAAAACCGACAGCACCGGCGTCGTTATCTGGCGGCAGAGTTACACGCCTTACGGGGAAAGCTATCAACAAGCGGATCCAGATGGGCCAGGCTTCACCGGTCATCGCACTGATGCAGATACCGGTCTCGTCTATATGCAGGCCCGTTACTACGATCCGCAAATTGGAAGGTTCTTGTCTGTTGATCCGGTGATGTTTAGTCCGGACAAGCCACAACAGTTCAATCGCTATTGGTATGCGAATGGGAATCCATATCTTTACATCGACCCAGACGGAAGAGAGGTGTACGTAGCTTGGCATACGGTGGAAATCGGCAATACGAATATCAGAACGGGAAAGGTTCATACGTTCGTAAAGATCGTTCCTAAAAATCAAGATGCGTACAAAAGCAATCCACTTTTTAGGACTGGACCGGATGGGAAGCTTACGTTGACTATCGGCGGTGGCCCCAACAGTGACGGTAACCTGCAAGTTGATTTCAATCGCCCAACCGATACTTCATGGGATTCCTACGATCATCCAGACGAAAACCAACAGGAAGTCGAGATGCCTGACACCGCATTGAGCGAAGACGAATGGATTTCAAGTCTTATAGGTGCCGGCGAAAGTGCGCCCGACAACAAGGAGTATGACGCGTTTCCAGATTCGAACAGTGAGGAGTACAACAGTAATTCAGCGACGACTGGAGTGCTTCAGGAGTCTGGTGTGCAAACGCCACCTGTTATTCCGGTTGAAGGAAATGCACCTGGGTACCACAAGCCACTCCCTATCCCATAGAGGTCAATATTTTGAGCGGACCCGATCTTATTCGTCTTGTGTTTCTGATTACCGCTCTCGTAGGAGTTATCGGCGGATTTTCAGTAGCCTACAACAAGCGCTATTTGTTGATTGCTCTTCTGGTTGTTTATGAAACTGTTGTTGTGTTTTTGTCGCTACGGTCTGATCAAAGCGTTCCTTTTGCCTTGATCGAACAAGCCCTGCTGTTCTCCTTCTTTTATGTTCTGGCGAGCTCGTTAGCCCCGCTCAGAAAGCCCATGAAGGCTGCGGTTTTGGCGGTCATCTTCCCGGCTTTTCTCGTGTTGATAAAACCTCTGCGAATTTACTTCTTCTGCCAGATACTGTTTTTATGTACATAAGAGAACTCTAAAGGGCGACAGGGATCGAGGACAGACCGGGCTGCATTTCTGTGCTTTCATCCTTGGAATCAACTCAGGATCCCTTTCTCTTTCGTATTCCGAGGGACGAATAGTGTCGTATATAAATTTGCTCGAAATACTTGCATCAGAATTGGAAGCGTTCAAGGAAGGTAGGCGTTCATTGGGCAGGCTGGTAGCGGAGATTGAAGCAATTGTCTCGAACCATCCTGACGAGGTGGGCGTAAAAGAGTTGGACAGACTTGTTGGCGAACTCGAAATTGTAAATGCCGTCACTCTCGATACAATGAGGGATCGAGGGTCAGGTCTCACGTTTAAACATCGCGGATCAAAAGAAAACCCCGCTCTCGCGGGGCTTCTTCTTTTTGAAGTGAATGTTGTTATCGAACGCCGTAGAGCGGCGGTGGCGGCTCTTTGATTTCGTTCTTGCCGGTGTACTTCAATTGCAGCGCTTCGAAGTCAGCATCCGAAATCGGGAGTTCGAGCGATGTCGAGTTTTCGATTTCGATGAGCCAGGCGTGGAGTTGGTGAACGTGGTGCTGGAGTTGATCGATGAGTGCGACGAGGCCACCTTGATCGGTTTGGTTCGTTGGTCCTGACCCTGAAATCCTTCTGAACTTTGGGTTGCTCAACCCTTCTTGACGGCTATACTTTTTTTGGGGCTTGGCTCCCCACAACGAGACCGCCTTCAAAGGCGGCGATCTTCCTTCATAGCTGGAGCACTTCGCGCCGGTGGTACCGGAAGCGATTTTCTATTTTTGGGGGTGCTTCAGATGACCATGAGTTTGCGACTCTTCTTGCGAGGAGCGTTTGTTGCTGCGTTCCTGCCTTGTGTGGTTCACGCGGGTGCTAGCAGTACCGATGACGCGCCTCCGGCGGCGACATGTCCTGGCCTCGTTGAACGTGAGCAATTCGCGGTCGAGCCCGGCACACCTTCCTCGGAAACGGTGCGTAACGAGGTGCTGCTGGACGAATGAGCGTTTAGGGTCAAATCTTGCGCTTTGAATCTATTTAGGCGCAAGGCGGAAAGTGATATTGAGTGAACCTGTTATTTGGGTTCGTCAGTGAAGGAATTGCTCAGGATTAGTTATGACGAAGCGTCCTAAGGTTAGGCTTTCACGCCTGCGTGATATCGGTTGGCGACATTGGGACCCTATTGGCCTAGGTGATATCGATGGCAGTTGGGAGACTAGTAACGCCGCAGATGAATATGACGGCTACTTACTTAAAGTTGCCGCGATGGTGCGTAGTAATGAAGGCGAAGAGGCCGCAGCTAAGTACCTTATTTGGGCAGAAAGCGAGCAGATGGGGATGGGAGTGAGGGCGGATACGCGGCCCCGAGCTGAGTCAACAATCGCGGCGATTCGCGCGGATGACGAGTTGTGGTGTGAAGGATAAACGTCGATCAAGAAGAAGCCCCGCTCTCGCGGGGCTTCATCGTTCTGATGGGATGCTGTTATCGAACGCCGTAGAGCGGCGGTGGTGGTTCTTTGATTTCGTTCTTGCCGGTGTATTTCAACTGCAGCGCTTCGAAGTCAGCGTCCGAAATCGGTAGCTCGAGGGATGTCGAGTTTTCGATTTCGATGAGCCAGGCGTGGAGTTGGTGAACGTGATGCTGGAGCTGGTCGATGAGCGCGACGAGTCCGCCTTGGTCTGCGCGGCTGGGTTTACGTTCGGTTCCAGGGCCTTCGGTCATGTAGTGGTGGATGGCGTCGGTGAGACCGCGAATGGTGTCCATGCAGGTGAAGGGGTGGAAGCCTTTGGGGACGTGGTAGGTCGGTTCCTTCTTATTCATTTTAATACTCCAGTGTCTGCAAACGAGTCGGGTGTCGGGTGATTTGCAACCGATGGAGTACCGGCGGGCTTATTCCCATGAGGGTCTTGTATTCACCCTCACCCGACATGGAACTGATCTTCTGAACTCCAAGGGGTTGCAACGCCCCGTGTCTCGAAAGGCATTGATAAATCTACGCTTTTCCTCGTTTTTCTCTATCCGGATGCCCTTGGATTTCGATAGAAAGCCGCAACAAAAAAGGCCCGCCGAGGCGGGCCTTTCTCATGCATTCAGAAGTCTTACTTTGTTTTTCGCACGGCTCGCGCGCGCTCAACGACTTGTCGCTGGCTTTCAGACGCCTTTTCCAGCACGTCGCGATAAACACGCTTCTTTTCGTCCGACTTCGCGTTACGGATAAAGTCGGAGAAAGGCGTGGATTTGAGAGTGCGTTTTTTGAAAGGTGAAAGCATGGCTAAAACCTAGCTCGGGTCCAGCAGTTTGGCAAGGGACGCGGGAGTGTATTTTTCCGGTACGTGGTTGTCAATTTTGTCGATATTGGCTTTGTAGAGCCTGTCGGACCCGTCGTGATTCTTGATGAGCAGATCTACCTTGATGTTTCCGCTGAATCTGTCTTTGAGCCGATTAACGACGTTTCGAGCGGCGAAGTATTGATGTATGAAGTCCTCGAGAAGGATTCGGCGGCCTTCTTCGGTTTCGCGCGCCTGCACAAAATCCCATGCAAGCCCAGGTTCCTGGTACACGTAAAGAATCTGAACCAGCCGGTCGCGTTTTAGCGACCGCTCTATGTTTCTCTCGGCACGTTTGTAGTCCGTTAGTGTTCCGTCGAGAAGAAAGCTTTGTTTATGGTCCAGTGCCGTATCGTGGATCTTGTCTACGAGAATCGAAGTGCCGCCTTGGAAGAGGTGTGAGTTTCCTCCCGCGTACTCCTCGAAAAGCTCCCGGAGTTCGTCGGCATCAATGCGAAGCACGGAGACTCCGTCCGTGTACTTGTCGATGAGTGCTTTTGAGGCTTCCGTCTTGCCGGCGCCAGGGGAGCCTGCCATGAAAACAGAAACAGGATTATCTTCCGGTGGAAACCTTTCCGGATTGCTCAGTTCTTTTGCGATCCGCTTCTTGTTGGCACGCGCATACTCAACTGCGCGATCATGAATCGATTGTTCTTCAGAATTCAATTCTTGAGTCATGCTTCAACCCGCGTTATGCGCGAAATGCAGGATGCAGGACGGGACTGAATAAAGAAAGCCCCGCTCTCCAGGCTGTGTCAAAACAACTTGAGAACTCGGTAAAACAAGAACCCCGCGATCAGCGGGGTTCTTTTTATTTGTTGTGGTGGAAAAGGCAGCGAAAAACGGAAAGCGATATCAGGCCTTCGCCAGCATCTCGCGGAGCTGTT
>DASVDI010000043.1:0-8436 GCA_036381175.1 Gammaproteobacteria bacterium
CCGACCAGACCCCGTAAAGCAGTGCGAGCACCGCGCACCCCAGCGTAATCCACAAGCCATATTCGACGAGCATCGTCAGTCTCCCCTTGTTATTTCATTGATCGAAAATCCCCGGTGAAGCGATGTTGAATTGGAAAGCCAGGAAACCTGCGGTTCACAGATCAAAATGAAACCTTTGGTTTCAAGCGGTCCCGAGTATAGGCAAATCCTGATTGTCATGTCGAAACGCGATGTGGAAGGTACGCATCGTTTGTTCCTTTCAATCATTTGCCAGGGAGGCAGTCATGCGCCCGCCGACTCGCACATTCATATTCCGTTTCCTGTTGTTGGTGTTTTTCCTGTCGCTGGCTGCCTGTGGCGGTTCGAGCAGCGGTCCTGATGATCCTGGCAATCCCGGCGGCAACAACCCGCCTGATGTCAGCAACCCGCCTGCGGACGCCACACCGCCAGGCGTCGAAATCGTGTTTCCGGCCAGCCGAGTCATCACCGAAGCAGCCGCCACGCTGATCGTGCGCGGACACGCCACGGACAACGTCGCCGTCACCGCAGTGAGGCTGAACGGCGTGCTGGCAGAAACGAACGACGCTTTTGCGAACTGGTCGCTGCGCGTGCCGTTGGAAAGCGGCGCGAACCGGATCGAAGTGCTTGCCCGTGATGCCGCGGGCAACGAGAAAAGCGCAGAAGCCGAAGTACAGAATGCGGCCTTCCTGCCGGATGCCTTCATCGATATCGCGTGGGACGCGGACGCACGGCGCCTGTTCGCCGTCTCCTACGATGGCCGTATCGTGGTGTTGGAGGTAGAGAGCGGCGAGTGGCGGACTCTTGCCGATGCGCAGCATGGCAGCGGCGTACCTTTCGAGCCGGTAAGAAAAGTGCTCTGGGATGCGGAGCGCGCTCGCCTGCTGGCGCTGCCCCGGGAAAACAACAACGACGACTTGCTGGCGATCGATGTGGAAAGCGGCGAGCGCACTATGCAGCCCGATTTTTTCGAAAGCCACGTTTATGACTGGCAGTTCGATAGCGTGCGTGATCGCCTGATCGTGCGATATGACATCGCTTTTCAATCCGAGGGGTTGCAAGCGATCGATCCAGCAACCGGTGCCCACGAGATGCTGGTCAGCCTGATTGAATCGAGCCTGTCACGGGAGTTTACCTACGACCCTGCGAGCAACCGCGCCTGGTTTTACGAACACTTCGCCAACGCAATCGTCGAAGTCATTATTGATACCGGCGACGTGTTGACGATATCGGACGACGACCTGGACAACGATCCCGGCACTGTCGATCCTAGGGGCGAAGGCGATTCGTTGTTCCGCATCTACGACCTGGCGCTCGCCAATGATGGCGCCGACTTGCTGGTGCTGGTCAGTCCGAACTCGTCCGCAACGCGCCTGATGCGTGTCGATATCGGAAGTGGCGATCGCAGTGTCTTCTCGGAAAGTGGTGTGCGCGGCGAAGGGCCATCGTTCGTGGACAACGGCGGATTGCTGACCGGTGAAACCGATGACGCGATCTGGTTCATCGATGAAGGTGCGGCGGGCGCTGACGGAATTGTGCGCGTTGATCCCGTCACCGGCGACCGCCTACCGGTGCGCGATGGCACCTTTGCCGCAGGCTTGGGGCCGGATCTGGGTCCGGTAAGTCTGAGAGGGTCCGCGTTCGATGCGGAACGCCAGGAGCTATTGTTTGCCGGCGGGCGTGCGGACAACGCGATCGCCGTCGACATCGCGAGCGGAGACCGCCGCATTGTGAGTGACAGGGAAACCGGCGACGGTCCGTTTTTGTCCAATCCGGCAGACGTTGGCTTCGATGCTGCAGCGGGAAACGTCTGGGTATCTGAACGCTCGCCGACTTTTCTCAACAAGGTGAATCCGGAGACTGGCGACCGCGAAGTGATTCGGCTGCTGCCCGAAGGCAACGAGACCGTTCCTTCAGGTTTCGCCTACAGATTTGCACTGCATCCTGTCGCGAATCGTGCATACGTCATCGACAACACGCTAGAGCGCATTTACTCCGTCGATCTCGCGACGGGCCTGTATTCCGTGCTGACCGATCCTGACCCCGACAAGGATCCTGATACAGACGATGCGATCGGTGCGGGCGACGATCTGCTGGTGACCGGTGACGCACTGCTGGACATCGCGAACAATCGCCTGATCCTCAATGGCAACGATCGCGTGCAGGCTGTTGATCTCGGTACGGGCGATCGCACGACGTTGCTTCACACCACAGATCACCCGCGTCTGATGGAAGGTGGTGATGCGACCTTGGGCACGAACAACACGCTCGCCGTGCCGAGCCGCCTGGAGGCGGCTTTGCTGCGCGTCAATCCCGTTACCGGGGAGCGCAGCGAAATCAGCGACGCGCACATGGATTACGAAGGGACTGCTGCCGTGCAACGCGGCACCGGCCCCGCCTTCCTGTGGCCGGCAAGCGCACAACTCGTATCGACGGCGCCGGAAATCCTTGCCGTGTTCGACTCCGCCCGAAACGCGGTTTTCCTCGTCGACGGTGAAACGGGCGACCGCGTGATCCTCTCGCGCTGAAAACGCAGCGGTCGTGCGGGATTCAATCCTGCACGACCGCCGTTTCCGTGAGCCTCTTCGATTCAGCCTTGCGCATTCACGTCACGATGTTTCACGCAGGAGATTGTCATGCTTGATCTGTTCCTCGCCTGGTTCGGCGTTGCCATTATTCCGGTTTTCCTCGTCATTGATCTGATCTGGCGCGCCAAGCGGCACCATCGCGCGCGCTTCTGGCGCCTGCGTGCGGCGGTTGTCACCGTTGCCGCCATTTACGTGTCGCTGGTCGTTGCCGGTTTCTGGGGTGGCGTGCTTGGCGACTTCCATCTGCTGGATCTCTCCGGCTGGGGCACGTGGGGCGGCGCGCTTGCCGGTGTTCTCGCCTATGAATTCGGTCACTACTGGTATCACCGCGCGGTGCATCGTTTCGATTTGCTCTGGCGGCTGGGTCACCAGATGCATCACAGCGCGGAGAGTCTGGACCCCTGGGGCGCGTATTACATGCATCCCCTGGATGTTGCGTGCTTCACCACCGTCGCGAGTTTCATGATTTATCCGCTGCTCGGTATCACGTCCGAGGCGGGTATCGCGGTGGCGGCGTTCATCGGCTTCAATGCCATTTTCCAGCACGCCAGCATCCCGACGCCGCGCTGGCTGGGTTACCTCATCCAGCGGCCGGAAAGCCACAGCCTGCACCACGCGCGCGGTGTGCATCGCTACAATTTTTCCGACCTGCCGTTGTGGGACATGATTTTCGGCACGTTCCGCAATCCCGAAACCTTCCGGGACGAGCAGGGTTTTTACGATGGTGCATCCACGCGTCTTGTCGAGGTGCTGCTGTTCCAGGACGTATCGAAGCCGAAAGAACCGCCGGCGACATGAAAATTCCCCGGCGGTAGAATGGCGCCTCGCTTACGAGGCGCTTTTTCTTTTTTGCGTTTGGCTCACCGGGGGCAATCATGAAATACCAGGGCAGCTGTCATTGTGGAAATATTCGCTACGAAGTCGAAGGCGAGATCGAGAAGCTCGGCGAATGCAATTGCTCGCATTGCAGCCGCAAAGGTTATCTGTTGTGGTTCGTTCCGCGCGACGCGGTGACTCTGCATACACCCGAAAGCGAGCTTTCGACGTACACCTTCAACAAGCACGCCATCCAGCATCGCTTCTGTCCGAAATGCGGTTGCGCGCCGTTCGGATTCGGCAAGGATCCGCAAGGGAACGAGACTGCGGCGGTGAATGCGCGCTGCCTCGAGAATATCGAGCTCGCCGATTTCGATCGCATCCAGTTCGACGGTCGCAGTTATTGAAATGAAAACCCTGTTGACGCTGATCCTGTGGGCCTTGTTGCTGGTGTTTTGCTGGCCGCTCGCCGTGCTGGTGCTGTTGCTCTGGCCGTTCCTCTGGCTGCTGTCGATTCCGTTTCGCATCGTCGGCGCATTGATGGACGGCATTCTTTCACTGGTGCGCGCGATCCTGCTTCTGCCCGCCCGGTTGCTGGGTGAGAAGCCGCGTTGAAAACCCTGGAGAGAAATGTCGAGCGTGTTGTCGCCGTCAGTGACGAGCGGCTTGATGAAGCGGTTCGCGTGCTTGCCTCGGCATTCACGGATTATCCCGTGTTCACGTTCGTGCTGCCGCCTGAAACGGCGGATCGCGATCGCAAGCTGACAGCCGTGATGCGTTACTACGCGTGGCGCCGACTCGCGCGCGGCTGGCCGTTGCTCGGCGTCGAAGTGAACGGTGAGTTGCAGGCGGTGATCGCGGCGAATCCGCCGCATGATGGCAGTCAGCCGGCTGGCGTCGAGGCACAAGAGCAACATCTTTTCGAAGTCCTTGGTGAGCTTGCTGAAACGCGACGCCGTGCCTATGAATCGGCGAGCGGTGGCGATTTCCCGGATGTGCCGTATTTTTTTATCGGCATGATCGGCGTGTCTCCCGAGGCGCGTGGTGCGGGTTACGCCGCGCGGCTCATGCATGAGATTCACGCGCGTGCACAAGCGCATCCGCTCGCGCAGGGCGTCGCCTTGTGCACGGAAAGCGAATCGAATCTCGCCTTCTACGACAGGCTCGGTTACGCGATCACCGGCAGCGCCGAGGTCGACGGACTGCAGAGCTGGTCGCTGTGGCGGGAGAACGATGCCTGATAAACGCGTTGCGGTTATCGGCGGCGGTCCTGCCGGCCTCATGGCTGCTGAAGTCATTTCCAATGCAGGCATCGCGGTCGATGTTTACGATGCGATGCCGTCACCAGGACGCAAGTTCCTGCTCGCCGGCATCGGCGGCATGAACATCACGCATTCCGAACCCTTCGAAGATTTCCTCGCACGCTATCGTGAACGCGAAGCGCAACTGCGCCCGTTGCTGGAATCCTTTTCGCCGGATGCGCTGCGGGAATGGATCCATGATCTCGGTATTGAAACGTTCGTCGGCAGTTCCGGCCGCGTGTTTCCGAAGGAAATGAAAGCAGCGCCCTTGTTGCGCGCCTGGCTGCATCGCTTGCGCGCATCCGGCGTCACGATTCACACGCGACATCGTTTCACCGGCTGGGACCAAACTAACGCACTGGTTTTCGAAACGCCTGCGGGCACGAAGCGCGTCGCTGCCGATGCCGTTGTGCTCGCCCTGGGTGGCGGAAGCTGGTCGCGACTCGGTTCCGACGGCGCATGGCAAACCTGGCTCGCGGAACGCGGCGTGAATGTGAAACCGTTGTTGCCGGCGAACTGCGGTTTCGAGGTGAACTGGAGCGAACATTTCCGCTCACGCTTCGCGGGCACGCCGGTGAAGCCAGTGGAAGCGTCGTTTGTGAATTCCCGCGGTGAACGTTTCAGCCGTCGCGGTGAATTCATCGTCACCGGGACGGGCATCGAAGGCAGCGTAATTTACGCGTTGTCTGCGCCGTTGCGCGACGAGATTCTTTCCCGCGGTTTCGCAACGATTCATCTCGACCTCGCACCCGACCGCGGCGAAGAACAGCTTCTCGAATCGCTTTCGAAACCGCGTGGGAAGAAAACCTTGTCGGAGCATCTGCGCCGGCAAGCGGGAATCCATGGCGTGAAAGCCGGTTTGTTGCGCGAGGGCGCGCGGTTGGAAATTGATAACGTTCAGCTCGCCGCATACATCAAGGCGACGCCATTGACGCTCGTTGGAACCCGTCCGCTGGATGAGGCGATCAGCAGCGCTGGCGGCATTGTGTTCGAAGCGCTGGATGAAAACCTGATGTTACGGCGATTACCCGGTGTGTTCGCGGCGGGCGAAATGCTCGACTGGGAAGCGCCGACGGGCGGCTACCTGCTGAACGCGTGTTTTGCCACCGGCCGGCGCGCCGGGGAAGGCGCGGTACGCTGGTTGCGCGAACGCGACTGACGGTACGAGCCCGCCGCGTTGCCGCCGTGGATCGTAAAGCCGACAGCCAATTTCAAGAGACTCAGATATCGCGACCGCCCGGTTCGATCGTACCCGGACCCACACTGGACTTGCGCTCGTCGTGCTTGCGAACCCGAGTCTCACCAGGTGGATGCTCGCGAGTCTTCTTGTGATCGCCGCGTGTTTTCGCAGACGTGGACGCGGGCGTGTTCGTGACCGTGTCGTCGCGCATACCGGTGTTGTCGATGGAGGCGCTGGCGGGCGTGAGATTGCCGGCGGACATCGCGCCCCAGTGTGTTTCAACAAAATCGTCAACCTGGCGGTTCGCTTCGTCATCACTTACGCCGTAGGCATCGCGCAGTTTTTCTGCGAGCCGGTCATATTCGCCATCGACTTCGGCCAGTCGTTCGTCGTCCAGACGGCTCCACCGTTCCTGCACACGACCGCGCAACTCCGGCCAGTACGTTCTCAATCGCTCGCGGCTATCGAAGGCCTTTCGGTCGTTGTCGTATCGAGTGCCGTCCTGTTTCATGATTAGTATTCCTGCGAATGCGAAGAACCCGGCGCAGGTTCATTCTGCGCCGGGGCGATGCATGATGCGATCAATGCATGTTCGGATCGCGACTGCGGTTCAGGGTGGACTCGTTCGCGTCCATGAAGCGATCCACCTGGTCTTCGGCGTCTTCCTGGCTCAGGTCGTACACTTCCTGGACCTTGCCCACCAGCCGCTCGCGGTCACCTTCAATCTGGTCAAGCTGGTCGTTCGTGAGCTTGCCCCATTGTTTCTGGACGTTGCCCTTGAACTGGTTCCAGTTCGCCTGGACCTTGTCCCAGTTCTTGCGTGGACGTTCGCGGCCTTGTGTCTCGTGTCTCATATCAACCTCGCTTGGTGTCGGTGAGTGGGTTTGAATCAAATGTGCGGACGTGGCGAAATCGGCGTGACCGGGCTGCGGTCACGCACCAATTCAAAGTAGTCGTGGTAATCGTCGATGAAATCATCGAGCTGCGCTTCCGCAATATCGCGATGAATGCCATAGGCAACCTGGATGCGGTCAAGCAGGCGTTCGTCGTCGCCGTCGATGCGTTCAAGGCTGTCATCGTCAAGCAGGTCCCAGCGCTGATGCACTGGATCCTTCAGGTAAGTCCAGTTGTCGTGCATCACCTGGTGACGGGTTTCGTGGTGCATGTCTTCCTCCGCGACGTTCAGTGAAAACGGTCCCCGTTGTTCCGAGTTGTTCCCCCTTGATCGTTACCCGTACCGCCTTCGCGCACGCGTTCCGTCGGGCCGCGCCCGGAACTCGAGCTGCTGCTTTCGAAATCAACGATCTCCGCTTCAGCGTCGGCAGCGGAAAGTCCGTACGTGCGTTCCAGCTCCTGCACCAATTTTTCGCGCCGGCCCGAAATGCGCTCCAGTTGCTCGTCACCGAGCTGTTGCCAGCGGCTTTGTATGCGCGCTTTGAAATCCTCCAGGTTGTTCCCGGCCTTGTCCCAGTTCATGCCCTGGCGGCGCTGCGTTTCGGAATCAATGCGCGGTTTCATTTATCGTTATCCTGCAACGTGGATTACGACTTAATTTACCGGCTGGATTCGCGTGTCACCCATTCCCGGATACACTTAGGCAAAGCCGCGTGCGTTCTGAAATGAAACCCGTGCTGCGGCGAATCACTTGGAGCAAAAAATTCACGCGGCTATACTTCGCGCCCAATCGCCGAGGGAAACTCAATGCCTGAATTCACCGTGCTCAATGGAAAACACGTTCGCCTTGAACCGCTCTCGCTGGATCATCTCGAGGCCTTGTGCTGGATTGGTCTTGATGCAGACCTTTGGCGCTGGACGCCACAACAGATTTCCACGCGCGAACAGTTGCGCGATTACGTCGAAACCGCATTGCGCGAACGCGAGCGGGAAGTATCGATTCCATTTGTCATCGTCTCACTTGCCGACAACACCGTTGCCGGGTGTACGCGATACGGCAACATCGATACTCACAACAAGCGGCTTGAGATCGGCTGGACGTGGATCGGCAAGCAATGGCAACGCACGGCCGTGAACACTGAAACCAAGTTGCTGTTGATGACACACGCTTTCGAGACCTTGGGTGTGAACCGCGTGGAACTGAAAACCGACGCGCTGAACGTTCGGTCACGAAACGCGATATTGCGGATTGGTGCGAAAGAGGAAGGGACGTTGCGCAAGCATATTGTCACTGACAGTGGGCGGTTGCGGGATACGGTTTATTTCAGTGTGTTGGATGATGAGTGGGAAAAGGTGAAGAACGGACTGGAAGAGCGCCTGAGGAAACACGAGATGATTGTTCCTGCGATAGAAGATATCGAAGGAATGTAGGAGCGGTCTCCGACCGCGAAGCGCGCACTTGCCGGTTCCGCGAGTAACCAAAAAAAGCCGCGCTTTTCAGGCTGTGTCAAAACGCAGCCTTGCTTGGCAAAATGCCCATCAGGTGACTGATGGGCATTTTTCGTTATGCGATACATCGAAGGCGAGTCACGGGATCAACTGGCGCTGCTGCCGGCGTCATTTGACGATCTGATACCGG
>DASVDI010000044.1:0-80359 GCA_036381175.1 Gammaproteobacteria bacterium
CCGGTATCAGATCGTCAAATGACGCCGGCAGCAGCGCCAGTTGATCCCGTGACTCGCCTTCGATGTATCGCATAACGAAAAATGCCCATCAGTCACCTGATGGGCATTTTGCCAAGCAAGGCTGCGTTTTGACACAGCCTGTCTCGCGGGGCTTCTTCGTTCTACGTGATTGTTGTTATCGAACGCCGTAGAGCGGTGGTGGCGGTTCTTTGATTTCATACTTGCCGGTGTACTTCAACTGCAGTGCTTCGAAGTCGGCATCCGAAATTGGCAGGTCGAGAGATGTCGAGTTTTCGATTTCGATGAGCCAGGCGTGGAGTTGGTGAACGTGATGCTGTAGCTGATCGATGAGGGCGACGAGTCCGCCCTGATCGGCGCGGCTGGGATGGAGTTCGGTTCCAGGGCCTTCGGTCATGTAGTGATGGATGGCGTCGGTGAGGTCGCGGATGGTGTCCATGCAGGTGAAGGGGTGGAAGCCTTTGGGGACGTGGTAGGTATCGTTGTTCTTCTTATCCATGTTCGTGAATCTCCGTTTGACCTGTAGGGTCGTTTATAAGGTGTCGGGCGTTCTACAGCCGAACGAAGTACGGCGGGCTGATTCCCCCGAAGGGTTTTGTATTCACCCACGCCCGACAGAAACCTCTCTTGTCATGCCCAAGGGGTTGTAGATCCCTCGTGCCTCGAAAGGCATTGATAAATCTACGCTTTTCCTCGTTTTTCTCTATCCGGATGACCCTGAAATTTCCACCTTGCGCTATATCGTATCTCGATATAGAGTCTATCCATGATCAAGTCTTTCCGATGCAGGGATACGCAACGGCTTTTCGAAGGGATTCGCGTTCGACAGTTCCAGGCTGTCGAACGAATCGCACAGCGGAAGCTTGCGTTGCTGAACGCAGCGAACACGGTGGACTTCCTGCGTGTACCGCCGGGCAACCGACTTGAAGCCTTGCAGGGTGATCGGCGAGGCCAGTTCAGCATTCGTATAAATGATCAATGGCGGATCTGCTTTCGATTTGCGGAAGGCCACGTCCACGACGTGGAGATTACGGACTACCACTGACAGGTGATTGAGATGCGCAAACTTGAACCGGTACATCCCGGTGAGATTCTTGAGCAGGAGTTCATGCAGCCGTTCGGTTTGTCGAGCAATGCACTCGCAAGAGCGATTGGTGTGACGCCGGCGCGCGTGAACGAGATCGTGCGTGGTCGTCGTGGCATTACGGCTGATACGGCCCTGAGACTTGCGCGCTACTTTGGTACTGATGCGCAGAGCTGGATGAATCTTCAGGATGACTACGACCTGAAGGTTGCGGAGCGCGAAGCCGGGGATGCGATACGCGCGATTCATCCGATGCGTGCAGCTTGATGCGAACCCATATTTGAGGCGTACATTTTGAAGACTGGCAATCGCACACTCGTGCTTCATACCTCGCGAATTCAAAACAAGAAAATAACTGACGAAGAATAATGAAAAAAATCATTCGGATCGGCGTGATGTCGCTCGAAGATTTCCGCAAACGCACGATTGCAATTGCGGGAGGCAAGTACAAACCAAAGGCCAGCGAACCGAAAATCTGGTTCGCTTCTCTGAAGCCGCTCGCCGCGATTTTCAGCGAAGGGAACAAGGAATTGCTTGCCGTTATTCGCGAGGAAAAACCGGAATCGCTGACAGATCTGGCGCAACTGACCGGCCGCACGGTGCCGAACCTGTCACGTACTCTGAGACGCATGGAACAGCACGGTATTGTTGAACTGAAGAAAGTAGGTCATTCAATTCGGCCGGTTGTTCGCGCCAAGTCGTTCGAAATCAGTGCGCGCGTCTGAAGCTGCTGATGGCGGCCCTCGTGCTCAAAAGGCATTGATAAATCTACGCTTTTCCTCGCTCTCCTCTATCCGGATGACCCTGAAATTCCATTGATGGATCAAATTAAGTAGGGTTCTGCGTAGAAATGAATGCGACCGGCAGCTGTAAATTAAAAAGGGGAGAGTCATGAAATTCCTTTCGATTCTGTTGTTGTTACCTTTCGCCGCCATGGCCGCAAGCGGCCTGCCTGACAAGCCATTTGTAAGCGCTGAAGGGATGGGCACGATATCCGTGCCGCCCGACGGCGTGAACGTCATGGTTGAGGTGATCGGCAGTGGCCAGACGGCGTCTGAAGCATTCAAGCAGTCTTCTGACAAGATCGGTCGGCTTGTGAACGCTGTCGAAAGCATCGGACTTCCTGAGAACGCGATCGTTGCGTCCGATCTTTCAGTGGGGCAAGACATGCAACGTGTCGATGGTGAGTATGTTTCGGTGGGATATGAAGCAAGGCGCAGCATGACCATCGAAGTTCGTGACATGAAAAAGGTGAGCGCTCTACTGGATGCGTTGCTGCAGGCCGATGTCAGCCAGATATCGCATATTCAACGCTTCGTTGACGACGAAGAGGCCGTGAAAGCCAAGGTCCTGGAGTTGGCGGTGATCGACGCTCGTCGCCGAGCGGAACACTATGCAAAGCTGCAGGGAAGGGAGTTGGGAGAGGTCTGGTGGGTTGGCGACGATGTATCGCTGACGAGACAGATGAATCGCGAGTCGCTGCCTATGGCCGCCTATATGCAATCACCCGGTACTCCATTTTTTTCTGCTGGCGATATTGAATTCAGTCAGCCGGTGGAAGTGATCTATCTTCTCGATTGACCGTGGTGGTTCAGGATCTGGCGAGGTTGGACAGATGACAATAGACAGGCTGGCAGGTGACCCCGTTGCATGGGCAGTTGCCTTTGCGTTCTTCGGCGTCGTATTCGGTTACGCGATAGTGATGTCGTTGTGGATTACAAACGGCCTTGTTCCTCGCTGGGCGGAACGTCGAGCATTGCCGCCGAACGGTACCGTCGTCCTCTTGATCAAGCTGTTGCTTTTCCTGCCGATGCTAGGTGCATTGAGCTGGGCGATTCCGTTGCTGATGCGAGTCCACAAGATTATTACTGACGGAAATCATTGGGGCGTATGGTTGTTCTTTATCTTTGCAATATCCACTTTTCTAACGCTGTATCGGAAGGTGTTCGAGATCAAGTGGCGCGAATACGGTTAGCGTCAAATCCGAAAGAAAGTTTGTGTTGAGTCTTGCGCTTGCATTGATTCAAAAGAAAAAGCCCCACTCTCGCGGGGCTTCTTCGTTCTAACGACTTAGCGCTTCGCTCCGATCTCGCCGGTTATGGTGCCGACTTGTAAGCCGGCAATGCGTCGGTTATCTCGTGCCACGGGGCCTTGGAACCGACAAAGATGTGCAACGCCGGTTTCTGAGACGGCGCGTCGTCAAGAATCCCGAGGCGGATGACATAGAAGCCGAGTTCTGGTTTCCAGGAGAAAAGCGAGGAGCCGCATTGCGCGCAGAATGCGAGCTCCAGGGATTCCGATTTGCGATAGCGGGTAACGGCATCTTCGCCTTTCGTGATGGCGAGATCCCCGGATTTCACACTGCCGCCGCTGGCGAATGCGGAGCCGGTCCACTTGCGGCACGCGGAGCAGTGGCAGTTGCCGATGAAGGCAAACTCGTCGGGTACTTCAATATGAACCGCGCCACACAGGCAGGATCCTTTGAGTTGTTTCATCGTGTTCCTCCGTCAATGTTGAAGCCGACATCCGTCGCCTGGTGCCCGGGCGAGGACGGGTCCTGGTCGGTGACATGAAAGTGGTTGTGTTGTTGTGCGTCCTGGCCTCTGTGGTGTTTTCAAGGCGCCACAGGAGAACGTTGGCTACGAGTGCGGACGCGCATGATACCGGTTCGGGGCGCTGGTCGCGAAAACGTCCCGCTCTCGCGGGCATGTTCTTTCTGAAGCGTTTGTTTTTGTCGAATGCGCTAGAGCGGCGGTGACGCTGGCGCTTTCTTCCAGCTTCCGCTTATTTCCATCTGCGCCGCAACGTTTCCGCAGTCGCAGCGCAGACAAGACCCCAGGCAACATGTGTGACGAGCCCGCGCACGTGCGCACTTGCGGGGTAGGCGTTACGTGGTGGCGTGATGCCCAGCAAGGGATTCAGGGTTTCATCGACGATCAGCGAGAGCGCGGTGCCGCTGGTGATGCCGGCCATTGCCGGTGACATTCCCATGTGCCGGCGCAGCCAGCAGTAGAGCGGTCCCCACGCGGCGCCAAGGCCGAAGTGAATACCTTTCTTTGCGATCTCAAGTTGTTCCGCTGGCGGGTCATCATCCTTGCACGTGAGCAGCATCCGGGCGGCAGCTTCCGCGGAGGAGTCGTCTGTGGTTTCAGGTTCGCGGGCTTTTTCGCTTTCGGGCGTCGCCTTCCAGCAGGCAGCTTCGACAAAATCGTTGACATGCGTTGCGACGATTCCGCCGATGACGCCTGCCGCGAGGTCCACGATCGTTGCCCGCCCACTCATTTTGCTTGTCCTGTTAAGCAAGGACGCTCACGGTTACGCACCGCACTCACCGCAAACAATCCCTTGCTCACCCTAAGCGAAACCGCTTCAGCCAGGCGCCTGCCGGGCGAGAGCAAAATCGCGTTTTATTCTCGCGCTAGAATCCGCTCGGCTCCAACGTGAGTTCCTTTTCGTACCGCCACACTTCCAGCGGAAGCTCCCCACCCGTGATTGGCGTTTGGTGGATCACTTTGCCGTTCCGCCGCCATCCCTGTTTTTCGTAGAATCGTTCGGCGCGGCTGTTGCCGATCGCGCAGACGAGCCACGCGGTAGTAACGCCGTTTTCACGCAGTGCGCGCTCCGCATCGGCGATCAACGCCGCGGCCAGGCCCGTTCCTCGCGCGGGGGCATCGACGTAGAACTGGTACAGCTCATCCTTCTGAACAATGTGAAAGCCGAGCACAACGCCGGCTTCCGCCACGCGCACGCGGGGAAGCGCCTGGCGCAACCTTTCGTCGAAACTCTCAAGCGTGCGGTGCCGGGCGAGTTCCGCGGGCACGATTTTCCCGTGTCCGTCCTGCCATCCGTCGTACCAGATTCGCGCGAGTGCGGGGATGTCGGGCTCGCTTGCATTTCGGATGTTCATCGTCGATTTACTTTCCAGTTTGAATGTTCGAGTCATCTACGGAATAAACTTTCCGAAGATTCCGGATGTCTTCGGCAACCGCCGAAAGGTCGTTGTCGAATTGGTGACCGCCTTCGTCAAGTTCGTGTATGGCCGCTTGCGGCAATAGCGTTGCGTAGAGAGCGAGGTGATCAAACGGCACGATTTCATCATCACGGCAGTGATAGAGAAATATTTCCGCATTCTTCGGGTAGTGGGCTGCGATGTCTTTTTTCAACTCAAGCTCTTCATAACCTTCATAGCGCCAGCCTTTGCCGCTCCAGAACGGTCCGCTCAGCAGGAAGACGCCGACTACTGATTTCTTGCTCTCGATTTCAGAAAGGCATTTCGCCAGAATCGAAGCGCCTACTGAATGACCGACAAGAACAACAGCGCCGTTCAGAGCGGTCAGTTCATTTTCGATTCTCTCTTTCCATTGTTCATAAGGCGCGTTTTCTTCGTCCGGCATTTTGAGATAGTGAACTTCGTATCCTCGGCCGAGCGAATCTCCCAGGCTTTCGGCAAGTTTTTTGTCCTCTTTGTAAGCACCTTCTCCGGCACCGTGGACAAACAGGATATGGGTCTCGGGATTGCTCATGGATTTTGCCTTTCGTTGCGGGATATCACAGCGCCGACGCGATGTTCGGGGTTGGCAGTGTTCCCGGCCAGCTCGCGCAACGCGCGTCTCCCGTGCTTAAATACTGGCCCTGATCTCATGATACGTAGAACACGCCGCCTTGAATATCTCCGACATGATTCCCGATCACGATCTGCAGCCGCTGAACACGCTTGGCGTTCCGTCGTGCGCGTCGCAGTTTGTACGCGCCTCCGATGAAGCCGTGTTGAAGCAGGCGTTGGGCTTCGCGCAGGAAAAGCGCTTGCCGGTGCTGGTGCTCGGTGGTGGCAGCAATGTGGTGTTGCCGGAGCGGTTTGATGGGCTTGTGATCCAGATCGCCATCATGGGAATTGAAGTGGTGGCGGAAGATGAGGAGCATCTCTGGATTCGTGCCGGTGCCGGCGAGGTCTGGCAGGATCTCGTCGAGTACAGCCTGAAGAAGAACGCCTTCGGCCTCGAGAATCTTTCTTTGATTCCGGGGACGGTGGGCGCTGCTCCCATTCAGAATATTGGCGCATACGGCGTGGAGCTGGACAGCGTTTTCGACACACTCACAGCGATTCACTGCGAGAGCGGGGAGGCGCGCGAGTTCGACGCCGCTGCTTGCGAGTTCCGTTACCGTGACAGCATTTTCAAGAACCGGTTGCGTGACACTTACGTCATCACGCAGGTTACGTTCAAGCTGCGAAAGCACGCCGCGTTGAACATCAGCTACGCGCCGCTGCAGGAATCGTTAGCCGGCATTCCCGCAGAACACCTCACGCCGCGGAAAGTGAGCGACGCGGTGATCGCGATTCGCCAAAGCAAGTTGCCGGATCCGGCGAAGATCCCGAACGCCGGGAGCTTTTTCAAGAATCCGGTTGTAAGCAACGCAAAACTCGACGAACTCAAGCGGGTGCATCCCGGGATCGTCAGTTATCCGATCGGCGAGGGCGAAGCGAAGCTTGCAGCCGGCTGGCTGCTGGATGCGGCGGGCTGGCGCGGCCATCAGAAGGACGGCATCGGGATGCACGAGAAACAGGCGCTGGTGCTGGTCAATCCCGGGCATCGTGCCGGTGAGACCGTGCTCGATTACGCGCAGCGAATCCAGGAGGATATTGCGATGCGTTTTGGTGTCATGCTGGAGCGCGAGCCGGTTGCGTATGTGGATCGCTGAAATTTCGTACATGGATAATTGCTTAAGGCAACTGACCCGCTAGGCCGAATCACGGAGAAGAGGATACCGTTGGCCGTCAACCAGCAGGCCAGATGAGGTGTCCATATGAATCACAATCAGCAGGAAACGCAGCGAGGTCCCGGAGGCAAGCGGCATCGACAGGAAGAGGTTCCGTCGAGGCTCGAAAAAGAAGCGCGCGAGGAAGATCGCGGGCGAGAGAATTTCACCAGGCCGCCTGCCTACGACAGCAGCGAGCAACCGGATGTGACAACTGAACCCGAGCGGCTATCCGCAAAAGAAGAGCCGAAAAGCGCAGCGCAGCGCGAGAAGCTTCGGCACCCGCCCGCGCAGAAAAGCGATCGCGGTTGACTACAGTCGTTTGAATATCGATCTTGAAAACAAGGCCCCGTTCTCGCGGGGCTTTCTCGTTGCGCACTCTCGAAAAATCCCGCTCCGAAGTCTCCTCCCGAGGGACATCGGGCAATTGACTGAACGTCGCGAAGCCGCGATTATCGGGCGCGAAAATAATACGAGTGTGATCGTCTTCATCCCGCACAACAGAAAACTAAGGACACCTCATGACGCCGGCAATAGAAACAACAAGCCTGCTGAAGACCTTCGGCGACACGCGCGCCGTGAACGGCATCGATCTTAACGTTGCCCGCGGAACGGTGTACGGCCTGCTCGGGCCTAACGGTGCGGGCAAGACCACGACCATCCGCATGCTGGCAACGTTGCTGAAGCCGAACGGCGGTTCGGCGCGCGTGCTTGGTCATGATGTCGTGAAAGACGCGGCGCTGGTTCGCGAGAAGGTCAGCCTGACGGGACAGTTCGCATCCGTGGATGAAGATCTGACCGGGCAGGAAAACCTCGTTCTCGTTGCGCGCCTGCTCGGATTTTCCTGGGCCGCCGCGCGTGCTCGTGCGGGCGAACTGCTTGAAGCCTTCGAACTCGCCGATGCCGCGAAACGCCAGGTGCGTACATTCTCCGGTGGCATGCGGCGCCGGCTTGATATCGCCGCGAGCCTCGTTCTTACCTCGGAGCTGCTGTTCCTCGATGAACCGACAACAGGCCTTGATCCGCGCTCGCGAAACCAGGTCTGGGACATCGTGCGGGCAATTGCCGCAGAGGGAACGACGGTGCTGCTGACGACGCAGTATCTGGAAGAAGCGGATCGCCTCGCGAACCGGCTCGCGGTTATCGATCACGGAAAGTTGATCGCCGAGGGCACGAGCCGCGAACTCAAGCGCTCGGTCGGCGGCAGCACCTTGCATGTGCAGCTCGCGGATGCGGATCGCAAAGCCGACGCCGAAACGTTGCTTCGCCAGACGTTCGGCAATGATTTGCATGGCGGCGATGAAGGCGTGTTTTCTGCGCGCGTCGCGCGCGATGAACTCGTGCCGCAGGCGCTCGCCGCGCTCACGGGAGCGGGGATCGGCGTGCATGAGTTCTCGCTGGCGCAACCGAGTCTCGATGATGTGTTCTTCGCGTTGACGGGCCGGCCCGCGGAAGATCAGAAAGAGGAGAAAGCGGCATGAGTAACGGATCACTGCACCAGGCTTTGTCGCAGGAAGGCCGGCCGCCACGCGCGAGCGCCTTGTCCGCGGCATTGACACTCGCATGGCGCGCGGCGCTCAAGATCAAGCACGTGCCGTTCCAGCTGTTCGATGTCATCGTCTTCCCGATCATGTCCACCGTGATGTTCACGTACCTGTTCGGCGGCGCGCTGGCGGGATCCACGGAAGCGTACCTGCAATACCTGTTGCCGGGCATCGTTGTCCAGACGATCGTGTTCCTGACGGTGTACACCGGTGTCGGATTGAACACAGACATCACGAAGGGTTTGTTCGATCGTTTCCGTTCGTTGCCCATCTGGCAACCGTCACCGATCGTCGGCGCATTGCTCGGTGATCTGATGCGTTATGCGCTCGCAGCGGTTGTTGTCATGATCGTCGGATTCCTGCTCGGCTTCCGGCCCGAAGCCGGCGCGCTCGGCGTGGTGCTAGCGATTGCGCTGATGCTGGTGTTCGCCTCCGCGGTATCGTGGTTGTGGATCATCGTCGGCATGCTGGTTCGTTCGCCCGAGTCCGTGATGACGACAAGCTTCCTGTTGCTGTTTCCGATGACGTTCATCAGCAATATTTTTGTTGATCCGGCCACGATGCCCGGCTGGCTGCAGACCGTCGTCGGCATCAATCCGGTATCGCATCTCGCGACCGCGGCGCGCGGACTGATGCATGGCAACGCTGCCACCGGCGATATCGTCTGGGTGCTGGCGGCTTCGGCAATCGTAACCGTGGTCTTCGCGCCGATCGCAATGCGGATGTACTACCGTGAGCGGTAGTCACATTCTTTAATGAACGGAGCTGACAGCTTGGCCAGTGAAAACATCGATGCCGTGGCGGAAATTGCACTCGCGGCAAACGAGCAGTTCACGTCCGCACATCCGGGCGCCGAAACGAGCGTTGGTGTGATCAGTCCCACGCTGCGTTCGATGGGCGTCCAGGCGGATGCGGTGAATATCGACTGCGGACATTCCGGCAAGCGGCTCGTGCTCATCCTCCTGGATCAGAATCCGGACAGGGTGGGAATCGGCATCGGTCAGAAGGAAACCATCGGCGATTACGAACTCATCAGGCAGATGCGGATCGAAGATCTCGACATGTCGGACGTTCTCGAACTTCTCGAAGCGCGGTTTATCGTGAACAAGCCGTAGCCCTGGTTGAATTTTTTCCTGGAAAAAGAAACCCCGCGCTCGCGGGGTTTTTCTTTGGGATGCCTCTTTGTTCATAGCGGCTGCGCGTTGCCGCGTGAGCTGCATGAATAAACGCCGTAAGGGCAACTCCATATTTACCGCATGCAAAAGTGTGCTCATGGTGCCTGCATCCATTCGAAGGACGCTTTACATGTTTCACGGCATTTCCGCAAAACAGTTTTTTCTCGATCTCAAAAAGGAGATCAGTGAGGACAATATCTCGCTCGGCGCAGCCGCGCTGGGTTATTACCTGACGCTCGCGATCTTCCCGGCCATGATCCTGCTGATGACGATCATTGCGTACCTGCCGATCGCTGATGTGGACAAGGCGATCATGGACGTGCTCGGACGGGCGCTGCCGGAAGATGCATCAAGCATGGTCTCCGGCGTGGTGACGGAGGTGACTCGCGACCAGCGTGGCGGGCTGCTGTCATTCGGCATCCTGGCAACGGTGTGGGCGGCGTCGACGGGAATGTACGCGATCATGCGCCAGCTCAACATCACCTACGATGTCACGGAGGCGCGCAGCTTCATCAGGACGCGCGCATGGGCGCTTCTGCTGAGCGTGCTTTTCAGCGTACTGGTGATCGGTGCCTTTTCGCTGGTCGTGCTCGGCGGCTTCATCGAGGAATGGATCGGCAACCGCTTCGGGTTTGCCAGCGCGCTCGCGATGGTTTTCACCGTGATTCGGTGGATCGTGATTGTGCTGGCGCTGTTGCTCGGTTTCGCGTTGATCTACAAGCTCGGGCCGAACGTCGAGCAGAAATTCCGGTTCATCACGCCGGGCAGTGTGCTCGGCGTGACGCTGCTGATCATCGCCTCGCTCGGATTCTCCTTCTACGTGAGCAATTTCGCCGACTACAACGCAACGTACGGCAGCATCGGCGCGGTGATCATCCTGATGCTGTGGCTGTACATCGCGGGCCTCGTGATCCTCATCGGATCGGAAATCAACGCGCTGCTTGAACATTACAGCCCCGAAGGAAAGCGCAAGGGCGAGAAGACGGAAGGCGAGCGGCCAGGTGGACCATTGAGGTCTGAGTAGTTCCCCCTGCCCGAAGTGACTTATTTGAAGTGAGGAAGACCAACCGCAGGTTCATGGAATGAATGGCGTGATGAGATCGCAGCAATGAACAGAATATCCAGTGTGTTTCTTGTCCTGGCGTTGATGATGACTGCCGGATGCGCATCCTCGGCGCGGGAGCAGCCGGTTGAAACCTATGAACGCGATCGCGTCGGTGAAGTGCAGCGCGTTGAGAGCGGGCGCATCATTTCATTGACGCCGGTAGAAATCGAGGGCAACGAATCGAAAGTCGGCACCGTGCTCGGCGCAGTTGCGGGTGGCCTTGCGGGAAGACAGCTCGGTAGCGGCAGCGGCCAGGACATCATGACGGTGATCGGTGCTGTCGCCGGCGGGTATGCAGGTTCGGAGTTGTCGGAAGGCGAAGTTCGCGCTGATGGCGTCGAGATCGGCATCAAGATGGATGACGGACGCGAGATTTCCATCGTGCAGGAGCTCGAAGAGAACGAGATGTTCCGCGTTGGCGAGCAGGTGAGCGTCGTGTTCAACGGCGACAAGGCGCGCGTGGAGCATTGACGGACTGACCAGGAATTGCAATGAACTGGCGCGCACGCCGTGCGTTGCCGGTCGTGTCGCCGATGAACACTGACAAACCGGTAGTCGTGATCGGTGGCGGGCTGGCAGGTTTGTCCTCGGCGGTGGCGCTCGCCGATGTGGGCGTGCCCGTTCGGCTGTTCGAGGGCGCGAAAGATTTCGGCGGGCGTGCGCAGAGTTGCGTTGACACGGTGACGGGCGAGACCGTTGATATCGGCCCGCACGTGCTGACAAACGATCACCGCAACATGCTGGCACTGCTCGAGCGCCTTGGAACGGCCGAGAATATCTGCTGGCAGCCGGAACGATTCATCACGCTTGTCGATGACGGCAAGGCGGTGCGGATGCGCAATTATCGCATGCCCGCGCCGCTGCATTTCCTGCCGAATTTCTTTCACGTCGAAAAACTTTCCCTCGCCGATGTCTGGTCTGCACGGCGCGTGCTCTGGCACGTAATGCAGATGAACGAAGACGGCGTGCTCGCCATTGATGATCGCGTCGCCGAAGATATTCTGCGTGAAATGGGCGTGTCGGAAGCATTCATCGACTGGTTCTGGCGCACCGTCTGCATGGCGATCATGAACGTGCCGCTGGAGCAGTGTTCTGCCGGCGCGCTGTTCCGGTTTCTTAAAATGATGTCGGGAAGAAGCGATTTCCATTTCGGTTTTCCGACAACCGGCCTTGCGGATCTTTATGTGCCAGCGTCCCTGGATGTGATTGCATCCAGCGGCGGCGAGACGCGTTGTGAAACGCCGGTACGTCGCATTGAAATGGAAAATGGGCGCGTATCGGGCGTGCAACTGGAGGATGATGAGCGGATCGACGCACAACAGTGCATTGTTGCCGTTCCACCCGCAGCACTGGCGCAATTATTTTCCGGCGAGCCGTTACAGCAGAAGATCGTTCCTGGCTTGTCCGCGTTCCGGCCGAGTCCTTACATCAGCACCTATCTCTGGTTTTCACGCAAGCTGACACGCGAGCGTTTCTGGGCGCGCATCTGGTCGGCGAATAATTTCAATTACGATTTCTACGATCTTTCCAACATCCGGCCGCGCGCGCAGGAAGGTTCGCTGATTGCGACCAACTGCATTTTCAGCGAACGCCTCGCATCCGAGAGCGATGAAACCATCATCGAGGCGACCTTGCGCGAGCTCGCCGAATTCATTCCCGAAGCCACGCGCGATTGTTTGCAGCATGCGCGCGTGCATCGAATCGCGATGGCTATTGTCATGCCAAAGCCGGGCTTCGAAAAACGCCGGCCCGCGACACGAACATCGATTCACGGCCTGTATCTCGCGGGAGACTGGGTACGCACGGCCGTTCCTGAATCCATGGAAAGCGCGGTACGCGCGGGATTTCTCGCCGCAGAAGCGGTGGCCGCCGATCGTGGCATTGAATTGCGACGCGCATTGCCACTGTTGCCGATGCAAGGTGTGGCGGGTTGGTTATGGCGGCGAAAACATGCTGATAAAAAACCACTGAGTGAATAACCCTCAACCTCCTTCGGGTTAAAGCTCAGGTGACACGGGTATTTGCCCATGGCCGCCCGCGTCCTAGCGTCTCCTTCTGTAAATACCATGACTTGACATGACAGGACGGAAACCATGCTTTCATTGAACGAGGTGATATCACGGGCGCTTCGGTGCGCCTGCATCGTACTTCTCGGCGCGTCATTGCTGGCGTGCAGTGATGATTCGACGCCGAGGACGCCGACTGATCACGGCGACCAAGGCAGTCCGGATGACAATAATGATGACTCCGGCAACGATGACGGTGGCGATTCCGGTGGCGATGGCGGCGACACCAATGACAAGCCAACGGCGACGGTCTCCGCGGGAGATTCGCTGGCCGCGAAGGAGCCGGTGATCGTCACCTTCAGCGAGCCGATGGACCCTGCGTCGCTCGAGATTGGCGGCATGCTTGCATCAAATGCCGAGATCGAATGGACGTCGGATGACACGCTGGAACTTCACGCAAGCACGTACTGGCCGGTGGGCGCGCAGACGCTGGTGATTGATGCAAGCGATACCGAAGGCCTGGCGATGGACACGCTCACGGCGTCCATCGACGTGAGCTCCGCGTTCAACACCTTCCAGGAAGCGGCGGTTGTCATCGGGCAGAAGGATTTCACCAGTGGCGAGATGCGCCAGGATTCCGAGGCGCTTTCGGCCGGACCGAATACGCTCGATCATCCGAGCGATGCTGTCGCTTATGCCGCGGACAAGGACATTCTCTACATCGGCGACACGTTCGAAGCGCGCGTACTGGGTTTCTACGGCGTTCCGGACGTCAACAACGCGAATGCGGATTTCGTGATTGGCCAGCCGGATCTTCATACATCCGGCGGTGAAACGAGCCAGGACAAGGTGCGGCGCGCGCAGGGTATTTCCGCGCGAGGCAATCACCTCATGATCGCCGATCCCGATTCGCATCGCGTCACTATCTATGAGCCCTTGCCCGAATCCGGTCCTGCGCAAGCGGATGTTGTTCTCGGCCAATTGAATTTCACGGATTTCAACAACGCCTGCGGGCCGTTGCGAATGAACCATGTGCATAACCAGTTCGTGACGCCGTCCGGAAAGTTGCTCGTGGCGGATTCGAACAACAATCGCATTCTCGTGTGGAACGAGATTCCGCAGGAAACCGGTACACCGCCCGATCTCGTCATTGGCCAGAGCGGTTTCGACAGTTGTGCGGCGAATGATGACGATCAGAACGGCTACGAGGAAACGACACCCACGGCGAGGACGCTGCGGCATCCGACCGGCATCTGGAGTGACGATGAGCGCCTGGTGGTCGTCGACAATTACAACAACCGCGTGCTGCTCTGGCACGAGTTCCCGACCGAAAATTTTGTGCCGGCCGATGTGGTGCTTGGCCAGGGAAACATGAACACGGCGATACCGAATGATGACAACGTCGATGGCGTGATGGATGCGGCGCCAACGGCGCGCGTTGTCGATTATCCCTGGAGCGTCTGGTTCGAGCAGAATCAACTGTTCGTCGCGGATGCCAACAACAACCGCGTGCTGATCTGGAATGGCTGGCCCGAGGAAAACTTCGCGCCTGCGGATATCGTTCTCGGCCAGGAGAGCTTCGGCGTCAACGCGCCGAATCTCGGCAATGAAAATCCGGCCGCGAATTCACTGAATCATCCGATGGGCGTGCGCGTGATTGCCGATGAATTGCTGGTGACCGACACCAACAATTCACGGGTGCTGATCTTTGAAGCCAAATGATTCGGGATGCGGCGGGTTGTAACGGGATTCGGTGACGGAAAACAAAAGGGAGATTCGCGATCTTGCCGAATCTCCCTTTTGAGCTGGACCTTGCGATCCTGTCTTTCCGCTTTTCGGCTCTTGCCGTGCGCGCCGCCCTTGCGAAGGATGGTGGCGTTTCAAACCACGGGATTTCGCGGGGCGAGGCGCCTGGGCTTGTCAGCCATGCCGCACCTCCTGTTATTGATGAAACGCGAACCGGCGGGAAGCCGGTTCGCGCGTCATTCTACCGCAGCATGGCCGAGTTACAGCACTAGCGATGTCTCATGTGCGCACCGTGCTCGGCGACAGGTTCATCGAGCTTGAACGCCTTGGTCAGCGGCGCCAGTTGCCAGAGCGCGGAAAGACCAACGATGACGTACACCAGCCGGGTTATTGCGGTGCCGTCGCCGAATATCGCCGCGACGAGATTGAAATCGAACAGACCCACCAGGCCCCAGTTGATGCCACCGATGATTGTCAGGATGAGAGTCGTCAGGTTTAACGGTTTCATGATTGCCACCTCGCTTTCACGGCTGTGAATGTTCACCGTTTGAATTTGCCCTGGCAGCGGAACATTCAAGATAGCGGTGCACAAACCGCTTTTGTCATAAGCGCTTCAGGCCGCCTCCATGCCCTGCACGATGACGTGATCCTTCGCGGAAGCCTTGACGCGGTACATGATCCGGTCAGCGGCCTTTATCATGACGTTGATGTTTTTCGGCGCGGCCCGGCAAGCGATGGCGCCGATGCTCGCGGTGATGTCACTTGCGAGGAGACCTTCATCGCGCGCGAGGCGGCTACGCACTTTTTCCAAGGCTATTGCCGCGGTTTCCTCGCCGGTCTCAGGCAAAAGCACGGCGAATTCATTGTTGCCAAGACGCGTCGCGATATCGCTGGAGCGAAGATTTTCGTTGAGCACATCCGCAACCTTGCGCAGCAGCGCGTCGCCGGCCTGGCGGCCCAGCGTGCCGTTCGCCTTCTCGATATTGTCGAGGCCGATGTAGGCAAGTGTCGCCGGCCGGTTGTCGCGATGGCAGACCGCAAGCACGCTGCCTGCGCGCTCGAAGAACGAGCGGCTGTTGGGCAAGCCGGTGAGCGGGTCTGTGCGGCTGAGCTTGCGTTCGAGGCGCAGGGAATCGCGAAGCCTCGCAAACAGCAGTGTGACCAGCAGGAAAACGACGGCCTGCATCGCCGTGTTGATCACCGGAACGGCCCAGATGGAAACCGGTTCGCCGGAATAATGCACCAGCGCCCACGCCGCAGTGACGATCAGCGCCGCGAGCAGCGCTTGCGCGCGCGGCAGATACCACGCAGCAAGCAGCAGCGGAAGGAAGTACAACGGAAGAACGAGAATTTCCGTACCGGTGGAATAATCGATTGCGGCAACGCCAAGCACGCCAATGCCGACAAGCAGGTAAGTCATCCAGTGCGCGTTGCTGTCCACGAGAGTCCCGGCATGAAGAACGAAAATCCAGACTAGTACACCTGAAGCACTCGCGCCCGCGGGCGTTCGCCTTAGGTCTTTTCCTGAATCACCGGTTCTCTCCAACCGCTGCCTGGGATGCCGTCAGTCTGAACATAACGATCCGCATGCAAATCTTCGTGAAGAGCTGGGAGAGATTTACAGGGATGCAGCGGGAATAGGATGATTCATTCAGGTATTCCATTGTGACGATCAAGAAGTACCTGTAACGAAATCTCTGCCGTCTCTTCGAAGCGCGCATCCAGTACGCGGAAATCCAGGATACGGTCGATACGAAATGTCCGGTAATCTTCACGCAGCTGGCACCATGCAGCGAGCGTCCAGATCCGGCCCCAGAACACCAGGCCGAGTGGCCAGATGATGCGAACGGATTTTTCCTCGTCGGCACGCTGGTAATCCATTTCAATCTTGCGCTTGCCGTTGATGGCTTCCCGAACAGTATCCAGCCGCGGTCCGAAGGTTTTTGCGTCCGGGAAAGCCGGCGCGAACATGCGCGGTTTTCTCAGGTCGCTCTTCAATTTCGGTGGCAGCACGGAATCGATCTTGATGAGCGCCTCTTTCGCGGCGGCGGAAAGCTTGTCGCCGCCCCAGGCATCGATCATGCGCGCGCCGACGATCAGCGCTTCCATTTCTTCACGAGTGAACATGAGCGGGGGAAGATGAAAGCCGCCGCGAAGCACATAGCCGACGCCGGCTTCGCCCTCGATCGGCACGCCCGAGAGAACAAGGTCCTGAACATCGCGATACACCGTGCGTTCCGACACTTCCAGCCGTTCGGCCAGCTGTTTCGCAGTGACAAGCCGGCGGCCCTGCATGTATTGAATGATCTGGAACAGCCGGTCGGCTCGGCGCACGATTTCTTCCCCCCGATATTCTTGCCGTGATTATAGTGCGATTGTTCATCGGGCTCGCGCTGCGATTGTTATTCGCCTTCCCAGTAGTCAACTTCCTGCGTTTCACGCCCGATGAAAAGATACTGTTTCGGCTTACCGTTCGTGCCGGCGGGAAAATCCGCAAGCAGGCCGAACTTCCCGGAGTCCGGGTACTCCGCGATATCCGGTGACGATTGTGTGCTCACCGCGAGATATTTCAATTCGTCCTCGCCGGTATTGACGATCTGGTGCGCGGTTTCCGGTCCACAGGCCGGGCAGGCAATCACGTCACCCGGGTTGATCGCATGCACGGCGTCGCCAATGCGCACTTCACCCGCACCTTCCAGGATGAAGAACATTTCTTCATTGACGCGATGATTGTGAAACGGAAAGGCGCGCTTTCCCGGTGGCACGGCCGTGATGTTGTAGCCGAGTTTTTGTGCGCCGATCTGCCGACCGACAAAACCCATGCGCGCGTCGTAGCGCCCGGCAGCGTCGCCGGTGGCAGCAAAGGCCTCGGGGCGCGGATGCAGTTCGACATCGGCGATATTGATTATGGATGTGGTCATGACGTTCTGTATCTCCTTGAAGTTTTTTTAACGACAAGGGCAATTCTGAACGCAGCCTGCTGACAACGTCCTGTCAGGAGAAAGCTCTGCTCGCTGTGCAATCCAGCAATAAAAAGCCCCGCCGTAGCGGGGCCGGGGAGAGCCGCTTGCCGTAAAGGCTGCGACGTGTGGCGGATTCGTGCGCTGGCAGGTGAACGAATCCGCAGTGCGGGTTACTCGTCAGCTTATTCGTCAATGCCGCTGTTGTTGTCCGTGCGGTCATCGACGATGGCGCTGTCGTCGGTCGCGGTGGTTTCGTCCTGGGCGGCGTCATTCACGTCGGTGTCGATCGGATCATACTCGACATCCGTGCGGTCATCCTCGAGCGCTTCTTCTGAAGTTCCCTCGTCCTTGAAGAGCGGTTCATCAACGGGCTGGGAAATCGTTTCGACTTCCGTTTCGCTGCCAATGTTGCTGTTGACTTCCGCCTCGTCCAGGTAGCCGTCGCCGTTTGCATCCATGGTGTCGAAGTTTGCGGAAATCTCGGTGTTGTTGCTGACTTCCGTCTCGCTCAGCTGGCCATCGCCGTTCGCGTCCGCCGTGTCGAAATCGAAATCCTGGTTGGCCATTGCGGTACCACTTGCAAATGCGGTGGCAAAGGCAGTGGAAAGTAGCAGTGCTGTCAGTGTTCTCATGATTACCTCCGGTCAGGTGCTCGAATGTTTTGCCGGCGAGACAGCCGGCTTGCACTGAACAGACGCAAGATGCGTGCCAGCCGTGAAAATGTCGCCAATTGCGCGGTGTTTGGCGTGTTGATCAATTTCGCGGCCGTGACGTGCGCGAAGAAACCGTCACCTGGCGGCGACACTTTCGGCGGCATTTGCCAAGTACCTGATTGAATGACACGAAACTGTCGCCGGTGAGAGACACGGCAGACAGGTCAGTGATTGGTAAAACCAGGAGTAAAAAAAAGCCCGGCAGTGCCGGGCTCTTGATTCAACGACGAGCTGCTTCAGCGGGAAGCGGTTTTCTTCCGCTTGGCGGCCGTCTTTTTCTTCGGCGCTGCTTTTTTCTTTTTTGCTGCAGTCTTCTTTTTTGCCGGAGCTGCGGTGGTTTTCTTCTTGCGCGTGGCTTTCTTCTTCCGGCCTTTCTTCGCTTCGGCCTTCTCGTGCTTGCGCTGGGCCTGCTGCATGCTCTTGTCCATGCTGGCCGCGAGCTTCTCGGCAGATTTTGCTTCGACCTTCGCCGTCTTCATCCTGCCGAGCATGTCTTTCGCCGATTTCTGTTCGGCGCGCATTGCGTCGATTTCGCCGCGGACCTTGTCGACGGCCTTGCGGTCGGAAGCCAGCCCGCTCTTGTCGAATTTTTTCTTCGCGCGGTCGCGTTGCTTCTGCAAGGCAGCGATCTGCTTCTGGCGGCGCTTCACATCACGTTGCAACTTGACGGTTTCGCGCTCCAGTGTCTTCGCTTCTTTCGCGGTGACGCGGACAAATTCCCTGCGCACCTGATCAAAGCTTTTCATCACGTCTTTGATAACGTCGGTCATGAGGATCCTCCCAGATCGTTTTATGACCGTGCGAGTCTAACGGCAAAACGCGAAATAACCAATTTTCACGAGAGGAGATAAACCGGACGCATGCGGCCATGCCTGTAAGGTTACGTACTCATGTTGCGACTTCCTGTGACTGCTAAGATTGTTCGCGTTCAGCGGAACGCTTCGTGATCCGCGCATCAACGGGAGAAATTACTTGGACGAGGTGAGGTCAAGGCATGACGGCCGCGTACACCTGTACTGGCCGCGGCATGAAATCGTCAACGCGGTAACGCATTTCATCGGCTTGTTGTTCGCCATCAGCGCGGTGCCCGTGCTGATTCTCATGGCCACGATCAGCGGCACGATCACCGAGCTTTACACATTCATCATCTATTCGGCATCGCTGATTCTTCTTTATCTCGTCTCGACGCTGTATCACGCCTGGCCCCAGGGCCGCACGAAAGGATTACTGCAGAAGCTGGATCACATGATGGTGTACGTGCTGATTGCTGGCACATACACGCCGTTTCTCATCGCCGAGCTCGGCGATGTCATCGGCTGGACACTGTTTTTCATGTTGTGGCTGCTGGCCACATTCGGGATCGGGTTCAAGGCAAAGTACGGCGACCGGCATGATGGCGTTTCAACATTCGCCTATCTTTTGATGGGCTGGGTGGGCATGGTTGCGATCGTGCCGTTGTACGAAGAACTTCCGCAGGTGTCGTTCACGTTCGTACTCGCGGGCGGCATCGCGTATTCCATCGGTACCGTTTTCTATCGCTGGGAAGGGCTGCCGTACAACCACGGCATCTGGCATGTGTTCTGCCTCGCCGGCAGCGTGTGTCATTTTGTTGCGGTGCTTTACCTGCTGGACGGCTAATCAATCAATTTCATTCTTCTGCCGTCGGCAAGCCGGCGTGAACGTCGTCCTTGCCTGGTCCCGGGTTCCATGATTACATTTGGGTACAAATACTCAATATGTTTCGGTGGCCGTTGTCACCGGTTTCCTGGAGGGGAGTGATGATGGCGATGCGGAATCGTGTTCTGCCAGCTGTGTTTGCGCTTTCAGCATTTGTTCTTGCAGGCTGTGGTGGAGGGTCAGGCGGCGACACGGCGAGCCCGCCGGACCCCGCTCCTGCGGAAAACGTCCCGCCAACAGCGAAGATCGTGTTTCCGCCCGCCGACGCGATATTCACGGCAGAAACCATCACGGTCAGGGGCACGGCAACCGATACCGATGGTACGGTCAACTCGGTTCGCGTGAATGGCATCGAAGCTGGCAGCAGCGATGGTTTTGCTACGTGGACCGCGAAGATCGACGTTGCCATGGGCAGCAACACCATCACGGTCGATGTCGACGACGATGATGGCGACACCCGCGCCGCGGCCGCGATTGCAAACCTCATCCGTACAACCGCACCGTTCACTTACAGCGAGGATATCGCGGTTGATACCGTTGAAGGACGCGCGCTGGTGCTCGACCGGCTGCAGCGCACGCTGTTTGCCGTGGACTTCCAGGATGGCACGCGCAGCATCATCAGCGGGCAAGGCAGGGGCACGGGTCCGATACCGGAATATGCCGTCGCTTTCGCGCTGAACGAGACAGGAACGGAAGCCTACGTCGCCGAGCGCGTGCGGGTTCTTGCCTATGACCTTGAAACCGGTGATCGCCGGGAGATTTTTTCCACTGATCGGGACGACATCTACATTGCCGACATTGCGTACGACGCTGCGGCAGACCGGCTGTTGGCGGTCGGCTACAACTGGGAGATGCGCGTTATCGATCCCGTCACTGTGAAGATGTCGTGCTTTCGGATGAGGCGGAAGATTGCCTGGCGGTACTGAGTCCTCCCGACCCGGTCACCGTTACGCGCGGACCAGCGGAGCGCTGGATCGTGGGTACGACGGACGGGCATCTCGTTGCCATCGACGACGTGGGTAACTGCGAGGAGATCTACGACGATCCCGACGAATACGGTTACGCCATCAACAATCTTTTGTTGGATGCAGCGAACGATACGCTGTACTTCACGGCTCGCGGTGCAGTGTTTTCCAGTAGTGCATCAGGCATGAACGTGACCGAGATGTTTTCGTCGTACTACACCAACCTTCTGGCCTTCGATCCCAACGGCGATCGTCTGCTGTTGCAGGACCCCACCGGTATCGTGGCCTACAATCTCGACTCGCGAGTGACGAAGAACATCGCGAATGACGAGGAAGTGCGAGTGGGGTCCGGTCCGCGTATCACTGACATGTACGACGCGGCCTTCGACTTCGAGAAAGGTGTCGCGTATGTCATCAATCGGCACGGGGAGCTTTTCACGGTCGATTTGCAATCAGGCGCTCGCGCTAGTTTCCTGGATGAGCCGGTGGCGCTCAATGGCGGCCACCTGATTTTTGACGAACAGGGAAACCGGATCATCACGGACGCCGCGTCCTCTCTGATCACCGTTGACATCGATACCGGGGAGAAAACGGTGCTTGCCCGTCCGGTGAACCTCAGTTTCGACATGCCGGGCACCATGCCGTTCGATGCAGCGGGCAACAGGCTGATACACGCGAGCGGCAATGTCCTTTATGCCTTCAGCCTCGATACTTACACCAACAGCATCATTTCTGTTCAGGGGAGTGAAGACTATCTTGGCGCCGCCGATCTCGACATGCGCCGGAACCGTGCCATTGTCGTTCGCGACTTCCCACCGGAACTGATCGCGATTGACCTTGTCACGGGCGATACGACCACGCTCACGGAATTCAACGCGAGTGCGAGCCCGGCTGTGAAGTCTGTTGCCGATGTGAATGTAGATGCTGTCAACGATGACGTCTGGCTGATCGACCAGTTCAACGGAAATTTCGTGCGCGTCGATCTTGCGACAGGCAAACATGAAATCGTTGCAGGCGATGCCATCGCCAACGGCATCAGCTTTGCCGATCCGGTGAGTCTCGGTATTGACGAGGAAGATCGCATCGCCTGGATTCTCGATGCTGCGACTGGCTCGCTTGTTGCCGTCGATCTTGCAAGTGGCGATCGCGTAATCATCTCCCGTTAAAGGGTATTGCCGCGAGCTGGTTGAAGAGATAACAGCGACAGGTATTCGGCGTATCAGTCCTTCTTCTTTCGCGTCGTCAATGTTCCCGGGCGGCGTGCACGCGGAGCAGGTTCGCCTGATTTTCCGCCGGGTTTTTCGCTGATTTTTCCGCCGGCTTTCGCCGCCATGCGCGCGTTCTTTCCGGGACGCGCCTTCTTTCCGGCAGGTTTCGCAGCGCGCGGTTTTTCATCGCGCTTTTTGTCGGTGAAACGCGGTTTTCCGGCGGGTTTCGTTTTGGCGTCGCCATGCGGCGCGCGTGTTGCGGGTCTGGCCGCGCGAGGTTTTTTGTCGGCGGAATGCGCCGTCTCGCGCGATGCGGATTTCAGCGCCCGTGCCTTGCCGCCGAATGGCGGAAGTTCCGGTTCCGCGGATTCTTCCGCGGGTTCCGGTTTCCCGTCGGTACGCGAAATGCGCAATGCCTGTCCGGCGACGCGCGTTTTTTTCAGGCCCTGGAAAATTTCCGGCGGCATGCTTTCGGGCAAGTCCACCAGGCTGTGATCATCGAAAATCTGTATGCGTCCGATATAACGGCCTTCGAGGCCGGCTTCATTCGCGATCGCGCCCATGATGTTGCCGGGCTTCACGCCGTGCGCGTGGCCGACTTCGATGCGAAAGCGTTCCACGCCTTCCGGCGGCGGCGTGTCGTCACGTTCACGTTTCCTGCGACTGCCGTAGGCTTCATCGCGAAATTTTTCATCGCGTTCTTCGCGCCGGTCGCGCTTCGTTTTTCGTTCCCGTTCTTCCGGCGGCAGTTCCGCTTTCGGCTTCAGCAGCAATGGCTTGCCCTGTTGTGCGAGCTTCGCGAGTGCGGCGGCAATTTCCAGCGGCGGCACGTCGTGCTGTTGCTCGTACGACGCAATCAGTTCACGGAAAAAATCGAGTTCGCCGGCGCTGATGGTATCGGTGATTTTCTGGTGAAAATTCGCGATGCGCTTGTCGTTGATGACTTCCGTCGTCGGCAGCTGCATTTCGGTAATCTTCTGGCGCGTCGCGCGCTCGATCAGCGAGAGCAGGCGTTTCTCGCGGGGTGCGACGAACAGTATCGCTTCACCGCTGCGCCCGGCACGGCCCGTGCGGCCAATGCGATGAACATAGGCTTCGGTGTCGTAGGGAATGTCGTAATTGATGACGTGGCTGACGCGATCGACATCCAGACCGCGCGCGGCGACATCCGTGGCGATGAGGATATCGAGCTTGCCATTCTTGAAATTCTGCACCGTCTGCTCGCGCAGTTTCTGCGGCACGTCGCCATTCAACGCAACCGCTTCGTAACCGCGCGCCTGCATCTTCTCGGCGAGCTCCAGCGTCGCGGTCTTGGTGCGCACGAACACGATCACGCCGTCGAATTCCTCGACTTCGAGAATGCGCGTCAGTGCATCGAGCTTGTGCATTCCCGAAACGTACCAGTAGCGCTGGCGGATGGTTTCTGCGGTCGTGGTCTTGAGCTTGATCGAAATCTGTTCGGGATCGTTGAGATGCTTCTCGGCGATGCGCTGGATCACTGCGGGCAGCGTTGCGGAAAACAGCGCGATCTGCCGTTCGGGCGGCGTCTGCTCAAGAATCCAGGTCACATCATCGATGAAACCCATGCGCAGCATTTCGTCGGCTTCATCGAGCACCAGTGCCTTGAGCGCATCGAGATTCAGCGAGCCGCGGCGCATGTGATCCATCACGCGACCCGGCGTACCGACGACGACATGCACGCCGCGCTTGAGCTGGTTGAGCTGGCCGCGCATGTCCTGGCCGCCGTAAACGGGCGCGACATGAAAACCCGGCAGGAATGCCGCGTAACGCTGGAACGCTTCGGCGACCTGGATGGCGAGTTCGCGCGTCGGCGCGAGCACGAGCAATTGCGGCTCGGCGCGCGCGAGATCGATTCTTGCCAGCAGCGGCAGCGCGAAGGCCGCCGTCTTGCCGGTGCCCGTCTGCGCCTGGCCGAGCACATCGCGGCCGGCGAGCAATGGCGGGATGGTGCGCGCCTGGATGGGCGATGGCGTTTCGTAGCCAACGGCCGCCAGCGCTTTCAACAAGGTGTCGGGCAGGCCGAGATCGGCGAATTGCGGAAGATTTCCAGTGCCGGAAGTGTCGTCATGCATGGCGGGAATCACAGGTCGGAATCGGACCGACAAGGATACTCTTTCGCACAAATAATTGATTCCCTGCAGCGAACTTTGTTTACCGTCTCTGCCAGTTATTTTCGGCGGGATTGCCTGCATTCCCGGGGCGTTTGGCGATTGCGTGAATGAACGACTCTTTTTTTGCGCGTGGGGAACTTGCCTGATGAATGGCTGAAGACTGCCATGAACACCTGAGATGTTTCCCCCGCGATGAAAGATATGCTCGGTGCATGTTCTGGTGTCGAGACATAAAGTTCCGCCTGGCGCTGGCGTTTTGCGCGGCGCTGTCCTGTGCGGCTTGCACGAGCCTGCCGCCCAACATCCATCGCGAACCGTCATACGCGCTCGCGAATCCGGAAAACACCGCGCTTGGCCAGGCGTTCCTGTCCGAGGTTGTCGCGCACGCGGGCCGGTCCGGTTTCGTGCCGATTGTTGCGGGCGCGAACGCGTATCGCTTGCGCGCGGCGATGGCCGGGCTCGCACGCCACACGCTCGATCTGCAGTACTACATCTGGGAAGACGATCTGACCGGCCGCATGATGTTGCACGATGTCATG
Source organism: Gammaproteobacteria bacterium (assembly GCA_036381175.1). Lineage (GTDB taxonomy): Bacteria > Pseudomonadota > Gammaproteobacteria > Natronospirales > JAJUFS01 > JAJUFS01. The sequence goes on from DASVDI010000044.1 coordinate 24,630, forward strand.
CAGGCCGCGGAACGTGGCGTGCGCGTTCGCCTGCTGCTGGATGACGTGCACACCGAAGGCGAGACCGTCGTGTTCAGCCGCGTCGACCGGCATCCGATGATCGAAGTGCGATTGTTCAATCCCTTCGCGCGGCGCGATGCGCGCCTGATCGGCTGGCTGCTCGAGGGTGCGCGCCTGAACCATCGCATGCACAACAAGGTGATGGTCGCGGATAACGCCATCGCCATCACCGGCGGGCGCAACATCGGCGATCACTATTTCGCTGTCGATGAACTGTCGAATTTCCGTGATCTCGACCTGCTCGCCATCGGTCCGGTCGTGCAGGACCTTTCTTCCATGTTCGATCTTTACTGGAACAGCGGCTGGTCGTACCCGGTTTCGGTTATCGATCCGAACACGTACACGAAAGCGGATGCGAGACAGCTCGCGAAAGATTTGCGCTCGATGTTGCAGCGGCGCGAGCCACCGTTCGCGCTCGACGGGAATGCCGAAAGCATGCGCGCGCGATTGTTGTCTTACCGCGATGATTTCTCATGGGGCCGCGCCTACACGATCTTTGACGACCCAACAAAACTGGAAGGCGATCACGTCCACAGGCGCGGCGTGGCGGAAGTGCTGTTCGACACCTTCGATGAAGTGGAACGCGAACTCCTGATTGAGACGGCGTATTTCATTCCGGGCGAACGCGGCGTCGAGCGGCTTGGTGAACTCGTCGATCGCGGCGTTGAAGTCACGGTGCTGACCAATTCGCTCGCGACGAACGATGTGCTCGCCGCGCACGCCGGCTACATGGATTATCGCAAGGGATTGTTGGAGGCTGGCGTCGAACTGCACGAGCTGCGCCCCGACGCCGTTGCGATCGATCAGCACCTGACCCCGCTCGCTTCCGGCTCGAAAGCTGCACTTCACACCAAGGCGCTGGTTTACGACCGCCGCGCGGTGTTCGTCGGCTCGTTCAATCTGGATCCGCGCTCGCTGGTGATCAATACCGAAATGGGCGTGCTTGTCGAAAGCCCCGAACTCGCCCGCAAGGTCGCCGGCATCATTCGCACCGGACTGCTGCCGGAGAACAGCTACCGGCTGACGCTGGTCGATGGCGAAATTCGCTGGCGCCTTGCGACGGATACCGGCATGGCATTGCTTGCGTCGGAACCCGAGACAAGCTGGTGGGACCGTTTCCTGGTGAATGTCATTTCGCTGCTGCCGATCAATGACCAGTTGTAATCGAAAGCTCCTTGTCCTCGTGCTGGCGCTGTTCGCGCCGGCCTGCGATGCGTCCATCACGCCGCTCGACACACTGGCGCTGCGCGCCGGCGGTTTCCTGACACAGTTCGATCTCGCCGTTCATCGCGCCGAGGACGAGGACGACCGTATCGATTTCGACCAGGAGCTCGGCCTCGAAGAACACACGCTGATCGAAAGCGTCAGCTTTGCGTGGCGGCCGTGGCTGCGGCATGAATTCGGCATCGGGTATTTCAACCAGTTGCTCACCGGCACGCGCCGGCTTCGGCGCGACCTCGAATTCGAAGACGAGGTATTCCCGGTCGCGACAACCGTCTACAGCAGCTTCGCACTGGAATCCTTCGAGTTTCATTACACGTATTGGTTGTTCACGAACGAGGATTGGGCGCTCGGGCCGCGCTTCGCTTTCGTCGACTACCGCATGCGCAATCGCATCGAGATGCTGCTTGGCGAGGCAGGCGAGCCGCCGGCCGTGCGCGTCTCGGCACTGTGGCAAGAGCATGTTCCCACGCCGACCTTCGGTGTCGATTTTCGCTACACGCCGGCGTCGAACTGGCGCATCAGCGCAAACGCGGGCTGGTTCGAAGCGGAGTTCGACAAGGTTTCGCCGGTCGTCGCCAGCGCGCGTGCCGGCGTCGAATATTTCTTCGGCGACAGGCTCGGCATCTGGCTGGATTACGGACTCACGCACCTCGATGTCGGCGTGCGGGGCAGCCGCATCGACGGTGAAGTCGAAATCTACGAAGGCGGCTTGCGGCTTGGCCTCGTGTGGCGAATGTAGGAAGCGGGCAGTGTATTTACCCTCTTTATCTCCCGATGCGTCCGTGTGACCATTCAACGGCGTCAACCGCCGTGACCTCTTTACAAGGAGAGAGCGCATGCGCCGAACCGATATTGCACTGGCCGTCGGATTTGTGGTTCTTGTCCTGGCGCTGGTATTCCTGCCTGACCTGATCGCAAACTGGCGCGCTGATGATGAAGCGCCGGTCGTGACCACCGAACCCGTTGCACCGGAGCCGGAAGCCCAGGTCCAGGCGCCGCGCGAACCGCTGGATCCACAGGCCGAGCTTGAGCGCGTTCGCGGCATGCTGATGCTGCACGAGGCCTGCGTGGATCGTCTTGAAGGATTTGCGGAACGCGCGCAGCCGGTGCTCGAATCCTGGCGCGAACTGAACGCCGCCACGCTGGCGAAACCCGCCGCGGAACCTGATTTCCGCATCGTGTTCGGCGAAGCCGAAGGGCTCGAAGCCAAGGCTACCCAGGAAGCGAAAGCCGCCGAACGTGAACTGTGCGAAGGCAATCTGGAAGCGATGCAGAGCGAAGTCGAGAGATGATGTGCATCAAATAGTAGATTGATCACAGTATTTTTTACGCCCGCCTACGGTGTTTTAGTTCACCTCCCGAAACGAACCGGATTCTTCATGGAGGTGGCCGATGCAAACCCCGGAACCTGTCCGCACACATCGCGAACTCGAAAAGCTCGCCGGCCATTTTGCCGGACCCGAGCGCATGCACCCCTCGTACTTCAATGACGAAGCGAAAAAAGCTGACGCCGTGGCCGATGCGCATGTCGCGCTGGACGGTTTCGCCGTCGTGCAGGATTACGAGCAGCGCCTGGAAGACGGCAGCCGTTTCGCCGGTCACGGCGTGTTTCGTTATGACATGGCGAGCGAAACCTACGAGATGCACTGGTTCGACAGCACCGGCGGACCGGAGCGCATTTTCCGCGGCGGATTCCAAGGCAATAAACTGGTGCTCACCGCACGTGCCGGCGAAGGCTGGCAGCGCCTGACTTACGATTTCAATCTCGATAAAGGCTATCGCATGAAGCTTGAAACCTCCGAAGACGGCGAGCGCTGGAAGCTTGCGCTGGAAGGCGACAACATCATTGACAGGAAGGCGCCGGCGAGGAAAAGCGCCGGCAGGAAAAAGACCGGCGCGAAAAAGATGACGGCGAAAAAGACGACCGGCAAAAAGACAGCGGCCGCGAAAAAAACAACCCACAAGGCAAGCGCGAAAAAGGCATCTCCGAAAAGGAAGGCGGCTGCGAAAAGCAGTACGCGGCTTGTCGCGAAAAAGAAGACCCGTGCGCGCAAGGCAACGGCGAAGACGGCGCCGGTTCGCGCGAGGGCGAAGAAGAAGGCCGGCGCGAAGAAGACGGCAAGTCGTAAAACCGCAGGCCGGAAAGCCGCGGCGAAGAAAACGATGGCTGGAAAGAAGGCCGCGAAGAAAACCGGCGCAAAGAAAGCAACCGCGAAGAAAGCGACTGCAAAGAAGGCGACCGCGAAGAAACCCGCTACGAAGAAAGCAGGCGCGAAGAAATCCGCACCAAAAAAGACCACGGCAAAGAAAGCCACAGCAAAGAAAGCCACAGCAAAGAAAGCCACAGCAAAAAAGACCGTCGCGCCGATTGAAAAGCAGCGCCGCCAGGGCCGCGCATCGCGAAAGATCGGCACGAAAAAACACGCGCGTGCGGGTGACGGCGCGGCCGCGAGTACGCCGGTTTCGCAGAAGCGGACGAAGGGCGCCGCGCACAAAGGTCCGCGCATGCCGAACCTGAAGAACACCTCGACGCGCGTCGGCTGGCACAAGACCGCGGCGAAAGGCCGTTAGCAGTAAACAAGGGCGGCAACTGGCGTCATCCCCAACGCCGCTTTTTGTGTAACATCGCCATGAAGCGCCGGGCTCGCGTACGCAGCCCGGCAACCGGTGGTGAACGGGGGAGAATGCCATGACGCGCGTGGGAAGTTACGAAGACCGCTTCCGGAAATTCTTCGTCCTGCTGCTGGTGTTCGCGGTGGCTGCCGCGTTCATCAACATGATTCACGGTTTCCTGACCGCACTGTTCCTTGCGGCGGTGTTCTCGGCGCTGCTTTATCCTCTGCAACGTCACACCACGCACTGGTTCGGCGGGCACGAACGCCTGGCGGCGGTGGCGGTTGTCATCATTGCCTTGATCGCCATCGGCATTCCGCTGCTTTCCATGCTGGGTCTCGTGACCGCGGAAGCGGTGAGTGTCAGCAGCAAGGTCGCGCCCTGGATCAAGGAGCAGTTGCAGGGCACATCGCCGTTCACCGGCGATCTCCCGGGCTGGGTGCCGTTCGCGGAAGAACTGGAACCCTATCGCCGCACCATTCTTGAAAAAGCGGGACAGGCCGTAAGCGCGGCCGGCAAGTTTCTCGTCGGCAGCATCCCCAATCTGACGCAAGTCACCATCGGCATTGCGCTTGATGCCTTCATCATGATTTACGCGATGTTCTTCTTTCTCGTCGAAGGACCCGAGTGGCTGGCGCGCGCGAAGAATTATGTGCCACTTCGCAGCGAAGACCGCGACATGATTGTCGAGCGCGGTTTTACCGTCACGCGCGCGGCATTGAAAGGCATCCTCGTCATCGGCCTTCTGCAGGGAATCCTTGTCGGTCTCGCGTTCTGGGCGGCCGGTATCCAGGGCGCGGCGTTCTGGGGCGCGATCGTGCTGATCCTTTCCGCGATTCCCGGCCTGGGCGCAGCACTCGTGTGGGTGCCAGCGGCACTGTATCTCTTTATTACCGGCGAGACTGGCTGGGGCATCGCGATGACGGCGTGGGGCGTTGTTGTCGTCGGACTGGTCGACAATATCCTGCGGCCGATTGTCGTGGGGCGCGACGCGAAACTGCCTGACCTGCTGATCCTCGTGAGCACGCTCGGAGGCATTGTGATGTTCGGCGCGGCCGGTATTCTTGTCGGCCCGATTCTCGCCGCGATGCTGGTGATCGTTCTCGATATTTACCACGCGGCATTCGCGCAAGTATTGCCGGCGGACGACGAACCACAAAAACCGGCATAGCACTCGCACAGCGGGCGAAATCCGGAAACTGCAACACGCATTTTCACGCCGGCATTTCCGGGAACAAGAACAATGAAAAAAATCGTCATCCCGTCACCCGGCGGTTACACACGCCTGAAGATCGAAGACGCGCCTGATCCTGTTCCGGGACCGGGTGAAGTGCTGATCGATGTCGATGCCATCGGCGTGAATTTTGCGGATTGCATTGCGCGCATGGGCTTGTATGCGTCCGCGAAAGCCTTCGAAGGCTATCCACTTGTGCCGGGTTTCGAAGTCGCAGGCTCAGTGGCGGCAATCGGCAAGGGCGTGCGTGATATCGAGCAGGGCGCCGTCGTGATGGGCGTGACCCTGTTCAACGCGTATCAATCGAAAGTTGTCCTGCCGCGCGCGCAGGTTTTCCGCGTTCCGTATCACTGGTCGATCGCGCAGGCCGCTGCATTTCCCGCCGCATTCCTCACGGCCTGGTATGCGCTGTTCGAACTCGCGCATCCGCGCATGGACCAGAAAGTGCTGGTGCATTCCGCGGCTGGCGGCGTGGGGCAGGCGCTGGTGCAACTCGCGAAACTTGCCGGCTGCAAGGTCGCGGCGGTTGTCGGCGGCGCACACAAGACGGAATGCGTCGAAGCATTGGGTGCGGATTGCGTCATCGACAAATCCAGCGAGGATTTGTGGGCGACGGCGAGTCTTTATGCGCCTGAGGGTTTCGAAGTGATTCTCGATGCAAACGGCGTTGCCACCTTGCAGGACAGTTACGAACATCTCGCCTCCGGTGGAAAGCTGGTGGTGTACGGATTTCATTCCATGTTCCGCAGAGGCTTCGGTCGCGCGCCGTGGTTCAAGCTCGCGCGTGGCTGGCTCGGCACACCGCGTTTCAATCCGCTGCGCATGACGCAGGAAAACCGCAGCGTGCTCGCGTTCAATCTTTCCTTCATGATGGACCGGCAGGAAGTGCTTGCCCGCGCGATGCAGCAGCTGCTGGATTGGGCGAACGACGACTGTATTCAGCCATTACCGGTCACGACATTCGCGTTCGATGATGTCGCCGGTGCGCACCGCGCGCTGGAAAGCGGCGAGACGACGGGGAAGCTGGTGTTGCGGGTGGATGAGGAAGGCTGAAGCGAGTTCTTGAAAAATCCTGTTAATCCGCTTTTGAAATCCTGTTAATCCGCTTTTGAAATCCTGTTAATCCGCTTTTGAAATCCTGTTAATCCTGTCCATTGCTTTTTGTTTTGCTTCAGCAGTTTTATTTTTATCTTTCCACGCACACCGCCGGCAACTCATCCGACGGCCGCTCGATCTTCCATTCGCCGAAGGTGCTCACGCCGCTGACCTCGGCGCCAAGTTCGACCAGCCAGTTTTCAACGGCCTGGTTCGGATCATCACCGAACCAGTAATCCTCGGGATTTTCGACGAACTCCAGGTTCCAGCCCGGATCGTAGGTCGCAGTCGCCAGGTTTTCCTCGAACACCAGGTTCAGAACGCGTTGCAGGCGATTCGAGCGTTCACCGGAAACGGCGATGCAATGCAGTTTTTCCACATCCACGCCGACGGCGGCGAGCACGTTGTCCGATGTCGGCGCGCCGGGCAGCACGCGGCGGCCGAGCGTGCCGGAGTCGGGCACGAGCAGTGCGCCGAGCCCGCGAAAGAAACCGAAATCCTCGTCAACAGCAGCGCCTGTTTCGCCAAACGCGTAGCGGACAGGACGATTGCTGCTGTCAACGACGACCAATGTGGCGTGGCGGCCGTGATCGAGAATGAAGGCGGGGCGAGGATCGGCGGGATTTGCAGGCGGCACGATAGTGGCCGCGCAGCCGGTGAGCAAGATCACCGGCGTTACGAACAGCAGAGCTCGCAAATAGCGCGGACGTTTCATCGTTCAGACCGCCAGTGGCCACGGAGATGGCAAGGAAAGTTGGCGAGAGACGTTGTTGCAAAGCATGACTGCGAGACTAGAAGGCCGGGCGACTCGGGGGCGCTCCGGTCTTTACCGTAAATTCCGCCATGCCTGCCCGGAGTTCATCCGGTCTGAACGCACCGGTTCAGGGCATCTGGATGCCACCGCCGCCCATGCCGCCCGGGCCAGGACCGCCCGCGCCAGGCACGACGAGCGATGACGCTGCCTCGCGGCGCATTTCCTGCAACTGTTTCATGGTTTCCTCGACGGCCTTGTTGGCGGCAGCGGGAAATTTCTCGATCGCTTCGGCGAGCGTTGCAGCTTCCAGCTCGAAATTCAGCGGCAGGGCGCCGGCGGGCGTGTAAACGCTGGCCTGGCCGATGTAGATGCGCGCGCGGGACGTGTCTTCGCCGCCATCCACGGTCACTGGGGTCAGCACGCGGATCGACCCGACGCGGCGATCCGTGATGCTTTCTTCACGGTAGAGGTTTTCGATGTCCATGCGTGCGTCGTCGGCGGGATTCTGCTGGCTCATGTGGGATTCCGTGGTCTGATGAGAAGCGCGTAATGGTAACAGGCTGGATTTCCTGTGCGAGCCGCGATCTTCCGGGGAATATTCGTGTCGCTGCGCAACAGGCCTTCATCGTCGCAAACTGCGCTATCTTATGTCCAAAGGGGAAAGCCACGGGGGGAACCGTTGCGAAATTTCCTGGCTCGATGGATGTCGGGAGAAGGTGCCGAGCGGCGCCAGCGGTTGCGGCTGCGCCGCTTCTTCATGTCGTTCGCGTCCTACGCGATGTGGTATTTGATCGCCGTCGCCTGCTGGGAAGCCGGGCTGATCGACGTTTCCGGGCTGACCGTGACACTGACGGGCGTCGGCATATTCTCAAGCCAACTCATCTTCTATGCGCTCATTCGCAGCGGTGCGAACCTGCGGTTCCGCGATCCTTCACTCACGGTGTCGCAGATGGTCGTCGCGCTGGCGTGGGCGCTCGTACTGATCGCGGTATCGCGCGAAATCCGCGGCGTCTTCCTCACGGTATACATGGTGACGCTGCTGTTCGGTATTTTTGCGCTCGACAAGCGCCAGTTCCTGTTCACTGGCCTTGGCGCGTATATCGGCTACGTTGCGCTCGTGCTCGCCGAAAGAATGCGTGGCGTGGAATATTTCAGCGACGGCTATTACATCGTCTCTGTTGTCGTGCTCGGTGGCGTCCTGCTGTGGACCACGATGTTCGGCAGTTACGTGAGCGATCTGCGTTATCGCTTGCAGGCGCGCAACGAGGAGCTGGAAAAAGTGCTGGTGCAGATGCGTGAGCTGGCCGATCGTGACGATCTCACGGGCCTGTTCAATCGCCGTGTCAGCATGGACGCCTTGCGCCGCCTGAAAGCGCGCGCGGACCGCACGCACGAGCCCTTTTCCGTGTGCATCATTGATCTCGATCATTTCAAGACCGTCAACGACGAATACGGCCACCTGACGGGTGACCGCGTACTGGCGGAATTTTCCGCCGCGATGACGCAGGAGTTGCGTGAAATGGATTTCTTCGCGCGCAGCGATCCGTCATTCGGACGTTACGGTGGCGAGGAGTTCATCCTGCTTTTGCCGGGTGCGGACATCGAAGGCGCACACCGCTGCGCGGAACGGTTGCGCAACCGGCAGGAAGAGCGCCTGCAACACCGCAGTGACAGTTCGCCGACGTGCACTTTGTCCGCCGGAATCGCGCAATACGTTTATGGCGAAGATATCGAATCGCTGTTGCGCCGTGCGGATCGCGCTTTGTATGCAGCGAAGCATGAAGGCCGCAATCGCGTGCGCGTCGCGGAAGTCTGACGGGTGATGGACAACGCGTTCAGTGAACGATATTTTCCACGACTTGAACAATAACGGGCGCGGACATTGAAAATTTCGGGGAGAGCGGGATTCGCGGCGCGCGTTGCGCTCGCCAGCGCGCTGCTTGTTGCAGTAGCACTGCTTGCGGCCGCGGCGCAGCCCGACACGGACTACGCGCCGGTCTGGCCGGCAACGGCACTTGGCCTGGCGCTGATGTGGCGCCACGGTCTCGGCTACTGGCCGGCGGTGCTCATTTCCAATTTTGTTCTTGCCGAGAACGTTGGCGTGATCAGTCCATGGCTGTCGCTCGCCAATGCATTGCTCGAACTGCTGGTCGCGTTGCTGGCGCTTTACATGTTGCGGCGTTTCCGCGTCGATATCGCGCTCGCCGGCCTGAAGCCGCTGGGTACGTTCATGCTGATCGCGGCCGTTGCGTGCATTCCCGTGACGATCGTCTTTCCTGCCGTGGTCATGTTCGTTTTCGAAAGACCGTTCGGCGCCTCGCTGCAACACGGGTTTCATTACTGGGCTGCTTCGTTTTTCAGCCTGATGATTTTCACGCCCTTGCTGGTTTCGGCGTCGCAATTGCCGGCCATCAGCTTTCATCGCATGGGCAGGCTTGCGCTGTTGCTTGCGGCAACGGTCCTGGTCGCCGCCGGCATTGTAGTCTTCGCAAGAACCACCGGCGAGCAGATGCTTTTCCTGCTGTTGCCACTGGTCGCGGCCTGCTCGATCGTCGCGGGTGTGACGGGTGCGAGTGCGGCGGCGTTCGTGGTCACGCTGTGCCTGATACTGACGGAAGCGGGCGCCGATCCGTCGCCGCTTGCGACGCAAACGCGTTTGCTCTTCGCCGCCATGATTATTGTCACGGCTTATCTTCTTGGCGCGATCTGGGCTGACCGGCGACGCGCGAGCATCGAACTCGAACATCGCGCGCGACACGATGCGCTGACCGGATTGATGAACCGTTACGAATTCGAGCGGAGACTGTACGCCGCCTTGCGCGGCGAGGCGGGACAGAACGCGCTGCTGTATCTCGATCTCGATCAGTTCAAGCTGCTCAACGACACCTGCGGACACATGGCCGGCGACGAGGTGTTGCGCGAACTCGGCGCCGCGTTGTCACGCGCGCTGCCGTCATCGGCACGGCTCGCGCGTCTTGGCGGTGACGAATTCGGCTGTCTCATCCACCGCTGCAGCGAGGAGACCGCGCGCGATATCGCGGAAATATTGCTGCACACGATCCGCGATTTCCGCTACGCGTCCGGCGATTTGCAGTTCTCGCTCGGCGTGAGCATCGGCATCACCTGGTTTGCGGCGAATACCGGCGACACCGTTGATTCCGTGCTTGGCCGCGCCGATGTGGCCTGTTATGCGGCGAAGGAAGAAGGGCGAAATCGTGTTCATGTCTATCATCCTGGCGATGCCGGCATGTTGCGGCGTCACTGGGAAATTCGCGAGGCGTCTCAACTGCAGGCAGCACTGGAAGCGGGCCGGTTCGAGTTGTACGCGCAACGTATCTGCAATATCAGCGACAGCGATTCCGATGAGCGTTTCTTCGAGGTGTTGCTGCGTCTCGCGGACGAGAACGGCGAGATGGTGTCGGCTGCCGAGTTCCTGCCCGTCGCGCAACGCTACGGCATGATTTCACTCATCGATCGCTGGGTGCTGGAGCGCGCCTCGGCATTTCTCGGCGACCAGCCCGATCCCCGTTTGCGCCTTGGCGTGAATCTTTCAGGTGCGACGCTGGATACGCCCGGTTTCGCGGAAATGATTGCAGCGTTGCCGGTGCGCTATGGATTCTCGCCACGGCAGCTTTGTCTTGAAGTCACCGAATCCGTTGCCATCAATCGCCTCACGCGCGCGGTGGACGGCATGAAACGGCTGCGCAGGCAGGGCTTTGACATCGCACTCGACGATTTCGGTTCCGGCGTCGCGAGCTTCGGCTATTTGCGCGAGCTGCCGGTTTCTCTGGTGAAACTCGACGGGCATTTCGTTCGCGATATCGGACGGGATCCGGCCGCGGCACTCGTGATCGAAGCACTGGTGCAGGTTGCGGCGCTCCGGAATATTCGTTGTGTCGCGGAGTGGGTGGAAGAACAGTCAGCGCTCGACCGCTTGCGCGTGCTTGGCGTGCATTACGCGCAGGGGTTTCTGCTCCATCGTCCGGAGCCGTTGCGTTTGCTTGAGACGGTTGTCACGACTTGATGCAATGAATGGTGAGTTTTTCGCCAGCTTCTCTATAATGCGCGCCTTTCCATAATGTCAGACAAACGTGAGGTTCGCATGAATTTCGACCTGGAAAATCCATCACTCGACGGCAGGGATCCCGTTTACGACGACGCCGCCAAACAGGTCGTGGAAATCGCCAACCAGCTGGTGGCGGAAGACCCCGACGCGGACCCTTGGGATATTGCAGACGGATTGCTTTCCGGCGCCATTCACTGGTGGCTGTACGCGAATTCGCCCTGTGGTGATCGCCAGTGCGAAGACTGCGAGAGCGTGCAGACGGCGGAGCTTCGGATGCAGGAACTCAAGCGCCTGGTGCGCGAATTTGCGGAAGCGAGCGAGTATTACCATTCGCCGAACGACACCAACGTCGCTCGGGCGTGAAAGGCGTGAACTTGTGGCGGCACGCGTCGCTGCGCGATGATCGCGGTCATGTCGAATGATTCCGATAATCCGCGCGGCGATTCCAGGCGTCCGTTGCCATCGTGGCCACCGGCCACGTCGTCGATAACACGGCCTCCGGCGAGGCCCTCGATCACAGAGCCGGCTGTATCACCGACACATCGCTCGCCGTATATTGCACGCGCTATCGGCCTCAATGAAAAATCCGCCGGACGCGACCGGTTATGGCGCGCATTCCTGCCGGTGTTCTGTTTCACGCTGCTGCTGTGGTGGATGCATTTCCTCGCCAGCGTCTTCAACTGGAATCTCTGGGAACTCGGAATTCGTCCGGGTGACGTTATCGGACTCATCGGCGTTCTCACAGCACCGTTGATTCATGGCGACTGGGAACATCTTGTTGCCAACACGCTGCCGGTCATCATTCTCGGGACACTGCTGCTTTACAGTTATCCGCGCGCCGCGCGCTGGGTCGTTCCGCTGGTGTGGGTTGGTTCTGGCGTGGGCGTGTGGCTGTTCGGCCAACCGGGCAGCGTTCACGCCGGTGCGAGCGGGCTCGCGCATGGTTTGATGTTCTTCCTGTTCATCATCGGCATTCTTCGGCGTGATCCGCGCGCCATGGCAATTGCGATGGCGGTGTTCTTTCTTTACGGCGGCATGGTGCTGACGATCTTTCCGCGCGAGGCGGGTGTTTCCTGGGAAGCGCACCTGTTCGGCGCGATTCCCGGCGCGCTGCTTGCCTTTCTATTGTTCCGTCTCGACGCCGCGCCGCCACGCAAGGTGTATTCCTGGGAGCGGCAGGACGAGGAAGAAGACGATCCCGTTATCGGCGATCTGTGGAAATACCGGGCGACACCGCCGCCGGAAACGCTTGAGGATACGGATGAAGTGCCATTACATGGCGATGATGAAGAAGAACGCTGGTAGGTTGGGGTGAGCGCAGCGAACCCCAACGATGTTCGCGAGGTGCAGGGGTTCGCTGCGCTCACCCCAACCTACGAATAACTCACCGACACGACAACAAATTCCCGTGCACCCTCCGGCGTTTCGACACGCACCTCATCGTCGATACCTTTTTTCAATAACGCGCGCGCCATCGGCGAGTCGATGCTGATCCTGCCCTTGCCGGTATCGATTTCATCCGCACCGACAATCCGGAAATTCCTTTCATCGCCGTTTTCGTCTTCCAGCGTCACTGAGGCACCGAACCAGATTCGTGAGGTGTCAGCCGGAATGTCGCGCACGACTTTCAATTCCGGCAAGCGCTTTTGCAGGTAACGGATTCGCCGGTCCATTTCGCGCAATTGTTTCTTGCGGTAGATGTACTCAGCATTCTCGGACCGGTCGCCTTCCGCTGCCGCCGCCGACAATGCCGCGACGACATCGCGCCGTTGCACCCACGCCTGCGACAATTCCTGCTGCAATCGCTCGAAGCCATCGCGCGTGATGTAAGGCGAAGATTTTTCGGCTGCGGGCCGCCAACGTCCCATGTTCTTTCCTTTCAGTGGCTTTCTTCCATTTTTCCATTTTACCTTCCGCGGGTCTTGATGCCGACCCGGGCGATCCTCAGTTTCATGTAACGGCGTTTTCTTCGCGAGGATCATCATGGAGCAGCCGCTCGCATCGCAATCGGGTTTTCGCTTTGCCGATCGTAGCGACGCGGGGCGCCGGCTTGCACAGCAATTGCAGGAGTTCGCGGGACGCGACGACGTGCTGGTTTTCGGGCTGCCGCGCGGTGGCGTGCCGGTGGCCGCGGAAGTTGCGGGCGCACTTGGCGCACCGCTGGAGGTCATGGTGGTGCGCAAGCTCGGCCTGCCCGCACAGCCTGAACTCGCGATGGGCGCAATCGCCAGTGGCGGCGCTTATGTCGTGAACCCGCAGGTGATCGAGCAGACGGGCGTGAGTGATGCGCAATTGCACTCGGCAATCGAACGCGAGCGCGTCGAACTCGAACGGCGCGAGCACGCGTATCGCGGCAACCGTCCGTTTCCCGATGTCAGCAATCACACAGTAATCGTTGTTGATGACGGCTTTGCCACGGGTGCGACCATGCGCGCCGCCGTCCAGGCGCTGCGCCAGTATGCGCCGCGCGAAATTGTCGTTGCCGTCCCGGTAGCCCCGCCACATGTCCAGGATTCCACCCTGCGTGAAGCCGATCGCTTCATCGCCCTGCTGCAACCGGCGCCGTTCTACGCGGTCGGGCAGTGGTATCGGAATTTCGATCAGACGCCGGACGAAGAAGTCACCCGGCTGATGCAGCAAGCGCGGCCGTGAAGCGGATTGCGCCCGCCGCAGAGTGCCCGGGAGAAAAGTCATGAGCCGGGTTGGCATGGAAACACCGGCGATGGAGGCCGCCATCCGCGAGCAGGCAACTCCCTTGAAAGGCAGCGATCGCGATTACGACGTGCTGCTTGAAATGGCGCGTGACAAACAGTTCGTGTTGCTGGGTGAGGCCAGTCACGGTACGCATGAATTCTATGCCATGCGCGCGGCGATAACGCGACGACTGATCGAGGAACTCGATTTCGATGCGGTGATTGTCGAAGGTGACTGGCCAAACGTGTATCGCATCAACCGTTTCGTGCGTGGCACCTCAAACGATACGACAGCACGCGAATCGCTGGGTGACTTTGAGCGCTTCCCGCGCTGGATGTGGCGTAATCGCGACGTCGAAAATTTTGTTGCCTGGCTGCGTGAATACAACGCTGAACGTGATGCGAATCGCCAGTCCGGTATGTACGGACTTGATCTGTACAGCCTGCACGACTCCGCGGCGGCCGTCGTTGCGTACCTTGACGGCGTGGATCCGGAAGCTGCAAAGCGTGCACGCGAACGTTATGCCTGCCTCGATCATGGCGGCGACCCACAGGCTTACGGCTACTCCGTTTCCATGGGCGTCACGCAATCCTGTCAGGATGAAGCCGCCGTGCAACTCATGGATCTGTTGCGCTCGCGCACGCAGCGGCTTGAAGCCGATGGTCTTGCAACCGAAGACGAGCAGTTCTTCGCGGAAATGAATGCGCGCGTAGTGAAGAATGCCGAGGAATATTACCGAAGCATGTTCGGAACGCGCGTGAGCACGTGGAATCTGCGCGACCGGCACATGGCGGAAAGCCTGTTCGAGTTGCATCTGCATTTGTCCGAACAGCGCGGGCGCCCGGCGAAGATCGCGGTGTGGGCGCACAACTCGCATCTCGGTGATGCGCGTGCAACACAGGTGTCGCGTTACGGCGAGTTGAATCTCGGGCAGCTCGTGCGTGAACGCACAGGTGATGATTGCCTGCTGGTTGGCTTCACGACCTACACCGGCTATGTCACCGCGGCGCGTGACTGGGACGCGCCCGCCGAACATCGTCGCGTGCAACCCGCACTTGATGACAGCATTGAAAATCTTTTCGAGAACACCGGACTGGAAAATTTCTTCCTGCCGTTGCGCGATGCGGACGGGTTGCCGGAACGCGCGCTTGAACGCGCCATCGGCGTGATCTACCGGCCCGAGAGTGAACGTCAGAGCCACTATTTTCACGTGTCATTGGCGAAACAGTTTGACGCGGTATTCCATCTCGATGAAACCACCGCACTTGAGCCGTTGGACATCGGCGGCACGTGGACGCGCGGCGACCTGCCGGAAACGTGGCCGACCGGAATATGACGCAGGTATTGCAAGGCGGAAATAACGTCCCCACTTCAGTCGTTGTCGAACACTTTGCATTGGACACGAACAAGCCATGAGTCGAAGCCGACTGGAAGATCGCATGTGGTCGCAGGCGCTGGAGATGCTGGAGCGCGCCGAACGCATGCAGCGCGGGTTCTTCGAACCGGGCGCGCGCAAGCAGCAGTCCTGGCAGCCGCCCGCGGATATTTATGAAACCGACGAGCACGTCTGGGCAGTCATCGCACTTCCCGGCGTTGACGCAAGCGGCCTGAAAGTCACACTGCGCGCAAACTGGCTCGACGTGCACGGCGTGCGGCCGCTGCCGCTGGAAGCGCAACGCGGCGCGATCCATCGTCTCGAGTTGCCTTACGGACGTTTCCAGCGGCGATTGGAGTTGCCGTCGCACGTTTACGAACTCGAAGGACAAAAGCTCACCGACGGCTGCCTTTACCTCAAGTTACGCAAGGTATCGTGATGAACGAAACCGACACAGAAAAGAAACCCGCGCAGAAGCCCCGCCTCCCGGATGACGTTGTCATCATCCTGCCGGTCAAGGACACGGTGCTGTATCCCGGCATGGTGATGCCGCTCACGGTCGGACGCCGAAGTTCCGTCGCCGCTGTGCAGGAAGCGGTGAAGACCGACCGGCCGCTGGCTGTTGTGATGCAAAAGGATCCGGGCGAGGAAAACCCCGGTCCCGGTGATCTGCATCGCACCGCGACGCTGGCGAGCGTGTTGCGTTTTGTGACGACAGGTGACGGACGGCATCATCTGATCGCGCAAGGCGGGCAACGCATTCAGCTGATCGATTTCATCGATGGACATCCTTTCCTGCTTGCACGATTCGAAGCAGCGCGCGAACCCGAAGAAGGCGGCAAGGAAGTCGAGGCGCGCATGCTCAATCTTCGCCAGCGTGCGCATGAAGCGCTTGAACTGCTGCCGCAGGTTCCCGACGAACTGAAAGCCGGTATCGACCAGATCGATTCCGCGTCGCTGCTTGCGGATTCGATCGCGTTTTACCTGGATTTGAGACCGGAAGAAAAGCAGGGAATTCTCGAGACCATCGATCTTGTGCCGCGAATGGATCGCGTGCAGGCGCTGCTCGATTACCGCCTGGAAGTGCTGCAACTGAAAGACAGGATTTCGCAGCGCACGCGCGAGTCGCTGAACCTGCGGCAGCGCGAGGCGCTGTTGCGCGAGCAGCTCAAGGCCATTCAGCAGGAGCTGGGCGAAGGCGGCGAGGAAGGCGAAGAGATACAGGAACTTCGCGATGCGATCGCGAAAGCGGACATGCCGGAAGAAACTGAAGAGCACGTGCAAAAGGAACTCAAGCGCCTGGAGCGGGTGCCCGCCGCATCACCGGAATATTCGATGACGCGCACCTATCTCGAATGGCTGGTTGAACTGCCATGGTCGAAAGCCAGCGATGACTCCATCGACATCGAGCGCGCACGCAAGGTGCTCGATGAAGATCACTTCGGCCTGGAGAAAATCAAGAAGCGCATTCTCGAATATCTTGCGGTGCGAAAGCTGAACCCGAAAGGGCGCAGCCCGATTCTCTGTTTCACCGGTCCGCCCGGCGTCGGCAAGACATCACTAGGACAAAGCATCGCGCGCGCGATCGGTCGCGAGTTCGTACGCGCATCGCTGGGCGGCTTGCACGATGAAGCCGAAATCCGCGGACATCGGCGCACGTACGTGGGCGCAATGCCGGGCAGCATCATCCAGCACCTGAAAAAGGCGGGAACGAAGAATCCTGTCTTCATGCTCGATGAAATGGACAAGCTCGGGCAGGGTTTTCATGGCGACCCGAGTGCGGCGTTGCTCGAAGTGCTCGATCCCGCGCAGAACTCGACATTCCGCGACAATTATCTCGGTGTGCCGTTCGATCTCAGCCAGGTGATGTTCATCGGTACTGCGAACTCGTTGTACGACATTCCAGGACCGTTGCGCGACCGGATGGAGATCATCGAGCTGCCCGGCTACACGCACGATGAGAAAGTCGAAATCGCGAAACGCTACCTGGTGAAACGCCAGCTTGAGGACGCGGGGCTTTCCGAAACGCAATGCGAAGTCACTGATGAAGCGCTGGATGTCATCGTCAGTGATTACACGCGCGAGGCCGGTGTGCGCAACCTGGAACGCCAGGTCGGCGCCGTCATTCGCAATGCCGCTGTGGAGATCGCCGAAAACAAGGCGGAGAAAATCGTCATCGATCCCGAGCGTGTCACGAGCGTTCTCGGTCCCGCGCGTTTCGAGGATGAAGTGGCGATGCGCACGTCCGTGCCGGGCGTTGCCACGGGCATGGCGTGGACGCCGGTCGGCGGCGACATTCTTTTCATCGAGGCGAATCGCTCGCCGGGCAAGGGCCGGTTGATTCTCACCGGGCAGCTTGGCGAAGTCATGAAGGAATCCGCGCAGGCCGCGCTGACCTTGTTGAAGAACCGCGCGCCTACATTGAAAATCGACCTCGACGAATTCGAGAACAATGACATCCACGTGCACGTTCCAGCCGGCGCGATTCCGAAGGACGGGCCAAGCGCGGGCGTGGCGATGTACACCGCGCTCGCGTCACTGTTCACGAACTGCACTGTGCGAAGCGATGTTTCGATGACGGGAGAAATCAGCCTGCGCGGGCTGGTGATGCCGGTCGGCGGCATCAAGGAGAAAGTGCTGGCGGCACACCGCGCCGGCATCAAGTCCATCATGCTGCCGGAACGCAACAAGCGGGATTTCGAAGAGATTCCCGAAAATGCGCGCGAAGAACTCGAGTTTGTCTGGCTGGAACACGTCGAGCAGGCGCTCGATCATGCGCTGTCGTGCGGTCCGGAATCGGACCGGAAGACGGGAACGCATACGTAAAGAGTCAAAGAGAAGAAAAGAAAGTCCCTCCCCGGCCCTCCCTTTGGGAAAGGGAGGGAGTTCTTCGTTCGGACTTGTCGAGTATTCTTGATTACGCGATAGGGTCGGAAAGAAGCAGCCATATTCAAAAAGTGATCGTGTCGGAAGCCTCGCGGCTGATTCTTGCGACAGCATCGAACGAAGGCAGCCCCCTTTGAAAAGGGGGCCGCTGTGCACAGCACAGCGGGGGGATTTTCAGATCAAGGATGCGTTCGAGAGTTCACTGTCTCCTCGCCACCAGCTTCACGCGCACATCCACCGCGTCTCGCACGCTTAATCCACCGCCGAACACGCTGAAAGGTTCGATTCCGAAATCCGATTGCAAGATTGTAAAATTCGCAAGCACCGTCACCCGATCTTCCTGCACAAAAACTTCCGCCGGAAATTCGATGTCGCGCGTCACGCCATGCAGGGTGAGTCGCGCGACAATTTCCGGATTCCGGCGCGGCCCGTTGAGCGAAACTGATCGCATCCCGATACGCGGATAACAATCTGCATTCAGCACGTCCTCGCCAAGAAGGTTCTCACGCGTCCCGAGTCGCGCCTCATCGGAAACATCGCTCGCGAATGCTTCCCCTTCCTCGGCACGCGCCTTTGCGGGATCGACAACGAAGCCCTTGACGTTGATGGCAAGATCAAAGCCGCTGCGCGCCGCCGTTTCGCCGACGTGAACCTTCCCCGAAACGGGCGCAATCAACACGTGATTGTGACCGAACGCGGACAGCGCGCCATCGCGCCAGACAAGCACGCGCACGTATGATGCCGTTGGATCGACGACATGAACCGGTGTGCCGGGCAGCGGAGGAGCAGGTTCAAGTTGCGCGTTGTTTGCCGTTCGCGATTCCTCGGGCGCGGCCTGACATCCGGCCAGCAACAGGCCGAGCAACACCAGGAACGGCCATGAAATCCGGTATCGTTGGTGCGAGGCGTATGTTGAAGGCGAAAAAATCATGCAGTTCCGGAAGCGACGAATGGTTGCGGCATCATAGCGCAGTGGATCGGTGCGGCTGGTGAACTGAGGGAATTCCCATGAGAGCGATAGTACTGATATTCCTGTTTGTTTCGTTCAATGGCAGCGCAGAAGAATGCCTGGCCATCGACAGCGAACAGACGAACGTTGTTTTCAGAATCAACCAGTCGGGAACATTGCTCAAGGGAAATTTCGGGCGCACCGGCGGCGAGCTCTGTATTGCGAACGACATCGTCACGCAACTTTATGCGTGGCTCGATCCCGCATCAGTGGAGACGGGATCGCCGAGGGCGAACAGGGCGCTGGTTGGAAGCGCCTTCTTCGCTGTCGAGGAATTCCCGCGTGCGACGTTTGAAAGTCATGACATCGAAAAGACCGACGACGGACTCCTGGCGCACGGCACGCTGACTGTAAAAGGCATCAGCAAGCCTTTCGATCTGCTGTTCACGCCGGAAAAAACCGCGGACGGTTACCGTGTCGGCGGTGAAACACGCTTGCGAAGACTCGCGTTCGATATCGGAACGGGACAGTGGTCGGACACGGATTGGTTGAGCGATGAAGTGATTGTCGAGTTCTTGATTGTCGCGAACTGATGGAAGAGCCAATGGACAGGATCAACAGGATCTTTCAGAATTTGCAGGATTATAAAAATCTTGTCTTTGCTTTTAACCCGTAAACACTTTGTACGCGTCAAACACCGGCCCATCCACGCAGACGCGTTTCATGGCTGGGCCCGCATCCGTTTCCACGCGCACGACGCACCCGGCACAGCCGCCGACCGCGCAGGCCATGTGTTCTTCGAGCGAAACCTGGCAGGGAAGATCGAATTCGCGCGCGAGTTTCGCGACGGCGGCGAGCATTGGCGTCGGGCCGCAGGTGTAGATCGCCACTTCATTGCGTTGTGATTCGTCGAGATTGTCGAGCCACGCGCGGGCAAGATCGGTGACGTAACCTTCGAAACAGCCGGCGTAGCCTTGCAGGCTCGCGAGCCGGCTCGGAATTCCCCAGTCGTCCATCAGCGGCATGCCGCCGATCACGCCGTCGGGCAATCCTGGCACCATGATAGATGACGGCTGCACCTTGAACGGGAACGGCACTTCCGAGCCCATGATGACGAAAGGTTTCCAGTTTGTTTTTTTATCGCGCCGCAAGTGATCCGCAATAAACACCATCGGCGGAATGCCGACGCCGCCGCCGATCAACAGCGCGCGCGGTCTTGCAGGATCGGGCGTGAACGGAATGCCGATCGGCCCCATCATGCTGAGAACATCACCGACGTGGCGTTGCGCGAGCAATCGCGTTCCATCGCCGATCGCCTTGTACAGCATTTCCACCCAGCCTTCCTCGCGCGAGACCCGCATGATCGACATGGGCCGGCGCATCGGCAGCGCGGGATCGCAGCTGATGTGCACGAAGCTGCCGGGTTCGGCGTTCGCGGCGCATTTCGGCGCGTGCACGCGCAGCAGGTATTGTTCGCCGGGAAAGGATTGATGCGCGAGCACTTTCGCGTCTTCGACAAAGATAGTGTCGCGATGCGGTTTCGTCATCGCACTGCTTGCAACGCTCATGCGCTTCGATTCTCCAGCAGCGTTGCCAGCACGGCCATGCGCACGGCGACGCCGTTATTTACTTGTTCAAGAATGACCGAGCGCGGACCGTCGGCGACGGCATCGGAAATTTCCACGCCACGATTCATCGGGCCGGGATGCATCACGATTGCATCCGGCTGGATGATTTCCTGCCTGCGTTCGTCCATGCCGAATTTCTGGTGATATTCCAGCGTGTCCGGAATGCTGCCTTCCCGCATGCGTTCTTTCTGGATGCGCAGCATCATCACCACGTCGCAATCGCGAATGCCTTCGTCCATGTCGGTGAAATGCTTGCCTGTCATTTCCTCGTCGGCGGGAAGCAGCGCTTTCGGTGCGACCAGCCGCAGGTCTTCAACGCCGAGCGCGGCGAGCGCATGCACCGCCGAGCGCGCAACACGCGAATGGCGAATGTCACCGACGATGGCGACGCGAAGATTTTCGAATTCCGGTTTGTGCTGGCGAATGGTGAGTGCATCCAGCAATCCCTGCGTCGGATGGTTCGCGTGCGCCTCACCGGCGTTCACGACGGCGACGTGCGGCGCGACCTTGTCCGCGATCATTTCCTGCACGCCGGTTTCAGAATGACGAATGACGAACACGTCCACGTTCATCGCCTCGAGCGTGTGCACGGTGTCGAGCACCGTTTCGCCTTTCGCGGCGGACGACAGGTTGATGTCGAGATTCAGCACGTTCGCGCCGAGGCGTTTCGCGGCGATCTCGAAAGAGGCGCGCGTGCGCGTGCTGGCTTCGAAGAAAAGATTCGCGACGGTGACACCGCGCAAGGCATCGGATGTCGTAACGCTTTCGCCGGGACGCGCAACGAACGCTTGCGCGCGATCCAGCAGCGCGGTGATGCGCGCGCGACCGAGGCCATCAAGGCTCAGCAGGTGGCGCAGTTTTCCGGCATCAATCAGTCGGTTGTTCATGATCGCTCATACGATGCAAGCCACGTTTCGAGCAGCACGCAAGCTGCGGCACTGTCGATTTCGGGTTTCAAGAGTCGCCCGCGACGGCCTTCCTGTCGCGCCGTGCGCAATCGCTCCTCGGCTTCATGCGAACTCAGCCGTTCATCGACAGCGTGTACCGGCAAATGGAAGCGTCCATGCAACTGGCGCGAGAAGCGTTCGGCGCGATCGGTCATTTCCTGGCGCGAATCGTCCATATTATAAGGAATACCCACCACGAATGCTGCCGGCCGCCATTCCTCGACGAGGCGCGTGATCGCGTCCCAGTCCGGCGCGCCATCGCGTGCGGCAATCGCGGCGAGCGGACTGGCAGTGCCGGTCAGCGACTGGCCGATGGCAACGCCGATGCGACGCGTGCCGTAATCGAAACCCATGAACGTTGCGCCGGCAGCCGGGCGCTCAGGCATGACCGGAGTCACCGGACAAAAGGATGGGATCGATGCCGATCAACTCCGCTGCCGCGCGCCAGCGCGCCGACGCCGGCAGTTCGAACAGCACATGTTCGTCGGCGGGCACGGAAAGCCAGGCGTTGTCCGCCATTTCTGCCTCAAGTTGTCCCGCTGTCCAGCCGGCGTAACCGAGCGCGAAAATACTGTCACTCGGACCGTAGCCGTGCGCGATGGCGTTCAGGATGTCGCGCGAGGTGGTGACGGCAATGTTCGGCGTGACCTGCATGCTCGATTCCCAGTTGCCGGGCGGGCGATGCACGATGAAACCGCGATCCGGCAGCACCGGCCCGCCGATGAAAACCGGCTGGTGCTCGACCTTGCCGTCACCGGTGGTGACGTCGAGCTGGCGCAACACGTCGCCGAGTTCCATGTCGATGGGGCGGTTGACGATAATACCCATTGCGCCGTCGTCGTTGTGTTCGCAGATGTAGGTGACCGAGCGCGTGAAGTTCGGATCGTCCAGGCCCGGCATCGCGATCAGGAACTGGTTGGTCAGCGGATTCGTCATGGCATCAGGTGTCATGCACGCAGATTATCACGACGAATCGGGTGACGAATCCGGCGCGGCGCGCACGGTGCTTGTCGCGCCATCGTCGCCGAAACGCCAGACATAAACGAAGCGCAGCACGTCCGTTTCCGTGCGCATGGCCTCGGTGAATGGCGGGAAGGGCGCGGCGAGCCGCAGGATGCGCATGGCGGCATCGTCGAGCAGCGGATGCTGCGATTTGCGGCGTACGTCGAGTTCGCGAATCGTGCCGTTGCTGTTCAGCGACACTTCCAGCACGAGACTGCCTTCCATGTTCTGACGGCGCGCTTCGTCAGGGTAGTTCGCGTTGCCGACACGTTCGACCTGGCGGCGCCATTCATCGAGATAGCGCGCGTAAACCGACTCGCGCGTGTTCACG
Organism: Gammaproteobacteria bacterium; assembly: GCA_036381175.1. Lineage (GTDB taxonomy): Bacteria > Pseudomonadota > Gammaproteobacteria > Natronospirales > JAJUFS01 > JAJUFS01. The sequence goes on from DASVDI010000044.1 coordinate 47,488, forward strand.
GCGATCACTTTCTCGCGCAGGTTTTTGCTGCGCGCCTGCGCTTTGCTGTTCGCATCGTTAACCGGTTCGGTGAGTTCGTTGCCCGGGGTCATCAGGCGCGCGACGAGCACCCGCTCGTTTTGCGCAGCAGGTGCTGCAGCTTCGGTCAACGCTTCGAGACTCGATTCCGCGCGCGTCACAACCTGCTTGTCGGCCTGGGTTTGCTGCGGTGTTTCCAGCGCATCGGGGTTTTCGCGACCGGCTTGTGCTTCGAGACGGTTCTCGACGTCGCTCGCATCCGGCGTGCCATCGAGCGCGGCGAGCTCGGGACTGCTCATCGCCGCTTGCGGGCGCACATTTTCCTTTGTATTGCCGCCGCCTTGCTGGCTCGCGTCCGCGAGGTAATCGGCGTCGTCGGGCAACTCGCGGCTTTGCGTGTTCACCAGCGTGATTTCCAGCGTGCTGCCGCGGTCGCTTGGTGCTTCCTCGCCGGAAAACGTCACGCCGAGAATCACGATGCCATGCAACAGCACGGCGAAGAACAGCGTGGTCAACAGCCGTTCGCCGGAAGAAACGTGCGCGAGTTGTGCGGAAAATTCTTTCACGGTCGTCTTGCCGGCAGGCGGTCGAGTACGGACGCCGCGATTATACCGGTGAATGCGCCGAGCCCGAGTGCAAAAGCGAGCAGTATCGGCAACAGATTCAGCAACGCCGGGTGCGGCACGAACAACCAGTACGCAAGCAGGAATTGTCCGCTCATGTGCGCCAGCGCCATGGCAATGGCGTAACCCACAGGGCCTGTCCAGCGTGCGATGCAGGCTTGCACAATTCCCGCGATGGCAAGACTGGCGAGTGCGCCGGCAAGGCCCAGGAAAAATGTCGGTGTGAGAAACGCGCCGATGAAAATACCACCGACGATGACGCGCAGCACTGCAACTGCCGCCGCCATGCGAAAACCGTAACGCAGCAACACGATCAACACGACAACATTCGCAAGGCCCGGTTTCACACCGGGCAGTGGCATCGGCACCGCGCTTTCGAGAATGTGGATGCTGATCGCGAGCGTGGCAAAGCCCGCAATGAGGCGATCATCGCGCGTCGTGTTGTTTGCGACGGCATCCATCAGAAATTGATCGCATCGAAGCGTGGATCATTGCCGAGCAGCGCAATGCTGACGCGATTCGGGACGCAGGCCGCAACGTCACCCGCCGCATCCAGCCAGCCGGCGCGAATGCAGATTTTCTTTCGGCAAGGCGATTGCACGATGCGCGCGCGGCCATCGTGAATCTCGATCACCGTTTCACCCAGCGGACCGGCAACAGAAAATTTCCTGTCCTCCCACGCGGGATGATCCACGGCTTCACGATCGCCTTGCGTCACGCGCACGATGTGCGGTGCTGCATCGGAATAAATGTTCAACGCGAGCACGGCGATTACCGCAGCGCCCGCAAGCGCAATGACGATGTCGCCGGGGCGAATCATGGCGCGAGGATTTCCACGCGCGGTACCGAATCCACGAACTCGACGCGCGAGCGCATCATCGGTGTCATTTCCACGTCACCGTTTGCGAGCACCAGCATGGCTTTGTCGATGCCGAGTGCGCGCGCCGTTGCTGGCCACTCGCGAGGCCCTGCGACGAACAGCGCAGTCGCGGCGGCGTCGGCAAGCGCGGCGTCGGCATGAATGATGGTGACGGACGTGACGCCGCGTGCAGGACGCGCGGTGGCGGGATCAATGATGTGGTGATAACGCTCGCCTTCCCATTCGAAAAAACGTTCGTAGTCGCCGGAGGTGAAAACGCTGTCGTTGCCGGATGCATCGATTGCCGCAAGCACGCCATCACCGCGCGGATCGCGCACGCCGATTTGCCAGTCACGCTCGCCGTGTTGTCCGATGACTTTCAGGTCGCCGCCGGCATTCACGATGGCATTTTCAATGCCGTGCTGGCGAAGTGTGTTGATGGCATTTTCCACCGCAAGGCCTTTCGCGAACGCACCCATGTCGATCCACAGGCACGGATCAGTAGTGCGCCATAATCCGTCGCCGGTTTCCTCGAGCGCGAACAATGTCGGCGGCGGCAGCATTGCTGCGAGTTCCGCGTCGTCCGGCGGCGGTGCCGCTTCGCGTTCCTCGCTGTTGAAACCCCAGGCTTCGATCATGCGGCCGATGGCGGGATTGAAACGGCCGCCGGATTGTTCGGCGATGTCGCGCGCGCGTTCGATGCCTGCGAGCATTGCGTCATCGAGTGAAACGGCATCGCCCGCAGCAAGACGTTCGTTGATCTTCGCAAGTTCACCATCGCCCCATGCGCGCCAGCGGTTTTCCTGTTCGAGCAATTGCGCTTCGACCGCGTGCAGGATGTTTTCAATATTTTCGGGCGGATCGTAAACGGAAATTTCCACCAGCGTGCCGAGCGCAAAAAATGCGTGGCGTTCGGTGCGCGGTTCCTGCGCGCAACCCGCGACAATGAGCGCGAGCAGAACGCAGATTGCCCGGCGGCAAATCATTTCAAGTGTGTCTCGATGGCATCGAACAGCCGCGCACTGATGTTGTCGTCGTAAATGGCGTCGAGTTCGCGCACGCAGGTGGGACTGGTGACGTTGACCTCGGTGAGGTAATCGCCGATCACATCAAGACCGACAAACAGCAAGCCTTGCTCGCGCAGGAATGGCGCGACCTCCGCGCAGATCCAGCGGTCGCGTTCCGTCAGTTCAACGCCCTTGCCGGTTCCACCGGCAGCGAGATTGCCGCGCGTCTCGCCGGCGAGCGGCACGCGCGCGAGCGCATACGGGTACGCTTCGCCGTCAATCACGAGAATGCGCTTGTCGCCGGTCTTGATTTCGGGGATGTACCGCTGGGCCATTACCTGGCGGGCGCCGGCCTTGGTGATCGATTCCAGGATCATGGTCGTGTTCGGATCGCCGAGTTTCAGCACGAACACCTCGTAGCCGCCCATGCCGTCCAGCGGCTTCACGACGATGTGTTCCTGTTCGGCGAGAAATTCGCGAATGCGCGCGGGCGAGCGCGTGACCAGCGTCGGCGCGCAGCATTCGGGAAAGCGCTGGATGGCCAATTTCTCGTTGTTGTCGCGGATGGCGGCGGCGCGATTCACCACGAACGCACCCGCCGCCTCGGCGAGCTCGAGAATCTGCGTGGCATAAACGTATTCGAGATCGAAGGGCGGATCCTTGCGCATCAGGATGACGTCGAGATCGCCGAGCGCGAGGTCCTCCGCCGCACCCAGCGAGAACCAGTCCTCGCGGTCGTCGCACACCGTGAGCGGCGCGCCATGGCCGCACGCCACGCCCTCCCGGAGGTAGAGATCGGCCATCTCGAAATAGCGGATTTCGAATCCGCGGCGCTGTGCCTCAAGCAGAAAGGCGAGCGTGGTGTCCTTCCAGGGCTTGATGGTCTGGATGGGGTCCATGACGACCCCGAGGCGGCGCTGAGGTATCATTCGGCGTTTCCTGCATCAGTGTGGGTTGGCGAGCCGATTTTTGCTGCGGTCGCTCATAAGTTTACTTTACTTTCAATAGATTAAGTCAAACAGTTGTGCTACAAGGTTAATTGCGGCACAAATCCCTGATGGGAGTGTGGGAACAAGACCGGAGGACGCAAGCCTTGATTGGCAAGGCTGCATCATTCGTTTATGTTAACCCGGCAACATTTCTCGCATCCGGAGTCGTCAAGGCCGTTTCATGGCCGGATTCGTGCCGCCAGGCGCACGCGGTTGCCGACAGGGAATTCAATGCATCACGAACGGGCGCGTGACCTGTAATTGCTGGAGGTTCAGGTGGGGAGCGAAGCGCAAACAACAACCGCTCTGGGTGGACTCAAGGTCCTGGTAATCGATGATTCCAAGACCATCCGCCGGACGGCGGAAACGCTGTTGAAAAAGGAAGGCTGCGAGGTCGTCACCGCCGTCGACGGATTCGAGGCGCTGTCCAAGATCGCCGACCACAAGCCCGACATCATTTTCGTGGACATCATGATGCCGCGCCTGGATGGCTACCAGACCTGCGCGCTCATCAAGCACAACGCCAGTTTCAAGGCGACGCCTGTCATCATGCTGTCGAGCAAGGACGGCCTTTTCGACCGGGCGCGCGGCCGCATTGTCGGCTCTGAACAGTATCTGACGAAGCCGTTCACCAAGGACGAGCTTCTCGGCGCGATCCAGAATCACGTCCGCAGGACCGCCTGACGGTTCGCGGTTGCCATGTAACGGAGGAAGCAAGAATGCCTGTTGTTCTTATTGTTGATGACTCGCCCACCGAGGTTCACGTTCTCAAGACGCATCTTGAGAAGAATGGCTTCGAGACCGTGATTGCGGAAGACGGCGAAAGCGGTCTGAAGCTCGCCAAGGAATCGAAGCCGGACCTCATCATCATGGACGTGGTGATGCCGGGCATGAGCGGCTTCCAGGCAACGCGCCAGCTCGCCAAGGATCCGGCCACGCAGGACATCCCGGTGGTCATCGTCACCACCAAGGACCAGGAAACCGACAAGGTTTGGGGCATGCGCCAGGGCGCGTATGACTACATCGTCAAGCCGGTGACCGAAAGGCAGCTCGTTGACAAGGTCAATGAAGCGCTGTCGGCGAAAGGGTAAGACCGGTGAGCGACGCCGCGGTACTTGAGTCCCTGCGCGAGAAGCCGTTCGAGCTTCTGCTCGAACTCGAGCGGCGTGCCGTGCAGGCCGCGGCGGGCCGCGGCCTCGAAACCGGTGCGCGCAACGAATGGGTGGGCGTCGCCTTCCGGATCGGCGAACACCTGTTCGTGACGCCGCGCAACGAGATTCGCGAGATTCTCACCTGGCCCGGTGTCACGAAGATTCCGGGCAGCAAGGGCTGGCTCAAGGGGCTGGCGAACATTCGCGGCCAGCTATTGCCCATCATCGACATGAATGAATTTCTCGGCGGCGAGGAAACCCTGCCGGGGCGCACCAGCCGCGTCATCGCGGTCAACCATGACGACATTCCCGCGGGATTGCTGGTTGACGAGGTGCGCGGCTTCCGGCGTTTCAGCCGTGAAGAACAATTATCTGCCGGCGCGCCAACGCCGGCGCTCGTGCCGTTCGTCACCGGACGTTTCGAACGCAGCGAAGAAAACTGGCACGTACTGGATATGACGCGCCTGGTGGAAAGCCAGGCGTTTCTGCAGGCCGCGGAATGATGTGGGGAAAACAAACCTCCGCGGCCGGCATTAGACAAAGAACCCTGTTGAAGGTGGTTTGACCATGGCTAAGTCTGCGGCAAGTTCAAACAAGATGCTGTTCACGATGCTGCTTCTCGCAGCGGGATTCATCGTATTCGCGGCAGTGAACTTCTTTTTCACGGCACGATTCGCGCTGCAGGACGAAGCCTTCCTTGGCCTTTTGTCCGACCAGGCGGTGCTGTCCCAGTCCATTCCGAAGGACGCGGGGCTCGCCGTGCGTGGTGACGATTCGGCTTTCACCCCGGTCCAGACCGGTCGCGAGCAGTTCGATCGCAGCTTGCGCCTGATGCTGGAAGGCGGCGAAGGAACTGACGCTGTCACCGGACAGGTCAAGGACGAAGTGCAGTTGCTGCAGACCCGCTGGGTGCAGGCGCGCGAAGCCGTGAACGTGCTGCTCGCCGCGAACGACGCCTTCGGCACCGCCCATCGCAGCCTTGAAACCGTGAATGCGGAAATGCCGGGCCTGCTGCAGCAGCTCGACAGCGTGTTCAACACGGTCGCCGCCGGCAATGATGTCAGCCGCAGCTGGCTTTATCACCTGGGCCGGCAGGGTGTTTTCGGGCAGCGCCTGCAGCGCGATGTGAACACGCTGGTTGAAGGCGGCGCCAACGTGCCTGCCGCTGCCGCGCGCATCGAAAGCGATGCGGCGTATGTCGGGCAGATCATGCGCGCCATGTACGACGGCGACCCGCAGTTCGGCCTCGCGCCGATCATCAACTCCGATGCCGAGCAGGACATCCGCGAGGCGGACACCATCTGGGGTCGCGTGCAGGGCGCGGTTACCACCATCGATTCATTGAACGGCACGTTGGTGCAGGCGCACGCCGCACTGAACGCGTTGACCGGACTTTCCGGCGACCTGCTTGCGAGCACGCGCGCGATCAATGCTGCCTTCGAACGCCAGCAGAGCCAGCGGCTCTTCCAGCCGTTATATGGCTACATCGCCGGCACCATCGGCGTGCTTCTGCTGATCGGGCTCTTCTCCATCTACAACCTCGGTTCCGACACGCGCCGCGCCGCGGAAATGCAGGCGGAACAGCAGGAGCGCAACCAGGAAGCGATTCTGCGTCTCCTCGACGAACTGGGCTCGCTCGCGGACGGCGACCTCACCGTGCAGGCGACCGTGTCCGAGGACATCACCGGTGCTATTGCTGATTCCATCAACTTCGCCATCGAGGCGCTGCGTGATCTCGTGCTGACGGTCAACGACACCGCACTGCGCGTTGACGCCGCGGCCAAGCAGACGCAGGCGACGGCATCGCATCTCGCGGATGCTTCCGGCAACCAGACCAAGCAGATCGGCTCGGCGACGAAACAGATCGCCGCGATGGCGAAATCCATCGAACAGGTGTCGGCGAACGCGGAGCGCTCGACGCGAGTCGCGCAGCAGTCCGTCGAAATCGCCAACAAGGGCGGTGAAGCGGTGCGCCGCACGATCGACGGCATGAACGCGATTCGCGAAACCATCCAGGAAACCTCGAAGCGCATCAAGCGACTCGGCGAGTCCTCGCAGGAAATTGGCGATATTGTCGAGCTCATCAACGACATCGCCGAGCAGACGAACATTCTCGCGCTCAACGCCGCCATCCAGGCCTCCATGGCCGGTGAAGCGGGCCGCGGTTTCGCGGTCGTCGCGGACGAAGTCCAGCGCCTCGCGGAACGTTCCGCCAATGCAACGAAACAGATCGAAGCGCTGGTGAAGACCATTCAGACCGACACCAACGAAGCGGTCATCTCGATGGAGCAATCGACCGCGGGCGTGGTCAGCGGTGCGCAGCTCGCCGAGAACGCGGGTTCGGCGCTGGACGAGATCGTGAAGGTCTCGAACCACATCGCGACGCTGATTCAGTCCATCTCCGCCGCCGCGCGCCAGCAGGCGACGGCGGCGACGGACGTGTCGCGCACCATGAACGTGATTCAGGAAATCACCTCGCAGACCACCGAGGGCACGCAGGCCACCGCGCGTAACATTGGCAAGCTCGCGACGCTCGCAACGGAGCTCAGAAAGTCCGTCGCCGGCTTCAAGCTGCCGAACATGGCGGGTGGCGAAACCATGGTCATGACGGCGGAAATGCATGCGGAAGAAGTCGAAGCCGCAGAGCAGAGCGCCTGATCCGGGCTGGTTGACCACAAGCGGCAATTCCCGAATGGGTGGGGCAGGACGGTAAGGCATGACGCAGGTAGCATCAGACTCGTTGCTCTGGATCAAGTCCGAACTGGACAACACGCTGGTGCGTTCGCGCCAGGCGCTGGAGGCCTATGTCGAGAACCAGGATGACAAGGCGAAACTCCAGGACTGTCTTGATCACCTTCACCAGGTGCAGGGAACGCTGCGCATGGTCGAGGTTTACGGCGCGGCGATGCTGGCCGAGGAAATGGAAGGCGTCGCCAGCGTGCTGGTGGCGGGCAAGGTCGAAGACCCGGAAGACGGCTTCGAAGTCCTCATGCGCGCCATGCTGCAACTCCCCGATTACCTCGAGCGCATCGTCGGCGGACAGCGCGACGTGCCGCTGGCACTGCTTTCACTCCTGAATGACCTGCGTTCCGTGCGCGGCGAGCCGCTGTTGTCGGAATCGTCGTTGTTTGCCCAAGGGCTCAGCGAGCGCGGTTCGCGCGAACTCGAATCCCGCGAGTGGTCGCCGCAGGGTGACATCCGCGAGATCGCGAAAAAGCTGCGGCCGAAATTCCAGCAGGCGCTGCTCGGCTGGTTCAAGACCGGCAAGGTCGACAATCTCAAGGCACTCACGAAAATCCTGGAGCAGTTCGAGCAGGCGGCAACCTCGCCGAGCAGCTTCCAGCTCTGGTGGGTCGTGAACGGCACGCTTGAAGCCCTGCAGGATGGCGGCATCGAGGCCAGCGTCAGCCTCAAGCAGATGCTTGGCCAGGTTGATCGACAGATCAAGAAAGTGCTCGACGGCGGCGAAGCGGCGCTCGACAACGACCCGCCCGCCGAACTCGTCAACAATCTTCTTTATTACATCGGCAAGGCGAATTCCGGCGGCGAAAGAGTTGCCGCCATCAAGGAAGCGTTCCGCCTTGGCGAGCTGCTGCCCACCGAGAATGACGTAAGCGACGCGCGCGATCGCCTGTCCGGCCCGAACCTGAGTTTGATGAAGACCGTTTCCGTCGCGATCAAAGAAGACCTCGCGCGGGTGAAGGACACGCTGGATATTTTTGTCCGTATGGGCAAGAACGATCCGGTGGAGCTGTCCGGCCTGGTCGAACTGCTGAAGAAAGTCGCCGACACGCTCGGTGTGCTCGGCCTCGGCGAGCAGCGCGAGAGCGTTGAAGCCGAGCGCGCGGTGCTTGAAAACCTCGTTCGCGGCGAACGCGAACTCAGCGAAAACGTGCTGATGGACATTGCCTCGGCGCTGATCCGCGTCGAAACCAGTCTTGACGAGCGCATGGTCGAGACCGTGTTCCGCGACAGCGCGGTGCCAAGCGAAGAGGAAAGCCTCGGACTGCGCGTCGAAGAGGCGGACTTCCGCCAGGTGAGCTCCGCGGTCATCCGCGAATCCATCATCAATCTCGCGCGCGTCAAGGACGGCATTGTCGAATACATCAAGACACCCGCGAAGGCGGACGTGCTGCGCCCGATTCCGCCGCTGATTCACCAGATCCAGGCCGGTCTTCGGTTGCTGGAAGTCGAACGTCCTGCGCAGTTGCTGGAAAGCATCCGCCATTACATCCAGGAAAAGATTTTCGGCACGCGCGAAATTCCGTCCGAGGCCGATCTTGATCGCCTTGCGGATGCGATCGTCAGCGTCGAGTTTTACCTCGAAACCGTGCAGCAGGGACGCGGCCACCACGCCGGCATGCTGGACAACGCCGAGGCCTGCGTCGAAGCGCTCGGATTTCCGCTGGGCTACGTACCCGCATCCGCCGCCGACGTGGGTATCGAGGAAGCGGAAGAAGCCGAGGAAGCGGCGGAACGCACACCGCCTGTTGCCGATCCGGCTCCAGTTGCGCCTGTTGCCGCGGCGCCTGCGGCCGCTGCACCAAAACACGCCGTCGGGCCGCGTCCCGATGAAGTCGATCCGGAGATCGTCGAAATCTTCCTGGAAGAGTCGCGCGAGGAAATCGCGTCGCTGAAGGAACATTTCCCGCACTGGAAGAAGAATCCGGAACATGCCGATTCGCTCACCACCGTGCGGCGTTCGTTCCACACGCTCAAGGGCAGCGGCCGCATGGTCGGCGCCGAGTTGATCGGCGAATTCGCCTGGTCGGTCGAGAACATGCTCAACCGCATCATCGATCAGACCATCAAGGCGAGCCCCGAACTGTTTGACCTGATCGAGCGTACGATCGCCACCTTGCCGCAGTTGATCGAACAGCTTGAAGCCGGTACGCCGCCGAAAGCCGACATCTACGGCATGATGGAACGCGCGAATGCGATTTCGCGCGGCGAAGTCGTCGCCATCGAAGAAGAGAACGAAGTGGACCGCGGCGCCGCCGTGACCTCGGAACCGGAATCGGTGGCGGCGGCGGAAGAAACCGTCGCAACGCCGGCAGAGAAGCCGGCAGAGAAGCCGGCGGAAAAAGCCGAGGAAGCCGCCGCATCGCGCGCGATGGATCCGGTTCTCTACGAAATTTTCCGAAACGAAGTCGAGAACCATCTCGAGACACTTCAAAAATACATCCAGGATGCCGAAGGCAAGAGCACGCCGCGCCCTGTAACCGACGCGCTGCTGCGCGCGCTGCACACGCTGAACGGCAGCGCCGCCATGGCGGGCGCGCATTCCATCGCCGAGCTGGTCGATCCTTTCGAGCAGTACTGCAAGATGGTCAACGAGGCCGGCGGCAAACTGCTGCCCGAAGACCTGCCGTTGCTCGCGGAACTCGCCTCCATGGTGCCGCAACAGCTTGAAACGTTGCGGACCGGCGGGCCAGCGCCTGACGACCTGGATGCACTGACTACCCGGGTTCGCCGCCGGCTGATCGACGCGGCCAGCGAACAGCGCGCCGCGCAACAGGCCGAAGCGGCCGCGAAATCCGCGACGGCGGCAAAAGTCCGCGCGCCGCTGCCCGCGGTCGTCGACATCGGCGATCTGCCGGATTTCGACGAGGAACTCGCCGAGGTCTTTCTCGAAGAAGCCAACGAAGTGCTCGAGGCGTCCGATGTCGCGCTTGAAAAATGGAGCGTCGCGCATGACGACCAGGAGCAGATTGCCGAGTTGCAGCGCCTGTTGCACACGCTGAAAGGCGGTGCGCGCATGGCGGGCATCGCGCCGATGGGCGATCTCAGTCACGAGATCGAAACGCTCATGGCGCAGATCACCGATGGCCACCTGCCGGTTTCAACGCGCATGTTCTCGCTGATGCAGCGCGCGCTGGATCGCTTGCACAAGATGCTGGAGCAGGTGATGGCGCGCCAGCCGATTGTCGAGGCATTCGATCTCGTCGAGGAATTCCAGCGCTTGAGCCTCGCCGACGACAAGCCGGAAGGGGAATCGGATCTCGCCGCGACGCGCAAGGCGGAGGCGTTACGGCCAGCGCCGGTCGCCGATACGGTGGCGGAAATTGTCGAGGAACCGGCGCCGCCGGTGGAACGCCGCCGCGAACGCGAAACGGACGAGCCTTTCGATCCGAAAGTGCACGTTGATCGCCGCGCCGGCAATCGCATCCAGCACGAAGTCGTGCGCGTGCGCGCCGATCTGATTGAGAACCTCATCAACAGCGCGGGCGAAGTCTCCATCTACCGCTCCCGCCTCGAGCAGCAGGTCAACACCATCGGCTTCAACCTCGCCGAACTTGACCAGACGGTCGTGCGTCTGCGCGAGCAGTTGCGCCGCCTTGAAATGGAAACCGAAGCGCAGATTCTTTCGCAGTTCGAGAAGGAAGGCCTGTCGCGCGACGAAGAGTTCGATCCGCTGGAAATGGACCGTTACTCGACCTTGCAGCAGCTTTCTCGCGCGCTGGCCGAGTCCGTGAACGACCTTGTGTCCATCCAGACCCTGCTCGTGAACCAGTCGCGCGAGGCGGAAACGCTGCTGTTGCAGCAGTCACGCGTCAACACGGAATTGCAGGACGGCCTGATGCGCACGCGCATGGTGCCGTTCTCGCGGCACGCGCAGCGCCTGCGCCGCATCGTGCGACAGACGGCGGATGAAATCGGCAAGCAGGCCGAGCTGACCCTGATCGGTGCTGAAGGCGAAATGGATCGCCAGGTGCTGGAGCGCGTGCTCGCGCCGCTCGAACACATGATGCGCAACTCCGTCGTGCACGGCATCGAGACGCCCGCCGAGCGCGCGAAAGCCGGCAAGGCCGAGCAGGGCATGGTTCACATCCGCCTGCTTCGCGAAGGTTCGGAAGTCGTGATCGAAATTTACGACGACGGCGCCGGCCTGAATGTGGATGCGATCCGCAAGAAGGCGCAGAAGCAGGGCCTGTTGCGCGCGGACGCGAATCTTTCCGACGACGACGTCATGCAGTTCATTCTTGAAGCGGGCTTCAGCACCGCCGAGGAAGTCACGCAGGCCGCCGGCCGCGGCGTCGGCATGGACGTGGTCTACAGCGAGATCAAGCAGCTTGGCGGTTCGCTCGCCATTTCCTCGGAACGGGGCAAGGGCGCGCGTTTCATCATTCGCCTGCCGTTCACGCTCGCGATCACGCAGGCCTTGATGGTGAAGGTCGCCGAAGACCTGTTCGCGATTCCGCTGCCGACCATCGAAGGCATCGTGCGCGTGCCGCGCAAGGAAATCCTGCGCTATTTCCAGGAAGACAAGCCACGCTTCAGCTACGGTGGCCAGGAATACGATCTGCAGTATTTGAGCGCGATGCTCGGCATGGGCATTCCCGCGTTCCCCGAAGAATTGCAGACCATTCCGGTGCTGCTGGTGCGCGCCGGCGATCATTCCGCCGCGCTGGTCACCGAAGGCATGGAAGGCAGCCGTGAAATTGTCGTGAAGTCGGTTGGCCCGCAGATTTCATCCATCCGCGGCATCTCGGGTGCGACGCTGCTCGGTGACGGTTCGATTCTTCTCATTCTCGATGTCGGTGGTCTCGTGCGCGCAGCCGCGCAGGCGGCCGCACAAGGCATCCTGCTTGCCGCCGGCGAGCGCGAGGAAGCACAGGAAGACGTGCGCACCTTCGCCATGGTCGTCGATGACTCCATCACCGTGCGCCGCGTGACGCAGCGCCTGCTGGAGCGTTACGGCATGCGCGTCATTACCGCGAAGGATGGCGTCGATGCGCTGGCATTGCTGCAGGAAAACATCCCCGACGTGATGCTGCTCGACATCGAAATGCCGCGCATGGACGGCTTCGAGCTCGCCTCGCACATGCGCAACGACGATCGCTTCAAGGAAATTCCGATCATCATGATCACTTCCCGTACCGGCGAAAAGCATCGCAACCGCGCGATGGAAATCGGCGTCAACCGCTATCTCGGCAAGCCCTACCAGGAAGGCGAGCTGGTGGAGCAGATCCAGTCGCTGGTCGGCAAGTTCAACCCCGAACGCACCCGCTGGGATTAAGGCATGCAACCGGTTCGCGAAGTCTACAGTCTGCTCATGCCGGTCAAGGACGGCCGAATCATCGTGCCGCGCGCCGCCGTGGCCGAGGTCATGGGTTACAGCAAGCCGAAAAACCGGCCGGAAAATGCGCCTGATTACGTACTCGGGTTCATCGAATGGCAGGGCCAGCAGATTCCGCTGATTTCCTATGAAGCCGCGCGCGGCCAAGGCGTACCGGAACTCGGGCGGCGCACGCGCATTGCCGTGGTGTTCGGCATCGGCGGTCGCCTGAAGCCGGATGTCTTTGCGGTTGTCACGCAGGGTTATCCGTATCTCGTGCGCGTGAACGAAAACGTCCTGCAGAGCGAGGCAATGGAAGCGGACGAACCGCTGGTGCTTGCGCGCGTGCGCATGGCGAACGAGAAGCCGTACATACCGAATCTTGAGCGTCTTGAAACAATGATCGCTGACGGCCTGGGCTTGAGCGCTGCCGACGCCGAAGAGTTTGCTCCGGCTGCGACGGTCGATGAGCTTGACGCACCGGACGTTGGTGATGAAGAAGAATTCGGCGCCGGCATACTGGAAGACGATGACGCGGGTACGGCCAGTTTCGAAGAAGGCATTGTCGAAGAAGGGATTGTCGAAGAAAGCGGGGCCGAAGAAGCAGACGTCGATCTCGGCGAAGTGACGGCGTTCGGCACGGAAACCAATCATTCTTCCGAGCTGGATGCGTTATCCGAGGCGCTGGAAACGAACGAGGCTGCTGTCACCGAGGAGGACGAGGCCGGTGAGTCCGTCGACCTGGAAGAAGTCACGGCCTTTGGCGTGGAAACGAATTATTCCGCGGAACTGGGCGAGCTCTCCGAGGCGTTGCAGGATCAGGGGGGTGACAGCGAGGAAGCGTCGCAGGAGTCTGACGACAGCTACTCACTCGACCTTTCAGGGCTCGAACTGGAAAGCGAAGAAAGCACGGAAGACGCAGCGCCCGCTGACACCTCAAGCGACGAAGAATCCGATGATGATGCCGTCGAAATCGATATTTCCGACCTGGAATTCGATCTTGACGATGACGACAAGAAAGAGCCGAACTAAATCTCAGTAGTCGCCCCAGCGCGCGAGCAATAACGCGGCGGCCACCACGGCCGCCGTTTCCGTTCTGAGGATGCGCGGGCCGAGCCTGATGCCCTGCGCTCCTGCGCGGTAAATGGCTTCCCGCTCCGCATCTTCAAAACCACCTTCCGGTCCTGCCAACAGGAACACGCGTTCCGGACTTTCCACCGGAAGGTCGTCAACGTGCTTTTCCGCTTCGGGATCCAGCAGCAACAGCAAACCGTCGGAATGATTTGAAAGAAATTCATGCAGTGACGTGATCTCGCTCACCGACGGCAATCGCGTCCGCCCGGATTGTTCCGCCGCACTGGTGACGACGCCTTGCCAATGCGCGCGCCGTTTTGCTGCACGATCCGCGTCGAGTTTCACCACCGTGCGTTTCGTTTCGACGGGATGGATCGCGGCAACGCCCAACTCCACGGATTTCTGCAAGGTGTAATCCATGCGCTCGCCGCGTGAAATTCCCTGCACGAGTTCCCAGCGCAAGGGCGCTTCGGGATTTATATCGAGGTGTTCGAGCAATCGCGCCTGCGCGTGATCGGAATGTACGGTTTCAAGCGTCGCGCGCCATTCGCCGCCTGTGCCGTCGAACAGCAGCACCTCGGCGCCGGCACGCAAGCGCAGCACTTTCGAGACGTGCTTCAAGGCGTTGCCGGTCAGGAAAAAATCCGCGTCAGGCTTGATGAGCGAATCGACGTAAATGCGGGGAACGCGCATGTTCAATCCTTTGTCGCGAGATCGATGCCTTCGCTTGCGACGTCGGCAAGAAAATCGATCTGTGCCTCCGTGATGACATACGGCGGCATCATGTAAACAACATTGCCGAGCGGACGCAGCAACGCGCCACGCGTCAGCGCGTGCTGGTAAACGCGCAACCCGCGGCGTTCTTTCCAGTCGAATGCCTCGCGCGATGTCTTGTCCTTTACCATTTCGATGGCGAGGATCATGCCATGCTGGCGCACTTCAGCAACGTTCGGATGATCGGCGAGATGCGCGGTGCTGGATCGCATGCGCTCGGCCAATGCGCGGTTCGCGTTGATCACATCATCCTGCTCGAACAGCTCCAGCGTCGCGAGTGCCGTCGCGCACGCCAATGGATTTCCCGTGTAGCTGTGCGAATGCAGGAACGCGGTGAGGTTCGAATACTCATCGTAAAATGCATCGTAAATCGTGTTCGTCGTCAGCACGGCGGACAAGGGCAAATAGCCGGCGGTGAGTCCCTTGGAAAGACACATGAAGTCCGGACTGATGCTTGCCTGCTCACAGGCGAACATTGTGCCCGTGCGGCCGAAGCCAACCGCGATTTCATCTGCAATGAGATGCACGCCGTAACGGTCGCAGGATTCGCGCAGTTTCGTGAGATACACCGGGTGATACATGCGCATATTGCCCGCACACTGCACCAGCGGCTCGACGATCACGGCGCAGATTTCCTCGTGACGTTCAGCGAGCAGCGCGTCCATCTTCGCGGCTTGCTGCAGGCTGTAATCTTCCCAGCTCTGTCCGGCTTCCCGATAAAAGCAATCCGGCGATGGCGCCGTGATCGCTTTCATCAGCAGCGGTTCGTAAGTGTTCTTGTAAAGCGCGACATCGCCGACGGCGAGCGCGCCCAGTGTTTCGCCGTGATAACTGTTGCCGAGCGAGACGAATTTTGTCTTGTTCGGCTTTCCGGTGTTGCGCCAGAAATGAAAACTCATTTTCAACGCGACTTCGACGGCGGATGAACCGTTGTCGGCATAAAAGCAGCGCGTCAATGGTGCGGGCGTCAGCGCGACAAGCTTCTCGGACAACTCCACGACCGGCTCATGGCTGAAGCCGGCGAGAATTACATGTTCCAGCGTGTCGGCCTGTTCACGAAGCCGCTTGTTGATGTGCGGGTTCGCGTGGCCAAACAAATTCACCCACCAGGAGCTGATGGCATCGATGTAGCGATTGCCATCAAAGTCTTCCAGCCACACGCCGGCGCCCTTGCGGATAGGCACCAGCGGCAGCCATTCGTGGTCCTTCATCTGCGTGCAGGGATGCCAGAGGACGGCGAGATCGCGTTCCGCGAAACGTTCGTTGTTGCTGTCGTTGTTTCTCATGGGAAAAAGTCGCTTCCGGTTCGTGCAGGATTCGCCCGCCAGTTTGGCGATTGCGCAAGTGAGCCGCAACCGTTGGCACGTCACGCCGCTTGATTTCCAGACCGTGGCTCGCCGAGACTGCGCACATGCAATTTGAAATCGTCGATCATCGCCTTTCCGGTGTTCCCTTTATGGAATCGCCGTTTGCCGATGCGCGTCCGTCGGACATGTCACCGGAACTCGTTGTCGTGCATGGCATCAGCCTGCCGCCCGGCGATTACGGCGGCCCGCACGTCGAGGAATTGTTTCTCGGGCGGCTTGATCCCGCCGCGCATCCGTATTTCGCAGAAATTCATGGCATGGAAGTCTCCGCGCACCTGTTCATTCGTCGCGATGGCAGCATGACGCAGTTCGTTCCGTTCGACCGGCGCGCCTGGCATGCAGGGCAGTCGAACTGGTGCGGCCGCGAGCGCTGCAATGATTTTTCCATTGGGATCGAACTCGAGGGCACCGATGACGAGGCCTACACGGATGCGCAATACGACGCGCTTGCCGCTGTCCTGGAAGTCCTGCATGCGACATATCCCGCGCTGCATCCCGAGGCGATTACCGGTCATTGCGACATCGCGCCGGGACGCAAGACGGATCCCGGTCCCGGATTCGACTGGAATCGGCTGCGGCAGCGATGCGACGCACGCCGTCGTTGATATACTTCATCGATAACCGTTCAGAGGCTACGACATGTCGTTTCTCATCGTACTGATCGGCGTCCTCGCCGATCGCTCATTGTCGCTCGCGGATTATCGCAACGAAGCGCGTTTCCAGGCGGCGTATCACAAGCTCTTCGAACGCCTGCCGCGCGACGCTGCCTGGCCGGGCATGTTGCTGGCGGCTGTCGCCGTGCTCGTGCCGGCGATCGTGACGTGGCTGCTGTTGTGGCTCGCCTGGGAGATCGCGCCGTTCCTTGCCTACGTGTTCGGGCTGGTTGTTTTCATTTTCATGCTTGGCCCGCGCGGCTTGTTCACCGACCTGCACGCGTACACGGACGCCGTGCGCGCCAACGATGAAACCGAAATGGATCGCATCGCAGGCGCGGTGCTTGCACCGCGTCCCTTGCCTGCACGAAACGAACTCACTCGCGCGGTCATCACGCGTTTGCTGGTGCTCGCCGGGCGACGTCTCTTCGGCGTGATTTTCTGGTACGTGCTGCTCGGTCCGGCGGGAGCAGTGCTGTTTCGTGCCGCCGACATCCTGCGCCATCGCAGTGATCTTGAATCGCGCGCCGCGCTCGACGCCGCGCAACGGTTGTACGGCATGCTGGAATGGGCGCCGTCGCGACTGCTCGCGGGCAGTTATGCACTGGCCGGTTCGTTCGATGAAGCCATGGCGGAACGCCGCGCGTATTACACCGAATGCCAGGGACGATTCTTCGAGATCAATGAAGACATTCTCGCTTGCACCGGTCGCGGCGCTCTGGCGTTTGAGCATGAAACGGAAGGCGAAGTCGAAGACCTGGAAGCAACTGCAAATCTCGTGTTCCGCGCGCTGATCATCTGGCTCGCCGTGCTCGCGTTGCTCAGCCTGCTCGGGTGGACATGAGAAATTTCTCGTGTGCGAGCCTGTTGCTGCTCGCATTGATCGTTCCCGTTGCAGGCGCCGCCACCCAATCTGCAATCATCGTTACCGATGACGCCGGCAGCACGCTCACCTTTTCAGAACCCGTCGAGCGCATCGTCACACTCGCCCCGCATCTCGCCGAAATGGTTTTCGATGTGGGTGCCGGTGAAAAACTGGTGGGTACCGTTGCGTGGAGCGATTTCCCGCCAGCGGCGAAGGCGGTGCCGCGCGTTGGCGACAGTTATCGCATCGACGCCGAACGCATCATCGCCTTGCGGCCGGATGTTGTTCTCGCGTGGGGCGGTGGGACGCCGCGAAACACGATCGAACGATTGCGCGTTCTGGATATTCCGGTTGCCGTGCTGACGCCGCGTGATCTTGCCAGCATTCCAGAGCATCTCGAATGGCTGGGCATCATTACCGGCAAGGAAGCTGTGTCAGAACGCCAGGCGCAAAAGTTCCGGGAAGATCTGCGGCAATTGCGCGATGAATACGCACAGCAAAAACCGTTGCGCGTCTTCTTCCAGGTATCCGCCGATCCGCTGTTCACCATCGGCGCGGGGCACACGATTAGCGAATTGATTGTCGCGTGCGGCGGCGAGAACATATTTTTCGATCTCGATTCCGGCGCGCATTCCGTCAGCCGTGAAGCGGTCATCACGCGGAATCCGCAAGTCATCATCGCGGGGCATTATGCAGGAGGCATCGAGGAACTTTCGGGGTGGCGCCAGTGGGAAAATCTTGCGGCGACGAAACACGACAATCTTTTTTCCATCAACGCTGAACGGCTGGCGCGCCCGACAATGGGGATACTCGAAGGCGGAAAGGAGTTATGCGAGACGCTGCAGCGAGCTCGCGAACACATCAAGGGCAATGGACAGGATTAACAGGATTTCTCAGGATTAACAGGATTCAAAAAAACAAACTTGTCCCGTGATGCGAGGCATGTGAGTGCGCATTGGGCTTGAACGATTCAAAAAAAAATCCTGTAAATCCCGCTTTTAAAATCCTGTTAATCCTGTCTATTGCTTTTGCTTTTTATTCTTCTCGCACCCGTCGGCTGCGCCACAACACTTCCTGGCCGTTCTCATGCCGCGCCAGCACACGCGCCATCACGAACAGCAGATCCGAAAGACGGTTCAGGTATTTCAACGATTCCGCGCTGACTTCCGATTGCTGGCTCAAGGTGAACGCGCGCCGTTCCGCGCGCCGGCAAACGGTGCGCGCAAGGTGACACGCCGAAGCGGCACGCCCACCGGCGGGCAGGATGAATTCCTTCAAGGCGGGAAGGTCCGCATTCAGCGCATCCAGAGCCGTTTCAAGGCGCGTCACGTGATCCAACGTGATCGCGGAGTATCCCGGCATGCAGAGTTCGCTGCCGAGATCGAACAGCTCGTGTTGAATCTCATCCAGCGTTGACTGCACCGTTTCCGGCAGGTCTTCGGCGAGCACCATTCCTATCGTGGAGTTCAGCTCATCGACCGTGCCGTAAGCTTCCACGCGCGCGTCGTCCTTCGGCACGCGAGTGCCATCGCCGAGACCGGTGGTGCCGGCGTCGCCCGTGCGCGTGTATATCTTGCTCAAGCGATTACCCATGTCGTTCTCCTTCAACCGGCGGAGAATGGAATCCCCCGCCGGCGATTTCATGCTTTGTCAGCGCCTATCGTCATTCCTCATGGCGAGTAGCGCAAGGTCAGGTAGACGCTGCGATCCGCGGTGTTGAAGCCGGCGGCGGTCTGGTATTGCCGGTCAGTGAGGTTCTCGATCCTTCCCGCAAGTGACAACGCTGGCGAAATGAACCAGCGTACCGATGCGCCGAGCAGGCCATAGCCCGGCAGCTCGATCGCGTTGAACGGGGAATCCAGACGCGGTCCGGTGGCCAGACCGTGAATGCCGAGTTCCAGCGCGCCAAAGGAATGGACGTAGCTCGCCGTCAGGCTGCGCCGTGCGCGTCGGGCGAGCTGCGTGTCCGTGGTCACGTCGCGCGGATCCTGGATGATTGCCTCGGCGTGCCAGCGCCAGTTTTCACCGCGCCATTCGTGGCTGAATTCAATGCCTTCGATACGCGCATTGGCGATGTTCTGATTGCTGCCTGATTGGGGGCCTGCGAATCCGTCCGGATCCACGAACGCGATGAGCTGGTCGATATCGTTCCGAAAGAGGGTGACGGCGAACTCGTGATGATCGTTGAACGACTGACGGTAACCGAGTTCCAGGTTGCGCGAGGTTTCCGGATCGAGATCCGGATTGCCACCGAAGCCGAAACGATCTGTCGCATCCGGCGCGCGAAACGCGGTTCCCGCCGAGAAGAACAATCGATGGGCAGTCGTGAAGTTGTGATTCCAGCCGGCATTCCAGGTTGTCTCGCGCTCGAACGCATCATGATCGCTGATACGAATCGCAGCGATGAAACTGTCTTGTTTCCGCGTGTAAACATCCTGGAGATACACCGCTTGCGCGTCGGTTTCCTCGTCAAAACCGTCACCGAACGAGCGCGCAATCACGTGGACATCCTCCGCGTAAAAACCTGCGGTGAGCAGTTGCGATTCGCTGATGTGAAAATCGTGCTGCCAGTCCAGTGTGTTGCGGTCCGTTGTCACGAAATCGCGCTCGCCAAGAAAATTTTCCTGTTGCTGGTGAATGTCATCTTCGGCATGTCCGATCAGCAAACGCGTGGACCATGCATCGCCCACGGCAAGACGAACATCCAGGCTGCTGGCGGCGTTGTGAAATTCCTGCGACAACGGTTCGCCGGAAAAACCGAGGTATTCCGTAACGCCTTCGGATTGCCAATGCCGGACTTCGAAACCGGCATTCCCGCTTCTCCACCCCGCGTAGGCGTTCAGCTGGTCGCGTTCATAACCGCGGTCAACGTCACTGTCGATTCGCGAGGGAAAACCATCGGTTTCATGGCGTCCAATATCGATGCCGTAACGCCAGTCTCCGCTCACACCGGCGAAGCCGGCATCCAGCGTACGCGTCGCGAAACTGCCTATGGTTGTCGCGACAAACCAGCGGTCTTCGTTCGCACGGCGCGTGATGATGTTGATGACGCCGCCGATCGCATCGGAGCCATACAGGGTCGAACGCGGCCCTTTGATGATTTCGATGCGCGCGATGCTTTCCAGTGGAATGTGCTGCAGGGCAGGTCCGCCGATGCTGCCTGGATTCATCTCGACGCCGTCGATCAGTACCAGCACGTGGTTGCTTTCCGTGCCGCGCAGGAACAACGAGGTCGGCGAACCCGGGCCGCCATTCGAGGCAATGTCGAGGCCCGCGTGCAGTCGCAGCAGGTCGGCTAGACCGGCGCCGGCCGAGCGCTCGATCGTATCGCGGCCGATGACAGTGGCCGTTGCGGGCAGGCGATTGATGGCGAGTTCGGAACGGGTTGCCGTGATGACGACGTCGTTGAGTTCGGTAACTTCTTCTGCAGCAAATGAAGGTGTGGCGAACAGCGCCGCCAGCGGAATGATAATCCTGTGCATATTGTTCTCCTCGTGCCGCACGCCCGCGGCACGAAAGCGATGGAATTCGCTGAACGTGGAGGACAAGCACAGGGAGACAGGCGAAGGCTGCACAACCTGTACACAGCCCTCCGCTGCGTCAGCATTCGTGCACAAGGCCGGTCTCCGGACTTACGGGTTGGCGGCGTTGCCGCCGGCTTCATCGCCTTCCCGGATCATTCGATCCAGTGGCTTATCGATGAAGCGCGACCCGATTACCGTTGCGGGGGCAGTGCCGGAATTGTTCGCGGAGCGAACTCACCGGCTTCCCGTTTGATCTTTCCGTTCGAAAAGATCGCCAGGTGCGGACGCGATTTTGTGTGCGCGCCGATTTCAAGTCAAGGTTTGCGCAAGCTGCTAAGCTTTTGCGCGGAGGTAGGAATGCACGAGAAATGGTTGAAAGTCGCGCGTGAAGCCGCGGTCGCAGCGGCGGACGTGATCCGGCATTATTACGGGTGCGATATCGATGTCGAAACCAAGGCCGATGAATCGCCGGTGACAATTGCCGATCGCGAAGCGGAACGCGTGATCCGGGAAATCATCGCCGCAGCTTGCCCGGATCATGCATTTTTTGGCGAAGAGTCCGGCAGAAGCGGCGATGACAACGCCGCGTATCGCTGGCTGGTCGATCCGATCGACGGAACAAAAAGTTTCGTACGCCGGCAACCGTTTTTTTCCACGCAGATCGCGCTGATGCACGAAGGCCGCGTTGTCGTTGGCGTGTCATCGGCGCCGATTTTCGGGGAGGAGGCGTTCGCCGTGCGCGGCGGCGGCGCAATGCTGAATGGCGAAAAGATTTTCGTCAGCAAGGTCGAGAAAATTTCAGATGCAAGTCTTTCCTCGGGAAACATCGCGAGTCTCGCGAAAGACAGTGAAGCCTGGTCGCGCTACGGAAAGCTGTTGCAGGAAGTGAATCGCGTTCGCGGCTACGGCGATTTTTATCACTACCACCTGCTCGCGCGCGGCGCGCTGGACATCGTGATCGAATCCGACCTGAACATTCTCGACATCGCCGCGTTAAGCCTGATCATTGAAGAAGCCGGCGGGCGATTCACGACACTTTCAGGAGGCGCATTGCACGAGAACACGTGCAGTGTGCTCGCAACGAACGGGCGATTGCACGACGATTTATTGCAGAAAATTTGCTGGAAGGATTGATGCGCGCGACCCCCTTTTTTAAAGGAGGTCGTTGGGCGTAAGCCCGACGGGGGGATTTAGCCCGGCTGAAAGAACAGCGCATCTTCCGTGACGATCATGCGAACGGGAATGCGATACAAACGCTCGAGGTTCGCCGTCGTCAGCACCTTGTAGGTTTCCCCGTGCAGCAGCTCGCCATCGCCGAACATCAGTATCACTTCATCGCAGAAGCGCGCGGCCATGTTCACGTCGTGCAGGCTCATCAATACGAGCCGGCTTTCTTCGACTGCGAGCCGGGCGAAATGCGCGAGCAGTTTCATCTGGTGGAAGATGTCGAGCTGATCGACGGGTTCGTCGAGCAGGATGATGCGCGCGTCTTGTGCAAGCACGGTTGCAATCGCCAGGCGTCGCCGTTCGCCGCCGGAAAGTTCATGCACGTCGCGATGTTCCAGCGACGCCATGCCCGTCGTGCGCAAGGCGTCACGCGCAATGCGCAGATCATCGGGTGATTCCCATTGCCAGAATCCGATGTGCGGATGCCGGCCGATGAGGCAGGTTTCGAGCACCGTCGCCGGGAACGGATCGTCCTGGTCTTGCATCAGCAGGGCGAGGCGTTGCGCGACACCGCGCCGGCCCAGCGATTCAAATGCTTCTCCGAACAAGGCCATTCGGCCGCCTTCCGCATCGCGCAGTCCGGCGAGCGTATGCAGCAGCGTGGTCTTGCCGACGCCGTTGCCGCCGAGCACGCCGATGACGCGTCCCGGCGCGAGATCAAGATCAAGATTCTCGCAAACGGACTTGCCGGCGATTCGCACGGTGAGGTTCCGCAACGCCAGCGCGCTCATACCGAACTCCGCGAGCGATTCAGCAAATACAGGAACAGCGGCACGCCGATGAACGCCGTCACCACGCCGACCGGTAACTGGCGAGGCGCGAGCAGGGTGCGCGCCAGCGTGTCCGCCAGCACCAGCAGGATGCCGCCGGCGAGCACGACGCCGGGCAACAGGCGGCGGTGATCGGCGCCGGCTGTGAGTCTCAGCATGTGCGGGATCACGAGTCCGACGAAGCCGATGCTGCCGCCCTGCATGACGGCGATCGCGGTGAAAAGCGAAGCAGCGAGATAAATGCCGAGGTTGAGCCGCTGCACGGGCACGCCCAGCGCGCGCGCTTGCAGGTCGCCTCGCGCCAGCAGGTTCAGGTGCCGTGAAAACGGCAGCAGCGCAGCCAGGCCGAGGACCAGCACGAGCCACGCGACACCGGGCGACGTTCCATACGAGAGATCGCCCATCAGCCAGAACAGCATGCTTCGCAGGCTGCCATCGGGGCCAAGCGCGAGCAGCAGGCTGATCAGCGCGCCCCAGCCAGCAGCTACCACGACGCCCGTCAACAGGAGCCGTGTCGGCGTCCAGCCGCCCCGCCCGTGCGCGAGCGAGAACACCAGCAGGGTCGAGCCCAGCGCGCCCGTGAATGCCGCGCTTCCCACCCAGAAGCTTGCTGCGCCGAGCATCAGCATGCCGAGCGCGCCGACGGCGGCGCCGCCCGAAACGCCAAGCACGTAGGGATCGGCCAGCGGATTGCGCAACAGCACCTGCATCAGCGCGCCTGCCAGCGCCAGCAGGCCGCCAATGGCGAACGCCGTGAGCGCGCGCGGCAATCGAAGCTCGAGCACCAGCGTGCGGTGCAAAAGCTCACCGTCGCCCGCGAGCACGGCCAGGACTTCCGCAGGATCCAGCGACACGCTGCCGGTCGCGAGCGCGAGCAACATCGCAGCGCCGGCGAGCGGCAGCAACAAGGCGAACAGAACGGTGAGGGAAATCCGGTGCGGCATGATCTTGATTCAGCAGAGACGCGGCAATTTAACCACGGTTCGCCGGACGGCCGCAGCCGCGGAATCAACGAATACGGTAAGATATTCAAAGACATGAGAATTTTCGAAGAAATACGATGATCGATGCTGATGGATTTCGCGCCAATGTCGGCATCGTGCTGACGAACCAGGACGGTGAGGTGTTCTGGGCGCGTCGCGTCGGGCAGAGCGGCTGGCAGTTCCCGCAGGGCGGCATCCGGGAGAATGAAAGCGCCGAAGACGCCATGTTCCGCGAACTCCGCGAGGAAGTCGGGCTGGATCGCGAACACGTCGAAATGATCGGCCACACCCGCCGCTGGCTGCGCTACCGCTTGCCCTCGCAATACCTGCGCCGCGACAGCCAGCCCTTGTGCATCGGCCAGAAGCAGCGCTGGTATTTGCTGCGTTTCAAGGGATCGGAAAGCGATTTTCGCTTCGATGTCGACGAAACGCCCGAATTCGACCGCTGGTGCTGGGTCGATTACTGGACGCCGGCGGAAGAGGTGATTTTTTTCAAGCGGAAAGTCTATCGACGTGCCCTGCGTGAGCTCGCGCCGCTGCTGTTCGGCACTGAAGGTGCGGGCATATCACGGAACCGAAAAGCCTGAGCCAGGGGAATCGTACTGCTTTTTGCATTGCCGGATTGACAATCATTCTCATTTGCATCCAGAATTCGACGTACAGGAGGAGTCCATGTACGTCTGCATCTGCAACGCCGTCACCGACAAACAAATCCGAGCCGCCGCCCGTTCCGGCTGCTGCAGCTTGCGCGAGCTTTCCTGCAAGACAGGCTGCTCGACGACCTGTGGCAAGTGCGCCCGGATGGCGCGCGAAATCCTCGATGACGAACTGCAGCGCCTGGATGAAAAGGCTGCGGAAACCTTGCCGTTTGCCTACCCCGCCGCGTAAATCCGAATCATTCTTGTTTCGATTAATTTCCTTATAAAACAACAACTTATTGATGTTCTGGCGCCGTCGCGCTAGGCTTGCGTTATTCCGTTTTCAACGCAAGGAGCCCTCCCATGAAAGGCGACACCAAGGTCATCCAGTATCTCAACAAGGCGCTGACCAACGAGCTGACCGCCATCAACCAGTATTTCCTGCATTCGCGGATGTACGGCAACTGGGGGCTGAAAGAACTCGCCGAAAAGGAATACGCCGAATCCATCGACGAGATGAAGCACGCCGACAAGCTGATCGAGCGCATTCTTTTTCTTGAAGGCCTGCCGAACCTCCAGGATCTCGGCAAGTTGCTGATCGGCGAGGACGTGCAGGAAATGCTCGAATGCGATCTCAGGCTCGAACGCGAAGCGCTCCCGCCGCTGAAGGAAGCCATCGCGCACTGCGAGACGATCGGCGATTACGTGTCGCGCGAACTGTTCGCGGACATTCTTGAATCAGAGGAAGAACATGTTGATTGGCTGGAAACGCAGCTTGAACTGATCGAGCGCGTTGGTTTGCAGAATTATCAGCAGTCGAAGATGAGCTGATTCATAGGAGCGCCTTCAGGCGCGAACCGTTCGCGCCTGAAGGCGCTTCTACGAAAAACGCCGCCTGAAGAGGCGGCGTTTCCGTTTTGAAAGCGTGTCGAAAACCGTTACAGGTTCTCCGCTTCCTTCGCCAGGTAATCGGCAACGCCTTTCGGATCCGCCTTCATGCCGGATTTGCCCTTCTGCCAGCCGGCAGGGCAGACCTCGCCGTTTTCCTCGAAGAACTGCAAGGCATCGACCATGCGCACGAGCTCGTCGATGTTGCGGCCGAGCGGCAGGTCGTTGACGACCTGGTGACGAACGAGGCCGTCCTTGTCGATCAGGAACGCGCCGCGGAAAGCGACGGCGCCGTCCGGCGTTTCAACGCCGAAATCGCGCGCGATCTGGTGCGTGACGTCGCCGGCCATCGTGTAGCGAACCGGACCGATGCCGCCCTTGTTGATCGGCGTGTTGCGCCACGCGTTGTGCGTGAACTGGCTGTCGATGGAAACGCTGACCACTTCCACGCCGCGCTGCTTGAATTCATCCATGCGCTTGTCCAGCGCGATCAATTCCGACGGGCAGACGAAGGTGAAGTCCAGCGGGTAGAAGAACACCAGGCGATACTTGGCTTTGGTGTCTTCCAGGAAATTGAAATCATCAACGATGGAACCGTCACCCAGTACCGCGGCGCAGGTGAAATCGGGAGCCTTGCGGCCGACCAGAACACTCATTATTGACCTCCTTCGGTTGGTAGTCCGCCGGCATTGAAAACATCCCGGGGGACGTTTCGCTGCCTTTAGAAGGGTTCTAATTCTAACAGATCGAGCCCGGAGAGTCGGCCCAGAGAATCGGCGATGGGGACCGCTCAGAAGGGTTTCAAGCCCGCCAGCAGGACGATGGCAACAAGAAACACGACAGGCACTTCGTTGAACCAGCGGTACCAGGTGTGACTGCGCGTGTTGGCATCGTTGCGAAAGGTTTTCACGATGCGCGCGCACCAGATCGAATAGATCGTAAGCAGCACCACAAGCATGAGCTTCACATGCAGCCAGCCCTGCGAGCCGTAGGCATCCCACGCGTAGGTGGCGAGCATTGCGACGCCGAATATCCACGTCAGGCCCATGCCGAGATGTGTCATGAACAGGAGTTTTTTCTCCATTACCTTGAAGCGTTCCTTGCCGGCGCTGTCCTCGGTCATGGCGTGGTACACGAACAGCCGGGGCAGGTAAAACAAGCCCGCAAACCATGTGACCATGAAAATGATGTGGAAGGCTTTCAGCCAGAGCATGGGCTTTTCCTTGATTTTTCCTTATTGCGCCGCCGGACGTGGCAGCGCTGTTTTTGCGCAAATGATTATACCGTCATGCATCAGCCGTTTCCCGCAGCGCATTCCAAGCGATGCGCTTTGCGCGGTAAACTCGTCGCTGGTTTGACCGGAAATCTCGTGAAACATGACGCGACACAAGATGATCGTGCGGCCGCACCGGCCACTCAGAAACGGCGTAATCTACACAGTGCTCGCGGTGCTGGTGATTGCCGTGATTGCCGGCGCGTTCGAGTTCGGCCGTCTGCGTGCAGGTTTCAATGCTGCGGAAGTCGAGCGCCGGCAGCAGCGTCGGGAAGATGAGCTTTCAACACTCACGCAACAGAACCGCGAGTTGCGCGAACGCATCGCGTTGCTTGAACGTTCGAGCGAAATTGATCGCGAAGCGCGTGAGCAGGTGCAGAACAATCTCTCCGCGATGCAGGACGAAGTGCTGGAATTGCGCGAGCAGCTCGCGTTTTATCGCGGCATCGTTTCACCGGAAGATGCGCAGGCCGGATTGCGCGTCCAGAGTTTCGAGTTGTACAGCGGTCCAGCGGAAGATCTTTACCATTTCCGCCTCGTGCTGATCCAGGCCATCAAGCATGACCGGCGCGCATCGGGCCGCGTTGACATCGTGGTGCACGGCGTGCGCGACGGTGCGCCTGCGAGCATTCCGTTAAGTGAACTTGTGACGGATGACGTGGACGAAATGAAGTATTCGTTCAAGTATTTCCAGGATTTCGAAGGCGACCTTCGCCTGCCGGAAAATTTCACGCCGGCGCGCGTGGATATCGCAATTCTTCCCGGCGGACGCGCTTCTGACGCGATTCGCCGGACTGTCGATTGGACTGAAGCCCGAAGCTGAAAAGCGAATGGCTGAATGGAGGTAACCCGATGCTGGGTGGTGGCAACAAGCGCAAGACGCCGCACATGGACACACTCGTGGGACACAACACGAAAATTGTCGGCGACATTCATTTTGAAGAAGGCCTGCATGTTGATGGCCTGGTCGAAGGCAACATCAATGCACGCGATGCCGGTTCCCGGCTGTCGATCAGCGAACGCGGCCAGGTCCAGGGCGAAGTGCGCGTGCCGGTCGTCATGCTGAACGGCATGGTCAAGGGCGACGTTTATGCCGGCGAACGCATCGAGCTCGGCGTCAAGGCCAAGGTTGAAGGCAATGTGTATTACAACCTGATTCGCATGGAGGCCGGTGCGACGGTAAACGGCAAGCTGGTGCACAAGCCGGGCGGGCAGCCGATGCTGGCCCTGAAGCACGAAAACAATGCGGCGAAGAATGATGGGGTGCAGGACGGTTCAGGCGACAAGTCCGACGATTCTGAAGGCGACGCGAAAGATCGGCAGAGTGCGGGATGATTCTGGCCTCCTGGAACTGGTAAAATAGCAATAACCCATCATCTTCTGGTTTGAATAACGATGAGCGTACAGACGCACAATCCGAAACAGGACGCCGCACCGGCTTCGCCGCTGCTGTTTACCGATGCCGCCGCCCACAAGGTGCGCGAGCTGATCGAGGAAGAGGCAAACGAAAGCCTGAAGCTGCGCGTGTTTGTCAGCGGCGGTGGCTGTTCCGGTTTCCAGTATGGATTCACTTTCGATGAAGAAGTCGCCGAGGGTGACACGCAGGTCGAAAATGGCGGCGTGGTGCTCCTGGTCGATCCGATGAGCTTCCAGTACCTGATGGGTGCGGAGATCGATTACAAGGAAGACCTGGAAGGCGCGCAGTTCGTCATTCGCAATCCGAACGCTTCCACCACCTGCGGTTGCGGTTCGTCGTTTTCGATCTGAAGATTTTCCAGTCCGTATGTAAAAAAAAAGGCGCCGCGATTTTCGCGGCGCTTTTTTAATTCCTGGAAGTTAAGCGCAAGTATTCAAGGCAGATATATCGCGCCCAATGACACAGCGCGTCCTGCGCCTGTCACTGCAGGAAGGTTTCCCGGCCGGCCTGCAAGCCGTTCGCGCGCGAGCCACGCGAAGGCTGCCGCTTCGACAAAATCCGCGTTCAATCCGTGCGAGTCCGTCACCTCCACCGGAATGCCGTGCAGTGCAACCGTGAGCGCCTCGCGTAGTGTTCGGTTACGTGCGCCACCACCGCACAGGAGAACGCGGTTCGCATCACCGCGAAGCACCTCGCGTGCAATGCTTTCAACGGTCAGCGCGAGCAGCGTCGCCTGCACATCTTCCGGCGACACGCTTATACCGGCGAGATGTTGCAACAGCCATTGCCGGTTGAAATGTTCGCGCCCTGTGCTGCGTGGCGGCGCCTGGTGGAAGAAAGGGTCGGCCGACAATGCCGCGAGCAGTTCATCATTGACCTTGCCGGTCGCTGCCCATTCGCCGTCGCGATCGAAGTTCTCGCCCTTGCTGTGCTGTATCCACGCATCCATCAAGCCGTTGCCGGGACCAGTGTCGTAACCGGTAACCACCGGTCCAAGCCGCGTGATGTTGGCGATGCCGCCGACGTTCACTATCACACGAAGTTCAGTGTCGTCTGCGAACATCGCGGCATGAAATGCCGGCACCAACGGCGCGCCTTGTCCGCCTGCCGCCATGTCCATGCGGCGAAAATCCGCGACCACCGGAATGCCAGTGGCAGCAGCGATGCGATTGGCGTCGCCGAGTTGCCAGGTAAAGGCGGGATCGGCATCCGGCCTGTGACGGATGGTCTGGCCATGGCAGCCAATGGCGGAAACCTGGTCAGCGCGTGTTTTCGTTTTCGCCAGGAGATCTTGTGTCGCCGCAGCGTAAGCGAGGCCGAGCTGCGCGTCCGCCATGCCGATGGCGTCAATGCTGACGCCGTCGGGTTGTTCAATGAGGTTCTGGAGTGTGTCGCGAAGGTCTTTCGGGAAAGGCGTCGTCGTCGCGTGCGTGACGGATACGCCGGATGAGAAATCCACCAGTGCAGCATCGATGCCATCAAGGCTCGTGCCGGACATGAGCCCGATGAAAACGTCGGGCATGAGATCCTCCTAGGGTGCGATCGCGACGCGCGTGCGCGGATCGAGCATTTCAAGCTGGTGCAGCAAGGGTTCGCTGACAGCCGCAAACCGGTCCATGTATTTTTCCGGCAGCGGCTCGGCGTCCGGCAATTTCACCGTGCGCGGATTGCGATGCACACCATTCACGAGAAATTCGTAATGCAGGTGCGCGGCCGTAGAAAGACCTGTGCTGCCGACATAACCGATAATCTGGCCCTGCTCGACCCTTTCGCCGTTCTTCACAACGCGACGGGAAAAATGCAGGTACTTCGTTACGTAGTTCAGGCCATGCTTGATGAACACGTGATTGCCGTTGTACTTGTCATACGCGGAGCGAATAACGCGGCCATCACCGGAAGCGTAAACGGGCGTGCCTTTCGGCGCGCGATAGTCGATACCGTTGTGCGGCTTCACGCGCTTGAGAATGGGATGATAGCGATTCGGGTTGAAGCCCGAACTCACGTAGGAAAAATTCAGCGGTGCGCGCAGGAATGCCTTGCGCATCGGCATGCCATCGGGCGCGTAGTAGGCAGCGTTACCCTCGTCGTCCACGAAGCGAACAGCATTCAGTTCGCGGCCATCATTCATGAACGTCGCTGCCAGAATGTTGCCATCACGGATTTTCTCACCGTCGCGGTAGATTTCCTCATAGATGATTCGGAACTGATCACCCTCGCGAATATCCAGTGCGAAATCGATATCCCATGCGTAGATTTTCGCAAGGCTCATTATGAGTGCGTCGGAAAGTCCGGCGTCATAACCGGCCTGGTATAGCGACGAATGAATGACACCACTCGCGACCTTGACCTGGCGCTGCACGGGGAGTTCGGTTTCGATGAGCTTGAAACCGTCACCGTCGCGAACGATCTCAATACGTTGTTCGCCACCTGTGCGCGTCGTCAGTGAAAGCAGGTTGCCATGATCATTTACCGCTACCTGGATACGGTCACCGGGACGCAATGCGCGAAGGTGGCTGACCGATCCACCGAGCTGCATGATGGCGTGCAGGTCACCGGGCGGGATATTGTTACGCTCGAACAGGATGGCAAGCGAGTCGCCTTCCTTTACAACCAGCTCAAGATCGCGGCTTGGCTTAAGGTTCGTCGCTGTGTCACCGGAAATTTCTGCAAGCGGCGGTACTTCGAGCGCGCGAATATCTCCACCCGCGAAGCGTTCAATGTCTGTCTCCATCGAGCGTGCGGGATCGGATGAAACGCTGGCGAGAAATACACCCAGCACACAGGCGCAAATTGCAGCCGTGACATAATGGCGATGCCAGGGACGGCGACGGCCGCGGCTGTTTTCATCCGGTGTCTTATAATCTGCTTTCATGTGCTAATGCGGTAGTTCCGCCCCTCGAAAATTCCGGGGTAAAGGTACCCGGAGGCTTATTGTCGGTCAATCTTGCACTAAGCAATTTTCCCGGGAAAACCGGCAATTACAGTTACTTTGTAACGCAACAATACAAGGATAGCAGGAGCATCCCTGATGGTTTCCCCCCAAGCAACTCCCTCCGAAGCGCTGGAAATCCTGCGTCGTGGCGCAGATGAGATATTGGTCGAAAACGAGCTCGTCGAGCGGTTGAAGAGCGGCGCGCCTTTGCGCGTCAAAGCGGGCTTCGATCCGACCGCGCCCGATCTGCATCTTGGCCATACCGTGCTCATCAACAAGCTGCGCCAGTTTCAGGATCTGGGGCACGAGGTGATTTTCCTCATTGGTGATTTCACGGGAATGATCGGGGATCCGACCGGCAAGAATGCCACTCGTCCGCCGTTGACCCGGGAAGAGATCGAAGAAAACGCGAAGACTTACAAGGAGCAGATTTTCAAGATTCTCGACCCGAAAAAAACACGCATCGAATTCAACTCGAGATGGATGAATGCCATCGGTGCGGCCGGCCTTGTCCAGCTTGCCGCCCGGCACACTGTGGCGCGCATGCTGGAACGCGACGATTTCTCGAAGCGTTACAAGGAAAACCGGCCCATTGCGATTCACGAGTTTCTGTACCCACTCGTGCAGGGGTACGACTCGGTCGCGTTGGAAGCCGATGTCGAGCTTGGCGGTACGGACCAGAAATTCAATTTGCTGGTAGGCCGGCAGTTGCAAGAACAGTATGGCCAGAAACCGCAGATCGTCCTGACCACGCCGTTGCTGGAAGGCCTGGATGGTGTGCAGAAAATGTCCAAGTCGCTGGGCAATTACATTGGCATCGCTGAGCCGGCTGACGAAATGTTCGGCAAGCTGATGTCTATCTCCGATGAGCTGATGTGGCGGTATTTCGAACTATTGTCGTTCCGGCCCCTGTCAGAAATTTGCGGATTCCGCGAGAAAGTGGAGCAAGGCACCAACCCGCGCGATATCAAGTTCCTGCTCGGCGTCGAGATCGTGGATCGCTTTCACGGCAGCGGGGTGGGCAACAAGGCGCGCGACAATTTCATAGCGCGCTTTCAGCAGGGCATGTTGCCGGATGATCTTAAAGAACTATCGGTCAAGGCTTCCGGACGTGGAATCGGCATCGCGCAACTGTTGAAAGAGGCTGGGCTCGTGAGTTCCGCTTCGGATGGCATGCGCATGGTCCGGCAGGGCGCGGTAAAGATTGATGGCGAGAAGATCGCGGATCCGAAACTGGAGGTCGTCATCGGCACGCACGCCGTTTTCCAGGTCGGCAAACGGCGAGCGGCGCGTGTCGAGGTGAAGTAAGTCTTGTTTTATTGGGTGATTTCACCTCAGTGTGTGGCCATGAAATCACCAACCGAAACGAAACCGTCAAAAATCATCCGCCAAGGTGTTGACGTTCCCGCCTGACCCCCTATAATGCGCACCTCTCGCATGGATGCGAACGCTGTAAAGCGGGGCGCTTGACCCGGAGCCGGAAACAAAATTTCCCGCCGGGGATTGACAGGAAGCCAGCCTCGCGTAGAATGGTCCGTCTGCCTGGGGCGCAACAATTTCCAGGCCGCTCTTTAAAAACTGAATCAAGTGACTTGTGTGGGCGCTCGGATCGTAGGGTTGCAGTCGCAACAAAACGATCAAAGAGTGACCATATAGAGCCCAAGAATGAAACAGTTGTTCTTGAGTTCTGGACACTCTCTTTAGTTATAAACTGAAGAGTTTGATCCTGGCTCAGATTGAACGCTGGCGGCATGCCTAACACATGCAAGTCGAACGGCAGC
>DASVDI010000045.1:0-13852 GCA_036381175.1 Gammaproteobacteria bacterium
CCGAGCTGGTCAACCGCACGCGGGGTTTAGGCCGCGAGAGCGTAGTTGTCGTCGTTCGCAACTAACGTTTTGCAGACGGTTTAACGAGGAAGCCTGCATCCTCGACATGCACCTTGAGTTTCACTATCCGCGTCGAAGCCATATCACCCCCGACGGAACGTATTGTACGTGTTTCATGCTGCTGGCAACAGGGGACAGACACTCAAGGTCTTCGCGCCCTGATGCCGTTTAGGCGGGCAGTACTTTGCCGCGCAACCAGTGGTCCAGCCACGTTCGGGTTGAGTGATTTCCCCTGGCCATTTCCCACTGCACGTGCTCGGCGAGCAATACCGCGCCGAGAATACGCGCGGCAGCGAAGGCGATGCGTCGAGCATGACGTTCCGTGTCGCCAAAGAGCAGGGCGGGAAGTTCCGCGAGTCTTGCATCAATCGTCTCTCGAGCGGCGGCGAGTTCCGGATGACCAATATTCGAAAGCCGCACGTGCATGTCATTCAGCCACAGTGGCAGCGATTCGTCCTTGGTCGCCGCACGTAACAGGTCAAGCGCGAGCACATTCGTCGTGCCTTCCCAGATCGACAGGACTTGCGCATCGCGCAGCAGCGCCGGCAGGCCGGTGTCTTCGATGTAGCCGGCGCCGCCGAAACATTCCAGCACTTCACTGCACACGGCGACGGCCTGCTTCGCGGTGTACAGCTTGATCATGGGCGTGAGCAATCGCAGGAGTTTTCGTTCCGTGTCGTTTGCTGTGTCTGTTTCCTCCTTGCCGAGCAGTGCGGCTGCGTGAAGCACCATCAAGGTTGCGCCCTGAACTTCGGCTTCAAGTGCCGCGAGTGTTTCTGCATGCAAGGGATGTTCCGATAACGGTTTTCCGAAGGCGATGCGCTTTTGCGCGTAATCCGTCGCGAGCATGAGCGCGCGGCGCATCTGTGATGCCGAGCTGCACGCGTTGTACAGGCGCGTGATGTTGAGGAGTGTCGCGATCGTGCGCACGCCCTTGCCGGGTTCGCCGACGAGAATGGCGGGGGCGCCATCGAGCGTGAGTTCCGCGGTTGGCAAGGCGCGCGTGCCGAGCTTGTCTTTCAGGCGATTCACGCGAATGCCATTCAATTCACCGTTCTCATCGCGCTGCTCGACGTAGAAGAGGCTGAGCTGTGATGACGCCTCATTTTTCTCTTCAATGCGCGCGAGCGTGAATGCCATCTGCGAGGTGGTTGCGGAGGTGAACCACTTCGTGCCGAACAATCGATAAGCATCATCCTGTTTTCGCGCGATAGTCTCGGTGCGCGAAACATCGGAACCGCCCGCACGTTCGGTCATCCATTGTCCCGAGGTCCAGAACATTTCCGGATCGCGGCTGATGAGATGACGAAATGCATTCGCTCGCATCGTTTCGCTGCCGTGCAATTCGATCACGCGCGCTGCGCCATCCGTCATTGCCATGGGGCAGGAGCAGATCGCGGAGGAGGGATGGTAAAGATACAGTCGCGCGAACTGGTGCAGGCGCGAGTGTTCGCCGTGTTCGCGTTCATAGGCGGTGGCGACGATGCCTTCTTCCGCCGCGACGCGATGCAATTGTTTCCAGCCGTCGGCGACGCGAATGTCGTCGATGCGACGGCCCCAGGGATCGTAGGGAATGTGTTCGGGTGGATGACGTTCGGCGTCGGCGGCGTAGTCGAGCATTTCACCGGCGGCGCGTTCGCCGAAATATTCCAGTCCGGGTGCGACGGCGTCGAATACATGCACCGGCAGCAGGCGTTGCAGCGCGGCTTGCAGGAATGGATCCGTGTTCCAGGTGTTGGCGAGTTCGGGGCCTTGCTGAAAAAATGCTTTCATGCGCGCTCCGTTATCAACGGTTCGTTTCAGCGGTTCAGGTGTGCCGCATCAACCGGTCTTTCTGCCGCTGCCAGTCCTGGTCCTTTTTCGTAGCGCGCTTGTCGTACTGCTTCTTGCCCTTGGCGAGACCGATGTCGAGTTTCACCCTGCTTTTCTTCC
Source organism: Gammaproteobacteria bacterium (assembly GCA_036381175.1). Lineage (GTDB taxonomy): Bacteria > Pseudomonadota > Gammaproteobacteria > Natronospirales > JAJUFS01 > JAJUFS01. The sequence continues at coordinate 1,993 of DASVDI010000045.1, forward strand.
AGTACATCGCAAGCGGCACCAGCGTGTAGCCCTCACGATCCACTGCGCCGATGAGATGATCGATCTCGCGGCGATGCAGCAGAAGCTTGCGCGTTCGTAGCGGATCCGCCACGACATGCGTCGATGCCTGCGGCAATGGCGTGATCTGCGCGCCGATAAGAAAGGCTTCGCCGTCCTTGAGCGTGACATAGGCCTCGACAATGCTCGCCCGTCCCGCGCGCAGGGATTTTGCCTCCCAGCCTTGCAGGACAATGCCGGCTTCATGCTGTTCCTCGATGAAATAATCGTGCCGGGCGCGCTTGTTGAGGGCAATCGTGCCAGTACCGCTGTTTTTCTTGTTCGTAGCCATCACGACATTATACGCACCGGGGAGCGGAATCGCGGTCGCATCACTTGAGCCTTTCGGCGAATTGGCGGAGAATCCCCGCCCTTTCCAGCTACCTCCGCCAGCGGCGGTCGTTCGTTCGCGACGACTGCGCGGCGGATGTTGTTTTTGAAGGTGAGTCAAATGTCACGCCGTCAATCGCTACATGGGCAGTGGTCTTCGCGCCTCGCGTTCATTCTCGCGGCTATGGGCGCCGCGGTCGGTCTCGGCAGCATCTGGCGCTTTCCGTACATGGCGGGCACGAACGGCGGCGGCGCCTTCGTGTTGATCTATCTCGGCTGCGTGTTCGCCATCGGACTGCCGATCTTCATGGCCGAAGCCATGCTCGGCCGCCGCGGGCGCCGTAACCCGATCAAGTCCATGCGCCTGCTGTCGGAAGAGGAATCCGGGAATTCCTTCTGGCAGGTGATCGGCTGGCTCGGCGTGTTCGCGGGCATGCTGATTCTTTCTTATTACAGCGTGATCGCCGGCTGGACGTTCAATTTCACGGTGGACACCTTGCGCGGCACGTTCACCGGCGCAGGACCGGCGGACGTGTTCGCGTATTTCGCGGAACTGACGGCGAGCCCGTGGAAACTCGTTTTCTGGCACACGGTGTTCATGGCGCTGACGGTTTATGTCGTCGGACGCGGCGTCGAACAGGGCCTTGAGAAGGGCGTGAAGATCGTCATGCCGGCATTGTTCCTGGTGCTGGTGGCGCTGCTGCTGTATTCCATGACCACCGCGCGTTTCATGGATGGCGTGCATTATTTGTTCCAGGCGGATTTTTCCGAGGTGACGCCGCACACCGTGCTGGATGCAATGGGCCAGGCATTCTTTTCGCTGAGCATCGGCATGGGCGCGATCATGGCCTACGGTGCTTACCTGCCGGAAGATTCGTCCATTCCGGAAACCTCGTTCACGATCGTGCTCGCTGTGACCATCGTCGCGTTGCTCGCCGGATTGATCGTCTTTCCGAGCCTGCTGCTGAACGGACTGGATCCTGCGGCCATCGGGCCGGGAATGACGTTCATCAGCCTGTCGTTGATGTTCGGTGACATGCCGGGCGGCGTGGTGTTCGGCGCGGTGTTTTTCCTGTTGCTGATTTTCGCGGCGTGGTCTTCGTCGATCGGCCTGATCGAACCGGCGGTTGCGCGCGTCGTGGAGAAATACGGCATGGCGCGACCGCGCGCCGCACTGCTGATCGGGTTTGTCGTGTGGGTGCTGGGCCTTTTGACCGTCGCGTCGTTCAACGTGTTTGCGAACGTGCGTTTCCTCGCGGGCTCGATTTTCCAGAATCTCGATTACCTGGCGGCGAACGTCCTGTTGCCGTTGGGCGGATTGTTGATCGCGGTGTTCTCGGGCTGGATCATGTGCAAGAGTTCAGCCGTGGAAGAACTGGAGATGGGGACGGGATTTCGCTACGCGCTGTGGCATTTCCTGACGCGCTGGTTCACGCCAGTGGTGATGATCCTCATTTTCCTGAACGCAACGGACATGATCCAGCTTTTCGGGAGCCGCGATGCGTGAAGTCAGAAAACAGGCACTGGTGCCGCACTCGGCCGAGACCATGTTCGAGCTCGTCAATGACGTGGATTCCTATCCTGAATTCCTGCCGTGGTGCAAAGCCGCTGAAGTGAAGGAAGAAGGCGAGGGGTTTCGCGTTGCGAGCATCGACATCGCACTTGCGGGTGCGCACAAGACTTTCACGACACGCAATACGCTGGAACCGCCGGAGCGTCTGACCATCGATCTCGTCGAAGGTCCGTTCCGGCATCTGACCGGCGAATGGGTGTTCGATTCGCTGGGCGAGGACGCGTGCAAAGTGTCGCTGTGCCTGAAGTTCGAATTTTCCAGCACGCTCATGAGCATGATGGTCGGGCCGGTCTTCAAGCAGATGGGCGACACGATGCTGGACGCTTTCGTGCGGCGGGCGAAAACCTTGTATGGCAATCGTTGACGGCCAGCGTGAGATTGTTGTCGAAGTGGCGTACGCCTTGCCGGATCGCCAGGTGCTGATCCCGCTGACCGTGCCCGCCGGCACGACGGCGATCGAGGCGATCCGCCGCTCCGGTATTTCGGAGCAATTTCCTGGAATTGATCTATCGAACGGCAGGATCGGCGTGTTCGGGCGGCTGTGTCCGTCGGAGCGGGTGCTGGAAGCGGGCGATCGCGTGGAAATCTACCGGCCGCTGGTAGCGGATCCGAAGGAAGTGCGCCGGCGCCTGGCGGCAGAAGGACGAACCATGGGCAGAAACGAGCGCAAGTCCTAGACGATCATTCTTCGCCGGTGAAGATTTCGGGATCGTCCGTCGGCAGGGTCGTTTCCTGTTCCTCGATGACAATGCCTTCGTCGCCCGTCGGCACGTCCTGTTCTTCCTTGTCGAGACCGAACTTCTCGATGCGCGTTACCGAATCGCCCTCGAAAAACACCGTCACGCGCCGGCGGTAATCTTCTCCGTCCTGCACGTCCACGTAAAAGAGATAGTCCCAGCGGTCCGGGTGGAAAGGGTCTGCGATCATCGGCGTGCCCATCACGTACTGCACCTGCTCGCGCGTCATGCCTTCCTCGAGCTTGGCGACATCCTCGATCTTGAAGAAATTGCCTTGCGGAATGCTCTGGCGATAAACGCAGGCGCCGAGCAAAAACACGAGTGGTAACAATTTGAGCAGGGAGAGTCGCATTTGTGCTCCGTCGGGTTGGTTTGTGCCCGGCGTGGGGCATAATGGTGGCAACGAGGTGGGGAATCTTACTTGAAGCCCCCAAAACTGACCAGTTACCGGAGCCTGATACATGGAAAGCCACGATTTACGCAAGGCCGGCCTCAAGGTGACCCTGCCGCGCATGAAAATTCTCGAGATTCTCGAGAATAGCGCGCAACGCCACATGAGCGCCGAAGACATGTACAAGGCGCTGCTCGATTCGGGCGAGGAAATCGGGCTGGCCACGGTTTATCGCGTGCTGACGCAGTTCGAGGACGCGGGCCTCGTGACGCGGCATCATTTCGAAGGCGGTCACTCGATGTTCGAAATGAACGAGGGCGATCACCACGATCACATCCTGTGCGTGAAATGCGGCCGCGTTGATGAATTTGTTGATGATGTGATCGAAAAGCGCCAGGAAGAAATCGCGCGGAAATCGGGTTACGAGATGACGGACCACTCCTTGTATATATACGGGTTTTGTCCGGAGTGCCGGAAGGCGGTCAAGAAGTAAAAGCGCCGAAGGTCGTGTGCAGGGAACAAAGCTTCCGCCTTTGGCGGCAAGTTGTTTACGGCAACATGAAATAAAAAAGCGCGGCTCCTTTCGGAGTCGCGCTTTTTTATTTCATGTTGCCGCTGCCCGTACCATTTCCCTGGCGTGTTCACGAGTGGTGTCCGTGATCTTCACGCCGCCGAGCATGCGCGCGAGTTCTTCGATGCGCACGGCATCATCAAGTTTCGCGATCGTTGTGCGCGTGTGATCCTTGTCCGCGATCTTCTCCACCTTGAAATGATGGTGCGCCTGGCTGGCGACCTGCGGCAGGTGCGTGACGCAGAAAACCTGCCGGTCGCGTCCCAGCGCCCGCATTCGCCGGCCGATCAGCTCCGCAATGCCGCCGCCGACGCCGGCATCGACTTCATCGAACACCATCACCGGCATGTCGCTGGCATCGGATGCAATCACCTGTATCGCGAGCGAGATGCGTGACAGTTCGCCGCCGGATGCGACCTTTGCGAGCGGCGCGAGCGGCTGGCCGGGATTCGCGGCAACCTGGAATTCGATCCGGTCCATGCCATGCGCACTGAAACGCGCCTTCGCATCGCGCTCAATGGCGATCGAAAATTTGCCGCCGGACATGCCGAGTTCCTGCATCACGGCGCTGACGTCCTTGCCAAGCGTTGTTGCTGTTGCCAAGCGCTGTTTTGAAAGTTTTTCCGCGAGCTTGAGATAATCCTGCTCGCGTTCCTTCAAATCGGTTTCGAGCTGTTGCAGCCGCTCGCTGGAATTTTCCAGCCCGTCGAGTTCCTCGCGCAGGCTCGCCGCGAGTTCAGGCAACGCTTCCGCTTTCGCGCGATGCTTGCGGGCGAGCTGTTCGATTGACGCAAGACGCGCTTCGACGAAATCGTGCCGCTCGGGGTCCATCTCCAGCTCGCCGACGTAACGGCGCAAATCTTCCGCACCTTCCTGCAAATTGATCAGTGCAGTGTTCAGCGTATCGGCGACGGGTTTCAGGGTGGCGTCGAGTTCGGCGAGTTCGCTCAGCGATTCGACGGCGTGGCTTAATAATGTATACGCGGATGCATCTTCGTTCTCGTAAGCGGCATCCAGGGCAGCCTGCGTGCCTTCGGCAAGCTTGCCCGCGTGCGCAAGGCGCTGATGCTCGTTTTCGAGTTCCGGCAGTTCTTTCGGATCGAGGTCCAGCGCTTCAAGTTCGCCGACCTGGAATCGCAGAAGGTCGCGACGGTCGTCGGAGTCCTGTTGCGCGCGGCGCAGGTTATCCAGCACATCGCGCGTTTTTTTCCAGGCGTCGTAACGCGTCGCAATCTCGTCCAGCAGTTCGCTGTGATCGCCGAACGCGTCGAGCAGCTTGCGCTGTTCATCCCGGCGCATCAGCGACTGGTGTTCGTGCTGGCCGTGAATGTCGACCAGTTTTTCGCCGAGTTCCTTCAACGCCTGGATGGTGACGGCGCGGCCGTTGATCCATGCCTTGCTGCGGCCCTCCGACGTCACTACACGGCGGACCAGGCATTCGCCCGATTCGTCATCGAGTTCCTGTTCGGCGAGCCACTCGCGCACGGCGGATTGGTCAGTGAGATCGAAGCCGACGGAAATTTCCGTGCGCTCTGCGCCATGGCGAACACTGGCAGCGTCAGCGCGATCGCCGAGCGCGAGACCCATCGCATCGATGAGGATCGACTTGCCCGCACCGGTCTCGCCGGTCAGCACCGTGAGACCGCGCTCGAAATCGAGTTCAAGCGATTCGATGATGGCGAAATCGGAAATGTGCGCGTGAGTCAGCATTCGTCAGTTTCTCGAAGAGCAACGGCAATGGACAGGATTAACAGGATTTTTCAGAATTCACAGGATAAAAAGCAAAGTAAAAACATGGAAAGGCGCGATTTGCTTGTCCACAGAAAATAATCCTGTAAATCCGCTTTTCAAAATCCTGTTAATCCTGTCCATTGCTCTTGCTTTTGTTTTTTATCTTTCCATGCCGGATTCGTGATCCCGGCCCCAGTGCAGTTTCTGCCGCAATAATTTGTAGTAATCGTGTCCGGCGGGATGCAGCAGCCGCGCGGGTTCGCCGTGACGCTGGATGACAACGCAATCGCCCGCGCCGAGATCGGCGTGATCTTGCCCGTCGAGTACAACTTGTGCGGCCGTATTCTCGGTATTGCTTTCGGTGCAGCGCATGCGGATTTCGATGCGCGCATCGCCGCCCACCACGATCGGCCGGTCCGACAGCGTGTGCGGGCAGATCGGCACGATGGCGAGCGCCTGCAGTTCCGGATGCAGTATCGGTCCGCCAGCGGAAAGCGCATACGCCGTCGAGCCTGTCGGCGTGGAAATGATGATGCCGTCGGCGCGGTGACTGCACACGTAATTGCCGTTCACATGCGTTTCGAATTCGATCATCCGGCCCGCGTCGCATTTCTGCACGACGACATCATTCAGTGCCGTGGCGCTCCATGCATCCTCGTTCCCGCGGGCGACCTCGGCGCGCAATAGCGCGCGCGGTTCTTCGATGAAATTCCCGGACAGCACGGCATCGAGACTGGAGCTGAGCTCCTCGGGACGAATATCGGCGAGAAAACCGAGCCTGCCGGCGTTGATGCCAACCAGCGGCACCTTGCGCGGCGCGAGCAGGCGCGCGGCATGCAGCAGGGTGCCATCGCCGCCGACGACCACGACGAGATCGGCATTCCCCGGATCGTCAGTGCCGACGGCATCCGTCTTCAGCAGCGCCGCGGTTTCGGCATCGGCACACAGCGCCAGGCCGCGCGGCGCGAGGTATGACACCGCCGCGCGCAGGGTTTCCACCGCGCGCGGGTCGTGGCGCTTCACGATCAGTCCGATTCGGTGAAATTGCGGCTTCATGGCGGGCGATGTTAGCAGATGAATTGCCACGCAATACGCCTTGCCGCGCGCGCATTTGCGGTGTGACTTCGGTGCACTCGCCTTGACACTGCGGCGTGCGTCCCCATAATTCGCTCTGGCACTCAAACTCGCTGAGTGCCAAGAAATAATCGCCGCCACCAGCCCGTGACTCATGCCCAGATCTCGCCATGAAAACCTGCGCAGCACCGACGGCCAGCTCTCGGACCGGGCGCAGCAGCTTCTGAAGACCCTGGTGGAGCGTTATATCCGTGACGGCGAACCGGTCGGCTCGCGCACGCTGTCGCGGGATTCCGGTCTGGATCTGAGTCCTGCCACCATTCGCAACATCATGGCTGATCTCGAAGATCTCGGCATGGTTCGCTCGCCGCACACCTCCGCCGGGCGCGTGCCGACAGCGCGCGGTTACCGGTTGTTCGTGGACGCGCTGCTGGCGGTCAAGCCACTCGACAGCCGGGAGGTCGCACGCCTTCAGCACGATCTGCTGCGGGAGATGGAACCGGCACGCGGCGATTCGCAGAGCCTGATGACCATCACATCCAGCCTGCTTTCGGGTGTCACGCAGATGGCGGGCCTGGTGACCATTCCTAAGCGGGAGTTCGGCGCGTGGCGGCATGTCGAATTCCTGCCACTCTCCGACAACCGCGTGCTGGCGATCCTCGTCATCAATGAGCGCGAGGTGCAGAACCGCATCCTCGAACTCGATCGCGCCTGGACCCAGGCCGAGTTGCAGCAGTTCGCGAATTACCTGAACACGCATTTCACCGGTCGCGATGTTGGCCAGGTCCGCGAATCGCTGCTGAAGGAATTGCGCAACACGCGCGAATCCATGAACGAGATGATGTCCGCCGCCATCACGATGGCGGAGCAGATGTTCGAACGCGCGCCGCCGGGCAAGGACTACGTGCTGGCCGGCGAGACGCACCTGATGGAGTTCGCCGAGCTTTCCAACGTCGACAAGCTGCGCCAGCTGTTCGAGGCCTTCAATAAAAAACGCGACATCCTCCACCTGCTGGACCAGTGCGTCGCCGCCGACGGCGTGCAGATCTTCATCGGCGAGGAATCCGGCTACCAGGTGCTGGACGAATGCTCGGTGGTGACCGCGCCATACCGCGTGAACGAGGAACTGGTCGGCGTGCTGGGCGTGATTGGCCCGACGCGAATGGCCTACGAGCGCGTCATCCCGATTGTGGATGTGACCGCGAAACTGCTGAGCGCGGCCTTGAACCCGCGCAAGTAGCCCCCAAATGACAATATCAATCACCGCCGGTCGGTCCGGCGGCGTTATTTTTTTGCATTCGAACTGTGCACGGAGAGGGAAATGTCGGAAAAGACGGCAGCCAGCCAGGAAAACAACAACAAGAAGGGTGCCCCTGAAGAGCCGGACCAGAAGTCGGAACAGCAGCGAGCGGAAACGGAAACCGCTGCGGAGATCGACGCCACGGCACCAGAAGCGCCCCAAGACGACGTGGAAGCCGCACTCGTTGCGGCGAATGAAAAGGCCGAGGACAACTGGAACCAGTACCTTCGAGCCGTCGCCGAACTCGACAACATCCGCAAGCGCGCCACGCGCGACGTGGAACAGGCGCGCCGGTTCGCCATCGAGCGTTTCGCGGCTGACCTGCTGGCCGTGAAGGACAGCCTTGAAATGGGCATCAACGCCGCCACCGATTCGAAGGACAAGGCCAGCGCGCTGCTCGAAGGCACCGAAATGACGCTCAAGCAACTCGCGCAGGTGTTCGAGAAGTTCGGCATCACCGAGATTGATCCGAAAGGCGAGAAATTCGATCCCGAGCAGCACGAAGCGATGGCCACGCAGCCTTCATCTGAGGCGGAACCCGACACGGTGCTCACCGTCGTGCAGAAAGGTTATTTGCTGAACGGTCGCGTATTGCGTGCCGCGCGCGTGCTCGTGGCTCGACCGGCGGACGAGTGACGGAAGGAATTTCCCCTGCGGCTTGAAAGCCACGGGGAAGTCCCCATTAACGGGACATCCAGAAAAACAGATTGCGATTTCAAAATATACGGAGACTTGATCATGGGCAGAATCATCGGCATCGACCTCGGGACCACCAACTCGTGTGTCGCCATCATGGAAGGCGGCAAGACGAAGGTGATCGAGAATTCCGAAGGCGATCGCACCACGCCGTCCATCGTCGCCTTCAACAAGGAAGGTGAAGTGCTGGTCGGCGCGTCCGCCAAGCGCCAGGCCGTCACCAATCCCAGCAACACGCTGCATGCGGTGAAGCGACTCATCGGTCGCAAGTTCGACGACAAGGTCGTGCAGAAAGACATCGACATGGTGCCGTACAAGATCGTCAAGGCCGACAACGGCGATGCGTGGGTCGAAGTCAACGGCAAGAAGATGGCGCCGCCGGAAATTTCCGCGCGCGTGCTGCAGAAGATGAAAAAGACCGCGGAAGATTATCTCGGCGAGGAAGTCACGGAGGCAGTCATCACCGTGCCCGCATATTTCAACGACTCGCAGCGCCAGGCGACGAAAGATGCCGGCAAGATCGCCGGCCTTGAAGTGAAGCGCATCATCAACGAGCCGACGGCGGCAGCGCTTGCCTATGGCATGGACAAGAAAAAGGGTGACCGCAAGATCGCCGTGTACGATCTCGGCGGCGGCACCTTCGATATTTCCATCATCGAAATTGCCGAAGTCGATGGCGAGCACCAGTTCGAAGTGCTTTCCACCAACGGCGACACCTTCCTCGGCGGCGAGGATTTCGACAAGCGTGTCATCGATTACCTCGCGGAAGAATTCAAGAAAGAGCAGGGCATGGACATTCGCCGTGATCCGCTCGCCATGCAGCGCCTGAAGGAAGCTGCGGAGAAGGCAAAGATCGAGCTGTCGTCCTCGACGCAGACCGAAATCAACCTGCCGTACATCACGGCGGATGCATCCGGTCCGAAACATCTCACCATCAAGCTGACGCGCGCCAAGCTCGAAGCGCTGGTCGAGGACCTCGTCTCGCGCACCATCGAGCCGTGCAAGGTCGCGCTGAAAGATGCTGGCCATTCGGTTTCCGAAATCGACGACGTGATTCTCGTCGGCGGCCAGACGCGCATGCCGAAAGTCCAGGAAGCCGTGAAGGATTTCTTCGGCAAGGATCCGCGCAAGGACGTGAACCCGGATGAAGCCGTCGCGGTTGGCGCTGCCATCCAGGGTGGCGTGCTCGGTGGCGAAGTGAAAGACGTGCTGTTGCTCGATGTGACGCCGCTGTCGCTCGGCATCGAAACGTTGGGCGGCGTGATGACGAAGCTCATCGAGAAGAACACCACCATTCCGACCAAGGCCTCGCAGGTGTTCTCGACCGCCGAAGACAACCAGGGTGCGGTGACCGTGCACGTGCTGCAGGGCGAACGCGAAATGGCGAGCGGCAACAAGTCGCTGGGCCGTTTCGATCTCGCCGATATTCCGCCCGCGCCACGTGGCGTGCCGCAGATCGAAGTCACCTTCGACATCGACGCGAATGGCATCCTGCACGTGTCCGCAAAGGACAAGGCCACCGGCAAGGAACAGAAGATCACCATCAAGGCGTCTTCGGGCCTTTCGGATGAAGAAATCGACAACATGGTCCGCGATGCCGAAGCGCACGCCGATGAAGACAAGAAGGCGCGCGCGCTGGTGGATGCGCGCAACCAGGCCGACGCGATCATTCACGCCACCGGGAAATCGCTGAAGGAATTCGGCGAGAAACTGGAAGCGGAAGAAAAGGAAAAGATCGAAAAGGCGATCGAGGAATTGAAGGAAGCCATGCAGGGCGACGACAAGGATGTCATCGAACAGAAGACACAGGCCGTGGCCGAAGCCTCGCACAAGCTCGCCGAGCAGATGTACGCCAAGGCGCAGGAAGCGGCGGGCGGCGAAGAAGCCGACGGCGAGCCCGGCAAGCGCGACGAGGATGTCGTCGATGCGGAGTTCGAGGAAGTGAAGGACGAAAAAAAGTAAGAGGTTAGAAGCAAGAAGCAAGAGGACGGCGCTCGCGGGTCGAGCGCTGTCCGCATTTGCGGGGCGCAAGCGCGAGCATAAGTAGAAAGGAGGAGCAGGGGTTTGCAGGGTAACGGTGCAGAGGTTTTTGTCCTCTCACCTCTCACTTCTCACCTCTCACGGGATCATGAGCAAACGGGACTACTACGAGGTGCTTGGCGTTGAACGCAACGCACCGGACGCGGAACTGAAAAAGGCGTACCGGCGCTTTGCGATGAAATATCACCCGGATCGCAATCCGGGCGACAAGGAGGCCGAAGCGAAATTCAAGGAAGCCAAGGAAGCCTACGAAGTCCTTTCCGATCCGCAGAAGCGCGCCGCCTACGACCAGTTCGGCCATGCCGGTTTCGATCCGTCGATGGGTGCGGGCGGATTTGGCGGAGGCCGTGGCGGCAACGCGGATTTCGGCGACATTTTCGGCGATATCTTCGGTGATATCTTCGGTGGTGGACGCGGCGGCGGAGGTGGTGGCCGACGCGTATTCCGCGGCGCCGATCTGCGCTACGAACTCCACCTTGATCTTGAACAGGCGGTTGCCGGCGACACGATCGAAATTCGCGTGCCGCGCCTTGTCGCCTGTGAAACCTGCAAGGGTTCGGGCGCGAAACCCGGCACCGAGCCGAAAACCTGCGGCACTTGCGGTGGCGCGGGCCAGGTCCGCATGCAGCAGGGTTTCTTCTCCATCCAGCAGACCTGTCCCGAATGCCGCGGCGCCGGCACGGTCGTGGCCGAGCCGTGCCCCGATTGCAGCGGGCGTGGCCGCAAGCAGGAAACGCGCAACCTTTCCGTGAAAATTCCCGCTGGCGTGGATAACGGCGATCGCATTCGCCTCACCGGCGAGGGCGAGGCAGGCGAGAACGGCGGACCGCCGGGCGATCTTTACGTCGAGATCGCCGTTCGTCCCCACAAGATTTTCCGTCGCGAAGGCAGCGATCTGCATTGCGACGTGCCGGTGAGCTTCGCGACCGCCGCCCTCGGCGGCGAAATCGAAGTGCCGACCCTGAACGGTCGCGTGACCCTGAAAGTCCCGCCCGAAACGCAGGGCGGCAAGCAGTTCCGCTTGCGCGGCAAGGGCGTGAAATCCGTGCGTAGCGGCATGCTTGGCGATCTGTATTGCCAGGTCCAGGTGGAAACGCCGGTGAACCTGACGAAAGAGCAGAAGGAAGCGTTGAAGCAATTCGAGGCGTCGCTCGAAACCGGCGGCAAACGGCACAGCCCGCGCAAAGCATCATGGCTGGATGGCATGAAAGGTTTTTTCGATAACATGAAGTCGTGATCCAGCGGCGAATGTCGCAATAAAACGGGGAACAACAATGTCGAAGCTCATCCGCCTTGCCGTACTGGGCGCGACCGGCCGCATGGGCCGCGCTGTCATTGCCACGGCGCTGGACGATCCCCG